>DAITMG010000145.1:0-1011 GCA_036835265.1 Erythrobacter sp. | reverse complement strand
CGCGGTTGTAGCCGCTCGGGATCTCCTGCTGCTTGAGCTGTTCGAGTGTCGCGCTGGCGACGTCGTAATCATAGACGGTGTCAGGGGTGATCATGCTCTCGTAAGCGAGGCGCAGCTTGGTCTGATCGTATTCGGGGTTGTTCGAGAGCCCGGCGCTGTAGCTCTCTTCGGGGAAGGCGATCGGCTTGATCGCCTGCGGCGAGCCATATTGCCGGATCTGGACCTGATCGAGCCCGTCCAGGCGCCCTTCGGTGACGAAAAAGCCTTCGAACAGATCGAACCCGGTGAGGTAGAATTCATCGGATCCCGCGATCACCGTCTGCCAGTTGGCAGGCGCATCGAGCGGCGCCTTGGCGAGGCGGAAATTGAGGTGGTCGTCATTGGTCCACACCCACAGCTCGCCCTCTCGGATGTCGACGCTGTATTCGACGCCCTTCTCGCGCGGCTTGATGAGCGTCAGCGGGGCGGTGGGGTCGGCAGCGGACACAAAGCGCACTTCGCTCGTCTCGTTGTCGCCCGTGCCGATGATGAGATAATCGTCCTGCGCGCTGAGGCCAAAGCCGACCGAGAAGCTCTGGTCCTGCTCTTCGTAGAGCGTGACATCGCTGTCGTTTGGCGCCCCGATCCGGTGGAGCTTGACCTCGAGCGAGCGCCATTCCGGCGTCGAGGGGGTGTAGACCAGCGCTGTATCACCGGCGACCCAGGCGAGGCCGCCGCGCAGGTTGGTGATCTCGTCGGCGAGCAGTTCGCCCGTATCGAGATCCTTGATGCGCGCGGTGTAGCGTTCGGACCCGTTGGTGTCGGTGGTGTAGGCCAGATAGCGCCCGTTCTGGCTGATGCTGAACGCACCCAGGCTAAAATATTCGAGCCCCTCGGCAAGCGCATTTTCATCGAGGATCAGCGTTCCATCGGCATCTGCAGGTGCGCCCAGCGGCTTGCGATAGTATTTCCTGTATTGCGCGCCTTCCTCGAATTCGCTCCAGTAGAGGTAGTCGCCATCCTTTTGCGGCA
>DAITMG010000144.1:0-1016 GCA_036835265.1 Erythrobacter sp. | reverse complement strand
GAAAAGGCTCGGGCTGAAAAGGCTCGGGCCGAGAAGGCTCGGGCCGCCAACGTCTGAGCCGGGCGTTAGCGCGGATGCACAGCGCGCACGAGGCCGGCCTGCGCCCTTCCCCCATCTCGACGGTGAAGCGCTTTACGCCGTCTTAACCAACCCTTGCGAAAACCCCCTCAGATCGAGCCAATCCGACGCCAAGAGCGGAGCTTGATCGATGTCCCGCATGGGGACACAGCAGGGGCACAGCAGGGGCAGGGGCGCGGTGGATACGGGCAGCAGCATATCTCTTGATCCATGGGTCCTTGCCGGGCTGCTTGGCTGTGCCTTCGTGATGGGAGCCATGCTCGCAAGGCCGATCGCGCGGCTCGCTGCGGGGATGCGCGGCACGCGCGCCATGGATGCGGGCGATCGATCACGCAACGCCTTGGTCGAGCATTGGCGCCGCTCGCAGGATCGCGCCGCGCACGGCAGCACATCCGGCGAAACGCGGGTCGATGAGGAAGCCCCCTCTCGCGGCGGCGACATCATGCTGCGCGCCGAGATCGACAGCCTCGCCGCAGTCAAACACATCGTGGGGGAAGCCGCCCGGCAAGCCGCGATCGAGCAGGTGGCGCAGGTGCTACGCCGCGGCTTGCGGACCGGGACGACCCGTATCCCGGTTGCCGCCGATGAGGTCGGGATCATCCCCGGCGAGGGGTTCGTGATCATCCTGCGCCAGCCCGTCAAAGGTTCTGGCTCCGGTGCGGGCGAAGGTGCGGGCGAAGGCGCGGGCGCCGGGATCGCGCAACGCCTGCGCAGCTTGCTCGCGCGCACGCCGATCGAAGGGCTCGGCGCCCATATCCGCCTCAGCGCAAGCTTCGGTGTCGCCGAGCGCGCATCAGGCGAGGGTTACGCAGCTTGGCGCGGCCGCGCAGAGAGCGCCCTGCGCACCGCCAAGGCGCGCGGCGAGGGCGAGATCATCGATGCGCAGGTGGCGCAGGAGATGATCCTCTTGCCCGCGCCCGGTAACCTGTCGAGTGCCG
>DAITMG010000143.1:0-1023 GCA_036835265.1 Erythrobacter sp. | reverse complement strand
CGGCTGAGGGTGCGTTGGAAGGTGGTCTCGCTCGGGGCTTCGCGCCGGCCGGTGCGCGGGTGTTGCCAGGCGCGCAGCGCTCGCAGTTGGGTCTGGGGCAGCTCGCCGCAGATCGCCGCGAGGTCGGCCAGGGTGCGGCCACCGGCCAACGCGCCGAGCGCCGCGCAGGCCAGGACGGTGTCGAGGCGGTGGCGGGTGCCCGCGCGGCGGCGCGCGTCGGGCAGTTGCGCGAAGACGTCGATGAGGGAGCTGAGCGCCTTGAGCGGGAGACGGTTGCGCGGAGGCGGGACGCGTTCGCCGCAGATCAGCGCCGCGGGCAGGCTCTCCGCTCGCAGCCACTCGCGCGCGCGGGAGTCCAGCGGCTGCACCCAGAGCTCCTTGGGGTGTTCGTGTTTTTGGTAGTAGTCTTTGCCCGCTCGCGCCCAGCCGGCGGTGCGGCCCAGCGCCTGCCAAGCGGCCGCCTGGTAACAGGTTCCCCGATAATGGCGCGGATCGACGAAGGTCTCGACCAGGACGACCGGGTGGCCGTGCACCCGGGGAAAATCGCGCGCGAGGCTCTGACGGCCGAGCTTGAGCAGGCGGCTGGCGAGATTCGGGCAGTCCACGCCGGGCAGGATGAGAAAACGGCTGTTTTGGGTGATCAAACGCAGGCGGCGTTCGCGTTGCTCCGCGCTCCAGCCCAGCCATTCGTCACGCACTCGAAGATGCAGGCTCGCGCTGCTGTAGCCGAGCAACGCGATCCAGCGGCCCTCCTGATCGCGCGCGACGTAGCGCAGCACCTCGCCCACCAGAACCGCGTTGTGCAGGTAGTGGTGGCGCTCGATCAACTCGTTCCAACGAGCCAACTCGTCGGACTCGATCAGCTCCAGACGCACCGTCTTGAGCAAATGTTGCCGGGCGGGATAGGGGAAAACGTGGCGATTCATCGCCGCTCGAACAATCACACCGCCCGCCATTTGGCCAGCATGTTCCTTCAACTTCCTTGCTCGCCTTATCTTACCCTCAGCGACGAATCAGTCCTGG
>DAITMG010000142.1:0-1026 GCA_036835265.1 Erythrobacter sp. | reverse complement strand
TAGGACAAGGAAATCCGTCCTCAAGCAGCGCAGCGTTAGGACGCAAGGATGCGTGAGTTCGACCATTTTCTCGCGCTCGACTGGTCGGGCGCGCGCGGCGAGCGCCACCGCGGGATCGCGCTTGCCGTCGCGCTCGCCGAAGGCGGCCCGCCGGTGCTGGTCGATCCGCCACCCGGCGGGTGGTCGCGCGGCGAGATCATGGCGCTGTTGCGCGACGATCTGCCGCCCAACACGCTGGTCGGCGCCGATCTCGGGATAAGCCTGCCCTATCAGGATGCGGGCGCGTTCTTCCCCGGCTGGGAGCGCACACCGCGCTCGGCCAGCAAGCTGTGGGCATTGATCGACGAGATCTGCGATTCCGATCCCGATCTGGGCGCCCACAGCTTTCTCGCACACCTCGATGCTGCGCGCTATTTCCGCCACTCCAAGGAACATGTCGGCGACCGGTTTCTCTCCCACAATGCAATCACCCGCGAGGGCCGCTTTCGCATCGCCGAGGTCGCCCAGCGCGCGCAAGGCTGCCGCCCGGTCAGCAATTTCAACCTCGTGGGCGCAGCGCAGGTCGGCAAGAGCTCGCTCACCGGCATGCGAATGCTCCACCAATTGCGCGGGCGCCTGCCGGTCTGGCCGGTCGACCCGATCCCTGCGCGCCGGCACATGGCGGGCGGCTCGCTGCTGGTAGAGATCTACACCGGGCTCGCCGCGAAAGAAGCCGCCGCCTTGCGCAACGAGGGCCGCGGCGCACGCACCAAGCTGCTCACCTATGCCGACCTCAACGATGCGCTGCGCGCGCTCGGCAGCGCGCCGATCGACCAGACCGGCACGATCGACGATCATTCCTCCGACGCGCTGCTGACCGCCGCCTGGCTGCGCCGAGCCGCGCGCGAAGAGCGCCGCTGGACCCCGCGCTTCCTCACCGCCGAGATCGCCTGGACCGAAGGCTGGACCTTCGGCGCGCTCTAAGGCAGCGCTACCGCTGCGCTGCTTGAGCGCGTTGTGATCGGCGCTACCGCTTCGCTGCTTGAG
>DAITMG010000141.1:0-1080 GCA_036835265.1 Erythrobacter sp. | reverse complement strand
AGCTGCTGGATCTGGTTGTTGATCTGCTCGAGCGTGCGCGCGGCGGTCAGAACATTCTGGGCATAGTTGCTCGGGTCATAGACGATGCGGCCGAAGCCGAAGAAGGCATGGGCCGGGCTCGCCAGGATCGGCGACAGGGCCACGGGCGCGGCGAGCACCAGCGCGAGCATGGAGGCCCCGGCAAAGCGGGTGATGGGAGTGCGGGTCATGGTCAGGTCTCCTTTGTCTGGGGATGGTCCGGATCCTCCGGCGCCATGGCCTCGGGTCCGGGGGTGAGGTTGGGAAGGTGCGCGATCAGGTCCGCCGCCCAGTCCGCGCCGCGATGGCGCAGCCAGGCGGCCAGAAAGCCCGCGCGGCCATGCTCGGCCAGAAGGCGATCGACGGCGGCCTGATCGGATTTTGAGGAGGCCGCGCAGAGCGCGAGGCCCACTTCGGACAGGCCCAGCTCGAACAGCCGGTTGCCGCGGCGCGACTGGCAATAATAGTCGCGCTTCGGCGTCGCCCGCGCCAGGATCTCGATCTGGCGATCATTCAAGCCGAAGCGCCGATAGATGGCCGTGATCTGCGGCTCGATCGCCCTCTCGTTCGGCAGCAGAAGCCGGGTCGGGCAGCTCTCGATGATCGCGGGCGCGATGGCGCTGCCGTCGATGTCGCTCAGCGACTGCGTGGCGAAGATGACGGAGGCATTCTTCTTCCGCAGCGTCTTCAGCCATTCGCGCAGCTGTCCCGCAAAGCCCTCATCGTCGAGCGCGAGCCAGCCTTCATCGATGATCAGAAGCGTCGGCCGACCATCGAGACGGTCGCCGATCCGGTGGAAGAGATAGGCCAGCACCGCCGGGGCCGCGCCCGTGCCGACCAGCCCCTCGATCTCGAAAGCCTGCACCGGGGCCTCGCCCAGATCCTCGATCTCGGCATCGAGAAGCCGCCCATAGGGGCCGCCCAGGCAATAGGGTCTGAGGGCCTGCTTCAGGTCGGTCGATTGCAGCAGGACAGCGAGGCCGGTGATGGTGCGCTCGCCGATCGGCGCCGAGGCGAGCGAGGTCAGCGCGGTCCAGAGATACTCCTTCACATCGGGGGTGA
>DAITMG010000140.1:0-1083 GCA_036835265.1 Erythrobacter sp. | reverse complement strand
CCAATCCACCGAAGTTAAGCCCGCCCACCCTCAGCACGCCTTTAGGCTCAACGCCGGATGCGGCTTCGTCCTCGGCGGTCGAGGTTTGGATAGTCCGGGCCTGTGCTTGTAGGTCTGCGAGCCGATCAGCTTCAAGGCCTCTTTCAGCATCGCTGCCGTAGCGAGCCCAAGCAACAGGACCGGGATCAACGGCTTGAGCGCGGTCCTCGCGTAGGCGCGGTTGATCCGGCGATGAGCGGGCAGTTGCGCGGCGCTGCGTGCGTTGGAGCTGGCGAGCGCAGCGAGGTTGTCGCACAGCACCTTGGCGGCGAAGTCCTGCTGCACGGCAAGGTGGCTCAAGCCGCTCACCTGTTCCAGGCTGAGCCGATGCTTGAGCCGCTTGAAGGCCTCTTCGATGGACCAGCGTTGGTGGTAGAGCTCACCAAACAACGCCGCGGGAAATCGCTCGGTGTCCATCAAGCTGGTCATGAGGATGCGCACGCTGCCGTTCGCGTTGACATGGCGGACCAGACGCACACGCAGCGGCCCGGCGGGGCACTCGAAGTCGGCGACATCCTGCGCATCCGCCGCAGGCAGCTCCACGATCTGCTCGGCGAGGCCGGAGGCGCGAAACGCCCGAACCGCAGCAAAGCCGCCCTGGGCAGCGTCCACGCGCATGCAGAAGTCGATCGCCTTGCCCTGCAGCGCGGCGACGAGCCAGCGGCACGGATAGCCACGATCGAGCAACAGCAAGTCGCCTGTCCGGAAGCGCTCGAACTGCTCGAACAGCGCCTGGCGCTCGCCATAGCCCGCACTGTAGAGCTGGGCTGCGAGCATCAGCTGGGCATCGGGCAAGTAGCAGCCCAAGGCCAGCATGTCGCGGCTGGCCGCGCGCGGCACATGGCTGGCGCGCAGGGCCAGACGCAAGCAGGAGCCATCGACCGCGATGCGTCGCAGGCCGTGCCAGCGGGGCACCAGGCCGGCGTCCTCGGCGAGCTTGATCAGATGGTCGTTGAGCGCCGGCAGCGCACCGGGCGCAAGCTTGGCACGCGCCTGTGCGAACGCCTGGGCGGTGACGTGGCGAACCAAGGTGGCCTGTGCCTG
>DAITMG010000139.1:0-1107 GCA_036835265.1 Erythrobacter sp. | reverse complement strand
CAAACGGAACGTAACTCCGGCATCGGAGAAGAGCCGATAGCCATAGTGATCGCGAATGCGCGGGCCATGCCGCCAGCGCCCCTCGCTGGCGCAATATCGCGCCATCGATCCAGTCGTGTCCGCGATCGCCAGTTGCTCGCCGGCGAAGCGCGCGACCGATGCCGGAATGTGCGAAGGGTCTTCGAGGAGGGTGCCGAGCAACCGAAGTGACCCGAGTTGGACCGCAACGCCGAGGCGGTTGTGGTCGCCGCGATGCCTGCCGATGAATGCGCGATCGGCGTCATCAAGGTGGAAATGACGGGTCAATTGCTCGGAGGTGGGATCACCAACGAAGCGGCCATAGCGCTGTGCCTGATCATCCGAGAGGAAGCTGACCGGCACCGCTTCGGCCTATGCCGCTGCCACGGATTTGGCGGCACGCTTGCCGAGCAACTCGCTCGCGCGCTCGCGCGGCTGTCCCTTTGCATCGACATAGGCGTAGAGCGTGGACACCGAGATGCCGAGCTGCGCGGCGACGTCGCGCGCAGGATTATCGCGGTCCGCCATCAACGCCATCGCCGCTTTCAGCTTCTGCTTTGTCATGACGCGGGGCCGACCCCCAGCGCGACCACGCGCGCGCGCCGCTGCCAGCCCCGCCATCGTTCGCTCATAGATCAGGTCGCGCTCGAATTCTGCGAGCGTGGCGAAGATCCCGAAGACCAGTCGCCCCGCCGCGGTCGTGGTGTCGATATCGCCGGTCAGCACTTTCAGCCCGACCCCACGCTTCTGGAGATCGCCGACAAGCCCGACGACATGCGGCAACGAGCGCCCGATCCGGTCGAGCTTCCACACGACCAGCGTGTCGCCGTCGCGGGCGATGTCCAGCGCATTGCCGAGACCTGGGCGCTCGGTCGCGCGTCCCGAGCACACATCGTCGAAGACCCGCTCGCACCCAGCGCGATCGAGCGCGTCGCGTTGGAGGTCGAGACTTTGTTCGCCCGTCGACACGCGCATGTATCCGATCAGCATCTATGCTTCCCCTTGTCGCATCAATCTACCGAGACCAGGGTTTGACGGCTATAGGTTTTTGGACGGCTTGATGTGAGATTGGAGCGCTTCCAGCGGTCA
>DAITMG010000138.1:0-1111 GCA_036835265.1 Erythrobacter sp. | reverse complement strand
CGGCGCTGGCAGGCCAGTTCGATGAAATGCGCGCCCTTCTGCGCGCTCTCCGAGAACAACACGCCATTGTTCGCAAGGATCGCGACCGGCATCCCCCAGATGTGGGCAAAGCCGCAGACCAGCGTGGAGCCGTAATGCGCCTTGAACTCGTGGAACTCGCTGCCGTCGACCAGCCGCGCGATCACTTCCTTGACGTCATAGGGGGCGCGCACGTCCTCGGGGATGAGGGCGTAGAGGTCGTCTGCATCGAACTTGGGTGGGCGCGGCTCTTTCAAGGCGATGTCCGCTGCCGCGCCGGTATTCGCGCCGAGGTGGCTGACGATATCGCGCACGATTGTGAGCGCGTGCTCATCGTTTTCGGCCAGGTGATCGACCACGCCCGATTTCTTCGCGTGCAGATCGCCGCCGCCCAGATCCTCAGCGGTGATCTCCTCGCCCGTCGCGGCCTTCACCAACGGCGGCCCGGCGAGGAAGATCGTGCCCTGACCCCGCACAATCACGCTCTCGTCGGACATCGCGGGGACGTAAGCGCCGCCCGCAGTGCAGGACCCCATCACACAGGCGATCTGCGGGATGCCAGCTGCGCTCATGTTCGCCTGATTGAAGAAGATCCGCCCAAAGTGATCGCGATCAGGGAACACCTCCGCCTGATGCGGCAGGTTCGCCCCGCCGCTGTCGACGAGGTAGATGCACGGCAGGCGGTTCTCCTGCGCGATCTCCTGTGCCCTCAGGTGCTTCTTGACCGTCATCGGGTAATAGGTGCCGCCCTTCACGGTCGCATCGTTGCACACGATCATGCACTGCCGACCCGAAACGCGCCCCACGCCGCAGATGATCGAGGCACCGTTGACGTCCCCTTCGTACATGCCGTTCGCCGCGAGTTGCCCGATCTCGAGGAAAGGCGAGCCGGGATCGAGCAACCGCTCGACCCGCTCGCGGGGAAGCAGCTTTCCGCGCGAGACATGCCGCTCGCGATGCTTTTCCGGCCCGCCGAGCGCAGCCTCAGCCACGGCGGCGCGCAGCTGCTGCGCCAGCGCGTGATTGTGCGCGAAGCGGTCCTTGGCCTCAGGCGCATCGCGGTTGAGTTTTGTCGAAAGGCTGGGGGCAGTCA
>DAITMG010000137.1:0-1111 GCA_036835265.1 Erythrobacter sp. | reverse complement strand
CATCTGCGCCACATGGCGATCCGCCTGGAGCATCGCAGAAGATGCGAGCCGCTCGATCACTGTCGGCCCGGGCGCCGCGATGCTGCGTCGGCGCAGTTCGGACAGGAGGGTGTCGACCACCGCTTCGCCGCGCGTCGTGGCCAGCGCGACGGGCAGGAGCCAGCTCGACATCTCCCGAAAGTCGGGCTGGGCGAACCCGCGAATGCCGAAGGCGGCGCGGATCGCGTCGAGGTGCTCGTATCGCGTCGGGGCGCGCGTGGCGTAGTCGGCGGCGATGCTCGGCTCGATGTCGAGCTGCTCGCACAGATGGACGACGATCCTCTGGGGCACGGGCTCTCCGGGGCGGATCGCTCGACCAGGATAGCGCAGCGCGCACAGTTGCAGCGCAAAGCCGAACCGGTTGTGGGCGCGCCGCCGTCGCGCGACATGCGCGAGGTCCTCGGCCGTCAGGGTGTAGTGCCGGATGACCTCCGCCTCGCCGTCCGGCAGGGCGAGCATGGCGTCGAGCCGCGCCCGGTCGATGATGGCGCGCCGCGGCATGGCCAGACCCGTCCCAGTTGGAGCAATGTCCAATTATGCCGAACGCGGGCATGATGACAGAACGGCTTGCGCTTCATCCGACGGGGAGGGTTCAAATGGGACGGCGCGCCGCCCTGTACGCCCGCGTCTCCACAGCCGACCAGTCCTGCGAGCGGCAGGAGCGCGACCTGCGCGCCTTCGCCGGGCGCAGCGACTACGAGATCGTCGGCGTCTTCCGCGAGACCGCCTCCGGCGCACGCCTCGACCGCGCCGAGCGACGACGCGTCATGGCCCTGGCCCAAGCCCGCGAGATCGACGTGATCCTCGTGACCGAGCTGTCGCGCTGGGGACGCAGCACCATCGACCTGCTGCACACGCTGCGCGATCTCGAAGCGTACCGCGTGTCGCTCGCCGCGCTGAACGGCATGACCTTCGATCTCTCGACCTCGGTCGGCCGCATGATGGCCACCATGATCGCCGGGCTGGCGGAGTTCGAGCGCGACCTGCTGCGCGAACGCGTCCGATCAGGCCTCGCCGCCGCGAAAGCCCGCGGGAAAATCCTCGGCCGCAAGCCGGGGCAGCGCCCGAAGGC
>DAITMG010000136.1:0-1123 GCA_036835265.1 Erythrobacter sp. | reverse complement strand
CCCGCTCTCGTCGTATCCGGTCAGTTCCAGCACTCCGTTGACCGTGAACACCCGCGTCTCGCTGGTGGGGAAGGCGGTGTCGGCATAGACCTCGATGAACTGGTTGGGCGCCGCGTGGAAGTGGAAGGGGCAGCCCGGCGGATAGCCGAGCAGCACAAAATGCTTCTGGGTGCGTCCAGCGGTCAGCGGCATCATCCACCCGGCAACGGTGATCCGCTTGCCCGCGAGCGCCTTTACCTGAGGGGTAAACCTTGGCTTGGAAACGATGAAGCCCTCGGCATCGGTGCGCGTTGTCTCGCCAGTCGATTCGAGCACCTTCCACGAGACCCCGCCCTGGGGCGTAGCGGCGGGCTTCCACACGTCCTCGACCACCCGGCCCGCCTTGTAATCGGGGGCTTGCGCTGCGGCATAGGACTGCGCGGCGCTCTCGATGACGGCAGGGTTGCGCTTGGTCCCCTGCACGGCGGCGGCGATCGTCTGCCCCACGTTGATGCTGATCACTGCAGCAAGGAGCAGTAGGGTCGCCTTCCAGCTCATTTCGGCAAATTCCTCTCTGGTCATCTTTAGCTGGCCCGCGCGAGCACGTGGGCGGGATCGAGGCGGTAGACGGCAAGCGCAGGGACAAGCGCGGCGAGCGCACCGATGCCGACGACTGCGGCCGCTACCGCCGCTTCCATGGGCAGCGGGGCCCACGCGGTGAGCCCGATCTCGGCCAGCGCCGGGAAATTTGCGCGGGCGAGCATGATCAGGCAGTGCGCTGTGATCCAGCCCAGCACCGTTCCGACCAGCGCGATCAGCACGCCTTCGAGCAGCACGGTGCCGAACACCTGCGCCCGGCTCGCACCCATGACGCGCAGCAACGCCAGATCGCCCTCGCGGCTGCGCACCATGCCGACCAGCGCGACAAGGATCGCAAGGCCGCCCGTCGCCGCCAGTAGCCAGGCGAACACCCTCAGGCCTTCGAGGCTCGCACCGAGAAGATCGAGCAGGCGTGCGGTCTCGGTCGCGGGGACGGCGGCCTGCAGCGCACTTTGGCGGTTGATCATAGTCGGCACACGCATCGCGCCTGCGGCATTGCGGTAGGTGACGAGCAGCGCGGTCAGTTCGGGTTCGAGCGATTGCG
>DAITMG010000135.1:0-1233 GCA_036835265.1 Erythrobacter sp. | reverse complement strand
GATAGGTGCCGCCGGCTTCATCGGAGCTGGGCTCGATCGCCTCGACCAGCGAGATGTATTGGGCAATGTCGCCGATCGGCCATTCCCGTGCGAGAAGACGCGCGCGCGCCTCGGCGGGGTTGGACGCGGTGCGGATCATTGCGACGACTTCATCGAGGTTCGACACCGCGACCACGAGCCCGAGCAAGAGATGCGCTCGCTCGCGCGCCTTGTTGAGCTCGAATTTGGTGCGGCGGGTGATCACCACCTCGCGAAAGGCGATGAAGCTCTTGATGATCTCGCGCAAGGTGAGGGTCTCGGGCCGGCCGCCCCGGATCGCGAGCATGTTTGCCGGGAAAGAGCTTTGCGCGGGCGAGTAGCGCCACAGCTGGTTGAGCACGACTTCGGGCGAAGCGTCGCGCTTCAATTCGATCACGACCCGCACGCCCTCGCGCGAGCTCTCATCGCGGATATCGGAGATGCCTTCGATCCGCTTGTCCTTGGCGGCCTCTGCGATCTTCTCGACAAGGCCAGACTTGCCGACCTGATAAGGCATCGTGGTGAGCACGATAGAGCGCCTGTCGCCGCGCCGCTCCTCGATTTCGTGGCGCGCGCGCATGATGATCGAGCCGCGCCCGGTGGTGTAAGCCGAGCGAGCGCCGCCCGAGCCCAGGATCAGCGGCGCAGTGGGGAAATCGGGGCCTGGAATGTATTCGATCAGCTCTTCGGAGGTGATCGCGGGGTTCTCGATGAAGGCGAGACACCCGTCGATGACCTCGCCAAGATTGTGCGGCGGAACGTTGGTCGCCATGCCGACCGCGATCCCGCCCGCGCCGTTGACCAGCAGGTTGGGAAACCGCGCCGGCATAACCGTCGGCTCACGCCGCGAGCCGTCGTAATTGTCGACGAAATCGACCGTGTCCTTGTCGAGATCGTCGAGCAGCGTGTTGGCGACGCGGGCAAGGCGTGCCTCGGTGTAGCGCATCGAGGCGGGCGGATCGGGGTCCATGGAACCGAAATTGCCCTGGCCATCGACCAGCGGCACCCGCATCGACCAATCCTGCGTCATCCGCGCCAGCGCATCGTAGATCGCTGAATCGCCATGCGGGTGATAATTGCCCATCACGTCGCCGACGATCTTGGCGCTCTTGCGATATGGCCGCCCGGCAACAAACCCACCTTCCTGGCTGGCAAACAAAATCCGGCGATGGACCGGCTTGAGACCGTCACGCACATCGGGCAGCGCGCGGCTCA
>DAITMG010000134.1:0-1263 GCA_036835265.1 Erythrobacter sp. | reverse complement strand
CGAGATCGCCGAGAGCGTCATCACCGGCCGCAAGTCCGGCGCCGAGATGGCGCGCCTCTACAACGTCAGCCAGCCAACCGTGTCGCGCATCGTTGCCCAGCACCGGTTGGCCAACCCGTAGCCAAGAGCTGATGCCGGTCCCGGGATGAAGCAGAGGAGGAAAGATGCCAATCTCGAAGAAGCCACGCGCGAAGGCTGCCGCCAAGACCTCGTCGAAGACCGGCGCTTCGCCGGTCCTGCCGGACCGGCGCGCGATGGAGAGCTTCCTGGCGGCGCTCAGCGGGCAGCGCGGTGACAGCGCCACGGAGAAGGCGCAGGACATGATGTACGATGCCTGGGAGCAGACCACTTCGCGGGCGCGGATTGCCCTCGCCCGCAAGGCGCTCGGCATCTCGCCGCTTTGCGCCGATGCCTACGTGCTTCTGGCCGAGGAGGCCGCCCGGTCGGTCGAGGAGGCGCGCGACTACTATGCCAAGGGGCTGGAGGCCGGTCAGCTGGCGCTCGGCCCCCATGGCTTCGAGGAGTATGCTGGCCACTTCTGGGGCTTTCTCGAAACGCGGCCCTACATGCGGGCCAGGGCCGGCTTGGCGAGCACTCTCTTGAAGCTCGGCGATGTCGACGGCGCCATCGGCCATTTCCAGGACATGCTCCGGCTGAACCCGAACGACAATCAGGGGATCCGCTACACTCTACTCGGTTGCCTCCTCGAGCGCGGCGATGACGGTGCGCTCAAAGAGCTGATGACCGCTTATGATGACGATGCGGGCGTGTTCTGGCTCTACACCCGCGCTCTCCTTGCATTCCGCGAGGGCGGCGAGGCCGACAAACGAGCGGCCGCTCTCGCCAAGAAGGCCATCGCCGCCAATGAACATGTGCCTGCCATCCTCGCCGGCGAGAAGCGCCCGGTATCGTTGGACAGCGGCTACATCACCATGGGCGGGCCGGACGAGGCCACCTACTATGTCTTGGATTGCGGCCCAACCTGGCATCGCACCCCGAATGCGGTCGCTTGGTTGGCACAGCTCGCCGCTGCAGCACCGAAGCGGCGCCCACGCAGGGCAATCAATTGAGCGCTCTCGACCAGAGCGCCGGCCTTAGCGTGCAATCTTGAACAAATCGTGCGGCGACTCCTTCTGGAAGGCCGCGATGCCGCTCGGCTGCGGGCTCGCCCGGTGCAGCGCCTCGATCGTGTCGATCACGAGCGTTACCGGGCGGCGTTGTTCGGCTGTCCGGATCGCGTTCTGGAGGTCCATGCCCAGGCAT
>DAITMG010000133.1:0-1272 GCA_036835265.1 Erythrobacter sp. | reverse complement strand
GCCTGGGTCCACGCCGCGCTGATTGCGCCGGTGCTGCTGGTGAGCGGGCCAGTGCTGCTGCGCGGCCGGCCGGGCGCGGTGCGCATCGGACTGGTGCTGTCGGCTTTCGCCGCGCTGATCGGTGGGTTGTTCGCATCGGGCGAGGTGGCCGAGCAGGGCCTGACCGTTGCGGGCACCCTCCTGCTGCTTGCTGCGCACTGGTATCGGCTCAAGAAGGCCCATCCGCACTGATCATGCAGCTGACCGCAACCAGTCTCGCCAAGTCTTATGACCGCCGTCCGGTGCTGACGGGCGTGACGTTCACGCTTCAACCCGGAGAGCGGGCGCTTCTGCATGGGCCTTCGGGATCGGGCAAGTCGACACTGCTCAACCTGCTGTGCGGGTTGCAGCGGGCTGACAGTGGGCGGGTGACGCTGGACGACGCACCGATTGGTGATGCGGTGCGACGGCGGCATTTCGGGATCGTGTTCCAGACGCTGCGACTGGTCTCCGCGCTCACCTTGCGCGGCAACCTGGCGCTCGCGCAGAAGCTCCAGACCGGAAAAAGCAATCCCGCGTTGATCGACCAGACGCTCGAGCGGCTCAGCATTGCCCACCGGGCCGATGCCCGTCCGCACCAACTCAGCCAGGGTGAAGCACAACGCGCCGCCATCGCCCGCGCGCTGGTGGTGCGCCCAGCGATCCTCGTCGCCGACGAGCCGACCTCGGCGCTCGATCGCGAAAACGCGGCGCGGGTTGCTGCCCTGCTGCTTGAACTTGCTGAGGAGACTGGCGCGACCCTGATCGTCGCCACGCATGACGATCGACTGAGACCGCATTTCCCGCGCACCCTCACATTGCACGAAGGGCGGCTCTCCGCGTGATCACCCTCGCCCTCGCCTATCTGCGCGACCGGCCGCTGACGACCGCGCTCAACCTGCTGTTGCTCGCCATCGCGGTCGCGATGCTGGTGCTGCTGGTGCAGGTCAGCGCGCAGGCGAGCGCGCGGTTCGACCGCGACGCACAAGGCGTGGATCTGGTGGTCGGGGCCAAAGGATCGCCGCTGCAGCTGATCCTCTCGAGCATCTTCCATGTCGATCAGCCAACGGGCAATATCCCGCTGGAGGCCCGTTCCCTGCTCGCACGCGATCCGAACGTCGCGCGTGTTGTGCCCCTCGCATTAGGGGACAATTTCCGCGGCTACCGAATTGTCGGCACCGACGCTGGGTTCGCCGCGCTCTATGGCCTCAAGACCGCCGAGGGCCGCAGCTTTGCCGCGCCGATGGAAGCGGT
>DAITMG010000132.1:0-1284 GCA_036835265.1 Erythrobacter sp. | reverse complement strand
CCGCCACTGTTTCCTGCGGCATGCCGTCGGCCGATGTGCTGATCGGCGCCGCCACGACGAGGGTCGCGATCCCCACTACGAACGCGCGTGCGACCAACCCGTCTATCATCGGCTGACCTCCCGGCCGTCCTCGCGCTCGCGGCGCGCCAGCACCGCCGCGGTGCGCGGCTCGCCCTCGTAGGTGTTGAGAAAGTCGATGCGCGGCCGGTAGCCCCGCACGGAGATGACCATCTCGTAGGTCATCTCCCGCCGCTGCGTGTCGCCGACCAGCGTCTCGACCACCGACAGCCCGTTGACGAACACCCGGTCGCGCGCCTCCTCGACCAGCACGCGGCGCGGCTCGAACCGCACCGACAGCCGGTCGCGGCGGACCTTGTCGGTCTCGGCCTCGAGCCGGGCGATCACCTCGGAATAGATGCGCGCATCGAGCAGCGGCTCGAGCACCTGGCGCAGATGCCCGACATTGGCGGGCGTGATGTTGCCGAGCACCTGCGCCGTGAAGAGCGCCCAGGCGCGCTTGTAGTCGGCCGAGGCGCCGCTGCGCGCGATACTCGCCTCACCCTCCAGATCGGGCGGCACCAGCACCACGATCTGCTCGCGCGACTTCAGCACCGTGACCATGCCGAAGACGGCGAGCCCGAGCACGGCGCTGAGCGCCAGCGCGCCCATCATCACGAGCTGCTGGCCGCGCCAGGTCCGGATGAAGTCGGCAAACGTCACGCCCGGATCTCCCGCTCGAAGGGGTTGAACAGCGTGTGCCCGCGGTCGGGATAGAGCCCCTGCCAGTAGACGGCATGCACCACCCACATCTCCGGGCGGCCCTCGCGGAACTTGCGGTAGGCGAAGGAGAACAGCACGCCGAGGCCGAACAGCACGGCCACCTCGCCCACGAGAAAGCCGATCGTGAGCCCGAAGAACGGGACCATGGCGTCGTCCACCCGCCAGATCATGAAGTAGGGCGGCTCGTCGACGGTCCTCGGAAGCAGCATCTGCGCCATGGGGTCCTCCTTGGCGCAAGGATAGCAGGGCTTGCAGAGAGCGGGATTTGTATACGGAAGTGCGACAGAAAGAGCCTCCAGAGCAATAAGGAGGCCCGAAGCTGCCTACAGCGCCAGAGTATACGGGCGTCGTGCTTTACTGGATCCTCGGACATTGCCATCGAGCAGCGATATGTTCGAAATAGATAAAGCGGAATCGCCTTCGACGGCCTCATGATTGCTATTCGATCGGGTCGACTCGGATCAAGCGATGCCGAGTTGTTCGCTCAACAGGAGCATGCGCAAT
>DAITMG010000131.1:0-1298 GCA_036835265.1 Erythrobacter sp. | reverse complement strand
GCGGCGAGACCGGCTCGGAGATGCGCCGCCACGCGCCCGAGCGGCGGCTCGGGCTGACGGCGCTGTGGCTGATGACGCGCGAGAGTGAGCTCGTCGACGGTGTGGTCGACCTTCTTGTCGAGACGGTGCACCGCCTCTCGACGCGCTCGCGCCGCCGCGTGGTGGGCGCTCTCGCGCGCGAGATCGAACGGGTGCACGGCAAGGAGAAGCTGCTCGTTGGGATCGCCGAGGCTTCGATCACCAACCCGGAGGGCGCGGTGCGTGCAGTGATCTTTCCGGTCGCCAGCGAGAAGACCTTGGAAGCGATCGTGCGCGAGCGCCGCGCCAGCGGCGATCTGAACCGTCAGATCCGCACCACGATGCGCCGCTCCTACGCCGGGCACTACCGCTCCATACTGCCCAGGCTGCTGGCTGTACTGGAATTCCGCTGCAACAACGCTGCCTGGCGCCCGGTGCTGGACGGACTCGAATGGATCGCGCGCATGCAGGTGGAGAACAAGCGCCTGGTCCCCGCGACCGAGGCGCCGCTGCACGCGATTCCCCAGGGTTGGCGCGACTTCGTCGTCGATGAGCGCGGCCGGGTGAACGTGATCAACGCAGAGCTCTGCGTGCTCACGCAGCTGCGCGAATGCCTGCGCGCGAAGGAGATCTGGGTTGTGGGCGCCGATCGCTACCGCGATCCGGACGAGGATCTGCCCAAGGACTTCGAGGCCGCGCGCGACCTCTACTATGCGAGCCTGAACCTGACGCAGGACGCGGAGGCCTTCGTCGCCGATTTGCGTGGTCGGCTCGAGACGGCGCTGCGCGCGCTGAACGACGGTCTGCCGCGCGATCCGAAGGTGCGCCTGCGCTGGCGGGGGCAGAACCGCATCGTGATCACGCCCTTCGAGCCAGCGCCCGAGCCCACCGGTCTGGCCGGAGTAAAGGCCGAGGTCGACCGGCTCTGGCCGATGACGGGCTTGCTCGACGTGCTGAAGGAGACCGCGCTCGACACAGGCTTTCTCAACGCCTTCGAGACATCGGCCTCGCGCGAGATGCTGGCGCGTGACGTGCGCGACCGACGCCTGCTGCTCTGCCTCTATGGCCTCGGCACCAACGCCGGATTGAAACGCATCGCCGCCGGCACGCCTGACGCGAGCCATGACGATCTGCTCTACATACGACGCCGCTTCATCGACAACACCGCGATACGTCGGGCGATCGCCGAGGTCGCCTCGGCCACGCTCGCGGTGCGCGATCCTGAAATCTGGGGCGAGGCAGGCACCGCCTGCGCCTCGGACTCGACGAAGTTCGGCGCC
>DAITMG010000130.1:0-1326 GCA_036835265.1 Erythrobacter sp. | reverse complement strand
CGGCGAGGCTGCGTTCGACAATTTCCGTTTCTCGCGTCGCTGGCTCGCGCAGCAGGGCCTCGAGGCAAGCAGGCTTTCCGCGATCCGGGTGGAGGGCGATTCGATGGAGCCGCTGCTCAACGATGGCGACGAAATCCTCGTCGACCAGCGCCCTGCACCGTTTCGCGACGGAGTCCATGTGGTGCGGCTGGACGACACCCTTATGGTCAAGCGCCTCGCCAGCGCGGGCGCGGGGCGCCTCGCGCTGCTCTCGCAGAACCTCGCTTATCCCCCGGTTCATGTCGCGGCCGAAGATATCGAGATCATCGGCCGGGTGGTGTGGAAAAGCGGGCGGATCTGATCGCCGCCAGTCACGCTCACCCAGTCACGCTCACCCAGTCACGCTCACCCAGTCACGCTCACCCAGCCCCGGCCACCGCATCAGGCGCTGCAAGGTGCCGCAGGGCCGGGTTGCGGTGCGCCATGCGATTGCCATAAGAATGCGGCCAGCCGTCAGGGCTTGCATTGCGCTGCACGAGAAGCCACGTCGAGCGCATGACGCAGACACCCGCAACCCCGCCCCAGGTTCCACCGATGCGCGCTGCCATCCTGCCGGTTACGCCGCTCCAGCAGAACTGCTCGCTGATCTGGTGCACCGCCACCGGCAAGGGCGCGCTGGTCGATCCGGGCGGCGATCTCGACAAGCTCAAGGCAGGCGTCGCCAAGGCAGGCGTCACGCTCGAGAAGCTGCTCATCACCCACGGCCACCTCGACCATTGCGGGCAGGCCGGCATCCTCGCTGACGAGCTTGGTCTGCCGATCGAAGGCCCGCACGAGGACGACCGCTTCTGGATCGCGCAACTGGACGATGACGGCAAGCGCTGGGGGATGCACGCGGCTACCTTCGAGCCGACCCGCTGGCTCGAACATGGCGACACCGTCAGCGTGGGCGAACTCACCTTGGACGTGATCCACTGCCCCGGCCACACGCCGGGCCACGTCGTCTTCTTTCACGCGCCCAGCCGCTTCGCGATCGTCGGCGATGTGCTATTTGCAGGCAGCATCGGGCGCACCGATTTCCCGCGCGGCAATCACCAGGATCTGATCAGTTCGATCACCCAGCGCCTGTGGCCGCTCGGCGAGGACATCACCTTCATCCCCGGCCATGGTCCCACCAGCACCTTCGGCCAGGAGCGCAAGACCAACCAGTTCGTCAGCGATTACGCGCTTTCTTGATTGTTGCGTTCGCCCATCCGGGCGAACGCCTCGGCGCTGTTCCCTTCGCTATGCTACGGGGCGCCTGCGGGCGCGCGGTCGCGCTTGCGGCCGCTGAGCGGCCGGAGCTGG
>DAITMG010000129.1:0-1336 GCA_036835265.1 Erythrobacter sp. | reverse complement strand
CAACTGGCCTGGTTTTGCGCCGCCCAATGGACGAATTTTACTCCGCCGTTGACAGGCTGAGGCCGCAACCGATCGCGCCCTCGCGGTCATGTCCTGCAAGGCCTATGCTGGTCGCCGGCTGACGGCTTGCGAGCTGCTCGGCAACGAAAAGTTGACCGCGAGCGAGATCATCGACCTTCTCAGCCACATGCCCCTGGACGCCAATCGCAGCCCGGCGGCGCGCAAGGGCGGCAATGCAAGCGATGTCTGGGATGCTGCGCACGCACGCATGGGTCTTGGCGAGAAGATCGAGGCCAGCAAAGAGAAACACGCGGACCTGTGGGACAGGGCGATCGCGGCGATCGGGGGTGCCCAATGAGCGCGGCGGGCACGTTCGCAAGGGCGGTCGCGTCAATCGATTTTTCGGCTTCGAATGCTCGGATCTCCGAACTCAAGGCGGAGCTCGCCAACGTCGACAGCCGCGATGCCGAAGTGCGGGCCGAGATCGACCGGCTTAGCGGCGAGATCGCCAACTGGCGCGCACCTGAGCCTAAAGCGGTTGCGGCGGCCATCCTCGCAGGCACAGGGCTTGCTGAGGCCGCATCCTCGACTGCATCGTTATCAGACCTCACCGAAAGGCGGGACGCGCTCAGAAGCGCTATACGGCCTCTAAGTGACCGAGCTCTGGAGCTTCGCGACGCGATTAGGGACGAGGAGCACAAAGCCCGCCTAAGGCTCCTCAAAGCCGCAGGGCCGGTGATCGAGGAACTGCGGGAGCGGCAGCGTAAGGCGGCGGAGGATATCGTCAGCGCTCACGCCGGGCTCCTGGCATTAGCTGGCGTCGCGAGGACGCATATCGAGGGCGGGGTCGCATCGGTTCGTGCCTTCGAGGGCGTGACCGGCTCCGGCTCGCTGATCGGCTGGCGCAATGAGATTCCAGTCCCGCAGGAGATAGTAGGGGCGCTGCGCACAGTCGAAAGCAAAACAGATGCGGTTCGGGGCATCTTGGCCACCGTCCAGACCTCGCACCGCTGATCGAATAGGCGGCGGCTCGTTCCTTTCGGTACGCCGCCGGGCGGCTGGTCCTTCGTCATCGGGACCGGCCGCCTTTTTCGCGTCCGCCAGCCGCGAAACCAGCCCGAACTGAAAAAACCCCTTCCGCTGCGCAGTCTCAGGCGGAGGCCGGGAAAAGCGCCTTTTCCGGCCCGCCCGATCTCTTGCGGCGAGAGTTACGGGATGGTTCGCCTCAGAAGTTCGCCACCGCAGTCGCGGGAGCATTCGAACCGCCGCCGCCCGACGCCGCGAGCGAGCGGAACACGATCAGACAGAGAACAGATTGCCGTTTCGCCTGTGGGCA
>DAITMG010000128.1:0-1377 GCA_036835265.1 Erythrobacter sp. | reverse complement strand
AAGAGCAGGGCTTGTATACCGGTGATCTTGATGGAGTCTGGGGGCCGGGCACGGTTTCAGCCCTTCTGGCACAGCAGCAAATGCGCGCTGAAGATCGTGGTCCGACGCCTGAGCAAATTCGCCAGCAAGAAATTGAGGGCGAGCGCGAAATTCGCCAGCAAGAAGTTGAGCGCGAGCGCCAGCGTCAGGGCGCGCTTGTTGAGATCGGCCGAATTCAAGCGACCGGCGATCTCGAGGCGGCACGCAACAAGGCGCTTGAGCTTGGCCTTACAGATGAGGCCAATCGTCTGCGCGATGAGATGGACAGGGAGACCGCGGGTTCTGCAGAATCGATCGGACGCACGCTAGCAGCAGTTTCAACGGCGGCACCTGGGTATTTTGCCGGCCGTTATTTGGGCACGGGATTGGCGCGCGAAGCGGACGAAGCTCAGGAAGGACGAAATCGGTCTCTCGCAGAGGCTGCCGAAGCGCGCAGGACAGGGCTGGCGACACGGCAGGGTGCGCTTGATGCAGCCCAGCGAGCCGGAGCCTTGCCATCCAGAAATCCTTTAATGCGCTATGCAGGAAGAATGAGCGCGCCGGCAGCTACAGGCCTTGGTATGTTTGGCAAGGGCGCTTTCATCAATAGTCAGATCGGTGAAGACGATCCTGAGGTGCAACAAGATTTCATGAGGGGAGTTTCAGCGCTCCTTTTGGGGACGGGTTTTGGTGTTACGGAAAGAGGGATGTCTTCGGCGAACAATCCCCGCGTTGCGCCAAGCGCCGGCGACATCGCGACGATTGAATCGCAATCCATCAATCCGCGACGCAACAGGATGCTCCCTGGCGGGGAGCCCCGCCCAGACCTTGAGCGCCTGACATCGCCTCAGCAACCGCAATCCCCTCCCGCACAAACGCAAGCGCCTGCATCTCGCGCAGGCGTGACTGCCCGCGATCTGGAAGATAAGTTTACGCACGCTCAGCTGAGCGCACAGGCCAGAAAGGCCGAGCTTCCCTACACTGGAAACAAGGCCCAACTTGCCCAGCGGCTTGCTGATCACGAAGGCCGCATCTCCGGGCGCCTAAAAAGGGCATCGCGCATAGCCGGGCGCACAGCCGGGCTCGCTTTCCCGCCTGTCGTGGCCGGCGCGATGGCTTATGATGCCGTCACAAGCCCGTCAGAGGCCTCACAGGTCGAAATCGAGGCCGGGACGGGCAGGCCGACGGACAGCGGGCAAAACCGCCTGCTTGGGGCTGCAGCTGCGACTGGCGCGGCCGGGGCAACTTACGGGACCATGCGCGGCCTGCAAAAAGCTGGCGAATGGGCAGCGCGCGCCGCGCCGACGGCCGCTCGCATCGGCGCGCGCGCGGTGCCGGTAGTTGGCGCAGGGCTTATGG
>DAITMG010000127.1:0-1401 GCA_036835265.1 Erythrobacter sp. | reverse complement strand
AGCGTGCCGGAGCCTTCCTATGGCAGCTGCTGTATCAGCGGCGTGAAGGGCGTCGGCCCGGCAGCCTCTGCTGCCACCCGAAGCCGCCTACGCACCGGGCAGGCATCCAGCCGGGCCTGGCGCGCGGCTCGGTTTGGATATGAGCTCTCAGCGCATCGGATCTAGGGTTGAGAAAATCGCTCGGCCTTTCGTGGTTCGACAGGACCGGGCGCGAGGGCCACAGGCGATGCTTCGTCATTGTTTTTGTTTGGCGTTACGGCAGGCTTGTGGCTCCCTGTGATTGAGCGCGTTCATGGAGCCCGGCGAGAAAGACCTGGTAAAGCGGATCGAGCGCATAGGCCCAGCGCTGGAAGGCATCCAGATCGCGGCCCTTTCGATGTGGCGGACATCGCCCGGATCAAGGGGATTGCGCCGGCGCTGATCGAAACCGCTTGTCTGCATGAACGCTTGCGCGAGGCAGCGCTCTCCCCGGCATAATGGTATGACGATGGACAACGAATTGGCGGCGCTGGTCGAAAGCTGGATCGACGCGCAGATCGCCGCGGCGGACGCACCGCCGATCCTGATGATCTCGGGCGCACAAGGGATCGGCAAATCGACTGTGCTGCGCGCCATCGCCGCTCGCGTCGCCCCGCGTGTCGCAGTGCTGGGGATCGACGATTTCTATCTGCCCGCCGCAGCCCGGCACCGGCAGGCGCGCGATGTGCACCCGCTGTGTGCCACCCGCGGACCGCCCGGCACTCATGACCTTGCTCTGCTGCACGAATGTATTGCTGATTTGCGGGAAACGCCGTCGGGCCGAGCCGTCGCCGTCCCCCGGTTCAGCAAACCCGCCGATGATCGTCTCCCCCGAGGCGATTGGAGCAGAATCCCGGCCCGACCCGACGCGATCATCGTCGAGGGCTGGCTGATGGGCGTTGCGCCCGATCCCGCCGCGCCGCGCCAGCCGCCGCTTAACCTGCTCGAAGCACAGGAGGATGCCGATGGCATTTGGCGGGCTTGGCAGGAAAGCGCGCTGGCAGGCGCATATAGCCAGCTATGGGATCGCGCAGATGCCTTACTGCACCTTCGCGCACCATCCTTCGCCATCGTTACCCAGTGGCGCAGCG
This sequence comes from Erythrobacter sp., assembly GCA_036835265.1. GTDB lineage: Bacteria > Pseudomonadota > Alphaproteobacteria > Sphingomonadales > Sphingomonadaceae > Erythrobacter. The sequence continues at coordinate 292 of DAITMG010000127.1, read as the reverse complement.
AGCAGGAGGAGAGCAATCTTGGTCTTGCTCCTGGCAGCCTCCCGCCCGAACGCCAGACGTGGGTGGCGCGCTTCGTCCAGCATTACGAGCGACTGACCCGCCGCCTGCTAGTCGGCCACTGCCGCCCCGGTGCTGCGATCCTGCTCAACAACGCTCGAAAGCCGAAGCGTTTCGGCTGAGGACGGTTCTCGCCGCATCACCACGAACGCCAAAACGCGGATAACGCCATCTTTCGAGTGCGATTCCGGCTCCAGCGAACGTCGACGAACGGGAAAATGGTGCCCAGAAGAGG
>DAITMG010000126.1:0-1429 GCA_036835265.1 Erythrobacter sp. | reverse complement strand
TCGGCATCGAGCGCCTTGTTCGCCGCATCGGTGTCGACCAGCGCGGATTGCTCGTTGGTCATCACCTCCTTCAGGATCGCGGCGACCGACTTGCGCTTGGCGAACCACTGGCGCCGGATCCGGGTCAGCAGGCGCACCGCATCCGTCTTGTCCATCAGGATCGCGCGGGTGGACCAGCGATAGGGAAAGGCCAGCCGGTTCATCTCGTCGAGCAGGCCGGGCGTGGTCACGCTGGGGAAACCCGTGACCGTCAGGATGCGCAGATGCTGATCACCGAGGCAGGGCTCGAGGCCGGCGGTCAGCGGCTGATCGGCCAGGAACGCATCGAGATGCATCGGCACCTCGGGGACGCGGACGCGCTGGTGGTTCGTGGAGACGGTCGAATGCAGGTAGCTCAGCGTCTCGGGATCATCGAGCCAGCGGCATTCGGGCATGAAGCCATCGAAGAGCGCCAGCACCCGGTCGGTGCGGTCCGCGAAGGCCCGCAGCGATCCCCAGGGGTCGACCCCGGGCTGCGCGCGCCCCTCGTAGAGCCAGGTCTCGGCGCGGGCGGCGTCTTCGGCGGGCGGCAGCCAGAGGAAGGTCAGGAAATAGCCCGACACAAAATGCGTGCCCGCCTCCTCGAAGGCGGCCTTGCGCTCGGCATCGAGGAGCGCCGAGGCCGGATCGGGAAACCGGCTGTCGGGATAGGTCGCGGCCTCGGAGCGTTGCGCCTCGACGAAGATCGCCCAGCCGGAGCCCAGACGCCGAAAGGCGTTGTTGATGCGCCCTGCGACCGCGACCAGTTCGGCGGCCACGGCGGAATCGAGATCCGGCCCGCGGAACCTGGCCGTCCGCTGAAAGCTCCCGTCCTTGTTCAGGACCGTCCCGGGCCCGACCAGCGCCGCCCAGGGCAGGTAATCGGCAAGGCGGGCGTTGCGGTTGCGATATTCGGCGAGGTTCATCATGGGCGCGCCCTCACACCGCGAGGAAGGACGGCAGGCGCAGGTGCCTGCGGCCGACCTCGACGAAGAGCGGGTCCCGCTTTGCCGCCCAGACCGCGAGCAGATGCCCGACCGCCCAGATGAGAATGCCGACGAGCCAGAGACGCAGGCCAAGGCCCACGGCGCCGGCCAGCGTGCCGTTCATGATGGCGATGGCGCGCGGCGCGCCGCCGAGCAGGATCTGCTCGGTCAGCGCGCGATGGACCGGCGCGGCAAAGCCGGGAACGGCATCAAGGGCCTCGAAACTTTCGGCCATCAGAGCAGCGCCCCGCCGCCGAAGGAGAAGAAGGACAGAAAGAAGCTCGAGGCCGCGAAGGCGATCGACAGCCCGAAGACGATCTGGATCAGGCGCCGGAACCCGCCCGAGGTGTCGCCGAAGGCCAGCGTGAGGCCGGTGGCGATGATGATGATCACGGCCACGATCTTGGCAACGGGCCCTTCGATCG
>DAITMG010000125.1:0-1443 GCA_036835265.1 Erythrobacter sp. | reverse complement strand
TCGACAATCTCGAACGCCACGTCGATCTGGGTCGAGGTGATGTCCTCATATTCGACCTCCGCCTCGGCCAGCGCGGTTTTTTCGACCGGGGACCACATCACCGGCTTGGCCCCGCGATAGACGTTCCCGGCCTCGGCAAACTTCATCAGCTCGGCGACAATCGTGCCTTCGGCCTGCGGGTCCATGGTGAGATAGGGATTGTCCCAATCGCCCATGATGCCGAGTCGCTTGAGCTGCTCGCGCTGCACATCCACCCATTGCTGGGCGTAGGCGCGGCATTCGGCGCGGAATTCGCTTGGCGGAACCTCGTCCTTGTTCTTCTTGGCCTTGCGGTAGGCTTCCTCGACCTTCCATTCGATCGGCAGGCCGTGGCAATCCCAGCCCGGCACATAAGGCGCGTCGCGGCCCAGCAGGTTCTGGGTGCGGCAGACCATGTCTTTCAGGATATGGTTCAGCGCATGGCCGATATGCATGTCGCCATTGGCATAAGGTGGGCCATCGTGGAGGATGAATGTCTCGCGGCCTTTGCGCGCTTCGCGCAGCTGCGCGTAAAGCCCCGTCTCGCGCCAGCGCGCCGCAATGCCCGGCTCCTTCTGCGGCAGGCCGGCCTTCATCGGAAAGTCGGTCCTGGGCAGGAACACGGTGTCCCGGTAGTCGCGCTGGTTGTCGTCGTTCATGGTCGCGGGGCCTTAGCGAGGCTTGGTGCGATGCGCAATTTGTTGTGCAAGGGCGCCTACTCGGCTCACGCGCGCTTCACGCGAGCAGCCGCCGCGCTTCCTCGCAATCGCTCGCCATCTGCGCCTTCAATTCATCGAGGCTCGCAAATTTCGCCTCGCCGCGCAGGAAATGGTGGAACCCAACCTCGATCTCCTGCCCGTAGAGATCGCCCGAAAAATCGAAGAAATACGGCTCGAGCAATTCCTTGGGCGGCTCGAATTGCGGGCGGATCCCGAGATTGGCCGCGCCCTTCAGGATCTCGCCGGTGGCAAGGATCTTGCCCGTCACCGCATAGACGCCGTATCGGGGCCGCAGATACTGCTCGATCGCGAGATTGGCGGTCGGATAGCCCAGTTTGCGCCCGTTCTTGTCGCCATGCTCGACGATCCCGCGAATCGCAAACGGGCGCGTGAGGAGCTGCGCGGCAAGCTCGGGCTTGCCTGCGCGCAGCGCCTCGCGGATGCGGCTCGAGGAGACGACCTCGCCGCCCGCAGCCACCGCCTCGACCACCCGCGATTGCAGACCCAGCGCGCCGCCGAAGTCCCGCAGCAGATCGATATTGCCCTTAGCGCCCTTGCCGAAGCTGAAATCCCCGCCGGTGACGACGCCATGCGCGCCGAACCGGGAGACGAGGATATCGCTGATGAAATTCTCCGCCGGAGTGCCCGCGAGCGCGGCATCGAAATGGAACACCAGCATCGCGGTCGCCCCTGCGGCAAGGTAGAG
>DAITMG010000124.1:0-1449 GCA_036835265.1 Erythrobacter sp. | reverse complement strand
GGGCTGGGCGCGCTGATGCGTTCGCCCGAGCTGCTAAAGGGCATGGTCATCCTCAACACGGGCTGGACCGCGCCAAAGGAGAAATTCGAGCTCTCCCGCCCCCACGCCATCGCCGCCACGCCTATCGTCGGCGAGCTCCTGCTGGAGAACGTGGTCTCGATCTTCGACCGGCTGCACGAAACCCAGGGTGATCCGGCTTCGATCCCGTCAGACGTCGCCGCGCTGTACAAGCGCCCGGTGATCGACAGCGGCAACAAGAAGGGCCCTCTGGCGCTAATGCGGATGGTGCCGACCGGCCCCGATCACCCGACCTCCAAGCCGATGAGCGAAATCGAGGCCTATGGCCGCACGCTCAAGGTGCCCACCGAGATCGTATGGGGCATGCGCGATCCAATCCTCGCGCGCGCTCTGCCGAAAATGAAAGAGATGTATCCCACGGCCCGCGTAACCGAGACCCAAGCAGGGCACTTCTTGCAGGAAGAGGTGCCGGTCGAAATCGCCGAGGCCATTGGACGCGTGGTTGCGGCGGTGGAGGCGAAGTAAGCGCCGCGCGTCGTTACCGGCCAAGCTGGCGAAGGTTCGCTTCGTGCTTGGCCTCGTCGATCCGATATTGTGCGATCACCGCGATCATGCCGAGCCACAGCGCCAGCACCAGCGGCACGTAAAGCGCGCCCATCCACCACAGCGTATCGGCGCTGACTGCCTCGACCTTGGCCCCGGTCGGCAAGGCGGCCAGCGTCAGCACCGCGCTCGCCGCCATCACGCCGAGGCCCCGCACCGACTTGTCGACGAAGGTCTCGGCCGCGTTGAAGACGCCCTCGGAACGCCGCCCGGTCTTGACCTCGCTGTCCTCGACCAGATCGGCCAGCATAGCGGCAAACAGGATCTGGAAGCAGATGATCAGGCCAACGTCGATCACCTGCGCGCTCAGGACGAACCAGAACACGAAGGGATCGTCATTGGGTGGTAGCAAGCCCAGCAGCCGCAAGACAATCGGCAGCGGTGCGCCGAGGAAGGCAACGAGGCCGACGATGATCGCCCCGCGCTTCTTGCCCAAGCGGCGCGAAACGATAGGCGCCAGCACAAAGCCGATCAGGGCGGCCGCAAAGGTGCCGAGGAACACCATCCCGGTCTCGATCTCGCTGAAGCCCCAGAAATAGGTGAAGAAATAGAGCGACATGCCCGAACTCAATCCCGCCGCGATGCCGAACAGCATGGCGGCTGCGAACAGCGCGATAAAGGAGCGGTTCGACAGCGTTTCGAACAATTCGCCGAAGATCAGCTTGAGAGTGAAGCGGCGCTTGGGGGGCGCGGGCGTTAGGTAGGGGATGCGCGAATGGGTTCCGGCCGTTCCGATCAGGATCGACAGGAGGATCACCACCGCCGCAACGATGCCATAGGTGATGTAGGCCTCGGGATTGAACCGGCCGTCGGCAATCTCCGGGGTCT
>DAITMG010000123.1:0-1463 GCA_036835265.1 Erythrobacter sp. | reverse complement strand
TATCCTGCTGGCCGAATACGGCGTCTATGTGCAGCCGATCAACTTCCCCACCGTCGCGCGCGGGACCGAACGCCTGCGCTTCACCCCCGGCCCGCACCACACCGAGGCGATGATGGACGAGCTCACCGCTGCGCTGGTCGAGATCTGGGACCGGCTCGAGCTCGAGTTGCGGCAGGCGGCGTGATCCGGCACGGGGCGCTCGTTGCGGCGGCGCTTGGCGGCGCGGTCATCGCCGCCACTGCCGCAAACGCCGAGCCGACCGAAGTCACCGTGCGGGTGATCGCCGAGGACGCCAAGTTCATCGGCGAGAGCATGGGCAGCGTTCGCGTCGAACTGCGCGACGTCGCGACCGGCGAAGTCCTCGCGCGCGGTCTCACCATGGGCACGACCGGCGACACGGGCCTCATCATGGAGAGCCATCCGCGCCAAAGCACCCTCTCGGACGACGCCAGCGCCAAGTTCACAGCGATCCTCGAGATCGACCAGCCCACCTTGGTCGAACTGATCGCCGAGGGCCCGCTCGACCGGCCATTCTCCATGCTGAAGGTCACGCAGCAGCGCTGGCTGATACCGGGCAAGTCGCTGACTGCTGGCGATGGCTGGCTGGTCGAGCTGCCCGGCATCGCGATCACGCCGCGCGCGCAAATCCTGCCCGACCGGATCGAGGCGGGCGCGTTCATCGAGCTGATGTGCGGCTGCCCGATCACGCCGGGCGGGCGCTGGGATGCGAATGAATACCGGGTGACGGCATCCTTGTGGAATGCGGCGGGCAAGCTTTCCGAGCACGAGCTCGAATTCGTAGAGAGCCCGGGCGGTTATGCCCTCGCGATCCCGCTCAGCCATACCGAACGCGCAGCCGCGGCGACGCGCCTCGTGTTCCATGCGCACAACACACGCACCGGCAATTCGGGGCTTGCCAGCCTCGCCTTGAGCATTCCCGGCGAAACGCCCTCGCCCGCACCGTGATCGCTGGCCCTTCCCTCGCGCGCTCTCCTGCTCTAGCGCGGCGCTGATGGAACACGAGACATTGCTGAACGGCGGCACTCCCGCTCTCACCTATGCCGAGATCGTGCGCTCGCGCCGCTCGATCCGGGGTTATCTCGACAAGCCGGTGGCGCGCGCGCTGATCGAGGAGGTCCTGGAGCTCGCGATGCGCTCGCCGACCTCGATGAACACCCAGCCCTGGCATTTTCACGTCATCACCGGCGAGCCGCTGGGCCGCATCCGCCGCGGCAACACCGAGCGCATCCTTGCAGGCGAACCCGATAGCCGCGAATTCCGACGGGGTGAGCCCTTCGCCGGGATCCATCGCGAGCGCCAGATCGAGGTCGCCAAGCAATTGTTCGGCGCGATGGGGATCGCGCGCGATGATGCCGCAGCGCGGCAGGACTGGGTGCTGCGCGGGTTTCGCCAGTTCGATGCGCCGGTCTGCGTGATTATCGCCTATGATCGCGAACTTGCGG
>DAITMG010000122.1:0-1466 GCA_036835265.1 Erythrobacter sp. | reverse complement strand
TCGCCTCGCTTTGCGGCGGGAGGGAGAAGAGCATCCCGTCCTCCCCCACCACGATTGTGCCGCCGAACCGCGCGGGCGCATCGCCAAGGAAGGCGGGGTAGAGATAAGCGTAGGGTATTGGCGGGACGAGGTGCGAGAGCACCAGCATCCGCGCGCCCGCATCTTGCGCGCTTTCCGCCGCCTGTTCGGGCGTGGCGTGATAATCCTGGATGTCGTGGAAGATTTTGGCGGTGTTGGCGCTGCCCTGCGCCGCGAACGCCGCCTCGACCTCCTCAAGTAATCGTGGCTGCAAGGCATCATGGACGATCAGGTCGGCGCCGGTGCACGCTGCAATCAGCTTTGCCGATTTGGCGGTGTCACCGCTGATGCACACCGCGCGGCCCTTGTAATCGAAGCGATAGCCAACCGCGGGCTCGATCGGATCGTGATCGACCTTGAACGCCGTGACCTTCAGACCGCCACCTTGCAGAATGATCGCCGTGTCCCCCGCCATCGCGAACGGCCGCGCCTCGGCCCCGCCACCGCTGCTCGGCACGACCGTCTCGCCATGGTGGGCGATGCGGTAGGTGTTATCGAGCGCATAGGCGGCATTGAAACCCGCCACGACCTGCTCGACCCCCTTGGGGCCATAGACCGGCAGCGGCGCGGTGCTTGCCCCGCGCGTCCAGTGGTACAGCATGAGCGGGCCGATGCCGTCGATATGGTCCGAATGGAAATGGGTGAGCAGCAGCGCATCGACCTCGGCCGCGCTGATGCCCATCTGATTGAGATTGCGATTGCCGCTTTCGCCCATGTCGACGACGAACACCTGATCGCCCGCGATGACGACATTGCAGGGGCCCGCGCGCTGCGGATTGGGCATGGGTGAGCCGGTGCCGCACAGCCCGACATGAAGGCCATCTTCAAGGCCCGCCAGCTGATCCTGTCCAGCCAACGCCTGCGCCGCGCGCTGGAAGGCGGCCTCGCCGATCGGCTTCTGGAATACAAAGCCTGCGGCCAGGACAATCACCACCAGCGCCAAGAGCCCGATCCCGATTCGCTTCATCATCCGCCTTTCCCTTCAGACGGCCTCTTGGCCTAATCGATCGCATTAGGCAATTGCTCTCGCTTGCGTTGGGTGTTGAAGGTGCTGAGGCGCCTTGGCCTGGATGGGTTAATGACCAGCCCACCTGCCAAAGGCTCCGTTCGTAAGGATCATTCGAAACCGCCAAGCTGAAAGCGTCAGAGGCATTGAATCTGAACCCGCAGTTGGGGAACAGTGAGCACACCCTACCCCGCGAATTCGGGTTGCATCTCACTGATGTATCGAAGGAAATGCGGTTTGTGCACAAGTGACCCGCCTGCGAGTTATGCGGCTCTGCGGCGAGTTGTGGGCAAGTCACTGCGCTCTAGAAAGTTGAAACAATGTCGAAATTTCTCAGTCGCTCGCGGATCGTAGACAACTTGCAGTATTCTTCTCCGATCAC
>DAITMG010000121.1:0-1476 GCA_036835265.1 Erythrobacter sp. | reverse complement strand
CGGTCTGCAGATAGGCGTCATAGCGCCCGGGGCCTGCATTGTAGGCCGCCAGCATCGCCGCGACAGTGCCATAGCGGTCCCACATCTCGCGCAGATAGGCGGTGCCCGCGAGGATGTTGTCGCGCGGATCATAGGGATCGCGCCCGAGCCCGTGGCGCGCGCGCAAATGGTCCCAGGTGTCGGGCATGACCTGCATCAGCCCCATCGCCCCGGCATGTGAGACCGCGCGCGGATCATTGGCGCTCTCGGCGCGCATCACCGCGACGATCCAGGGGGCCGGAATGCCGAAGCGCTGCGCGGCGTCCGCGATGAAGGCGCCGTGCGGGTGCTCGCCGATCAGCGCGGCATCGCTCTGCGCCCATGCGATGGCAGCGCCCTCGCCGAAGGACAGCAGGGCCAGCGCCAGCGCGGCAAGATGACGGTTCCGCATGGCCGTCAGTCCCGCTCTTCGCGCGGCTTCGGGCGGTTCCAGTGCAGCGACCAGGCCGCGCCGGCCTCATCGTCACGGAACAGATTGGCGCGAATGGGCTGCGACAGGGCGGGATCATCGAGAAGGACGGAGAGATATTCACCGGCCTTCTCGCCGGTGCGTTTCCATGCGGCGCCGATTTCCGGGCCCTCCGCATCGCCCGCGTGAACCCGGTAGGCCGGGGCATTCTCGGCCTCGGTGGTCTCTGCCGGAACGAGGGCAAGCTCGAGGTCGAGCGTGAGCGTCTGGATACGCCCGAAATAGCCGGTCGTCTCGCGTGTGAACTGTCCGATCTGTGACATGGCAAGTCTCCTCTGTCTGGGTTGGGGGGTGGTTTCAGGAAGGTGGCGCGGGCCATGCAAGGCAGCCTTCGCCGCCCGTGCCGGTCCAGATCGGCCGCGCATGGCCGACGGCGGACTCGGCAGGCAGGGGTCCGAAATAGCGGCCGTCGAGGCTGTCGCGGACATCGCGGTTCATGAAGAAGACCTCGCCGTCGCGCAGGGTCCGGCAGCCCTGCCAGTCGGGCAGATCGCGCCCCAGACGATCCCGTGGGAGCGCCTCGCCAAGGACCGCACCATCGACGGTGACGGTCGCGCCGCTGCGGCAGACCCGCTGGCTAGGGAGGCCCGCGACATGCTTGAGAAGGGGCACATCGGCACCGACATAGCCGCGCTCGACCATGAACCGCGCCAGCGGTGCGGGCGGCATGACGACGACCAGATCGCCGATCTCGAGTGTCCCCGCGCGCTGAACGCTGTAGAGGCCGAGCGGCACGCTCGCCGTCGCGTTCCAGATCAGCCGCAACGGCAGATCGGCAACCGTGCTTGCCGCAAGAGCGGCCATGGCCAATGCGGCCAGCGACAGGATCGCGGGGCGCCTCATGGCCAGATCCTGCGACGCGCCAGCCAGGCCGCATGGCGCGCCGAGGTATAGACCGCCGGGTCCTGACCGGCGCTCAGACGATTGTGGACATGGCGCCAGTGATCGGGCGCAACCGCAGCCGGATC
>DAITMG010000120.1:0-1564 GCA_036835265.1 Erythrobacter sp. | reverse complement strand
CATTCGCTCCTGCATGGACCGCGACGAAGGCCTCCTCTTCCGCCTCGCGGGTCGAAGCGGGGATGTCCCGGGGGCTGCTGAAATTTGAGTGGCGGTTTGCTCCGCCCCGAAGAGGATCGGGGTGCCTTGAAAGGAGAAACCGCCATGGGAAAGACTGCCAGGAAGACGAAGGCTCGGGAAGAGGTCACGGTCGCGGAGACCGAGGCGTCGACGGTCAGGACCGTGCTCGCACAGTTGGTGTTGCCGCTCGCGGAGTTGGTGCGCGGCGACTTGCGTGAGCTGGTGCACACGATCGGGATGCAGGCGATCGCGTCGATGCTGGAGCAGGAGCGCACCGAGCTGTGTGGGGAGCGCTACAAGCACTCGAAGGAGCGCCAGGCGACGCGCGGGGGCTCGACGGCAGGACGCCTGACGCTGGGCGGTCGCACGGTTCAGGTGCGTCGTCCGCGTGTCGTCGGCCACGAGGGTGAGGTCGCGCTCGAGACGTGGGAGCAGCTCGCGGCCACGGACCCGATGAGCGATCGCGCGTACGAGCAGATGGTCATCGGCGTCGCGACGCGAAAGTACGCGCGCTCGCTCGAGCCGCTGCCAGCGGAGCTCGCGGAGGGAGAGCGCTCGACGAGCAAGAGCACGGTGAGTCGGAAGTTCGTGGCGGCCTCGCAGGCGCGGCTGAACGAGTGGCTCGGCCGCGATCTCGCAGCGCTCGATCTCGTGGGCGTGTTCATCGACGGGCTGCACTTCCAGGACGACGTCGTGCTCGTCGCGCTCGGCGTCGACACCGAGGGAAACAAGCACGTTCTCGGGCTGTGGGAGGGCGCGACGGAGAACGGCGCGGCGTGCTCGGCGCTGCTGAGCGACCTCCAACACCGCGGCTTGCGGGCCGACCGAACACGCTTGTTCGTGATCGACGGCAGCAAGGCGCTGCGGTCCGCGATCCGCGACACCTACGGCAAGCGCGCGCTCGTGCAGCGCTGTCAGGTTCACAAGGTGCGCAACGTGCTCGGCCACCTCCCGAAGGAGCGGCACGCGCACGCGCGGAACGCGATGCGTCAGGCGTACAAGAGCCGGAAGCCGGACAACGCCAAGAGGCTGCTCTTGAACCTCGCGACGAGCCTCGAGTCGAAACATCCCGGGGCGGCGGCATCGCTTCGTGAAGGACTCGACGAGACGCTCACCGTGATGGGCCTCGGGCTCTCGCCGACCCTCGAGCGCTCGTTCGCGACCACGAACCCGATCGAGAACTTCAACGGCAACGCGCGCCACCTCGCACGCCGGGTCAAGCGGTGGCGCGGAGGCTCGATGATCTTGCGATGGGTCGGCGCCGCAGTCGCGGAGGCTGAGGCCGGCTTTCGGCGATTGAAAGGTCACCGAGACATGCCGACTCTCGTGGCTGCTCTTCGAAAACACGACGAGAAGAATCACGACACGAAGAAGGAGCTTGACGCACGAAAGAGCGCTGCCTGATGATGCGCAAACCGTCGCTCAGTTTCAGCAGGTAACGGGACATTCCCGATGCTGAGCATCGCAGCGAGCACGGTGATGGCGCTTCGCAGGCGCCCCTCTC
>DAITMG010000119.1:0-1574 GCA_036835265.1 Erythrobacter sp. | reverse complement strand
GGCGCGAGCGAGCCCCTAACCTTTGACCGCCGCGCTGCCGGCGAGAGCGCCATGCGCCTCGTCAGCGCTGCGAACAGCTGACAAGGAGACGCCATGGCCCGGACGAAGACCCTCACCAAAGACGCGCTCGCCGCTCTCGGCGCAGACCGGCTGGCCGCGCTGCTCTTGGAGCTAGCTAATGCCGAGCCGGACATTGCCAGGCGAATGCGCCTCGCCATGGCCGCCGCCGAAGGCCCCGAAGCGGTGGCCAAGCAGGTGCGCAAACGTTTCGCTGCCCTGCGCCGTTCGACGAAATTCCTCGACTGGAACCGGACCCGGCCACTGGCGCGCGAGCTGGGTGAGCTGCGCGACGTCATCACCGATGACATTGCCCCGGTCGCGCCAGGCCTCGCCCTGGATCTCATCTGGGAGTTCCTGGCGCTTGCCGAACCCACCCACGAGCGCTGCGATGACAGCAATGGCGATATCGGTATCCAGTTCACATTCGCCATGGACGCCCTTGGCGAGACGGCCGGGCGCGCAAAGCCGGACCCCACCCGACTTGCCGGGCAGGTCTTCGAGGCGATCCAGAACAATGGCTATGGCCAGTATGACGGCCTGATCGGCGCGCTCGGCCCCGCCCTGGGTGCGACCGGTCTTGCCCATATAAGGGCGTCGGTCGAAGTGCTGGCTGAACAGCCCGTCGAAACACCGCCCGAGGATGAGCGAGAGGTGATCGGCTGGTCTTCCAGCGGACCGGTTTACCGCGACACAATTGAGCGCTCCTCGCGCGACATGACCGTACGCTTGGCGCTGGCCGACATCGCCGACGCAAGCGGAGACGTGGACGCCTTTGTTGCCACGCTGAACGAGGCTTCGCGCACGGTACCGCGCGTTGCGGTCGACATGGCAGGGCGCTACTTGGCCGCCGATCGCGCCGGCGAGGCGCTGGCCGCACTGGAGGCCGTTGCCCCGGACAGGCTGGCCTTTGCCGGCGGCGACGTCGATGCGATGAAGATTGCCGTGCTGGAGCATCTCGGGCGCGGCGATGAGGCACAGGCGCTGCGCTGGGGCGCGTTCGAGGCGCGGCTGGAGACCGGCGCGCTGCGCGAATACCTTAAACGCCTGCCCGATTTCGAGAATGACGAGGCCGAACGCGCCGCGCTCGCTCATGCCGCGAGCTTTCCTTTGGCCCATGTCGCCCTGTCGTTCCTGACAGGCTGGCCGGCCCCGCGCGAAGCATCCGCCCTGATCGAGGCCCGGCTGGACGAGATTGACGGGGAGGATTTTGTGCGCCTGCCCGCGGCAGCCGAAGCGCTTGAAGCGAAACAGCCGCTGGCGGCGACGCTCATCCGGCGCAAGCTGGTAATGTTCGCGCTGGAAGCCGCGCGCACCAAACGCTATCGCCACGCTGCACGCCATGTGCGCGAATGCGCAGGACTTGCCGGAGCCATCGCCGACTGGAAAGGCCACGGCGATCACGACACATGGTTTGCAGATCTCAAGGCGAGACACGCCCGCAAGTCCGGCTTCTGGAAGCATCTGGAGTGAAAGGCCCGATCCCCGGGCTGACGAGACAGGGCAGGTGTTGGCGC
>DAITMG010000118.1:0-1625 GCA_036835265.1 Erythrobacter sp. | reverse complement strand
ATCCTCTAGTGCCGCGTTAATCATGCCGGAAGAAATAGGCCAACGACGCTTAACGCATTGTAAATCATCGCTGGCTGGTGCGCGCGAAGGTCCGTCTGGCGCGTCATCCCGAGCGCTTCGGCGCATCCAACCCCGAAACGGTCATCGGTTGAAATCGATTGCCGCCCCGTTGCAACAAGCATAATCTTGCGCGGGGCCGCGATCTTTTCCATTGTTTCGTCAGGGGGGGCTGAATGAGAGGGAATGAAAAGGCCCAGCGGCTAGATGGTGCCGATTTCTTGCGCGCTGCTGCGTGCGCGATGGTCCTGCTGCACCATCTTGCGCTCTATGTCCCGTTTGACGAGGTGGCCGCAATCTTCTGGTGGCTCGAGCCGTTCGACATCATGGGCGGACAAGGCGTTGCGATCTTTTTCGTGCTGTCAGGGTTCCTGCTGGCCGGACCGTTCTGGCAAGCCCTCGATGAGGGGCAGCCAATGCCCAACCTCAAGATCTATTTCCTGCGCCGGATCGCGCGGATCGGGCCGGGCTTCTGGCTGGCTCTGACTGTCACCTTCATGGTTGCCTGGCTGATCTTCGGCGCACCGCTCGATGCAGGCTACCTCTTGCGGTATTTTGCCGGTGTGACGTTTCTTGCAGGCTTGCACTGGTACACGATGTTTCCGGTGGAACTGAACGGGCCGCTCTGGTCGATCGGGTTCGAAGTGAGCGCCTATGTTATCATGCCGCTGGGCTTTCTCGCTGTGTTCCAGATCGCGCGGAGCGTGAAAAGCAAATGGGCCTTGCGCGCCGCCTGGATCGGCGTGATCGTCGTCACCCTCGCACTCCATTTGGCCTATGTTAGTCTGATCGGGCTGGGAGAGCCATACGACCGGGATGCGGCGCGGGCCGCGCTGCCTTTCTGGCATGTCTATCTCGGGCAGTTCTGGTTTCCGGAATACAATCCGATCGGGTTCTTCGCCACGTTCGCGATCGGAGTTCTGGCGAGCGGCTTGCACCGGGCTTTGCCTGACCGGCGCCACTGGCTGTTCGATGCGCTGTTCCTTGCAAGCCTTGCGATCACCGCGTTCATCCTGTGGACCAACACCAAGGGCGGTTTCGACGAGCTGCTTCACCTTCCCTATGGCTTGTATCCCGAGCTGCCGATCCTGCTTGGGGCGATGCTGGCAACCGGGCCCCGCACCATCGCTGCGGCGCGCGTGCTTGAGCCGAGCGCGATCAGATATTTCGCACAGATTTCCTTCGGGGTTTACCTGTGGCACATGCTGTTCCAAATCCTCGTCACGCGCTTTGTCTTTCCCGAGTATGAGCGCTTTCTGGAAATGACGAGCGACGTCTCGGTGCTGCTCGCTGCCTCGGCGATCGTCATTGTCGCGAGCCTGCTCGTCGCTGCTGCATCGTGGCGCTGGATCGAACAGCCGGCGATCAGATGGGCCCGCCGCAAGGAAGCAGTCTTCGCCGATCCTCACGGATCGAGCCTACCCGAGCCGGATGCGCCTGCGATACCCGACGCGTCTCAACCGCTCAGGCCGTAAGGCGGCAGCTGCCCCCCGCGCCGCGCCGCCCGCGATGCTCAGCGCGGCGCCATCCGGATCGCGCCGTCAAGGCGCACGTCCTCGCCGTTGAAA
>DAITMG010000117.1:0-1651 GCA_036835265.1 Erythrobacter sp. | reverse complement strand
CACCTCGCCGCCCAGCTCGATGCGAGCGCTCTCGCGGGCAGCCTCACCAGCACCGCCCGGACCAAGAGCTTCTATCGCTACCAGCACATCGTTCGTGTGCATCTGGGCGCCAGCGTCTTCGGCGCGCCCGGACGCACGCTGGTTGCCGAGACCGTGCGCGCTGCGGCGGCGACGATGAGCGATCCGGCCGACCTCATCAATCGCGCCATCGAGGCCTTGGTCGGCGCGGGCATCGACCTTCCCGCCTTCAGCACGCTCGACCGCCTCGTCGGCCACCTGCGCGCAGAGGCGCACGACGCAATCTACCGCCAAGTCGCCGCCCATCTCGATACCGCCGACCGTGCATCCCTCGACGCGCTGCTCGTCCGCGTGGAGGGCTCGCCGACCACGCCCTTCAACAGCCTCAAGCAGACCCCGGGTCCGCCGACGCATCGGACGCTGCGGCTCTGGATCGAACGCCTCGACCGGCTCGACGCCCTGCCCGGGGATGCGCGCCCTTTCGAGGGCATCGCCCACACCAAACTCCGCCAGTTCGCTGCCGAGGCTGCAGCCATGGAGGTCGATGGCCTGCTCGACGTCACCCGCGCCGCCAGGCGTCACACCCTGCTGCTCGCGCTGGTGCGCCAGGCACGCATGCACACCCGTGACGACATGGTCGAGATGCTGCTGCGCCGTGTCCGCCGCACTCAGGTGGCTGCACGCGAAGCGTTTGAGGCGTTGCGGACCGATCATCGGCGCCTTGAGGAGTCCCTCATCGGCATGCTGGGCGAGGTGACCGAGCGCGCCGAGGCGTCGCTTGAAGATGCCGCGCTTGGGGCGAGCGTGCGGGCAATCTTCATGGCGCATGGCGGCGTCGAGGCCGTCGCCGAGCGCGTCCGTCGGGTCTCGGCCTGGCACAAGGACAACGTCCTGCCGCTGCTCTGGCCGATCCACAAGCACCACCGCGCGCTCCTGTTCCGCATTCTCGACCGCTTTGAGCTCCGCTCGACGACCCAGGATGAAACGCTGCTCCTCGCCCGGCGTGCGGTCAGCATGCACAGGGCCGCCAAGCGCACGGATATCCCTGGCGCTCTGGATCTCGGCTTCGCTTCGCAGCGGTGGCGCGACTTTGTCATGGCCATGATCGATGGCGCCGAGGTCATCGATCGTCGTGCCCTGGAGGTCTGCGTGTTCGTCCATCTCGCCGATGCGCTGATGAGCGGGGACATCTACGTTGTCGGCAGCGAGCGGTTCGCCGACTACCCCGCGCAACTGCTGCCCTGGTCGGCCTGCGCGCCGAAGGTGGCAGCCTACTGCCGGGCCGTCGGCCTGCCGACCGAGGGCGCCGAGGCTGTCAAACAACTCAAGGCCGAACTCGCCGTCGTCGCCGCTGCGGTCGACGCGGGCTACCCCGACAACAGCGCGCTCACCCTCGATCCCGATGGGACCCCGCATCTGCGCCAGATGCCCCGCGCCACGCCGCCCGAAGGGCTCGCCACCTTCGAAGCGGGCCTGCGCGAGCGTCTGCCCGAGCGCCACCTGCTCGATGTTCTCAAGCGCGCCGAACACTGGTCGCGGTTCACCCGTCACTTTGGCCCGCCCTCGCGCGCCGACCCAAAACTCGCCCGCCCGACGCCGCGCTATCTGTTCACGGTCTTCGGCTACGGCTGCA
>DAITMG010000116.1:0-1741 GCA_036835265.1 Erythrobacter sp. | reverse complement strand
TGGTCAAGGCCGAGGCGCCGTGGGTCGGCACCGGGATGGAAGAGACCGTGGCGCGTGACAGCGGCGCGGCGATTGCCGCGCGTCGCGGCGGGATCGTCGACCAGGTCGACGCGACCCGCATCGTGATCCGCGCGATCGGCGATATCGAGGCCGGCCAGTCCGGCGTCGACATCTACACGCTCCAGAAGTTCCAGCGCTCCAACCAGAACACCTGCATCAACCAGCGTCCGCTGGTGAACGTGGGCGACGTGATCGAGCAGGGCGACATCATCGCCGATGGCCCCTCGACCGATCTCGGTGAACTGGCGCTGGGCAAGAACAGCCTCGTCGCGTTCATGCCGTGGAACGGCTACAACTACGAAGACTCGATCCTGATCTCGGAGCGCATCGTCAAGGACGACGTGTTCACCTCGATCCACATCGAGGAATACGAGGTCATGGCCCGCGACACCAAGCTCGGGCCGGAGGAGATCACCCGCGACATCCCCAATGTCGGCGAGGAAGCGCTGCGCAACCTCGACGAGGCGGGCATCGTCTATATCGGCGCAGAAGTGCACCCGGGCGACATTCTCGTCGGCAAGATCACGCCCAAGGGCGAATCCCCGATGACGCCCGAGGAAAAGCTTCTGCGCGCGATCTTCGGCGAGAAGGCGAGCGATGTGCGCGACACCTCGCTGCGGCTGCCGCCGGGCGTTGCCGGGACAATCGTCGAGGTGCGCGTTTTCAACAGGCACGGGATCGAGATCGACGACCGTACCCGCGCGATCCAGAACGAGGAAATCGAGCGCCTGCGCAAGGACGCCGCGGACGAGCGCAACATCCTCAACCGCGCGACCTACAATCGCCTGCGCGAGATGCTGCTCGGACAGACCGCTTCGGCCGCGCCCAAGGGCGTCAAGAAGGGGATCGTCATCAGCGAGCAGGTGCTCCACGATCTCGAGCGCTATGAATGGTTCAAGTTCGCCGTGGCGGACGATGCCCGTCAGGCGCAGATCGAAGCGATCAAGAGCCAGTACGACGAGAGCGTCGCGGTGATCGATGCCAAGTTCTACGACCGCAAGGAAAAGCTCGAGCGGGGCGACGAACTTGCCCCGGGCGTGCTCAAGATGGTCAAGGTGTTCGTGGCGGTGAAGCGCAAGCTGCAACCGGGCGACAAGATGGCCGGGCGCCACGGCAACAAGGGCGTGATCAGCCGCATTCTGCCGATCGAGGACATGCCGTTCCTCGAAGACGGGACGCCGGTCGATCTGGTGCTCAATCCGCTGGGCGTGCCCAGCCGCATGAACGTGGGCCAGATCTTCGAGACCCATCTCGGCTTTGCCGCGCGGGCGCTCGGCATGCAGATCGGCGAGGAACTCGAGAAGTGGCGCGCTGAAAACCCCAACGCGGTCGAGGACTATGCCAACGCGGCCCCGCCGCAGGCGGTCGTCGAGCGGCTGAAGGATGTCTATGGCGAGCAGTATTTCGAGGATCTCGAAAGCCGCCCGACCGAACAGATCGTCGAATTGGCGACCAACGTCTCGGCCGGGGTGCCGATGGGCACGCCGGTATTCGACGGGGCGCGCGAACCCGACGTGACCGCCATGCTGATCCAGGCCGGGG
Source organism: Erythrobacter sp. (assembly GCA_036835265.1). Classification (GTDB taxonomy): domain Bacteria; phylum Pseudomonadota; class Alphaproteobacteria; order Sphingomonadales; family Sphingomonadaceae; genus Erythrobacter. The sequence goes on along the minus strand of DAITMG010000116.1, from coordinate 139 downwards.
TCCATTCCTCGGGCCAGTCGGTGCTGTATGACGGGCGCACCGGCGAGGCGTTCGACCGGCGGGTGACGGTGGGCATCATCTACATGCTCAAGCTCCACCACTTGGTCGACGACAAGATCCACGCGCGTTCGATCGGGCC
>DAITMG010000115.1:0-1830 GCA_036835265.1 Erythrobacter sp. | reverse complement strand
ATACGGAGCGCGGGCGCGCCGATCTTGTCCTGCGGCTCGAGCGCAATGCCCTGCGACTCAAAGCTCCGGTGATCGATCCGTGCGTCGATGTCGAGCTCGGCCAGCCGCGCATTCGCGAAGCCCGCCCATCGTTCCCGCCAGCGTTCGAGCAGATCTGTGCGGTTCCAGTCGCGCACCTTGGGGCCAAAGCCGTCCTCGCTGACCGACCGCATTGTCAGCATGACGTGGGCATGGGGTTTCGGGAGGCCATCGTCGGTCCGGTCCCAGTGCACATTGAGATCGGCGATCATGCCCCGGTCGACGAATTCGGCCTGGACGAAGTCGCGCGCCAGATCGATCGCCTGCGCCTCGGTCATCTCCCGCGGCAGGGCGAACTCCAGCTCGCGCGCAAGCTGGGCGTCGCGGCGAAGCTCGCAGGCCTCGACCGCGTTCCAGAGGCGTTCCCGGTCGGCGAGAGCATCCGGCGCGCCCTCGGGCAACAGCACCTCGGAATGCACGACGCCGCGCTTGCCGGTGAAGTCGTGGCTGCGCTCGATCCGCTCGTCCCGGAGCCGCGAGGCGGACCGGTAGGCGGCGGCTGCGACAGCACTTGCGCCGGAGGACCGCCCGATGACCTTCATATGAAGATGATAGATCGCCATGATGGGGCGATCTGTGCCACGGGCACCGCGACGTCGGAACGACGTATAAGCGCGCCCTCCCTCGATAAATTCTCGGGCGGGACCGGGCCGTCCCGCGCTGTCCTGGCGACTCTGGAGCGTTTCGCGCGGGGTGCGGGTATCTTCATCGGATCAACGGTTTGAGGAGGATGACATGCGCAAACCGAGGGATTTCGACGCGGAGCTGAAGGCGCTCGAGGACAAGGCGCGGGAGCTCAAGACGCGCAAGGTGCAGCAGCTTGGCGAGCTGGTGATCGCGACCGGGGCCGATGCGCTCGCGCCCGAGGAGCTGGCGGGTGCGCTGATCGTGCTGGCCGAGACGACCGACGCCGCGAAACGGGAGGCCTGGGCGAAGCGCGGGGCGGCGATGTTTCGCGGAAAGACCCGGCGATCCCATCCGGCAAATGGCGGCGACAGAGGCCGCGCTGAAACGAAACAAAGCCGAGCTGAACCGTCTTCAGGCGGCCCGGGCGCGGCATGACCGGCGCGGCTGGCAGATGGACCGGCGCAAGCGCACGCGCCAGCTGATCGAGCTCGGCGGGCTGATGAAGAAGGCCGGCATTGTCGAGATCACCGGCGACGATCGCACCCTGATCTTCGGCGCGCTTCTGTGGATGGCGGACCGGCTGGACGGCGAGCAAGGCGACCACGCGCGGAAGGTCTGGCGCGACTGGGGCCGCGCGGCGTTCGAGATGGAAGCGAAGGAGAAGGCCGGGATGGGGAAACAGTCATTCGCGGTGGACGACGAACGTATAGAGCGGCCCCGCACCGGCAACTCAGAATTGAGTGGGGCGGAATGAGCCGGGAGTCGCCAAACACGGCGACCGAACCATCAATGCGGCTGCGCGTCCCTCAAGCAGCGGTTGCGGTCCGACCGGCGCAATGCGCCGCCCATCGCTCCAGAAGGGCCCAACGCTGATCCAGAAAGTCTGTACGTCGGTAGCTCCGGACCACCTTGCTGTCGCTCACATGTGCCAGCATCGCTTCCGCGACTTCGTGCGGCGCCTCCGTCTCTTCGGCCAGCCATGTGCGCAGGCTGGCGCGGAAACCATGCGGCCGCGCCTTGAGCCCGCGGCGCTCCATCATCCGGGACATTGTCGCATCGCTGATGACGGTCTTACGGGCATGAAAGAGGTAACCCTTCCGCTCGTACATCCTGGCCAGTTCGATC
>DAITMG010000114.1:0-1887 GCA_036835265.1 Erythrobacter sp. | reverse complement strand
CAAAGACGGTCGTTCGTGTGTGCCCACCTGAACGTCAGGTTCCTCCAGAAACTGCCTTGCCGCTATGGGATCGACCATCGCCCCCATCATGACCGAGGCTGGGTGAGCTTCTGACATAGAAAGCCAGCGACCCAGTTCGTTAGATAGCCAGTTTCGCAATTGACAATCATTCTTAGTTGCGACGAACTTGGCGAACTCGGCGTTGGTGACTTCGGTCCGGCTCATCCAGAAGCCTTCGACCTCGACCTCGCGGGGTGGGCCTTCTTCGGGGTAGCGCGCATCCTCGCCCATGGTGAAGCGGCCACCCGGGATCCAGACCATTCCGGGTTCGGCAGGCCCCGTGCAGGTCGCGGCGGTTTGCTCGGAGGCCCCTTGCACTTGCGCTGCATCGCAGGCGCAAAGGGCAAGCAGCAGCGGCAGGAAGGCGCGCTTCATCGCTGGTCATCCGCACGCTGCACGAGGTCACCGACAAGCTGCTTGATTGCCGCGACGGTCTGCTCGGGCGACAATTCCTCGTCCTGCCGGAGCAGGCGCCAGCTGTCGAAGCTGCAAGCGATCAGGATCGCGCGACCGGCCTTGGTCGAGGTCTGCAGCGCCTCGGGCAGAACCGCATCGAGCATGTCTTTTTCGGCTGCATGAAGCTGACGATACTTGGCCGCGATGAAGGGCGAACCATGGCGCCGCATCAGCGCGGAAATGCGAAACGGCGCTGCCGCCTCGTTGATGGCGCAGCGCCGGTCGATCAGCTCGAACAGCTGATCGTGCCAATCCTGCGATGCGTAAGCCGCTTGGAGCAAGGGCCGGTAGGCCGTCATCAGCAGCTCGTCGATCTCGCGAAAGATCGCATCCTTGTCCTCGAAATGACGAAACACCGATCTCAGGCCAACGCCCGCGCGCTCGGCGACAGCGGCTGCGCTCGGATTGGGATCCCCCGCCGCGACAAGTTCCACCATCGCTTGAATGATCCTGGCGCGGCTGACGAGGCTGCGAGCCCGGCGGCCATCGGCTTCTGGCTTTGCAGCCTCCATGACTCGCCTGAATGCAGCCGCCGCGTCCATCATCACCACCGGTCCTGCCCCGCGAGGCTCACGCTTGCCACCGGCTTGCGCGCGAGGAGCTTTCGATCAATTGGCATATATGGTGCCAACATGAATCCTCCAAGCCAACCGGTCAAGGGCGTCGCCCGGACGAGGTGGATGTATTGACACTATGAGCGCCATAAATTAGCTGCCCGGAATTGGCTGTCGGGAGGTGTTGCGATGAAACTGGGTCGGTTGGTTTTGCTCGCGCTCGTCGCCCTCATCGCCCTCGTCATGGCCGGCAACGCTGCGCTCTGGCTGGTGGCCCCGGCGCGCGCGGCCGAGGCGATCTCGATGCCGTTGCTGAGCGGCGCTGCCTTGAGCAGCCAGATGGACATCGCCGCGTTCTTCCTGTGCGCCGCCACCTTCACCGTGCTGGGGCTGATCACCCGCGAGCGCCCGTGGTTCCTTGCATCCGCGCTGCTCCTGCTCGCCGCCGCTGCCTATCGCACAGCTTCATTCCTGCTGCACGGCGCTCCATTCCTCGCCGACATGGTAGCGATCGAAATCGTGATGGGCAGCATCCTGATCATCGCCAGCCGGGTGCTTGCCCAGCGGCCCGATCACAGCCGATAGACGTTTGGGGTTGCGCTTGGGGGAGCGGCTAATGCGAAAACTGCGATCGAGCCTGCTGCTGCCAATCCTGGCGATCGCGGCGCTGATGGGTGCGACCGGGCCTGCTGCCAAGCGCGGTGAGCGCCCCAATGTCGTCGTGATCCTCGCCGACGATGTCGCCCTGATGGATGTCGGCGTCTATGGCGGCGAGGCGAGCACCCCCAATATCGACGCGCTGGCAGGGCGCGGGGCG
>DAITMG010000113.1:0-1998 GCA_036835265.1 Erythrobacter sp. | reverse complement strand
GCCGAGTTCTCACAGGCGCGCTCAGCCTATCTCGAGCGTCAAGGGAATCTGGCCAACTACATTGTCGATGCGATCGACCATCATGCCAAGGGGGGGGGACGATAACGCTAGTCGTCCAAGGTTGCCCGACAGAGATAGGGAGGGCAATCGCGCCGCTTGGGATCCTCGCTTGGCATTCAGAAATCGGTCCAGAACGGTTCAGCGGGCGGCGGGCCCGAGGGAAGCGTCCGGATATCGGCCCAGATCAGGCCGGCAGCGCCAGAGCCCTGCGCAGCCAGCGTCACTGTCCCGCGCGCCAGATCCACCTGCGCGTTGGCCGGATAAATGCGGCCGTCGATCCGGATACTGCCTTGGGTACGATACGCGCCGGGCACGTGGATCTGCCATTGCCGCTGCTCGCGCGGCGCAAGCTGCACCCCCGCAACATGGATCGGTCCCCAGACCCGGCGATATGTCTGGTGCAAGGCGCGCACATCATCAGGGTGGAAGAGACGCGCGCTCGCGTCATCTTCCATTACTCCGATCAGGCCGGGGTTAATTCTCAATTCGACCGCCAGCAGCAGCGGCACCGGGCGCGTCGCCAGCCTTTCGACAAAGTGGGCCTCGCCTGCTTCCTGATAATTTGCAAAGCCCCACGCGGTCATGAAGAAATTGGCTTTGTGGTGGCGCGGAAGGAAGCCCGGGAAATCGAAATAGGCGACCGGTTCGGGGAACATGCCGTTCGCTGCCAGTTCGATTGCGCGCTGCTCGGCCTGGCGCGACGAACCGTCCAGAGCCCAGACGAACAATCCGCTCCCGGCTAGCACCCCAGCCAGCGCAGCGGTGCTGTACCGCCGCGTCAGCAAGGGGGCGCCCGCAGCCAGCGCTGCGGTCACCGGTGGCAGTATGAAGGCGTAGAAATAGGGAAAGGTGTTGGTGTAGACCACCAGTGTGAACAGCGGGGCGGCGAGGCAAATCAGCGCGATCCGCTCTGCCGCCAGGCGCTGATCGCGGCCCGAGAGCGAGACTATCGTCGCCCCCAGCAGCATGACAAACGGCAGGCTCATCATCGCGCCCTTGTAGATGTAGACGAGCTTGGGCGAGGCCCCGAACATCCGCGCGCCCGAATTGCTGACCATAGCCGCTGCCGCTTCGGGAGGGGCGAGTGCAGCGCCGTGCCAAAGATACAGCATCCCTGCCCAGCACAACGCCAAGCCGGGCACCGCCGCCAGCGCAACGAACGCCGCGCGGCTGCGCCCCGCCTCGTTCCATCGGAGCCAGACAATCCCGCAAAAGGCAGGGACATAGAGCACGATCTTGATCGTGACCATGAAGCCGGCGCCCAGCAACAGCGCACATGCCAGCACCGCCGCCGGGCGAAGCCGCGCACGAGTGAGGATGGCCAGCGCTGCCATGCACAGGCTGGCCGCCAGCGGGTCAGCGCGGAACGCCGTGCCGTGCTGCATCACAAAAGCGAACGAAAGATAAGCCAGCGCACAGATCAGCGCGACCGAGAGAGGGGCAAACCGGCGGGCTACGAGCACGATGGAGGTGGTGGTCACCAACAAAGCGGCAAACATCACCAACCGCCCCTTGACGATTTGATCGACCGCAGCCGGCGCGCTGTCAGGGAGCCACTCGAACAGCCGCACGTGCAGCGTTTGCAAAGGCACCGACAACTCGCCGCGCTGGAATTCGTAAACCAGGCGCAGATAGTGGAACTCGTCCCAGTTGATCGAGCGGGTCAGCGCCAGTTGAAACTGCAGCGCTAGCAGCATCGCAACTGCGAGCGCAGGGAACACAATCTCGCCGACTTTCCTCCCGAAGAGCCGGACAGCGGCCTCCTGGTGATCCGCAGTTCCACCGTCAGCCGGGAACAAGCTGGCTCGCATCATGCAGACCTGCGCCGCGTATCATCCTCGGCCCGGGGCTGGGCAGGATCGGCCGACCGCGCGAACTCTGTTTCCCGACGCTCCAGCTGGTCCTCTATCCGGCGCAGCTTGTAGAGGCTGGCTTCCA
>DAITMG010000112.1:0-2042 GCA_036835265.1 Erythrobacter sp. | reverse complement strand
CAGATCGAGCTGATCGAGCCGCTCGGGCCGGACAGCACGCTCGCGGGCTTCCTCGCCAAGAACCCGCTCGGCGGGCAGCATCACCTGTGCTTCGAAGTGCCCGACATTGCCGAGGCGCGGACCGAGTTCGAGGCGCTGGGCAAGCGGATTCTCGGCCCCACCCGCATCGGCGCGCACGGCACCCCGATCTTTTTCGTCCATCCCAAGGACATGGGCGGCATGCTGACCGAAATCATGGAGACCCCGCGCGAGGATGCGCACTGGTCGAACTGACCCACACACCGGAGAGACAAATGTCCTACGAAACCATCCGCGTCGAGATCGACGGCCCACTGACCACCATCACCCTCAATCGCCCCGAGCGCCTCAACGCGATGCCCCCGCAGATGGCGGACGAGATCGGGCAGGTGTTCTACGATCTCGGCAATGCGCGCGCCGTCCTGATCACGGGCGAGGGCAAGGGCTTTTGCTCGGGCGCGGACCTCTCGGCGCGCGGCGAAGGGAGCGCGCTGGGCTCGAAGGGCGGCAGCCACCAGGCGCTGAGCAGGCATTACAACCCCGCGATCAGCCAGATCCTGCGCGCTCCGGTCCCGGTCATCTGCGCCGTCAACGGCCCGGCGGCGGGGGTGGGGTGTTCTGTCGCTTTGGCCGCCGATTTCACCATTGCCGCAAAGTCAGCGTATTTCCTCCAGGCCTTCGTCAATATCGGTCTGGTGCCCGATGGCGGCTCGACCTGGCTGCTCGCCCGCGCGATCGGCCGCGCGCGCGCCACGCGCATGATGATGCTGGGTGAGAAGATCGGCGCGCAGCAAGCTGAAGAATGGGGGCTTATTTACAAGTGCGTTGCCGACGAAGTGCTGCTGGACGAAGCGCGCGCACTCGGCGAAAAGCTGGCCAACGGGCCCACGATCGCGCTCTCGACGATGAAGCGCAACATCGCCACCGCGATGGACGGCGATCTCAATCACGTCTTCCTCGTCGAAGCCGAGGGGCAGCGGATTGCGGGCGCGAGCCAAGACGCGATGGAGGGCGGCATGGCCTTCCTTCAGAAGCGCAAAGCCGAGTTCAAGGGAGCCTGATGCGAGGCGCTTCGTTAAGGCTGCAAACCTCGCGCGCCGGTCGCCTTGGCGCTAGGAGCCCTGTTCGTGAGATGTATGTGAAATGAGCCCAGCGATGACCGACAAACCCACCCCCGCCGATTGGCAAGCCTTGGCCGAGCAGGAAGTCAGAGGCCGCGACCTCACCTGGCAAACGCCCGAAGGTTTCGCGATCAAGCCGCTGTACACAGTCGAAGACCACGCCGGGTGGGACCCGGGCTTGCCGGGCTTCGCACCGTTCACGCGCGGGGTGAAAGCCTCGATGTATGCGGGGCGCCCGTGGACGATCCGGCAATATGCGGGCTTTTCGACCGCGGAGGAATCGAATGCCTTCTATCGCCGCAACCTCGCGATGGGGCAGAAGGGACTGTCGGTCGCCTTCGATCTTGCCACCCACCGTGGATATGACAGCGATCACCCGCGCGTGGTCGGCGATGTCGGCAAGGCGGGGGTGGCGATCGACACGGTTGCGGACATGCAGATCCTGTTCGATCAGATCCCGCTCGATGCCATGAGCGTCTCGATGACGATGAACGGTGCGGTGATCCCCGTGCTCGCTTTCTTCATCGTCGCCGCCGAGCGTCAGGGGGTTAGCCAGGACAAACTCGAGGGCACCATCCAGAACGACATCCTCAAGGAGTTCATGGTCCGCAACACCTACATCTACCCGCCCGAACCCTCGATGCGGATCGTCTCCGACATCATCGCATATACCTCGGCCAACATGCCGAAATTCAACAGCATCTCGATCAGCGGCTATCACATGCACGAGGCCGGTGCGACGGCGGTGCAGGAACTCGCCTTCACCATCGCCGATGGCAAGGAATATGCGAGCCGCGCGATGGCGGCGGGGCTGGATATCGATGCCTTTGCAGGGCGTTTGAGCTTCTTCTTCGGGATCGGGATGAACTTCTTCATGGAGATCGCCAAGCTGCGCGCCGCGCG
>DAITMG010000111.1:0-2068 GCA_036835265.1 Erythrobacter sp. | reverse complement strand
CCGCATCGACGAACGGCACGACTTCGATCGCGCCATCGAACAAGCCGGTCTGGATTCTGGCCTCGGCAGAAAGCTCGACCAGCGAGCGCCCGCCGATCGGATTGCCAACCCTATCGCGCGGCCCGATCGCCTGAAAAGCATAGCCGCGCACCGAGCCACCGCCGCCGGCATAAAGCCTGCGGCTGGGCGCGATATCGATCACCCGCGCGCCAGCGATGGTCTGCACATGCGCGCGGGCGGCAAAGACGTGTTCGCCGACCGGCTGGTAGGTGATCGCATCGATCCCGGTGCGCACATAGGTGCTGACCTCGCCTCGCGTGCGGCTGACATCCGGCGCGATTTCGCCGGTGAGGCGAAAGCCGCGCGAGGGATCGAGCAGGTCGTCGCTGCCATCAATCGTCGCGCGGGCGAACAGGCCGCCGATGAGATATTCACGGCGCGGCACCTCGGTATCGAAAAAAGTCGAGTTGCGCTCGTCGGTGTAGAGGACTTCGCCGCCCACCAGCCAGCTCAGCGGCTTCTGGAAGAGCAGGTTCGAGACCTTGGCGAAAGTCCCGCGCAGAGCAATCGTGCGGGCATCGATCGCTTCGGTATCGAGATCGCTGACATAGGCATCGATCGTCAGGATCTGGTCGCGCCCGCGGAAATTGGAGCGCTGGAAGCTGACGCTCGCGAGCTGTTCCTGCGTGCCCACAATCCCGCGCAGGCGCAGCGCGCCCTCGGGCGGCAAGAGGTTGCGATGCTCCCAGCCCGCCTCGATCCGGAAGCCTTCCTCGGTGCCATAGCCGAGCGCGCCCGATAGCGTGCGCAAGGGCGCCCGCTCGATCGCCACATCGAGTGCGACCTCGCCCGGCTGGTCGCCCGCCGGCGGCACGACTTCGCGCGGCGTGATCGCAACGCTCGACACAAGCCCCGTCGCCAGCACCGCCCGGCGCAGATCGGCCTCAAGGCTCGCCTGGTAAGGATCGCCAGGTTCGAACCGGGCGATCGTCTCCATATGTCTGCCCGAAAGAAACCGCGGATCATCGCTGACGACCTCGCCGAACACGTATTGCCCGCCGGGCGTAACGGGCACAGTGAGATCGCCTTCGATCCGGGCATGGTCGATCAGCAGCGAAGGCTCGTCGATGCGGACGAACGGATAGCCGCCATCGCCCAGCAGCGTGCGCAGTTCGGTGATCGCGGCAGGGATGCGATCGGCATAGAGCGGATCGCCCGGATTGATGGCGAAGGCGGCCACGATATTGTCGCCTTCGTTGTCCGGAAGATAGCTTAGCCTGCCAAGATCGACCGCGCCGAACCGATAGAGCGGGCCGGGCAGGATATCGAACCGCACGCGCGGCTGCCTCGCCGCGTCGCCGGTTGCCGCCTCGTCCTCCATGCCCCGGCGCCCGCCCGACAACTGGCGGATGATTTCGCCCGAGTAATAGCCATAGACGCGCAAGACCTCGCCGAGCAGCTCTTCATCGGCGCGCGCGCGCGCGGCGAGCTGCGGAACGGTGTCCGCCCCGCCATCGAGCTGCTCGATCGTCGAGAGCGCCTTGTAGCGATCGATGAAATCTTCCCGTTCGGGAAAACTGTCATCACCTATAGGAAAGGCGAGGATGAGAGTGTCGCTGAGGGCGTATTCCTCGAACTCGGGCAAGTCGCCAAGATCAGGCGCATCGATCGTCTCGAGCGCGGCGAGTTCGGGATCGGTTTCGGGCTCGAGCGGCTCGGGGATCGGCACGTCTTTGGGCAGCGCGATGACGGGCGCGGGCGCGATGAGGTCGCCGGCGCTTTCGATCGGGGGCGGCGGAGTGGCAGCCGGCTGGTCTACTCCTTGCGCGGCCCAGCCTTGCGGATCATCAAGCGCGCGGTCGGGAATGAGATCATTGAGCCGCTCGGAGGAGAAGATGTCCGGTTCGCTCGAAACCGGGAAAGGCGCGGCCGGAGTGAGGGCGTCGGATGGGGAAGGATCACCGGCGGGTTGCTGCGCGTCCGGTGCTTGGTCAAACGGCGCCTGATCAGACGGGGCCTGAGACGGGGCCTGAGACGGGGCCTGAGACGGGGCCTGAGACGGGGCCTG
>DAITMG010000110.1:0-2107 GCA_036835265.1 Erythrobacter sp. | reverse complement strand
CTCGGCAAGACCGGCACCGAGGGCGCGATGAAGCGCGCCTGGCAAACGCTCGATCCGGAACTGCCCTGCGTGGTCGTCACCGGCTCGATCGCCGAGATGATCGGCGGCGGGGTCACACCCGAAGGCACCAATATCAAGCGCTTCCTGCCGCGCACGATCGACGAGGATCAGTGGCAATCGGCCGACCGCGCACTGACCTGGCTGTGGACCGAGTTCGGCCCCAAGAAGGCCCCCGCCCGGCGCCCGCGCAAGGACGGCGAGGCTCCTGTCGTCAACATTATCGGCCCGTCCTACGGCATGTTCAACATGCCTAGCGACCTTGCCGAGATCCGCCGCCTTGTCGAGGGAATCGGCGCGCGCGTGGGCATGGTCTTCCCGCTCGGCAGCCACCTCGCCGACATTCGCGATCTCGGCACGGCCGATGCCAATGTCTGCATGTATCGCGAGTTTGGCCGCAATCTGTGCGAGACGCTGCAGATCCCCTATTTCCAGGCCCCGATCGGGCTCACCTCGACCACCAAGTTCCTGCGCGCACTGGGCGAAGAGCTGGGGCTTGACCCCGAGCCGTTCATCGAGCGCGAAAAGCACACCACGATCAAGCCGCTGTGGGACCTGTGGCGCTCGGTCACGCAGGATTTCTTCGGCACGGCGAGCTTCGGCATCGTCGCCAACGACACTTATGCTCGCGGCATCCGCCACTTCCTCGAGGACGACATGGGCCTGCCTTGCGTCATGAGCTTCTCGCGCTGCGCCGGGGTCAAGCCGCGCAACGACGAGGTGCGCGCGAGCATCCGCAAGACCGCGCCGCTGGTCGTGTTCGGCAGCTATAACGAGCGCATGTACATGGCCGAAGCGGCAAGCGGCTCGCGCGCTGGCCACGGCCCGCAATCGACCTTCATCCCGGCGAGTTTCCCGGGCGCGGCGATCCGCCGCCACACCGGCACACCCTTCATGGGGTATTCCGGGGCGACCTATCTCGTCCAGGAGGTCTGCAACGCGCTGTTCGATGCGCTGTTTCACATCCTGCCGCTGGGCACCGACATGGACGCAGGCGATCCAACGCCTGCGCGCGGCGCAGGCCAGGATCGCAGCGAATTGACCTGGGACAATGACGCCAAGGCGATCCTCGATAGGCTCGTTGATCAACAGCCGGTGCTGGTCCGGATCTCGGCCGCAAAGCGGCTGCGCGATGCGGCGGAAAGCGTCGCGCGGGCGCGCGGTCTTGGCCGGGTCGATGCGGCGTGTCTCGAAGAATTCGGGGCCGAGTCCCTGCTCGAAGGAGAGCGCGCATGACCGCGCTCGACCTCGCAGGCGCTCAGCACTCAACCCTATTGGCGGCGCGTCATCCCGGCGCGCCGGCTCAACCAATCCACGTGGGGGATCACGCGGGGATGCCGACGGAGGCTCACGCCTCCAAATACCCAACTGATACGGAGACTTAACAATGGTTGATCCGAACCCCGGTGAGCGCATCGGCACATACCTGACCCCTGAAGAGGCACAGGACATTCACAAGGCGTTTATGGGTACTTTCACCCTCTACGTCCTGATTGCCGTCGTCGCTCATGCCCTGATGTGGGCATACAAGCCCTGGATCGGCGCTGGCTTTGGTCAGTGATCGGCTGCCCGCGAGCTGAAAGGCTCAAGGGCACCAGGACGAATACACGCTTTAACAAAGGAATTTCACTATGTGGAAAATCTGGCTTCTTTTCGACGTTCGCCGGGTGATGGTTGGGCTTCATGTAGGCCTCGCCGTGCTGGCGTTCTCGATTCACTTCATCCTGCTCAGCACTGACCGTTACAATTGGCTCGAGCGCGCCCCGGGTGCGCCCGCACCGGCTGTTACGGCTGTGGAATCGTCGGAACTTCCGGCGATCGGCTAGATAACGGCCGTCGCAAGTGTGAGGGGGCAGGTTCGCCTGCCTGCCTCCTACCATTTGCACACTCGCAATCACCTATAAGCCCGCCCGTGCGGCGGGGAGGATGGATCTATGGCGCTCCTTAGTTTCGAGCGGAAATACCGCATGCGCGGTGGCACATTGATCGGCGGCGACCTATTCGACTTCTGGGTCGGGCCGTTTTATGTCGGATTCTTCGGAGTGACGAC
>DAITMG010000109.1:0-2452 GCA_036835265.1 Erythrobacter sp. | reverse complement strand
TCGGCGCCCGACAGCATCCGCGCGATTTCCTCCTGCCGCCCGGCGCTATCCAGCAGCACCACGCTGGTCCTGGTCACCGTCCCGCTCGAAGCCTTGGCGATGAGATAATGCTGCGTGCCGCGCGCGGCGACCTGGGGGCTGTGCGTCACCGCCAGCAATTGCCCCTCCTCGGCCGCCAGCCGCGCCAGCCGCTCGCCGATCGCGCTTGCCACCGCCCCGCCCACACCGCGGTCGATCTCGTCGAAGATGATCGTGCCCGCGCCGCCTTTTTCGGCGAGCGCCACCTTGAGCGCGAGGATGAAGCGGGAAAGCTCGCCGCCGCTCGCGATCTTGGCGAGCGGGGCGAAATCGGCGCCGGGATTGGTGGCGATGAGGAATTCGACCGCATCGCTGCCGAGCACGCCCCAGCGCTCTTGCGGCAGCTGCGTCACCTCGGTGCGAAACCGCGCGGCATCGAGCTTGAGTGGCGCCAGCTCGGCGGCGACCGCCTTGTCGAGCCGCTTGGCGGCCTTGACCCGCGCCTCGTGCGCGCCATTGGCTGCCTTGAAATAAACCTCGCGCGCAGCGCGCGCCGCCGCCTCGAGCGCGCCGAGCTCCTGCTCCGCCCCGTCGATCGCCTCGATCCCGCCCGCCAGCTCGCGCATCAGCGCGGGCAGCTCGTCAACCTCGCAGCGGTGCTTGCGGGCGAGCGCGCGCAGGTCGAACAGCCGGGTTTCCGCCGCTTCGAGCGCGGCCGGATCGTGCACCAGCGCTTCGGCCGCTGCCTCCAGCTTCTCCTCCGCCTCGCCCGCCTCGATCACCGCGCGATCGAGCGCTGCCAGCGCTTCGGCGAGCAGCGGGTGCTCGGGCGCGATCCGGTCGAGCTTGCGCGCCGCCACGCGCAAGCTCGCGAGCGGCGAATCCGAGCCCTCCCAGATGTGGCGCAGCTCATCGAGTTCGCCCGCCAGCCGCTCGCCCTTCTGCATGTCGGCGCGGGTGCCGGCGAGTTCCGCCTCTTCGCCTGCCTTGGGGTCGAGCGCCTGAAGCTCGGCCAGATGCGCGCGCTGGAGCTCTTCCTCCGACTTGGCCGCCTCGACCTCGCTGCGGCGCTCCGCGAGCAAGGCTTCGGCCTTCGCCCAAGTGGCATAGGCTTTCGCAAGCCCTTCGAGATCGGTGGCGGCATACCGGTCGAGCAGCGCGCGGTGACCGCGCGGATTGACGAGGCCGCGATCATCGTGCTGGCCGTGCAGCTCGACCAGCGCGGGCGCGAGCTCGCGCAAGATGCGCGCGCCGGCGGGCTGATCATTGATGAACGCCTTGGAGCCGCCATCGGCCTTGATCTGGCGACGGATGATCAGCGGCTCGCCGGGTTCGAGCTCGATCTCGGCTTCGTCCAGCAGCTCGGCGACGGTGGGCGGCAGCGCGCCCAGGTCGAAACTCGCGGTGACGCTCGCCTTGTCCTCGCCTGAGCGCACGAGGCGCGTCTCGGCGCGGTCACCCAGCACCAGCCCCAGCGCATCCAAGAGGATCGACTTGCCCGCGCCCGTCTCGCCGGTGAGCACGCCGAGCCCGCTCGAAAAATCAAGGTCGAGCGCTTCGATCAGGACGATGTTGCGGATCGAGAGGCGTGTGAGCATGAGCGCGCCCAGCGATAGCGCAGGCCCGTGCGCGCGTCACGCCTCAAGCGCAGGCCAATCCCCAAGGGCTGCTTCAGACGAGGCGAACCGACGGCAAAGCGCCCGCAGGCGGGCGCTTACGACGCCGTCACTCCGGACGCATGGTCCTCGACCAGCTCGAAGGCGCGCTCGTACCATTTGGAGCCCGGATAGTTCGCGCCGAGCACGGCCGCGAACTTGACCGCCTCCTCGGGGATGCCGAGCGCCAGATGGCTTTCGGTCAGCCGGTAGAGCGCTTCGGGGACCTGGCTGGTCGTGTCGAACTCGTTGATCACGTTGCGAAACCGGAGCGAGGCGGCGAGCCACTGGCCCGAGCGCTGATAGTGGCGGCCGATCTCCATTTCCTTGCCCGCGAGGTGATCGGCGACGAGATCGAGCTTGAGCCGCGCATCGGCGGCATATTCGGTCTGCGGAAAGCGCCGGTTGACCTCGCGCAGCGCGGTCTGCGCCTGTTCGGTGATCTTCTGATCGCGGTTCACGTCCGAGATCTGCTCGTAATAAGAGAGCGCGATGAGATAATAGGCGTAGGGCGCGTCCTTGTTGCCCGGATGGATCGAGAGGAAGCGCTGCGCGTTCTGGATCGACTTGTTGTAATCGCGCGCGGTGTAATAGCTGAACGCGCTCATCAGCTGCGCGCGCCTGGCCCACGGCGAATAGGGATGCTGGCGCTCGACCTCGTCGAACAGCGCGGCGGCAAGCAGGGTGTTGCCCTTGTCGAGCCGGCGCTGCGCCTCGGTGTAAAGCGTCTCGACGTCGCGCGCGACATAGGCAACGTCCTCATTGGCCGATCCGCCGCC
>DAITMG010000108.1:0-2633 GCA_036835265.1 Erythrobacter sp. | reverse complement strand
ATGATCCGCTGGAAGCAGGCGAACATGGGCTTTGCCGATTTCGGGCTGACTTATGGCAACCCCGATTTCGTCAAATATGCCGAAAGCTACGGGGCGAGCGGGCACCGCGCCACATCCTCCGATCACCTGCGCGAATTGCTGGCGCAGTGCCGCGATACGCCCGGCGTGCATCTGATCGATTGCCCGGTCGACTACACCGAGAACGACCAGATCCTCAACATCGACATCAAGAAGCTGAGCGCCGCTCTGTGATGTGCGCCCCCTCCCGCTTGCGGGAGGGGGTAGCCACCGGGCAGGACCACCCCCGACCGCTCCTGCAAGCAGGAGGGGAGTTAGGAAGAGACATGAAAGACGTCGTCAACCCGTTCGACCTCTCGGTGATCGGCAGCGTGCCGGAGGCCGAGTGGGACGAGATCGATGCCTTCCTCGCGCGGGCCAAACAGCTCGCCGAGGATCGCTCGGCCTGGATGAAGCCGCACGAGCGCGCCGCCATCCTCGAAAAGACGCACGCGATCATGCTCGAGCGCCGCGATCATCTCGCGCACCAGATCGCCAATGAAGGCGGCAAGCCGCTGGTCGATGCGCGGGTCGAGGTTGACCGTGCGATCAAGGGTATCGAGCTGTGCATCCACGAAATCGGCGCACTTCGCGGGACCGAGATCCCGATGGGGCTCAGCCCCTCGAGCGACGGCCGGCTCGCCTGGACGACGCGCGAGCCGATCGGGCCGGTGGTGGCGGTCTCCGCCTTCAACCATCCCCTGAACCTCATCGTCCACCAGGTCGCGCCGGCCGTGGCGGTGGGGTGCCCGGTGATCGTCAAGCCGGCGAGCGACACGCCGCTCTCGTGCTTCGAATTCATCGATATCCTCCACGAGGCGGGCCTGCCCAAGGAATGGGCCAAGGCGGTGGCGCCCTCGCGCGATGCGTCCGAGCGTATGGTGACCGATCCCAGGGTCGCTTTCTTCAGCTTCATCGGTTCGTCCAAGGTCGGCTGGGGCCTGCGTTCCAAACTAGCGCCGGGCACGCGCTGCGCGCTCGAACATGGCGGCGTCGCGCCGGTGATCGTTGACGCCAGCGCCGATCTCGATGCAGCGGTGAGCGCGCTGGTCAAGGGCGGGTTCTATCATTCGGGGCAGGTCTGCGTCTCGGTCCAGCGCGTGTTCGCCCACCGCTCGGTCGCACAATACGTCGCCTCGCGCATGGCGACGGCAGCGGCTGCGCTCAAGGTCGGCAATGCGATTGACGAGGACACCGATTGCGGCCCGCTGATCCGCCCCGCCGAGGTCGAGCGGGTGTCCGAATGGGTCGAGGAAGCGCGCGCTGGCGGGGCAAGGGTGCTGTGCGGCGGCGAAAAGCTGTCGGACACCACCTACGCCCCCACCGTGCTGCTCAATCCGCCCGCCGATGCGCGGATCTCGACCAGCGAGGTGTTCGGCCCGGTGGTGTGCGTCTATGCCTACGACGATGTCGATCAAGCGATCGCGCAGGCCAATTCGCTCGATGTGGCGTTCCAGGCGGCGGTGTTCACCAACGATCTCGCGGGCGCGATGCACACCTTCCGCAACATCAACGCGTCAGCCGTGATGGTGAACGATCACACCGCCTTCAGGGTCGACTGGATGCCGTTCGCCGGCCTCAAGACCTCGGGCCACGGGGTCGGCGGCATTCCCTACACCTGCCACGAGATGACGATCGAGAAGATGATCGTGATCAAGGGGTAGATTGCGGGGCAAGGCCCATGGCGGGCTATGCCTCCGGGTTTTGCGTCAGCTCTCCTCCAGCAACAGCAGCACGCAGGTCACCAGCATCCGCTCGTCCGCGCCGAAGCGGTGGTCGACCTCGCGCACGCTGGCATCGGCGACGAGCTGGCCGGGGATGCGGAATTCGTGTTCGGGCAGGTTGACGATGAATTCCTCGCCGACCGCGACCGCTTCCGCGCCGTGGAAATCGAGCACGATCTCGTGGCGGGTGCCGGTGAAGGTGATCGAGGCCCAGTGGGTTTCCTCATGCGTGAGGATCGCGGCCTTGCCCTCGGCGAGTTCGACCAGCGCCTCGTGCACCCGGTCGGCCAGCGACTTGCGCGCACGGTAGCGCGAGGCGGGGGGGCGGGCGGCCTTGATCTCTAGGGCGGGGATCGGGGCTTGGGCGGTTTCGCCGGCGAAGATGTCCTCAAGCATGGATCGCCTCCCGAATAGCGGGGGTGTAGGAGGGTGCAGGTGCCGGTGCGGCAGCGGGCGGCGCGGCATCATCAGCGCCGCTGCTGCGCGCCTGCTCGCTATATTGCGCCATCCATTCGAGCGTGCGTGCTTCGGTCGCGGCGCGCGGTATGCGGCCCATCCGCAGATCGAGCACGAAGCGCGGATCGTGCGCGGCGAGGCGTCCGAACTTGGTCGCGGGCATATCGTGCTCCCGCAGGAATTTCTCGACTTTTCGGATCAGCATCATGGCGGTCTCCCCCTGGAGCATGGTCTTGAATGGCGGCCATCGCGCGGTGCTGGGATGGCCAGCGAATCGCTCGATGTTCACCGTATGTTCCATCGCATTTCCTACTTGTCTAGGAAAAATCCTCCATGTAGGAGAAGAGTATGACCAAGACCCCGCCCAAGCCGCTCGATCCCGCCCGCAATCGCTTG
>DAITMG010000107.1:0-2930 GCA_036835265.1 Erythrobacter sp. | reverse complement strand
AGTTAGTCTCGGAATTTTTTGATCTATCGCTCAAAACCTTGGCACATGAGCGCTCCTCAAATCCTGAGCTTTGTTTCGCCGATTGCGGTTAGCAAGAGCTGGAGGAAAAGATCCAATGCCGCAATATCATGAAGACACCGGCATCGGGAACTTCGCGGCCGCGTTTGATCTGGCACGCGACGCGGCCTGCATTCTCGAGCAGGTCGGGACGCAGGGTGACGGGGTTCGCGATTGGCGCTTCATCGCGAACAATTCTGCGATGCGAACTTTCTTCAAGGTTGGGAACCTTGCCGGGTAGATCTTGCACAAAGTGTTGCCTGATTTTGCAGGCCAGTGGGACACGGACTTTGGGTAAAGGCTCGATCAGTCTTGCCACAATTCCCCGCGCCAGCGCGGCGCCGGGCGGTCTGCCCGCACCTCGAACGCAATGCGCTCGGTTGAGACCCGCTGGTGGCGGTCGGTGGTGGTGACCGTCAGGGTGTGCGTGCCAAGCGGGAGATCGGCCGGCAGCCGCAACCGCCACAAATGCATGTTGCGATCGGCGATGACCGTCATCGGCTGCGGCGCCGCGGGTCCGAACCCGCTGCCACGAAAGACCTCGACCCCCTGGTTGCGCGCTTCGCCCGATCCGCTTTGCATCGCGACCCTGGCGACCGAGAGCTGGCGCATGGCGGCGAAGGGATCGGCCCATTCGGCCCCGATCAGCGGCGCCTCGCCCGCGCCGCGCTGGGTCCGTTCGAGCGGAATCGCGGGGCCCTCGTCGATCGCCGCGACCACAGTCGTAGCGGAGTCCCCGGCCCAGACATTGGCCGACAGCCAGACGCCGGCTGCAAGATCGTCCGGGGTGAACAGGCGGGTATCGGGGAGATCGTTGATCGAGAGCGGCGGGAGCGGATCGCGCGTCTCGGAGTCTTCGCTGGTCCAGCGCGTGATCGCATCGAACCAGCGCCGGAATTCGGGCGTGTTAAAGCTGAGCCATTGCTGGCGCGCTGGATCGATCCGCGCGCCGAAATAGGTTTCGCGGAAATTCGCGCCGTCGATATCGAGCCGCAGATAGCCTTTGGGAGCGCCCATCCGTTGCAGCGCCATCGGAACGCCGTCGATATCGAGATCGCCCTGGAACCAGCCGCCCGAGGCTGCGCCTGCGATGATGTGCCGGAACGGCAGCTCGCTGACCCTCACCGCCTCCTGCCAGCCGGCAAAATTCTGGCCGGGCGCGTGGTTTTCGGTCGTGTGGGTATGGCCCGACAGCGACAGTGCCGGCCGCCCGGCGATCAGCGCGTGGATCTGCGCCAAGTTGTCGGTCTGATGCTTGGTTGAGGTCGAATCGACAAACGACACGAACGGGATATGATGCGCCAGCACGATCAGGCGATCCTCGGGTATCTGGGGCAACAGATTGGCCAGCCAGGTCATCTGGGTGTCGCTGACCCGCCCGTTATAGGTTGGGGCCTGATCATCGGCGCAGAATTCGCGCCCCGCCATGGCCAGATCCTGCGGGCCGCAAGGATAAACGACATTGTCGAGCACGATGAACACCGTCCGGCCCATCTCGAACGCGAAATATTCCGGTCCATAGATGCGCCGCCAGCTGTCGGCGGAATCCGCATCGGAAGTCGCATCGAAATCATAGTCGTGATTGCCGTGGACCAGATATTGCGGGACGCCCGCGGCGGCGCCGATTTCCAGCAGCCGGTCGAGCAGGCCCAGGTCATCTCCCACCACATCGCCGACATAGAGCATGCAATCGTATGTCCCCGGCCCGTCGCGCAACAGGTCGGCAATCACGCTGTCGCGGAAATGGCTGACCTCGGTGTTGGAATAGGTCTGGCTGTCGCCGATGATCGCGCAGGAGAAGTCCTCGCCCACCGAGGATCGTTGCAGCGGAAAATTCACTGTGCGCGGCGCCGGTCCGGTTGCGGGGAGACCGCCAAAGCGCAGCGGCGTCGGCGAGCCGGTTTCCTTGTGGACATAAAAAAACTGCGGCACCTGGCGGGCATCGGTCGGCACGCGCCAACCCGCAGGTTGGACGATCGTCAGGTTCATGTCGGGTCGCACCGGCAGACTGTAGGTTCCGTCGGCCGCGGTCGCGACGACATCGAGACCGTTCGACACCAGCACGCCGGCAACCCCCGGCTCGGCGGCTTGGTGGCGGCCATCGCCATTGGAATCGTCGAACACGATGCCGCTTACCTCTGTCGCAGGCTCACCCGAGCCAGCGGGCACGACTTCGGGCTTCGCGATCCAGGTCTGCGCAGTCGCAGGCGCGATGCAACCAAGCGTCAAAACCAAGAGCGACACTGCTCTGAAGCGATTGAGAACCATCGAGGAAAGCTCCTGGGGCTGGACCAGCTTCGAGCGTAGCCAGCCTATCCGACGCTTTTGTTACAGCCTGGCTCTGATGGTGTGGTCCGGTGAATGCGGCGTGAAAGCCGCATTGCGAGGTGGTTCAGTTCGTGCGCTCCAAGAACGGCAACGACGTTCACAGCCGAGGATCGAGAACCCATGATGCGTATCCTGATCGCCAGCGCAGTCGGTCTGATGACCCTTGTGACCACGCCTGCTGCCGCGCAATACTATCCAGGCCACCCGGGCTGGCGCGATAGCGACCACAGCGAGGTTCGGGAGATCGAACGCGAATATCGCCGCGATCTTGCCGAAGCCCGCCGCGAATGCGCAGAAGAACTTCGCGACGCCGACGACCGGCGCGAATATCGCGAGGAACAGCAAAAGTGCCGGGAGGAAATCGCGCAAGTCGAACGCGATTTTCGCGAGGAATTGCGCAAAGCCCGCCGTGACCGCCAGGACGATCGGCGCGATGATCGGCGCGACTGGCGGGATGATCGGCGCGGTTACTGAGCGTCGGAAAACCTCGCTAGGGTTGGCCTAGCGCGCCGCACCCGGCAGGGCAGAGCTGCAGGCGTGGCGCG
>DAITMG010000106.1:0-3097 GCA_036835265.1 Erythrobacter sp. | reverse complement strand
TGCGGACGGTAGTTCGCAAAGAACGGCGTGTGACGGCCGCCTTCATCCTTCGAGAGCACGTAGACCTCGGCGTTGAACTCGGTGTGCGGGCTGACCGAACCGGGCTTGCACAGCACCTGGCCGCGCTCGACGTCTTCACGGGCAACACCGCGGATCAGCGCACCGACGTTATCGCCCGCTTCGCCGCGATCGAGCAGCTTGCGGAACATCTCGACGCCGGTGACGGTGGTCTTGGCGGTGTCCTTGATACCGACGATCTCGACTTCGTCGCCGACATTGACGATGCCGGTCTCGATCCGGCCGGTCACCACGGTGCCGCGACCCGAGATCGAGAACACGTCTTCGATCGGCATCAGGAAGTTCTTGTCGATCGGACGATCGGGCTGCGGGATGTGCTCGTCGACCGCCTTGATCAGCTCGACGATCGAATCCTTGCCGATGGTGTCATCACGGCCTTCGAGCGCGGCCAGCGCCGAGCCCTTGATGATCGGGATGTTGTCGCCGTCAAAGTCATAGACCGAGAGCAGCTCGCGAACTTCGAGTTCGACCAGCTCGAGGATTTCCTCGTCATCGACCTGGTCGACCTTGTTCATATATACGACGAGCGCGGGCACGCCGACCTGGCGCGCGAGCAGGATGTGCTCGCGGGTCTGCGGCATCGGGCCGTCGGCGGCGTTCACGACGAGGATCGCGCCGTCCATCTGGGCGGCACCCGTGATCATGTTCTTGACGTAGTCGGCGTGGCCCGGGCAGTCGACGTGCGCGTAGTGACGCGCTTCGGACTCGTACTCGACGTGAGCGGTCGAGATGGTGATCCCGCGCTCGCGCTCTTCGGGAGCCTTGTCGATGTTCGCGAAATCGACCGCTTCGCCGCCGTAAACTTCAGCCATGACCTTGGTGATCGCGGCCGTCAGCGTGGTCTTGCCGTGGTCGACGTGACCGATGGTGCCGATGTTGCAGTGCGGCTTGTTCCGCTCGAATTTTGCCTTTGCCATTTCGCTAAATTACCTTCTTTTGAAATTGATTGTGTTGCGGGAGGACGGGCGGCCCCGCTCAGAATCAGGCGCCGCCCCTAGCCGTGCTTGCCGCTTTAGGCAAGCTTCTCCTTGACCTTCTGCGCCTCGTTCGAGGGAACCTCGTCATAGTGCGAGAACTGCATCGTGTACTGCGCGCGGCCTTGGCTGAACGAGCGCAATTCATTGACGTAGCCGAACATGTTGGCGAGCGGCACGAAGGCCTCGACCGCCTGCGCGTTGCCGCGGGTGTCGGTGCCCTGGATCTGCCCGCGCCGGCTGTTGAGATCGCCGATCACGTCACCGAGATAATCCTCGGGCGTCACCACCTCGACCTTCATGATCGGCTCGAGCAGCTTGATGCCGGCCTTGTTGGCTGCCTCGCGCATCGCGCCGCGACCGCAGATCTCGAACGCGATCGCCGAAGAGTCGACGTCGTGATACTTGCCGTCGATCAGCTTGATCGTGAAGTCGATGATCGGGAAGCCGATCAGGTAGCCGCTTGCGGCCTGCTCGCGCATGCCCTTCTCGACCGAGGGGATGTATTCCTTGGGAATGTTCCCGCCCTTGACCTGGTCTTCGAACACCACGCCCTGGCCGCGTTCACCCGGAGTGACGATGACCTTGGCCTCGCCGAACTGGCCCGAACCGCCCGACTGCTTCTTGTGGGTGTAGGTCAGCTCGACTTCCTTGGCGAGCGACTCGCGGTATGCCACCTGCGGCGCGCCGACATTGGCCTCGACCTTGAACTCGCGCCGCATCCGATCGACGAGAATGTCGAGATGAAGCTCGCCCATGCCCTTGATGATCGTCTGGCCGCTTTCGTGGTCGGTCGAGACGCGGAACGAGGGATCCTCGGCCGCAAGGCGATTGAGCGCGATGCCCATCTTTTCCTGGTCGGCCTTGGTCTTGGGCTCCACGCTGAGCTCGATCACCGGCTCGGGGAATTCCATCCGCTCCAGGATGATCGGCTTGGCCGGATCGCACAGCGTATCGCCGGTCGTCGTATCCTTCATGCCTGCCAGCGCGACGATGTCGCCGGCGAATGCCTCATCGATGTCCTCGCGGTTGTTCGAGTGCATCAGCAGCATGCGGCCGATCTTTTCCTTCTTCTCCTTGACCGAATTGAGCACGGTGCCCTTGGCCAGCTTGCCCGAATAGATGCGGGTGAAGGTGAGCGAGCCGACGAACGGATCGTTCATGATCTTGAAGGCCAGCGCAGAGAACGGCGCATCGTCGCTCGAGGGACGCTCGGCTTCCTCGTCGCTGTCGGGCAGCACGCCCTTGATCGCCGGAACGTCGATCGGCGAAGGCATGTAATCGACCACCGCATCGAGCAGCGGCTGCACGCCCTTGTTCTTGAACGCCGAGCCGCACAGCACCGGCACGAAGGCGCGCGCCATGGTGCCCTTGCGGATGAGCTTCTTGAGCGTCGGAACATCAGGCTCGTTGCCTTCGAGATAGGCTTCCATCACGTCATCGTCCTGCTCGACGGCAAGCTCGATCATCTTTTCGCGATATTCGGCCGCCTTGTCAGCGAGGTCATCGGGGATGGGCACGTGCTTGTAGCTCGCGCCCAAGCCTTCCGATTCCCAGATGATCGCGCGGTTGCCGACCAGATCGATCACGCCCTGCAGGTCGCTCTCCGCACCCACCGGGAGATAGAGCACGAGCGGGGTCGCGCCGAGGCGCTCGACGATCGAATCGACGCAGTAATAGAAGTCGGCGCCGGTGCGATCCAATTTATTTATGAAGCACATCCGCGGAACGCCATACTTGTCCGCCTGGCGCCAGACAGTTTCGGACTGCGGCTCAACTCCAGCAACGCCGTCGAATACTGCAACTGCGCCATCGAGCACGCGCAGGCTGCGCTCAACTTCGATAGTGAAGTCGACGTGGCCGGGGGTGTCGATGATATTGATGCGGTGCTTGGCGGTGTTCGCGCGCAGATCGTCGGGATCGGACATCGGATCCATTTCCGGATCCTCGGCGTTCCAGAACGTCGTGGTCGCCGCCGAGGTGATCGTGATCCCGCGCTCCTGCTCCTGCTCCATCCAGTCCATCGTCGCTGCACCATCGTGCAC
>DAITMG010000105.1:0-3361 GCA_036835265.1 Erythrobacter sp. | reverse complement strand
TCCGGGAAGTAGAACGTATCGTGCATCGCGCGCGCGGGGTGGCTCTCATCCATGTTGAGCGCGGTGAAGTTGTGCCAGTCGTCCTCGATCTCCGGACCCGTGGCGACCGCGAAGCCGAGATCGGCGAAGATCTCGGCAAGTTCGTCCATCACTTGGGCAACCGGGTGGATCGAGCCTTTGGGCAGCGCGCTCGCGGGCAGGGTCAGGTCGATCGTCTCGCTCGCAAGCTGCGCTTCGAGCGCGGCAGCCTCGAGCGCGGCCTTGCGCGCCTCGAGCGCTTCGGCCACTTCGGCGCGCATCGCCTGGATGCGCGGGCCCGCCTCGGTGCGCTCCTCGGGCGACATCTGCCCCAGCGTCTTGAGGGCAAGGCTGATCCAGCCCTTCTTGCCGAGCGCTGCCACGCGCTGCTCATCGAGCGCCTCAAGGTTATGGGCTGCCGCGATCGCTGCGAGGGTGGCACTGGTCTGGGAGGTGAGATCTGTCATCGGGTCTGGCTGCTCTTTCAAGGCTGGTCCCGCTAGCGCCTTTGGTGGCCAGATGCAAAGCGCGTTTGCACCCTTTGAAGCCGCGCATGACGCAGCGCGCCATCAGGACCCCGCCGCACCCCCATCGCCGAGCGCGCCGAGCCTTGCCACCCCGCTCCGCGCGCGCCCCTCGCCCGCGCATGCCCCGCGCACCGGGGGATCGAGCGTCTGCGCCGCGCTGCCCCAGACCCGCGCGCGCGCCTCGATGAAGCTGGCGAGGATCGGATGCTCGAGGCTTGCATACTCGGTCGGCAGCATCGTCATGAACTCGGTGAACTCGCGGGTGAACTGCGCCTGGTCGTGGTAGGCCTCGTCCATCGCCTCGGTCCAGCGCGAGCCTGCGCCGCGCGAGCGCTCGAGCATGAAGCTCGTCAGGCTGCGCATGAAGCGCTGGCGGCGCATCAGCAGCTTGGGGGCGAACCCGAAATAGCGCCGACAGATCCGCTCGAGCGTGCGAATGCTCATGCCCGCGCGGTCGGCCAGGTCGCACACCGTGTGGCACTCGGGATCGACCAGCGCCTTGTGCACCCGGGCGATCTTCGCCTCGTCGCGGTGCGGACGCATTGCCTGCGCCAGGTGCTCGACGATGACCTCAAGCTGCGCTGCCTTGCCCAGCGCTGCATCGCACAGGGCAGCGCTCATGCTGTCGAACCTTGCGAACGCGGGATGGCCCGCGCCATCGAGCACGGTGTTGGCAAGGCCATAGGCATCGGCCGCGACGAACCGCGCCCAGCCGACCGGGAGGAACCCGATCCCCCACATCTGCGCCGTGCCCAGCTCGAAGCGGCACGGGCGCGAGCTGGGCCCGGTCACCACGAAGCGCGCGCCTTCCAGCCGGTTCGCTCCGATTTGCGCGCTTGGCAGGCTGCCGCAGAAGAACCGCAGGTTCGCCCATTCGGGCTGGAGCAGATCGACCACTTTGGGTTCGGGTTCGCTCGCATCGCTTTCGCCTTCGAAATCGAGCGCGAGGTGATAGAAGCTGGTGAAGCACCCGGCGAACTCGTCGGGCGGCACGTGGAATTCGCTGCGCACATTCGCGCGCAACCCGCCACCGTCAAGAGTTTCCGAGCCCATCCCCATGGCGCGGGGTGTGGCTCAGATGGCTGATTCCTACAAGCCCCGTGTCGTTTTCATACAATTGTGAATGGCCAGCACGGGCTGCACAGTCAGACGAAGCCGAGCGAGGACGGCAACACCGCCCCGCTCACCCTTCGATCCGCGCTAGCGCAGCAGGCTACCTGTAGGAAAGCGCTTCGTCACCCCGACGAGGCGGGGCAAACGCCCTCAGGCGGGCAGCGCGCCCTTGGCCTGCGCGATGATCGCCTTGAACGCGGCTTCCTCGTTCATCGCGAGATCGGCCATCACCTTGCGATCGAGCTCGATGCCGGCCAGCTTCACCCCGTGCATGAACTGCGAATAGGTCAGCCCCTCGACGCGCACCGCGGCGTTGATGCGCTGGATCCACAGGGCGCGGAAGCTGCGCTTCTTCACCTTGCGATCGCGATAGGCGTATTGGCCCGCTTTCTCGACCGCCTGACGGGCGATGCGGATGGTGTTCTTGCGGCGACCGCGATAGCCCTTGGCCTGGTCCAGTATCCGCTTGTGCTTGGCGCGGGTGGTAACCCCACGTTTGACGCGTGTCATATCGTATATCCTTTTCTTCGTTCAGGGTGCAGCGCCGCCCGCTCCCCCGATCCCCTTGCTGTCCTAGCGCTTCGCTGCTTGAGGACGGTCCACCCAATGCCAAACCGGAGTGGTTCCGGTCGGAAGGGGCGGGGGAGCGGGCTGGCCAGGTCCGGCGTCTAGGCCCTCAATTCAATCCAACCCGTAGGGCGCCCATTTCTTGACCGTCTTGGTGTCGGCTTCCGACAGGACGGTGGTGCCACGGTTTTGGCGGATATACTTCGCGTTGTGGCTGATCAGGCGGTGGCGCTTGCCGGCGACACCATGCTTGATCTTGCCCGTGGCGGTGATCTTGAAGCGTTTCTTCACACCGCTCTTGGTCTTCAGCTTGGGCATTTTCATCTCCTTGGTCAGAAGACACGACCTTGTCCGGGGACAAGGGGCGATCCGCCCTGGCAGCCCTTGATAGCCAGGCGGACCCGTTGATTCGTGTCAATGAAGCGCGCGCCTTAGACAGATGGAGCGCTGGTGGCAAGAGCGTTGGCGCTGGGGCGCTTCGCCGAGCGCGCCCGCCGATGCCCGCAATCTCACTTCCGTTCATCGCTCGCGCAGAACGCTTGATCCGCCTGTTACACAGTCCACGCGCAAAAATCCCCTCGATCACAGGCGCGCGGTTTGATCGAGCGAGGCGATCACCGGGCGGTGAGGGAAAGGCAAAGCGGCGGAGCATGAGAACGGTGTGCCACGGCGCAGCATCTGTAGGAAAGCGCAAGGCCGCGCTTCATGCGCCCGAATAGGCGCTGCGCCCGGTCTCGGCGAGCCAACGCACGAAATCGCCATGCGCGATGGCCTCGGCGCCCTCGGGCAGCGCGCCGGTCCAGACATAGGCCTGTGCCACCGTCTCGCCATAGCCGTCCCACCCGTCGACCGGCACCGGCTGGCGCGCATAATCCGCCCCCTCGAACGCGTCGATGGCGGCCAGATCGACCGCGCCCGCCGCGTGCAACGTACCCACCACGCTCGTCGCATGGCGCGCCTGCGTCAGGATCAGCGCGGGATACCAGCCTTGGCGGTCGGGGATAGCGTAGAGCGCGCCGGTCGTCGTCGCCGGCGCGCCAAGGCCGAGCCCGGCGAGGAAGGGCCAGTCGCCGACACCCTCGCGAAGGACGCCGTAGAAGAAGAGGTGCATCGGCCGGATCATGCTCCTAACCTCA
>DAITMG010000104.1:0-3494 GCA_036835265.1 Erythrobacter sp. | reverse complement strand
ACTCCCGACCTCACCCTTACCAAGGGTGCGCTCTACCACTGAGCTACAGCAGCGCTGGTCCAGAGCGCGCGCCTATCCATGCGCGTAAGGACAATGTCAAGCCGCGCCGTCATGCTGCTTGATAGGCACCGGCAAATCGGCAAGGGTTTCGCGATGAGCGAGAGCCGGAGCAAGAATATGTCGCGCGAGGAGCGCCTCGCGGCCAAGCTGCGCGAGAACCTGCGCCGTCGCAAGGCGCAGAGCCGCGAGCTCGAGGCCGATTCGCCGGATAAAGCGCTTCACAACGACGAGCCGGAAAGCTAACGAGACGCGCTCCTAGGGTTGACCGGAGCAAGTATGCCCAAGCTCATTCTCGTCCGTCACGGCCAGAGCCAGTGGAACCTTGAAAACCGCTTCACGGGGTGGTGGGATGTCGACCTCACCGAGAAAGGCATCGCCGAGGCGAAGGCGGCGGGGGTGCTGATGCGCGAGAAGCGCGTGTTCCCGACGATCTGCTTCACCTCGTATCAGACCCGCGCAATCAAGACGCTCAATCTCGCGCTCGAGGAGATGGACCGGCTGTGGCTTCCGGTGATCAAGGACTGGCGCCTCAACGAGCGGCACTATGGCGGGCTGACCGGGCTCGACAAGCAGGAGACGCGCGAGCGGCACGGCGATGAACAGGTCCACATCTGGCGCCGCAGCTTCGATACACCGCCGCCTCCGCTCGAGCCAGGCAGCCGGTACGATCTTGCGGGCGATCCGCGCTATGCCGGGATCGAGGTGCCGAGCGCCGAAAGCCTCAAGCTGACGATCGAGCGCGTGTTGCCCTATTGGCAAAGCTCCATCCTGCCGGTGCTCGAGCGCGGGGAGAACGTGATCATCTCGGCTCACGGCAATTCGCTGCGCGCGCTGGTCAAGCATCTCAGCGCGATTTCGGATGAGGACATCACCGGGCTCGAAATTCCCACTGGCCAGCCGATCGTTTACGATCTTGATGATAAGGGTGGCTGGTCGCAGCGGTATTATCTCAAGGATTCCTGATGATGGCACAAGGGGCGGCTCAACGGGCGGGACGTGTTGCAATCGTCATGGGGAGCCAATCGGATTGGCCCACCATGAAGCACGCAGCCGACCTCCTCGCAGAGCTCGAGGTCGCGCATGAGGCGCGCATCGTCTCGGCGCACCGCACGCCCGATCGCCTGGTCGAATTCTCGAAGGGCGCGAGCGCTGCGGGTTTTCACGTGATCATCGCGGGCGCGGGCGGCGCGGCGCATCTGCCGGGCATGATCGCGAGCATGACCGCGCTGCCGGTGCTCGGCGTGCCGGTGCGCTCGAAGGCGTTGTCGGGGCTCGATAGCCTGCTCTCGATCGTGCAGATGCCGGCCGGGGTTCCGGTCGGAACGCTCGCGATCGGCGAGGCGGGAGCGAAGAATGCAGCGCTGAT
Source organism: Erythrobacter sp. (assembly GCA_036835265.1). GTDB lineage: Bacteria > Pseudomonadota > Alphaproteobacteria > Sphingomonadales > Sphingomonadaceae > Erythrobacter. Next base: position 2,068 of record DAITMG010000104.1, on the reverse strand, counting down.
GGCAGCGGCGATCCTCGCGCTCAGCGACGCGGCGTTGGCGCAGCGGCTCGGGGTGTGGCGCGCCGCGCGCTCTGCGGCGGTGGGCGAGGTTCCGGTGGACAAGGCGGGAGCAGTGGACGGCGCCGTTGGAGCCCCGCCTTCCGGCCCCGAATACGAAGAGATCGCGCGCATCGCCAAAGACGTCTTCGGCGGCTTCGAGGTGCTGTTCGATGCGCATGGCTGGCCCGAACGCGGCTCTGCGATGATGCCGGTGGTTCAGGCCCGCGTCAAAGAGACCTATGGCAGCATCGCAGCGTTCCTGAAGGACTATCCGGCGAGGCCCGCATGAACACGGGCGCGCCTCTTCCCGCTGGCTCGACCATCGGCATTCTGGGCGGCGGCCAGCTTGGCCGGATGCTCGCGATGGCGGCGGCGCAGCTGGGCTACCGCACGATCGGCTTCTCGCCGCGCGGCGACAATGTCGCGGGCGATGTGTGCGCCGATTTCTACGCCAACGAGTGGAGCGATGCCGAAGCGCTGGCCGATTTTGCGAGCCGGTGCGACGTGTTCAGCTGGGAGTTCGAGAATGTCCCGCTCGATACCGTCCGCCAGCTGCCACAGGATCGCCTGTTTCCCGGCCCGCTCGCGCTCGAGGTGGCGCAGGATCGCCTGAGCGAAAAGCGCTTCGTCGAGGATCTGGGCGCACGCGTCACGCGCCATGCCCGTGTCGACGGGGAAGACGACCTTGCCCGCGCGCTCGATAGGATCGGCACGCCCGGCATCCTCAAGACCGCGCGCGACGGCTATGACGGCAAGGGCCAGTGGCGGATCGCGAGCGTGCATGATGCCGCCGGCGTGCGCGTCCCCCAGCGCACCTGCATCTACGAGGCCGAGGTCGCCTTCGAGGCCGAGTTCTCGGTCATCCTCGTGCGCTCTTCGAACGGCGAGATCCGCTTCTGGGATTCGGCCGCCAACGATCATCGCGGCGGTATGCTTGCCTCCTCCACCCTGCCCGCCGGCGCGCTGATCGAGAGCCAGGTCGAGGAAGCCCGCGCGATCGCCGCGACAACCGCCGAGGCGCTGGGCTATGTCGGCGTCTTGTGCCTCGAGTTCTTCGCGAGCGCGGCCGGTCCGGTGTTCAACGAGATGGCCCCGCGGGTCCACAATTCGGGCCACTGGACGATCGAGGGCGCGGCGACCAGCCAGTTTGAAAACCACATCAGGGCGATCTGCGGCCTGCCGCTGGGCGGCACCGAAACCCGCTTTGCGCAGATCGAGATGCGCAACATCGTCGGCGAGGAAGCGCTCAGCGCCCACGCGATCCTCGCCGAACCGGGCGAGCCGCATCTCCACCTCTATGGCAAGCGCGAAGCGCGCGAGGGGCGCAAGATGGGCCACGTGACGCGGGTTTCCAACGAGCCCGGCTGAGCCCCATGGACCAACCCGAAATCGTCCTCATCTATGCGCGCGCCGCCAACGGCGCGATTGGCTTTGAAGGCAGGTTGCCCTGGCACCTGCCGGCGGATCTCAGGCGCTTCAAGGCGCTGACCATGGGCGAGCAAGGGCTCGGGCTCCCGATGATCATGGGCCGCAAGACCTTCGAGAGCCTGCCCGGCCTCCTGCCCGGCCGCCGCCACATCGTCCTCACCCGCAGCGAGCAATGGGAGAGCGCAGGCGCGCAGCAGGTCCGCAGCCGCGAGGAAGCGCTCGCCGCGGCGCGCGAGGGCAATGCGGCGGGCGAGATCGCGATTGTCGGAGGGTTGGCGATCTACGATCTGTTCCGCCCGCTCGCCGACCGCATCGAGGTGACCGAGATCCACGCGGATTATGCAGGCGATGTCTTCATGAAGCCGCTTGGCCCTGAATGGACCCAAGTCGCGCGCGAGGATCACCCGGCCAGCGGCGTGGCCCCGGCCTTTTCGTTTGTCACATACGCGCGCGCTGATATGGGGTGAGCCATCATGCGCTGGCTCGATCATCGTGAGACGCCCCCTGCGGCCTTGCGCGGCGCGATCGTTGCGCTTGGCAATTTCGACGGGTTTCACAAGGGCCACCAGGCGGTCGCGGGCGAGGCGATCCGCTGGGCGCA
>DAITMG010000103.1:0-3507 GCA_036835265.1 Erythrobacter sp. | reverse complement strand
CTTGCCCGCCGCAAGGAAGCGCGCGCCGCAAAGGACTTTGCCACCTCCGATGCCATCCGCGACGAGCTTGCCGCCAAAGGTGTGCTCGTGATGGACGGCGATCCGCTCGGCTGGGAGTGGAAGCTGGGCTGATCACTTCAGCATGACGGCATCTTTGAATTATCCCGCCCATGGTGAGGAGGGACTGAGCCTGTCGAAGGCCCGTCTCGAACCACCCCGGTCCTTCGAGACGCCATTTCGACAAGCTCAATGGCTCCTCAGGATGAGCGGATCAAACAATCCTCTGCTTGCTCTCAAGCCGCCGCAGCAGCCAGCAATTGATCGAGAACCGAGCATCGGCAAAACCGTCGCCCGGCACCTGCGTGCGCAGCACCGTGTGCGGCGCGATTGAGGTGAACACCACCAGCCGGTCGTGCCGGGGCTCGATCAGCACCTCGTCATCCCCCATCAACGCATGGATCGCCAACTCGCCGCCGGAAAACGCCTTGGGCGTGCGGTGGAAGTAATAGACTGCGCTGACGATCCGGTCGCTCTGGCGATCGGCAATGCTGGTGCGGGTGTCGATATGGCGTTCGAAGTGCCCGCCCTCGCGGTTCGCCACCAATTCGATTTCGAGCGCATCGGGCCGAAAGCCGGGGCTGCCCGCGCCGCTGACCAACTCCTCGACCCGGGCCTCGACCTGCGCGCTGAAAGCCTGTTTGTGATCGCTCCAATCACCCCGGAACCGCAGCGAATCGCGGGCTTCGGGGAGCAGGATCGAACCGCTGGCCTGCTTATAGACGGTCGAGGGGCCAAACCCGTCCTGCGCGGCGATGGCGAAGTCGAGCAGTCCGGCGGCGGCCTCGGCCCCGAGAAATCCGTCGATCACACAATAGCGCGGCAGCATCGCGCACCCTTGGGCCGGGGGGCGGCGACGTGTCAACCGGCCCGGCTGTGAACCGGCACGCACGGGGGTGGCGCGGTGAGCGTTCCGGTCTTAACAGGGTTGCCATGACCAAGCCCAAGACGATCCTTGCCCTTTCGGGCCTGATCCGCCCGTTGCTCGAACCCCGGCTGCCCGATGATGTCGAAGTGCGCTGGTTCATGACCCCCGATGCTGCCATCGAAGCGGTGAAGGACGCCGAGATCGGCTGGTTCGATTCGAACAACAAGGACGACATGGTCGCCTCGCTGATGGCGGCGACCGAGCTGAAATGGCTCAATTCGATCTATGCCGGGCTCGATTTCCTGCCGATGGATGTGCTGATCGAACGCGGGATTACTGTCACCAACGGAGCCGGGATCAACGCCATCACCATCGCCGAATATGTCGTGATGGGAATGCTCACCACCGCCAAGGGCTATCGCGACGTGGTGCGCGCGCAGGAGCAGCGCGAATGGCTGCTCGATAGCCCGGGCAAGCGCGAACTGGCCGGGTCGAAGGCGTTGCTGCTGGGCTATGGCGCGATCGGGCAGCGGGTGAAGCCGCGGCTCGAGGGGTTCGAGGTCGAGGTCAGCGTGGTGCGCCGCTCGGCCGGGGATAACGGCGAGCCGGGCACGCTCGGCCCCGATCAATGGCGCGGGCGCCTCGGCGAATTCGACTGGATCATCCTTGCGGTCCCCGCAACGCCCGAGACGGCGGGCATGATCGGCGCTGAGGAACTCAAGGCGATGAAGCGCGACGCGGTGCTCATCAATGTCGCGCGCGGCGAAGTGATCGATCAGCCGGCGCTGGTCGAGGCGCTCGAGGCGAAGCGGATTGGCGGGGCGTTTCTCGATGTGACCACCCCCGAGCCCCTGCCCGAGGACCACCCGCTGTGGAGCCTGGGCAACGCGCATGTTTCGATGCACCTGTCAGGGCGGGCGCAGGACAAGATGTTCATCCGCAGCGCCGAGCGCTTCATCGAGAACCTCGCGCGCTATCGCGCGGGCGAGCCGGTTGCCCCGGTGTTCGACCCTGCGCGGGGCTATTGAACGGCAACTATGCTCGCAAAGTTGTCGTTTTGCTGCAATACAGTTGCGTGCTTGCGGGGCACCACACAACGGTCATAAGGTGCTGCTAGCGCAACCGCCGACGGGATCGGACCCGCGCTGGTCATCGGAACATCTCCGCGCTGCGCCGTGCAGCGCGCATTGCTTGGGGGGAACACTGCACATGAGCGATACCAAAAAGGCCTCGGACGTCTTCATCGAATGCCTCGAGGCCGAAGGCTGCGAATACATTTTCGGCGTGCCGGGCGAGGAGAACCTCGATTTCCTCGATTCGCTCGGCAAGTCCAAGAAGATCAAGCTGATCCTCACCCGGCATGAACAGGGCGCAGGCTTCATGGCCGCAACCTATGGCCGCCACACCGGCAACACCGGCGTGTGCGTTGCAACGCTCGGCCCGGGCGCGACCAATTTCGTGACCAGCGCCGCCTATGCGCAATTGGGCGGGATGCCAGTGCTGATGATCACCGGGCAAAAGCCGATCAAGAAATCCAAGCAGGGCCGCTTCCAGATCGTCGATATCGTCAAGCTGATGGGTCCGGTTACCAAATACGCGATCCAGATCGCCGCTGCGGACAACATCCCCAGCCGCGTGCGCGAGGCCTATCGCCTCGCCGAAGAGGAAAAGCCGGGTGCGACCCTGATTGAACTGCCCGAGGATATCGCCGAGGAACACGCGACCGATTTCAAACCGCTGCCCAAGAGCATTGCGCGCCGGCCCTCCGCCGAGGCCAAGGCGGTGCGCGCCGCGGTGCATGCGATCGAAACCGCCAAGAGCCCGATCCTCGTTATCGGCGCGGGCGCCAACCGCAAGAAGGCGGGCCGGATGCTCGAACAGCTGGTCGAGAAGACCGGCATCCCCTTCCTCACCACGCAGATGGGCAAGGGCGTGATCGACGAGCGGCACCCCAAGTTCGTCGGCTGCGCTGCGCTCTCGGCGGGGGATTTCGTCCACCGCGCGGTCGAGGCTTCGGACTGCATCATCAATGTCGGCCACGACGTAATCGAAAAGCCGCCCTTCTTCATGAAGGACAACGGCGTCACCGTGATCCATGTCTCGACCAAGACCGCCGAAGTCGACCCGGTCTATTTCCCGCAGATCGAGGTGATCGGCGATATCGGCAACGCGATCTACCAGATCAAGGAAGACATCTCGCCCAACCGCGACTGGAATTTCGACCACATCCTCGCCTATCATCAGGCCGAACTCGAGCACACCGGCAAGCTCGCCGAGGATGCACGCTTCCCGATCTTCCCGCCGCATCTGGTCAGCCAAGTGCGCGAATGCATGCCGCGCGACGGGATCATCTGCCTCGACAACGGGGTCTACAAGATCTGGTTCGCGCGCGGGTACACCGCTTACCTGCCCAACACCGTGCTGCTCGACAACGCGCTCGCGACAATGGGCGCAGGCCTGCCGTCCGCGATGATGAGCGCGATGCTTTACCCTGAGCGCAAGGTGATGGCGATCTGCGGCGATGGCGGCTTCATGATGAACAGCCAGGAGATGGAGACCGCGGTGCGCCTCGGGCTCAATCT
>DAITMG010000102.1:0-3645 GCA_036835265.1 Erythrobacter sp. | reverse complement strand
AATTGGAGTGAACCATCATGGCTGATATTGCCAAGCTTGTTGAAGAACTTTCGAAACTGACCGTCCTCGAGGCGGCTGAACTGGCCAAGGCGCTGGAAGAAGAGTGGGGCGTGAGCGCTTCTGCCGCGGTTGCGGTCGCTGCCGGTCCTGCTGCCGCTGCTGAAGCGGTTGAAGAGCAGACCGAATTCGACGTCATCCTGACGGGTGATGGCGGCAAGAAGATCCAGGTCATCAAGGAAGTCCGCGCGATCACCGGCCTCGGCCTGACCGAAGCCAAGGCGCTCGTGGAAAGCGCGCCCAAGGCGGTCAAGGAAGGCGTCAACAAGGCCGAGGCCGAAGAGGTCAAAGCCAAGATCGAAGCAGCCGGCGGCACCGTCGAACTCAAGTAAGCTTCGCGCTGCCTTGCAGAACACGAAAGAGGGCGGTGCCAGCGATGGCGCCGCCCTTTTGCGTGGGCGCAACCCGGCTGCGCCCGAGATAGCGCTTTCGCGACTCGCGCCCCTCGCCTATCGGGGCCGGCCCGATGGAACGCCGCGATGGAACGCCAAACCGCCCCTGATCGAGCCATCCGCACCCCGAGCTGGGGCGGCGAGCTCAAAGCGACCCTGCTGCTCGCGGGACCGTTGGCGCTCGCCAACCTGTTGCAGATGCTCACCTATGCCGTCGATGTCCTGTTCATCGCGCAGCTCGGGCCGAGCGAGCTTGCCGCCTCGGGGCTTGCGGTCTCACTGTTCGGCATCATCCTGTGGGCGATGATCGCGCTCACCGGCGCGGTTGCCCCTCTGATCGCCGAGGCGTTGGGCTCGGGTAAGCCTTCGCTGCGCCCGGTCAGGCGCTCGGTGCGCATGGCGTTGTGGCTCTCACTCTTCGCCGGGCTGTTCGGCATGGGGCTGTGCCTGCTGCTCGATCCGATCTCGCGCGCGACCGGCCAGCAGGAGCCGATCATCGCGCTCGCCAACAGCTACAACTTCGTGATCATCTTCTCGATGGTCCCGATGCTGCTCGCATCGGTGCTGCGCAGCTTCGTCTCGGCGCTCGGCCGCCCGATTTTCGCGACCGCGATCACGGGGCTGGGCATCTTCGTCAATGCCTTTGCCAATTGGGTGTTCATCTTCGGCAAGCTTGGCGCGCCTGCGCTCGGCCTGCCGGGCGCCGCGATCGCAACGATCATCACTGCGTTCTTCACGCTGGGGGCTTATGTCCTGGCGATCAGGCTGGATGGACGGCTCCATCGCTATCACGTGTTCGGCCGGCTGTGGTCGCCCGACTGGCCGCGCTTCCGCCAGATCGTGAAGATCGGGACGCCGATAGCGCTCACGGTGACCGCAGAGGCGGGCATCTTCGGGGCAGCGGCCTTCATGATGGGCGCGATCGGCGCGACCCAGCTGGCGGGCCATATCGTCGCGTTGCAACTGGCAGCGCTCGCCTTCCAGGTGCCGTTCGGCGTCGGCCAGGCGGTAACGATCAGGGTGGGCTATTTCTACGGCGCGCGCGACCGGATCGGGATCCGCCAAGCTGGCTGGGTCGCGCTCGCGATCAGCATGGCGTTCATGAGCGTCACGGCGAGCGCGATGGTGCTCTTCCCGCTGCCGTTGATCGGCATTTATGTGCATGATCTCAATGCGCCCGAAAATGCCGCCATGGTCGCGTTCGCGCTGCAATATCTGCTGCTGGCCGCGATCTTCCAGCTGGCCGACGGGGCGCAGGCCGTGGCAGCGGGCGCGCTGCGGGGGCTGCAGGATACCCGCATCCCCATGTGGATCGCGATCTTCGCCTACTGGGTGCCGGGGATTGGCACCGCAATTGGCCTTGGCTTTTTCACCGAGCTTCAGGGGACCGGCATCTGGATCGGGCTTGCCACCGGCCTGTTTGCTGCAGCGATCCTCCTGACGGCGCGCTGGGCGCGGCGCGATGCCCTCGGGCTGACGCCGCCCGCTTTGCCGCCGCCCGTTCCGGTGCAAAGCGAGGCTATGCCGCGTTCGCAGCCGGCTCCGGTATCACCCGCGTCGTGACCTCGCGCTGCGGGAACGGGATCGACAGGCCGACCTCGTCGAAGCGCACCTTGGCCGCCTCGGTCAGGTCCCATGTCAGCGCGAGATAATCGCTCGTCTTGCACCAGACGCGCAAGCCGATCCCGACCGAACTGTCATCAAGCGAGTTGACGAAGGCGACCGGCGCGGGATCCTCGAGCACCCGCTCGTCCGCACTGGCGAGATCAAGCAGTTCTTGCCGCGCCTGCGCCATGCTGTCGTCATAGCCGATCCCGATCACGAGCTCGAACCGGCGCACCGGGTGGCGGTTGTAATTGACGATCGGCTTGTTCCACAGCTCGGAATTGGGGATCATCACGAAGAGCCCGTCGAACTGCTTGAGCTCGGTCGTGAACAACGTGATGTCCTCGACCACGCCGGTGATCGTCCCGACATTGATCGCCTCGCCCACCTTGAACGGCTTTTGCACGAGGATCATCACGCCCGAGGCGACATTCGAGAGCGTGCCCTGCAACGCGAGGCCGATCGCCAGCGCCACACCCGAGAGCGCTGCTAGGATGCTGGTCGTCTCGACCCCGAACTGGGTGAGCACGGTCACGAGGACCACGACGTAGAGCGCATATTTGACGACGTTCGACAGGAACCGCGCAACGGTCTGATCGAACCGTTCGGAGCGCTGCAGCGTCTGCGATACGGTGCGCTGGATGATGCCTGCGACAAACAGCCCGATGATGAGGACCGCGAATGCGCCGACGATGTCGATCAGATTGGCGCGCAGCCAGATCAAGCCCGTTTCAGCCAGGGTGAGGGCGGATGAGTCGGTGTTGACCTTCATGAAACTCCTCGTTGCGCAAGACCCGCTTGGCGCCCTGCTGCTACAATGATCCGGTTCCCCCCCTAAATGGTGCAGGACAAGGCGGGTTCCGACTGCCCGAAATGGCGCAAAAGCGCAGCAGGCGGCAAATTTTTATCGCCGGACGTGTTGACTCATGAACCCTGCACAACCAAATCCGCCACGCTGGCACTCTCGCGAGGAGAGTGCCAACAACCATCTTACACACGAAGAGAGGTCATAAACATGGCATTTCGTCCGCTGCACGACCGCGTTCTGGTCCGCCGCATTGAAGCCGACACGAAGACTGCCGGCGGCATCATCATCCCCGATTCAGCCCAGGAAAAGCCGAGCGAAGGCGAAGTCATCGCCGTTGGCGAAGGCACCCGCGACGATGACGGCGAGCGTATCTCGCTCGACGTGAAGGTCGGGGATCGTATCCTGTTCGGCAAATGGGGTGGCACCGAAGTCAAGATCGACGGCGAAGACCTTCTGATCATGAAGGAAAGCGACATCATGGGCGTCATCGAGCCGGCTGCCGCCGCAGCCAAGGCCGCCTGACCCCCCAACCCAACCCAAGATAAAGGCCCCTGCACCATCGGGGGATAAAAATCTGAAAGGAAGCATCAATGGCTGTCAAGGACGTGAAATTTTCGCGTGAAGCGCGCGAGGCAATCCTGCGCGGCGTCGACACGCTCGCCAACGCCGTCAAGGTGACGCTCGGCCCCAAGGGCCGCAACGTTGTGATCGACAAGAGCTTTGGCGCACCGCGCATCACCAAGGACGGCGTCACCGTCGCCAAGGAAATCGAGCTCAAGGACA
>DAITMG010000101.1:0-3693 GCA_036835265.1 Erythrobacter sp. | reverse complement strand
TCGCTTCTAGAATGTCTCCTTTCGGTGCCAATGCTAGCGGAAGCCCACCGTTAATCCTCGTAAATCATCTTCATCGTCGCGGTCCGTCAAGGCAGCTGGGCCCCGGCCTGCGCCGAGGCGACTGTGAGGGCTCACACCGCAAACGTCTCCCCCACCAGTTCCTCGCTCACCGCCCACAACCGTTGCCCGGTGCCCGCATCGAGCGCGCGGGGTTCGACGTCGCTGTCGCCGACGGGGCCGCGTGCGTCGAAGAAGCCGGTGGGGCCGTAATAGCCGCCCGAGGCCGCGCGCGGATCGGCGGCGGCGAGCGCGGTCGGCCAGGCGCCGCGCGTGGCGGGCTGCGCGATCACCGCGTTGCTCACCTTGTAAGCGAGCTTGAACAGCGGGTTCGTGACCTTGCCCTGCAAGGCGGTGTCCGAATAGCCGGGGTGGCACGCGACCGACTTGATCGGCGAGCCTGCGGCGGCGAGGCGGCGGTGCAGTTCCAGCGCGAAGACGAGGTTGGCGAGCTTGGCGCGGGCATAGGAGCGGGTCGGGTCGTAGCCGCGCTGCATCATCAGATTGTCGAAATCGATCCGGCCGAACTTGTGAACGATGCTGGCGACCGTCACCACGCGGCCCTCCTGCGCATCGAGGCGGGGGAACATCAGCGCGGTCCAGAGGAAATGCCCCAAGTGATTGGTGCCCAGTTGCAGCTCGAACCCATCGGCGGTGGTCTGCTTGGGGGTCTGCATCACGCCGGCATTGTTGATGAGCGCGTGGACCGGGCCGAAGCGCTCGCTCGCCTCGGCCGCAGCGGCGCGGATCGCGGCCATGTCGGCGAGATCGAGGCTGAGGAGCTGGCACCGCCCGCTGCCCAGATTGACCAGCTTGGCGAGCGCCTTCCTGCCCTTCGTCTCGTCGCGGCAGGCGATCACCACATCGGCGTTGCGCGCCGCGAGCAGCTTGGCCGCCTCGAACCCGATCCCGGAATTGCCGCCGGTTATGACATGGAGCTTACCGGTGCAATCGGGCAGTTCGTCAGGGGTCCAGCGGGTGATGCCGCTGGTGGTCATGTGGGGCATGGGGAGGGGTCCTCTTTCGTGGGTGAGCGCCGCCCGGTTGAACGCGCGCGGGGGCAGCCGGGTCCCGGCCCATCAATGCGCGTGGCTCGATCCGCCCGAAGCGCCCATCGCCGCGATGATGTCCTCGAGCCGCGCCGGATCGCCGAGCGCGATCACCGTACCGTCGCTGTGCGCATCCAGGGGATTGCCCTGCCAATCGGCCATGATCCCGCCCGCGCCTTCGACCACCGGGACGAGCGCGGCATAGTCATGCAGCTTGAGGCCCGCTTCCATCACGCAGTCGATGTGCCCGCTCGCGAGCAGCGCGTAATTGTAGCAATCGCCGCCATAGACCGGGAAGGGCCGCTGCGGATAGGCGTTGGTGACGAGGTTGAGGAAGGCGTCCGCCTCGTCGGCATCGAAGGCGTGCGGGCTGGTGGTGGCGAGGCTCATGCCCTCGATCGCGCGGCACGGGCGGGTGCGGATGGGCTTGCCGTTGAAGGTGGTGCCCTGGCCGATGCGGCCGACCCAGCGCTCCTTCAGGATCGGCTGGTCGATAATGCCGAGCACCGGCCAGCCATCCTGCATCAGCGCGATGAGCGTGCCGAAGATCGGGCGCCCGGCGATGAAGCTTTGCGTGCCGTCGATCGGATCGAGCACCCATTGCCGCCCCGCGCCCTCGTTGCGGGTGCCGTATTCCTCGCCGATGATGCCGTCGCGCGGGAACTCCGCCTCGATCAGCTTTCGCATCGCAGCTTCGGCGGCGCGGTCGGCCTCGGTGACGGCGGAATGGTCGGCCTTGGTCTCGGCCTGCCCCTCGCCGCGGAAGAGCGGGCGGATGGCGGCGCCTGCCAGATCGGCAAGGCACAGGGCGAGGGCGAGGTCCCGGTCATTTTTGGCGTCGGTCATCGAATGTCACCTAATATATGGCCGGGACGAAGCTATCCCACCAAGCAGCTAACTGCACAGGAAATCCCAACTGGAGCTTTCTGGCCGCAGACGTTCATAACGTATTCATGGGGTTAGCGCGAATTTGCAACTCAGGTGAGATCAGCTTGGAGGTGCCACACATGAAATATCGTCTAGCCATCCTGCTTGCCCCGATAGTGATCTGTTCTGCACCAGCGATTGCACAGAACATATATGTGCCCCCTGGCGAGGCTCTCTATCAGCACCCGGCTTGTCAGCCGGTCTGCGGCGTACAGCCTCCCGTGGATATCTGGGCGCCGGATCGCAGGATTGACGATACAATCCGCAATATGGTGGACGAAGGCATGGCGGCTCTCCAGGATCGGGATTTCGACCGCGCCGCCTTCAATCTTGCGCAAGCGCGAGAGCGCGAGCCTGAAAATGCACAGATCGGATTTCTGCTGGCAGGGGCGCTGTATTCAAGCGGCGAATTCGATCAGGCTCAACCGCTTCTGAAGCAACTGTTGCAAGAGCGGAACAGGCTCACCAAGAAGCAGCGCACACTCCTGACGAGCATGCTGCAAAGCACGAAATAGGCTCAATCGAACAGGCTGCTCACCGAGCTTTCGTCCGCGATCCGCCGGATCGCCTCGCCCACCAGCGGGGCGATGGTGAGGATGCGGATCTTGCCCGATTGTTCGGCCGCCTCGGTCGGGCGGATCGAATCGGTGATCACCAGCTCGGTCAATTGCGAACCGTTGATCCGCGCCACCGCACCGCCCGAGAGGACGCCGTGGGTGATGTAGGCCGCGACCGATTTCGCGCCGCCCTGAACCAGCGCATCGGCCGCGTTGCACAAGGTTCCGCCTGAATCGATGATATCGTCGATCAGCACGCAATCGCGCCCGGCGACATCGCCGATGATGTTCATGACCTCGCTCTCGCCGGGGCGATCGCGGCGCTTGTCGACGATCGCGAGCGGCGAATTGTCGAGCCGTTTTGCCAGCGCGCGCGCGCGCACCACCCCGCCGACATCGGGGCTGACGACCATCAGGTCCCGGTCGCCATAGCGCGCCTGAATGTCGGCCGCCATCACCGGGGCGGCATAGAGGTTGTCGGTCGGGATATCGAAAAAGCCCTGGATCTGCCCTGCGTGCAGGTCGACCGCGAGCACCCGGTCCGCGCCCGCCTCGGTGATGAGGTTGGCAACGAGCTTGGCCGAGATCGGCGTCCTTGGGCCGGGTTTGCGATCCTGCCGGGCATAGCCGAAATAGGGCACGACTGCGGTGATCCGCTTGGCCGACGCGCGCCGCAGCGCATCGGTGCAGATCAGCAGCTCCATCAGATTGTCGTTGCACGGAAAGCTCGTCGGCTGGACGAGGAAGACATCCTCGCCGCGCACGTTCTCGTGGATCTCGACGAACACTTCCTCGTCGGCGAAGCGGCGCACGCTCACATCGGTCAGCGGCACCTCGAGATAGGCCGCGATCGCGCGCGCGAGCGGCAGGTTCGAATTGCCGGACATGATTTTCATGGTGAGCGAATCCCCAGCGCGATGTGATGGCTATCGCCTAGCGATGAGTCACGGAAATGCAACGCGCGAGGGTGGGTTTGTCGACGGGTTGGGGTGGAAGAGCGGAGATGGGGGAATGTCGGGGTTTGGGCGGGCGACCAAGAGTCGGCTGCGGCAACCACGTCAGCCGCCACAATGGGTATCCTCTGTGCTGGTTGCCTGTGCTGG
>DAITMG010000100.1:0-3830 GCA_036835265.1 Erythrobacter sp. | reverse complement strand
TCGATGCCGAGCTTCGATCCCAACAGCTTTTCCGACGGGATCGGCAGCGTCGAATATGCGATGCTGCGCGAGGATGAGCGCGTGCCCTTGCGCAACAAGGTGCTCAAAGGGCTCTACCCCCCTGGATCGACCGTCAAGCCGATGCACTGCATGGCCTTCCTCAAGGCCGGAATCGACCCCGAGGAGACGATCGTGTGCGGCGGCGGGCGGCGCATCGGCAACCGCTTCTTCCGGTGTCACTCCAGTCACGGCACCGTCAATATGAACAAGGCGATCGCGCAAAGCTGCGACAGCTATTTCTATCATTTCGCCCAGAAAGTCGGGTTCGACAAGGTCGCCTCTGGCGCCAGGGAGTTCGGCATGGGCCAGGAATTCGACCTCCCCGTCACCAGTCAGTTCTATGGCACCGTGCCTGATCCTGAATGGAAGATGCGCAAGTACGATCGGCGCTGGGAGCCGTTCGACACGGTCAACGCCTCGATCGGGCAAGGCTATTATCTCGCCAGCCCGTTGCAGCTTGCGGTGATGAGCGCGCGGCTCGCGACCGGTCGGATCGTCCATCCGCGGCTCTTGCTCGATAACCCTGCGCCCGCTGCGAAAAGCTTCGATTTCAACAGCGAAGAAATCCAATTCATCCGGCAGTCGATGAGCGACGTGGTCAACGGCGCGGGCACGGCGCGGCGCGCGCAGCTGCCGTTTCCCGATATCCAGATGGCCGGCAAGACCGGCACCGCGCAGGTCGTCTCGCTGAGCATCTCGGACGGGCGCTCGGGCCCGTGGAAGTATCGCGATCATGGCCTGTTCGTGTTCTTCGCGCCGTTCGACAAGCCCAAATATGCCGGCGCCGTGGTGATCGAGCATGGCGGAGGTTCGGGCTCCGCTTATCCGATCGCGCGCGATGTGATGACCTTCCTGTTCGATCCGCAAAAGGGGCTCGATGCCTTGAGGGCGCTCGAAAAAGGCTGGGGCGGCACCGCACAGGAGCGGCTCAACCGGCGCTATGCCGTCTATGCTGCTGAGCGCGGCACCAGCGTAACCCTGCCGCCCAGGCGCGACGAGGAGATCTTCGACCAGGTCGAAGCGGAAGCCCGGCTGGCGGCCGCGCGCTCGCAGGCGATCGCCGATGATGCGATCGTCCCGCGCGGCGACGGAGCCGGAGTGGGCCTGGACGCGGGCCAGCCCGACGCTCGCCCGACCGGCACCGCGATCCCCGGCGCACAGGGCGACCGTGGTGCTGCGCCAGGAACCGGCAGGTGAACACTTTCGTCCCAGAACCGATCGCGCGCCAGCCCTGGGGAATGCTGATCCCGCTGTTCCTGCTCGTCGCGTTCGGCGCAGCGGTGCTTTACTCTGCGGCAGGCGGCGCGATGCAGCCGTTTGCAAGCTCGCACATTGCGCGTTTTGCCGTCGCGCTCGTGCTGGCGATGATCATCACAATTTTTCCGCGCGATTTCGTCCGGCTGATGACCTATCCCGCTTATGTCGTCGTCCTTGTCATGCTGGTCGGGGTCGAGGTGGCCGGGGCGCTGCGCGGCGGGAGCCAGCGCTGGCTCGATCTGGGCTTCATGGTCCTCCAGCCTTCCGAACTGATGAAGCCCGTCATCGTGGTGACGCTGGCGCAGTTCTATTCCTCGCTCCCGGTCGGGATGATCACCACGTGGCGCGCGCTCGTGGTGCCCGGCGCGATGATCGCGATGCCGGTCGGCCTTGTCCTTCTTCAGCCTGATCTTGGCACAAGCCTTGCCATCCTGTTCGGCGGCGCGGTCGTCATGCTGCTTGCGGGCCTGCCGATGCGCTGGTTCATCACCGGCGGCGCACTCGGCGCAGCGCTTGCCCCGTTGGTGTTCTTCTTCGGCCTGCAGGATTATCAGCGCCAGCGCATCCTGACGATGTTCAACACCGATGATGACGTGCTGGGCGCAAGCTACCACATCAACCAGTCCAAGATCGCGATCGGTTCGGGCGGGATCTTCGGCAAGGGCTTCAACAACGGCTCGCAAAGCCACCTGCAATATCTCCCCGAGCCGCACACCGATTTCGTGTTCGCGACCATGGCCGAGGAATGGGGCCTGATTGGCGGCTTGTTCGTGCTCGCGGTCTTCAGCATCATCCTGCGCTGGGGGCTCAATGTCGCGCGCGAAAGCCGCGACCGGTTTGCCAGCCTGCTGGCCGCGGGCATGACGGCGACGATCTTCTTCTACGTCGCGGTTAACTTGCTGATGGTGATGGGGCTTGCGCCCGTGGTCGGCATCCCGCTCCCGTTCATGAGCCATGGCGGCTCATCGATGCTCACCAACATGATCTGCATCGGCGCGCTGATGATGGTCAATCGCTGGAATCAGAACGCGCCGCGAAGCGGCCTCGCCTCGTAGGGCCCGCGCGCTAGCTGCTGATCAGGCCCAGCTTGATCGCTTTGATGCTCGCGCCCACCCGGTCGGACACCTCGAGCTTGCCATAGACACGCTTGAGGTAGGTCTTCACCGTCTCGGGCGAGAGTTCCAGAATGGTTGCAATGGCGGACATCGACTTGCCGCGCGCTGTCCAGGTGAGCACTTCCACCTCGCGTTCGGACAGAGCGGGCAAATCGCCTTGATCCTCGATCAGGCGGCAGATGCGCTGGTGCCCAGCCTGTGCAACGCTGCGCGCCATGCCGATAGCGCCTTCGGGGACATCTTGGATCGGCTTGCCGAAATCGAACGAGGCATAGGCATCGCGCCCCCGCTGGCCGAACAACGGCACGCCAAATCCGTGGATCAGCCCAAATTCGCGCATTCGCGCAAAATAACTCTCATTGCCCGGCGTGTTGGGACCCATCTCCATGGCCCGCTGCCAGGTGAGCATCGCCCCGTGCCGCAGCACGCGTGCAGGGATGGGATCGTTTAACCGGCAATCCTCACGCTCATAGAGCTCCAGCCATTCCTTGCTGAAACCGTGGGAATAGACCGAAGTGGTCATCGAAGTCGGCTCGTCGAACAGCGGGGTCACGTGATAACTGATGCGCTTGAGTCCGAGCTCGACGTACACATCACGCGTATATCGTAGGACGGAGGTCACGTCGTCCAGCGCATCGATCTGTTCGAATTGCCGTTGCATACTGCGAAGGGTAGCACGAACGTCCCCCAAGTGGGTGACTTTCTTGTGGCGTCAACAACAATTATTAAGTTCACCATCGACAGCAAGGGCACCCTGAAAGGGCTCGCCCCCGCGCCCGAATGGATGCGTGCTGGTGACGCGCTGCGCAATGCAGCCGGTCACAATCCAGAATCGAGTGGGCAGGAGAACGCGATGGTACGATCGGGTCAAAGGGTGTTGCGCGCGCGCGATGCGAACGAAGAAGACATCGCAGCCTCGTCAAAGAGCGGGCACGACCAGCTTGTGACCGCGCTCCTGATCGATGCCGTCTCGCACCGCCATGCGATCGGACGCAAGACCACACTGCGCGATCTCCACACGCTGCTCGGCGTGCCCCAACCGGTTGCCCTGCGGGTGCTGCGGCGACTCGAGAACGAGGGCGTCGCCCGGCTCAAGCACAATCTCGCCGATGCCTTTGCGTCCGAGATCCAGATTTCCGAGGCGATCCTCGACGACCTCGAGAATGCCCGCAAGAAACACCTTCCCCAAGCCGACTGAGCGATTTCTCCTGGCAGGCTCTTGATCTGACCGACAGGGGCGTTAAATGCAGCCCCTCGCGCGAATCGCACCTCCCCCGACCCGCTTGACCGGTCGGCCCCGGTGAGACTGGCGCAACCCGGATGGACGCATAGCTCAGTTGGTAGAGCAGCTGACTCTTAATCAGCGGGTCCTTGGTTCGAACCCAAGTGCGTCCACCA
>DAITMG010000099.1:0-4567 GCA_036835265.1 Erythrobacter sp. | reverse complement strand
GTCGGCACGCTCGACAAGGCGATCCTCAAGTTCCGCCGCGAAGGCACGGTGGTCGAGGTGGTCGGGCTAAATCCCGAAAGCGCGGCCTTGATCGAACGCTACGCGGCGCATGACAAGCCTGGCGCCGACGCGCAGTCGGGAGCGCACTGATGAAAGAGCACACCATGGAACACGTCCTCGCCGCAATTGATGCCTCGGCCTATGCCGCCAGCGTGTGCGGCTATGCCGGGTGGGCAGCGCAGCGCCTCGGCCTGCCGGTCGAGCTGCTGCATGTCGTCCAGCGGCAAGACCCCGTCACCGCACGCAGGGACCTCTCGGGCGCGATTGGCCTCGGTGTGAAGAGCGAGCTGATGGAGGAACTCGTCCGCCTGTCCGAAGCGAGCAGCCGGGCCGAGATCGAAAAGGGCCGCGTGATCCTCGAGGCCGGCGAGCAATGGCTGCGCGAGGCCGGCGTCGTCGACATCACGACGCTGCACCGCCATGGCGGGGTGGTCGAAACGATCGTGGAGCGCGAGGAAGCGGCGCGGCTGGTTGTGATCGGCAAACGCGGCACCGATCACGAGTTCAGCCCCGACCAGATCGGCTCGATCATCGAGCGGGTGGTGCGCGCCAGCGCCAAGCCGGTGCTGATCGCCGCGCGCGAATTCGCAACACCCGCCCATGTCGTGTTTGCCTATGACGCGAGCCCGGCCGCCAGGCGCGCACTGGAACGGCTTGCCAATTCGCCGTTGTTTGAGGGTCTTGCGGTCACCATCGTGATGGCCGAAGCCGACGGAGAGGCAAAGCGCGCCCAGCTGGAAGCGGCAAAAGGCAGTTTTGCAGCGAGCCACACGGTGGAAACAGTGCTCGATCGTGGAAAGGCCGAGCAGGTGATCCCGCAGGTCGTGGGCGCGACCAGCGATGCGCTGCTGCTGATGGGCGCCTATGGCCACTCCCCGATCCGCCGCATGATCGTAGGCAGCACGACAACCGAGATGATCCGCAAGGTCAAAGTGCCGGTGTTGCTGGTGCGCTAGGCATCGAGACCGGGCTGTCGGCTTAACGGGCCTGCGTCAGAACACGACCGTGCGGATGCCGTTGAGGAACACCCTGCCCTCGGCGTGCGCGGCGACCGCGCGCGAGAGCACCCGCGCTTCGAGGTCGCGGCCCTTTTCGGCAAGGTCGCGCGCGCAAAAGAGGTGGTCGACCGGCTCGCAATCCTGCGCGATGATCGGCCCTTCATCGAGGTCGGCGGTGACGTAATGCGCGGTCGCGCCGATCAGCTTGACCCCGCGTGCATGCGCCTGGTCATAGGGCCGCGCGCCCTTGAAGCTGGGGAGCGCGGAATGGTGGATGTTGATGCAGCGGCCTTCCAGCGCCCGCGCGGTCGCATCTGAGAGCACCTGCATGTAGCGCGCCAGCACCACGAAATCGGCGCCGTGCTGCGCGACGAGGCTGAGCAACTCGGCCTCGGCGTCGGCCTTGGTCTCGGGCGTCACCGGCACGTGGTGGAAGGGGATGTCATGCAGCTCGGCGTGCCAGCGCGCGGTCTCGTGGTTCGAGACGATCGCGGCGATCTGCGCCCCCAGCTTGCCGCGGCGGGCGCGGTAAAGCAGGTCGATCAGGCAATGATCAGCCTTCGAGACCATCACCAGCATGCGCGGCTTGAGGTCTGCCTCGCGCAGATCGAACGCGATTGCGCGGCGCGCGGCGAGCCCTTGCATCTCGGCCTCGAAGCGCTTGGCGTCGAACGAAGGCGGGGCCTGGAAGGTCTGCCAGATGAAGAACCGCGCGGTTTCGATATCGGCGAAATCCTGGCTCTTGGTGACATTGAGCCGATGCTGCGCGACCAGCGTCGCGACATCGGCGAGCAGCCCGATCGCATCGGGCGCTGCTGCGCGCAGGATGTATTCCTCGCCGGCCATGATGATCGTTTCCCCTGACGTGTTTTTCCGGCTGCAGCGCTAGGCCGCGGCGGCCGCACAAACCGCCCGGGCGATGGTGGTGTCCCCGACAGGATTTGAACCTGTGGCCTTCGGATTAGGAATCCGACGCTCTATCCTGCTGAGCTACGGGGACGCCCGCGTGGGCTCTAGCGGCGCGCGCAGCGGCGATCAATCCGCCAGTTCAGTTGGTCTTATCGGGCGGGGCAATGGGGAAAGGCAGTGGGGCGACGGGCACGCCTTCCTCGATCAGCGCCTGCGCCTCCGCGATGCTCGCCTGGCCATGGATCGGGGCCTCCTCGCGTTCGCCGTAATGCATCGCGCGCGATTGCTCGGCGAAATCCTTGCCCACCCAGGTGCTGTTTGCGAGCGCCTTGGCCTGCGCCTTTGCCAGCTGCGCCATCGCCTCGCGCACTTCGGGCGGCAGCGGCGCGTTGGAGATGGTCGCGGGAGCGGGAGCGGGAGCGGGCGGCGTGCTTGTCGCCACTTCGGGGGCGCTTTGCCGTGCGCCAGGCCGCGCATTGCCTTTGGCCGGGACCGCGGGCGCCATCGGCGCTTTGCTCACCTCGAGCGAGCCGCACACCGGGCAAGCGAGCAGGCCGCGCGTGCGCTGGTCGTCGCATTCGGCGGAGGAGGAGAACCATCCCTCGAACCGGTGGCCGGTGCTGCAGTGAAGATCGTAAACTATCATGGAAGCTTATGAATTGGGGATGTCGCGGCGATTGGCAAGGCTGGGCACCTGCGCGCGCACTTCGGCGATGCGCGCTAGGTCGATATCGCACAAGGCGAGCCCGGCGTCCTTGCCGCCCATGTCGAGGAGCACTTCGCCCCACGGGTCGACCACGAGGCTGTGGCCAAAGGTCTCGCGCCCGTCCGCATGTTTGCCGACCTGCGCCGCGGCGATCACGAACGCGCTCGCCTCGATCGCGCGGGCGCGAAGGAGGACATGCCAGTGCGCCTTGCCGGTCGGCACGGTGAAGGCGGCAGGGACCGCGATGGCGTCGCAGCGGCGGCGGCCAAGCGCTTCGAACAAAGCGGGGAAGCGCAGATCGTAGCACACGGTTAGGCCGAGCCTGCCGAGCGCTGTATTCTCGATCGCGACGACGTCGCGGCCCGCCTCATAGGCGCTGCTCTCGCGCCAGGTCTCGCCGGTTGCAAGCTCGACATCGAACATGTGGATCTTGTCATAGGTGACCGGCGACCCCTCCCCCGGCCTGAAATAGCACGAGCGATTGGCCCAACGCCGCGGTTCGCCATCGCCGCGCACGCCGCCGAGAACGGGCATAGAGCCCAGCGCGATATCGATCCCGCATTCGCCGGCGAGGCGCGTCAGGCGCTCGGCCAAGCGCGAAGGCTCCTCGCTCTCGATCCAGCCCCGCGCACGCTCGCGCTGACGGTCGAGCAGAATCGACATTTCGGGCGTGAACATGACCTTGGCCCCGCCCGCAGCTGCCTCGCGCGCCGCCGCCTCGATCGCGGCCAGGTTCGCCTCCGGGTCGATCCCGGAAGTCATTTGCAGGACAGCTATCCTCGGCATCAGCCGGCAAGCAGCGCGTCGAGCTTGCCTGCCTCGTCGAGCGCGGCGAGCTCGTCCGAGCCGCCGACATGAGTGTCGCCGATGAAGATCTGCGGCACCGTCATCGCGCCCGGCGCGCGGGCAAGCATCTCATCGCGACCTTCGCCGCCCATCGTCACGTCGATCTCGTTGAACTCGGCGCCTTTTCGGGCGAGCAGATGCTTTGCACGCACACAGAACGGGCAGGCGAACTTGGTGTAGATATCGATCCTGGGCTGGCTCATGGGCACCTCGAAAAAAGGCTCTTGAAAGGGGCGTGGCCTGTCCCAGATAGAGCGTGTCGCCAGGTTTCGCCAGTCATTGGGAAGCCTTGCGGCAAGACCTTGCGGGCGCTGCATGAGGCAGGCTCGCTCACTGAACCAGATTGCTCGAACAAGAGGATTTGCAACCATGTCACGTCTTGATTTCACTCCCTATCGCCGCAGCACCGTTGGATTTGATCGCCTGTTCGATCTCCTCGAGAGCCAGGCGCGCCAGAATGTCGGCGATAATTACCCCCCGTTCAACATCGCGCGCCGCGGCGACGATGAGTATCGTATCACGCTCGCGGTCGCCGGCTTCCGCCCGCAGGATATCGACATCACCGCGCAGCAGAACCTGCTGGTCGTTCAGGGCCGCAAGCGCGAAGACAGCGATGATGGCGCCGAAATGCTGCATCTCGGCATCGCCAATCGCGGCTTCGAGCGGCGCTTCGAACTCGCCGATTTCGTCCGGGTCGAGAGCGCGGACCTTGCCGATGGCCTCCTGACGATCGATCTCGTGCGCGAAGTGCCCGAGGCGATGAAGCCCAAGAAGATCGCCGTCAATGGCGGTGCGACGCTCAAGGCGGTCGAGAATTCGTCGGAGGATCAGGCTCACGCAGCCTGATCAATCCACCCGCGATTTGATAATGAAACGAGACGGGGCGGATCGCGCAAGCGGTCCGCCCCTGCGGCGTTAGCCGCCTCGGCCTTGGGCGGGCGACCGGGTCGCAGATGACGCCCGCCCTCGGCCCGAGCCTCGTGCAGCATGGCCGGATCGATCGACCCGCCCAGTGACCATTCCCCAGTGACCATTCCCCAGTGACCAT
>DAITMG010000098.1:1727-4588 GCA_036835265.1 Erythrobacter sp. | reverse complement strand
AGCCGCCGCGCGACTTCGGTCATGCGGCCGCGATAGTGCCCGATGGCGAGGCGGATGACATCGGCCTCGATCTCCTCGAGCGGGCGCAGATTGCCGTCTGCTGTGTAGAGCATGACGCCCACCCCTTCATGCGTGAGTGGCTGGCTCGCGCCGTTGTTGTCGCCCAGCAGTTCGCACAGCTGCGGAAAGCTTTGGGCGGTGAGCGTGTCGCCCTCGCAATAGACCGCGGCGCGAAACAGGACCGACTGGAGCTGGCGCACGTTGCCCGGCCAGTCGTAGGCGGCAAGCAAGTTGAGCGCGCTCTCGCTGACCGAGAGGTGGTTGAGCCCGGGCTGTTCGCCGATCCGGCTGAGGAAGTGGCGGGCGAGCGCAGGGATATCGCCGACCCGGTCGCGCAAGGGGGGCAAAGTGAGGCGGGTGTGGCCGAGCCTGAGGGCGAGTTCGGCGTCGAACTGGCCGCCCGCGACCAGCGTCTCGAGTTCGATGTTGCTGGCCGAGAGCAGGCGGACATCGACGCGGAAGCCGTGGGTGGCCCCGACCGGGCGGACGATCCCGCTCTCGAGCGCTTCGCGCAGGCGCACTTGTGCGGTGAGCGGCATGCGGTCGATCTCGTCGAACAGCAACGTCCCGCCGTCGCAATGCTGCATCGCGCCGATCTGGCGGTCGAACGCGCCGGGAAAGGCATTGGGTTCGTGGCCGAAGAGGATCGATTCGATCGAGCTGGGAGGAATGCTGGCGATGTTGATGACCCGCAACGGCGCCTTGGCGCGGGGGCTGGCGCCATACATCGCGCGCATCAGCATCTCCTTGCCCGTCCCGCTCTCGCCCTCGATCAGGACGTGGCCGTGCCCGCGCGCGGCCTTGGCGGCCTGCGCCAGCGCGGTGCGGAACAGCGGGGCGGTGCCGATCATCGCTTCGAAATCGAGGTTTGCCGACATCTTCTCGGTCAGCGGGGCAAGCTCGTCGCGCGCCGCCTCGCGCGCGGTCACCGCGCGCAGCGCTTCCATCAGGCGATCGGGCGAGATCGGCTTGACGAGATAGTCGCTCGCGCCCGCGCGCATCGCCTCGACTGCGAGCAGCGGTGAGGCGCTGGTGGTGAGCATCAGGATCGGGAGCGCGGGGCGCCGCTCGCGCAGCTCGCGAATCAGGTTGCACGCATCATCGCCCGGCACCCACTGATCGAGCAGGATCGCGGAAAGCTGCATCCCTTCGCGCGTCCCAAGCATCGCTATCGCGGTCTCGGCATCGCTCGCCACCACGGTGCGCCAGCCATCGCGGGCGGCGATCGCGGCGACAAGGCGGCCTTGCGCCGGCTCATCGTCGATCAGCATGACCAGCTTGGTGCCGGTGTCCGACATTGCGTCTCCCTTGCCCCTGATGAAATGCCCTGGCCGCAACGTGTCAGGGTGAAGTATCCTGGGTGATCTATCCCAGCCGGGTAAAAACCAGATTAAGGCTGTTGCCCGCTCGGCTGAGTGCAAGGGGCAAGCATCAGCACTTGAGCAAAGCGAATGGCTTCGATACGGCGAGCGCCAGCGAACGGTGCCGGACAGGGTGTTGCGAGGGGGTAACCTTTGTCGACTTGCATCGTTTGGGATGATTCGAGGGAGTTAATCGCGCATGGCAAAGCAGGATCTGGAAAAGTCGCAACGGCTCTACAGCGGCTTTACAGCGACGCTCAAATGGGTGGTGCCGACCATCGCGGTGATCGTGTTGCTCGTGATGGCGATGATCGCTCAGTAATTGGAGGGGCAATTGAAGATCGCTGTCCTGAAGGAACGCGCTTCGGGCGAAACGCGGGTGGCCGCAACGCCTGAGACCGTGAAGAAGTTCGAGAAACTGGGCGCCTCGCTGTTCGTCGAGGCGGGCGCGGGGCATCATGCTTCGATCACGGACGAGGCCTTTCGCGAGGCGGGCGCGGGCGTGGGCACGGCGGATGAGGCGATCAGCGATGCCGATATCGTGCTCGCGATCCAGGCGCCTGACCCGGCGCTGCTGGCGGGCGCAAAGCCCGGCGCGATGGTTGCCGCGCTGTTCGATCCGTTCCAGAAGGGCGATCTGGTCGCGGCCTATGCCAAAGCCGGGCTCGAGGCGCTCTCGATGGAGTTCATGCCGCGCATTACCCGCGCGCAAGGGATGGACGTGCTCTCGAGCCAGTCCAACCTTGCGGGGTACAAGGCGGTGCTCGCGGCGGCCGATGTGTATGGCCGCGCCTTCCCGATGATGATGACTGCGGCCGGCACGGTGCAGGCGGCGCGCGCCTTCATCATGGGCGTGGGTGTGGCGGGCTTGCAGGCGATCGCGACCGCGCGGCGGCTCGGCGCGCAGGTCTCCGCGACCGATGTCCGCTCGGCGACCAAGGAGCAGATCCAGTCATTGGGCGCCAAGGCGATCTTCGTCGAGAATGTCGCAGGGATCGAGGGCGAGGGCTCGGGCGGCTATGCCACCGAGATGAGCGAGGAATACAAGGCCGCGCAGGCGCAGCTCGTCTCCGAACACATCGCCAAGCAGGACATCGTCATCACCACCGCGCTGATCCCGGGGCGCGCCGCCCCGGTGCTGATCACCGACGCGCAGATCGCCACAATGAAGCCGGGCAGCGTGATCTTCGATCTGGCGGCCCCGCAAGGGGGCAATGTCGAGGGCTCGGTTGCCGATCAGACCGTGGTCAAGCATGGCGTCACAATCATCGGCTTCTCGAACACGCCCGCGCACCTGCCCGCCGATGCCTCGGCGCTGTTCGCGCGCAATCACTTCACCATGTTCCAGGCGTTCTGGGACAAGGAGGCGGGGCGCCCGGTGTTCGACGAGGAAATCGGGGGCGCCATCCGCCTGACGCAGGGCGGCGAGATCGTCAACGA
>DAITMG010000098.1:0-1627 GCA_036835265.1 Erythrobacter sp. | reverse complement strand
ATGGACTTCATCTCAATCCTCTCGATCTTCGTACTGGCCTGCTTCGTCGGCTATTACGTTGTCTGGTCAGTCACCCCGGCGCTGCACACCCCGCTGATGGCGGTGACGAACGCGATCTCGAGCGTGATCATCGTCGGCGCGCTGATCGCGGCGGCTGAGGCGGAGAACCCGGTGGCCAAATATCTGGCGCTTGCCGGCGTGGTGATGGCCAGCATCAACATCTTCGGCGGCTTCGCGGTGACCGAGCGCATGCTCGCGATGTACAAGAAGAAGGAGAAGTGAGGATGGGCCAGCTCGCTTCTTGCACCTTTGCTTCTCGCGCTCTCGCCACCGCAGCGGCGGTTATGCTGCTGACCACCCCCGCCCATGCGGCGGGCGGTGCGGCCACAGCCCCGGCCTGGGCGATGCTTGCCTACCTTGCAGCGGGCGTGTTCTTCATCCTCGCGCTGCGCGGGCTCTCGAGCCCCGCCACCAGCCGCGCGGGCAACCGCAACGGCATGATCGGCATGGTGATCGCGGTCGCGACCACGCTTGTCACCCACGACCTCGCCAACATCGTCGAGATCGCCATCGCGATCGCGATCGGCGGGGTGATCGGCTTCGTCATCGCGCGGCGCATCGCGATGACCGCGATGCCCGAACTGGTTGCGGGTTTTCACAGCCTGGTCGGGATGGCGGCGGTGGTCGTCGGCCTGGCCGCGTGGCTCAATCCGGGCGCGTTCGGCATTCTCGACGAGGCCGGGCAGATCCTTGTCGTCAGCCGGGTCGAACTCGGGCTTGGCATCGCGATCGGCGCGATCACGTTCTCGGGCTCGGTCATCGCCTTTCTCAAACTGTCGGGCCGGATGAGCGGTTCGCCGATCATGCTGCCGGGGCGTCACATCATCAACCTGGGCACGCTGGCTGCGATCATCGGCCTCATCGCCGCTTACACGCTCTCGGGCGCTGGCGGGCCGGGCGAGGGGCAACTCGTCATCTGGATTACCATCCTCGCCTTTATGATCGGCTTTCTGCTGATCATCCCGATCGGCGGCGCGGACATGCCGGTCGTCGTCTCGATGCTCAACTCCTATTCGGGTTGGGCTGCCGCCGCGATGGGCTTCACGCTCGGCAATTCAGCGATGATCATCACCGGCGCGCTGGTCGGCTCATCGGGCGCGATCCTCTCCTATATCATGTGCCGCGCGATGAACCGCAGCTTCATCAGCGTGATCGCGGGCGGCTTTGGCGCCGCGCCCGAAGCGGGCGGCGGTCCGGCGCGTGAACAGCGGCCCTACAAGCAGGGCAGCGCGGAGGACGCCGCCTACATGCTTGAGCAGGCCGAGAAGGTCATCATCATTCCCGGCTACGGCATGGCGGTCGCGCAGGCGCAGCACGCGCTGCGCGAGATGGGCGACAAGCTCAGGGAAAAGGGCGTCGAGGTCAAATATGCGATCCACCCGGTCGCAGGGCGTATGCCGGGGCACATGAACGTGCTGCTGGCCGAAGCCAACGTGCCGTATGACGATGTGTTCGAACTCGAAGACATCAACTCCGATTTCGCGCAGGCCGATGTCGCCTTCATCATCGGGGCCAACGACGTGGTGAACCCTGCGGCCAAGACCGACAAGTCCTCGCCGATCTACGG
>DAITMG010000097.1:0-4690 GCA_036835265.1 Erythrobacter sp. | reverse complement strand
ACTCCCCGAACACCACGTCGATCGCGCCCAGAATGGCGGTCGCATCGGGCAGCATGTGGCCCTTGCACATCATGTCCATCGCCTGCAGGTGCGAGAACGCGGTCGGGCGGATCTTGCAGCGATAGGGCTTGTTGGTGCCATCGCTCACGAGATAGACGCCGAACTCGCCCTTGGGGCTTTCGGTCGCGACATAGACTTCGCCGCGCGGCACGTGAAAGCCCTCGGTGTAGAGCTTGAAGTGATGGATCAGCGCTTCCATCGTCTGCTTCATCTCAGCCCGCTTGGGCGGCACGACCTTGCGATCATCGCTCGCGATCGGGCCCTGCGGCATATCGCGCAGGCACTGACGGATGATCTTCGCGCTCTCGCGCACTTCGGCAACGCGGACCATGAAGCGGTCGTAGCAATCGGAATTGGTGCCGACGGGAATGTCGAACTCCATCCGGTCATAGACATCATAGGGCTGCGACTTGCGCAAATCCCACGGAATGCCGGCGGCGCGAATCAACGGGCCGGAAAAGCCCCAGGCGATCGCATCATCGCGCCCGACGATAGCGATATCGACATTGCGCTGCTTGAAGATGCGGTTGTCGATGACGAGGCTCATCGCATCGTCGAACAGCTGGAAGAAGCGGTTGTCGAGCCAGTCGCCGATATCGATCAGCAGCTTCTCGGGCACGTCCTGATGCACCCCGCCGGGGCGAAACCACGCCGAGTGCATCCGCGCGCCGCTCGCCCGCTCGAAGAAATTGAGGCAATCCTCGCGCAGGTCCATGATCCACAGATTGGGCGTGAAGGCGCCCACATCGAGGACATGCGCGCCCATGTTGAGCATGTGGTTGCAGATCCGCGTCAGTTCGGCGAACAGCACGCGCAGATATTGCGCGCGCAAGGGGACCTCGAGATCGAGCAGCTTCTCGATCGCCAGCACATAGGAGTGCTCCTGACACAGCGGCGAGCAGTAATCGAGCCGATCAAAATAAGGGAGCGCCTGGAGATAGGTCTTCTGCTCGATCAGCTTCTCGGTCCCGCGATGAAGCAGGCCGATATGCGGATCGACGCGCTCGATCATTTCGCCATCAAGCTCCATCACCATCCGCAAGACACCGTGCGCGGCCGGGTGCTGGGGGCCGAAATTGATCGTGTAATTGGTGATGACGTCGCCATCGGTGGTGGGCGATTGTTCGAGTTTCATGATGGCTTCCCGGGCTCCCCATCGCTCTCGCCTGCATTGCCGCCCCCGTCTGCAACCTCGCCCCCGTCCGCTATTTCGTCTGCGATGTCGACCTCGATCATGTCGGGCGGGATCGCCTCGGTGCCTTGCGCCGCCAGCTTGTTCGCTTCGGCCCCGGCGCCGGTGTCGGACGGCTTTTCGGTCACCTTGGGCTCGTCCACGGTGGGCGGCCCGCCAGCCTTTTCACCAGCCTTCTCGTCGCCCGGCAGGACATAGTCCGACCCTTCCCAAGGGCTGAGGAAATCGAACACGCGCATGTCCTGCGCCAGTTCGACCGGCTCATAGACCACGCGCTTCTCGTCCTCCGAATAGCGCAGCTCGACATAGCCCGTCATCGGGAAATCCTTGCGGAAAGGATGCCCCTCGAAGCCATAATCGGTCAGGATGCGGCGCAGATCCTGGTGGCCTGCGAAGGTCACGCCGAACATGTCGAACACCTCGCGCTCGAGCCAGCCGGCATTGGGCCACAGCGTCGTCACCGTGCGCACCGGCGTTGCCTCATCGGTCGTGCATTTGACCATGATCCGGTGATTCCTGGTCAAGGAAAGGAGCATGTAGACGAGCTCGAACCGCTCGGAGCGCTCGGGATAATCGGCCCCGGCGATCTCCATCAGCTGCTGGTATTCGTGATCATCGCGCAGCGTGCGCAGGACCGTCTCGATCTGGTCGCGCTTGACGGTCAGGATGATCTCGCCGTGCTCCTCGCGCGCAGCCAGCACCCACACCGAGAGGCTCGGCATCAGCCGATCGAGCACGCCTTCGTTCGAGGCATAGCGCGGAGCGGAATGGACAGCCATCAAACCTTGGCCCCTAACGCTCGACCGAGCCGACGCGGCGGATCTTGCGCTGCAGCTGCATCACGCCATAGAGCAGCGCCTCGGCCGTCGGCGGGCAGCCGGGCACGTAGATATCGACCGGCACGATCCGGTCGCAGCCGCGCACCACGCTGTAGGAATAGTGGTAATAGCCGCCGCCATTGGCGCAAGAGCCCATGCTGATCACGTATTTGGGATCGGACATCTGATCGTAAACCTTGCGCAGCGCCGGGGCCATCTTGTTGCACAAGGTGCCCGCCACGATCATCAGGTCCGATTGGCGCGGGGAAGCGCGCGGGGCAACGCCGAAGCGCTCCATGTCGTAGCGCGGCATGTTGACGTGGATCATCTCGACCGCGCAGCAGGCGAGCCCGAATGTCATCCACCATAGCGAGCCCGTGCGCGCCCACTGGAACACATCCTCGGTCGAGGCGAGGAGAAATCCCTTGTCGTTGACCTCGGTGGTGAGCGCGTTGAAATAGTCCTGGTCGGGCTGTTTCACCTCGCCGCCTTTGGCCGTCGGCATCGTGTGCGCGGCCTCGCCGGCGTTGAGCGGCGCCTTTGGCGGGGTGATGATCGTGGGGTCGGAGGTGCTCATTCCCAGTCCAGAGCTCCTTTCTTCCATTCATAGGTGAGGCCGATCGCGAGGATGCCGAGAAACGTCATCATGCCGATCCAGCCGACCCAGCCGGTCTCGCCCAGGCTCACCGCCCAAGGGAAGAGGAACGCGGCCTCGAGGTCGAAAATGATGAAACTGATCGCGACCAGATAGAACCGCACATCAAACTGGCTGCGCGCATCCTCGAACGCGGGAAAGCCGCATTCGTATTCGGAAAGCTTGTCCGCATCGGGATTGTGCGTGCCGGTCAACCGCGAGACGCCCATCGGCAAAAACACGAAAAGCACCGAAAAGCCGATGGCTATGAAGATGAACATCAGTATCGGGAGATACTGGCTAAGGTCGATCACGGCGCTGTCCAAGGTGGTTTTATCCCAGTGCCCACCTAGGCGCGTCCAAAGGCGCGCGCAAGGGCGCGACTCGGGCAAAACTGCGTACCTGTGTTGCACGAAAGCGAACAGTCGTTCGCATTCGTGCCTCGGCCGCGCGCGCCTATTTCATCATGTTGGCCGCCGCCTTGCGGGTGGCCGCGCCATAAGGCGGCTTGAACCCGCCGAGCTTGGCGACATCGATCTTGGGCTGATGATAGACGCTGCGCGCATGGCTGAATTCGCGGAAGCCCTCGACCGCGTGATAACTGCCGATCCCCGAGGGGCCGACACCGCCGAACGGCAGATCATCCATCGAAACGTGGAAGATCACGTCATTCGTCGTCACCCCGCCCGAGATGGTGCGCGTCAAAACGCGCTCCTGCTCGGCCTTGTCCTCGCCGAAATAATAGAGGCCGAGCGGGTGATCGTGCTCGTTGACATAGTCGATCGCCTGGTCGACCGCCTTGTAGGTCATCACCGGGAGGACCGGTCCGAAGATCTCCTCCTGCATGACCTTCATCTCGTCGGTGACGTTCTTGAGGATGCTGAGCGGCATCTTGCGCTGATTGGCATTGGCGAAGTTCTCACCGCCCGGATTGACCTCGATCACCTCGGCACCCTTGCCGCGCGCATCCTCGACAAGCCCCTGCAACCGCTCGAAATGGTTGTCCGACACGATCGAGGCATAGTCGTCGTTTTCAAGGAGCGTGGGATACATGTTCGAAACCCCGCTCGCGACGCCGGCGATGGCGGCATCCTGCTGATCCTCGGGCACGATCAGGTAATCGGGCGCGAGGCAGATTTGCCCTGCATTCATCATCTTGCCCAAGGCAATGCGCTCGCCCGCCTTGGCGAAATCGGCGCTGCGCCCCATGATGACGGGCGATTTGCCGCCCAGCTCGAGCGTCACCGGCACAAGGTTGGCCGCGGCTGCCTGCATCACGCGCCTGCCCGTCGCAGTCGAGCCGGTGAAGACGAGATGATCGAACGGCAGGCTCGAAAAGGCCGCCGCGACCTCCGGCCCGCCGATGACCACCGCAACTTCATCGCGGGTGAAGAATTCATCGACCAATTGCGCCATCAGCTCGCTGGTGCGTTCGGTGAATTCGGACGGCTTGATCATCGCCCGGTTGCCCGCGGCGAGCACCTGCATCAGTGGCGCAAAGGCGAGGTTGACCGGGAAGTTCCACGGCGAGAGGATCCCGATCACCCCCTTGGGCTGATACCGCACCTCGGCCTTGGCACCGAGCAGGCCGAGCGGGAACTGCACCGGGCGCTTTTCGCTCTTGGCCCACTTGTCCATGTTCTTGAGCGCATGCTTGCCCGCGCCCACCGTACCGGCGATGTCGGTCAGCATGCTCTGCTCGATCGCGCGATTGCCGAAGTCCGCGCTCATCGCCTTGCACAGCGCTTCGGCGTTATCGCTCAGCAGCGTCATCGCGCGGCTGATGCGGTCCTTGCGCAGCGCCATCGTCTCGGGCCGCGAGGCCGTGAAGGCGTCGCGCTGGAGCTTGAGGAGCTGCTCGAGGTCTTCGCGCCGGTCTTCGGCCATGATCGTCTCTCCACCGGAATTGTGTTTCGCTTTGCAACCCCGTGTCGCGCAATCGCGGCGCGCTGGCAAGCGCGCTTGGCCGCTGATCGGGCGCTTTTG
>DAITMG010000096.1:0-4843 GCA_036835265.1 Erythrobacter sp. | reverse complement strand
TCGGCCGCCTCGATCATCGCCAAGGAATGGCGCGACCGGCTGATGATCGAAGCCGCCGCCGCCCATCCGCACTATGGCTGGGAGCGCAACAAGGGCTATGGCACGCGCGAACATCGCGAAGCCCTGCGCATCCACGGCCCCACTCCGCTTCACCGGCGCTCGTTCGCGCCCGTGGCGCAGATGTGCTTGATTTAACCTCGCTTGCGCTTGCGTGCCAGGCCGCGCGCTCCCCCGCCCGTGACCAACAATCCCCCCTTTGCCTTCCTCGCACGCGGCCGTTAGGGACGCGCGCATCATGGTGAACGCACTTCTTCTCAGCATCGCCGGGCTCGCCGCGCTCGCCGTCGGCGGCGAACTCCTCGTGCGCGGCGCGGTCGGGATTGCCCAGAAACTCGGCGTCTCGACGCTGTTCACCGGGCTCGTCATCGTCGGCAGCGCGACCTCGATGCCCGAGATGGTCGCAAGCGTCGAAGCCGCGCTGCAAGGCTCGCCCGAAATCGCGTGGGGCAATGTGATCGGCTCGAACATCGCCAACACGCTGCTGATCCTCGGCGTCGCCGCGCTCGTCACGCCGATCGCGCTCTCGGGCACGGGGCGGCGCGATGCGGTCGTCGCGCTTGGCGTGACGCTGATCCTGTGGGCGGTCGCGCTCGCAGGGGTCGGCGCGGTGTGGATCGGGATCGCCTTCCTTGCCGGCATCGTCGCCTACATCGTGTGGCGCTATCGGTTTCCCGGCGGCGCGCCGATCGATGAGCCGGGCGACGAGGGCGAGATCAGCGGCGTGATCGCAACCGCGCTGTTCGTCGCCGGGCTGGTCATCCTCGTGCTCGGCGGGCAGGCGCTGGTGAGCGGGGCGATCGAGCTCGCGACGATCCTCGCCATCCCCGAGACCGTGATCGGCCTCACCGTGGTCGCGGTCGGCACCTCGCTGCCCGAGCTGGCCGCCTCGGTTGCCGCCGCGCTGCGCGGCAAACCGGGGCTCGCGCTCGGCAATGTGGTGGGCTCCAACATCTACAACATCCTCCTGATCGGCGGGGTGACGATGACGATCGCGCCGGTGCCGCTGCCGGCCGAACTCGCCGGCATCCAGATGGCGATCCTGACCGCGAGCGCGGCCGGACTGCTCGCGCTCCTGTGGTTCGCGCGCACGCTCGGGCGGGGGCTTGGCGCGCTGCTGGTCATCGCGTTTGTCGGCAATATCGTGCTGGTGTTCGCCTAGGCGAAGGCTTTTTCCGCCAGCTGCGCCATGTATTCGCGCGCCCAGCGCTCCGCCTCGGCCGGGTCGGCGGGCATCCCGCCGTCCTGCGCGGCCGCCGTGCTGAGCTCATCGCGGCTGTTGACCTTGGGAAAGCGCACATCCGGCATCTCGGCACCCAAGAACGCGCACAGCGGCTCCCACCCATCCTTGGGGTGGAACACCAGCAGCCGTTCGGGCGGCAGCGTGTCGATCACCTGCTGGTTCCGGTTCGCATACCAATCGGTCATGAACGCGCGGTCGCGGATATCACCGCCGCCGAAATGGCTGAAGATCACCCCGTGCATCATGTCGCCCAGCGGCGTGCCGACCAGCCCGGCCTGCATCGGTTCGGAAAAGATCGTCTCGCTGACCGATTCAAACCAGCTGTCCGGATCGCGCGTGGTCAGCACCACCTTGGCCGCGGGGTAATGCGCGGCAAGTTCGCGCCAATAGCTGGCGGAAGGATAGTCGCTGGTCGCGCGAAAGCCATCGAAGATCGCGTCCCAATCGGCATCCCCGCGCGACGCGGCGGTCCACAACGGCACTTGCCGGGGTCCAGCGGCGAACACTTCAACCATGTGGTGACACGGGCCGAACCCGAGTTTTTCCAGCGCGAATTTCATCGAGAACGTGGCGTTGCGGCCCAATCCGGCCGCGATCACTTCCAAAGCCATCGGCATTTCCCCTTTAACGCACCCGGACCGACATTCTGGCAGCTTTGAGTCCTTTGCGCCACACCCTCCCTATCTGGAGTCCCGCCGACCTGCGCGGACTCCATATCTTGTGGCGGTCCCGTTTCGTTCCGAGCGGCTCCTCTCAAGCTTTACCAGTTGTTAACCATAACCCGTTCACAATCCTTGCTTGACGGGCGGGCGCCAAGGACTCATGCCTGTGGATAAGTGTGCAGCAGAGCATCAGGCGAGGGCATTTCGTGGGCGTGATCGAACAGACGAAGCAGGGCAGCGTGCGCGCAATCGACGCGGCACAAGCCGCGCGCGCGGGCCTGCCGCTCGGCGAGATCCTCGCAGGCGATTGCATCGCCGCCATGCGCGCGCTGCCCGCTGCCTCGATCGACTGCGTGTTCGCCGATCCGCCCTACAATCTGCAGCTCGGCGGCGATCTCAACAGGCCCGACGGCTCCGGGGTCGACGCGGTGACCGATCACTGGGACCAGTTCGAGAGCTTCAAGGCTTATGACGATTTTACAAAGGCTTGGCTGACCGAGGCGAGACGGGTTCTCAAGCCCGATGGTGCGCTGTGGGTGATCGGCAGCTATCACAACATCTTCCGCGTCGGCGCCACCTTGCAGGATCTGGGCTTCTGGATCCTCAATGACATTGTCTGGCGCAAGACCAATCCGATGCCCAATTTCAAGGGCACCCGCTTCACCAACGCGCACGAGACGCTGATCTGGGCGAGCATGGGCGAGAAGGCGCGCTATCACTTCAATTACCGCGCAATGAAGACCTTGAACGACGAACTTCAGATGCGTTCTGACTGGGTCCTGCCGATCTGTGCGGGCGCCGAGCGGCTCAAGGAAAACGGCCGCAAGGCGCACCCGACCCAAAAGCCCGAGGCGCTGCTTTACCGCGTGCTGCTCGCGACCACCGAAAAGGGCGATGTGGTGCTTGATCCGTTCTTCGGCACCGGGACCACGGGCGCTGTCGCCAAGCGGCTCGGGCGCGAATGGATCGGCTGCGAGCGCGAGGCGTTCTACCGCGAGGTCGCAACCAAGCGCATCGCCAAGGAACTGCCGCTCGATGAGAGCGCCCTGAAGACGATGCAAGCGGGGAAGTCCGCCCCGCGCGTCGCCTTCGGGACGCTGGTCGAGAACGGGCTGATCCCGCCGGGCACGCGCGTGTTCGACAAGAAGCGCCGTTGGACCGCGCTCGTCCGCGCGGACGGCTCGCTCGAACATGCCGCAGCGACGCAAGGATCGGGCCGCGCGCAAGCAGGCTCGATCCACTCGCTGGGCAAGGACCTTCAGGGCGCGCCGAGCTGCAATGGCTGGACCTTCTGGCACTACGAGAAGGGCGGCGAAATCCTCGCGCTTGATGCCGCGCGCCAGCTCTACCTCCTCAGCATCGAGGATTGAGCGCGGCTCTCAAGAGGGTCCGAGCCGGGCACGGGATAAGTCGCGCTGGCGACTGTCCTACAGCGCCGCTTTGCGATAGGTCTGCGCCATGTCTGATCGCTCGTCCTGTGCCGTTTTCTTGCGTCCGCGCCGCCCGTCTGCACCCCCCAACTTATTTGCTTCTGGACTGTGTAACAGGCGGTTCAAGCGTTCTCGAGGAGCGATGAAATGAGCCGCTCGGTGATGCTCCACCCGATCGCGCTCGCCGCTTCGCCGCAAGTCGTGGCGGACGAAGCGGGCGGGAGCGCGATCCGCCTTGGAGGCGGCCTTACCTATGCGAGCCGCTTTGCACTCGTCGTGCGCGAGGAGGGCCGGGTGATCCTGCGACGGCTATTCGGCGCGCGCGAGGCGATGGAGGTCTTGGCCGGGCTCGATGGCGAGGCAATCGAGCAATGGGAGAACCTCTCGAAGATCCACCCCCCGCTCCAGCTCGGCGCGCGCACGATCCGGCTCGATCAGCCGCAGGTGATGGGCATCCTGAATGTGACGCCCGACAGCTTCAGCGATGGCGGCGCCTTCCTCGACAACCCCGAGGCGGGCCGCGCCCATGCCGCAGCGATGCTCGAGGCGGGCGCGGCGATCATCGACATCGGCGGCGAGAGCACCCGGCCCGGCGCGCAGGCGACCTGGGAGGGCGACGAGATCGCGCGGGTGCGCCCGGCGGCCGAGTATTGCGCGGCGATGGGCGCGGCAATCAGCGTGGATACGCGCCGCGCCGCCGTGCTCGAGGCGGGGCTTGCGGCAGGCGCGCACATGGCGAACGACGTCTCGGCGCTGCGCCATGACGAGCGCATGGCCGAGGCGGTGGCGGCGGCTGCATGCCCGGTGGTGCTGATGCACGCGCCGGGGACGGGCGACGACCTCCACGAAGGCGGGAGCTATCGCGATGTGGTGAGCGAGGTGTTCGCCTTCCTCAAGGCCGCCCGCGCCCGCGCGATCGCAAGCGGCATCGCGGCAGAGCGCATCGTGATCGATCCCGGCATCGGCTTTGGCAAGTCGCTGGCCGACAACCTTGCCCTCATGAACGCGCTGCCCGCCTTCCACGCGCTCGGCAGCCCGCTGCTGGTGGGCGCCAGCCGCAAGCGCATGATCGGCGCGCTCTCGAACGAGGAGCCGGCCGAGCGGCGGCTGGGCGGCTCGCTTGCGCTGGCGGTGAAGGCGATGGAAGCGGGCGTGCACCTGCTGCGCGTCCACGATGTCGCCGAGACGGTGCAGGCGCGCAACGTATGGCGCGGGCTTCGCGATGCGGCGCTGACCGACTTCAGCCAGCTCGTGGCCGACTAGCGGAGCGGGGCGGGCAGGGCAGCAGGGTCGTTGGCGGCGCTTTCCTACATGCAGGACAAGCGCTATCAATCACGCCGCGTTGTCGATCCCGAGATCGGAGAGCTTGCGGTAAAGCGTCGAGCGACCGATCCCCAGCCGCCGCGCGACTTCGGTCATGCGGCCGCGATAGTGCCCGATGGCGAGGCGGA
>DAITMG010000095.1:0-5143 GCA_036835265.1 Erythrobacter sp. | reverse complement strand
CGCTCAGCGCAAACTCACGATTCGAAATCGGCTAGCGTCAGCGCGGTCCTGTTGGCGATCGCCGCCGCGCTTGCGGCCTGGGTTTCCTCGGTTGCCGGGACGAGGCCGATCTTGGCAAGCGGGCCGTCCGCGCTCCAGCTCTTGGCCCACTGGTCGAGATAGGCCTCGATCCCCGGCGTCACGCCGATATGCGCCTTCTTCACGTAGATGTAGAGCGGGCGCGAGCCGGGATAGGTGCCATCGGCGATCGTCTCGGCAGTGGGCATGACGCCGCCCAGTGGCAGGCCCTTCACCTGGTCCGAGTTTTCCTCAAGGTAGGAAAAGCCGAACACGCCGACCGCGCGCGGATTGTTGGCGACCTTGCGCACGATCAGATCGTCCTGCTCGCCCTGGTCGATATACGCGCTGTCGCCGCGCAGGGCATGGCAATTCTGCTCGTAGGCGGTCGCATCGCTTTTCTCGAGCGCAGCCATCGCCGGATTGGCGTTGCAGGCCTCTTTCATGATGACCTCGAGCAAGGCATCGCGCGTGCCCGAAGTGGTCGGCGGGCCATAGACGATGATCGGGGCTGCGGGCAGGCTGCTGTCGACATCGGACCAGGTGGCCGCGGTCTGCTCCTCGCCGAACGGATTGGCTGCGAGCGCGCGGTAGACGATGCCCGGCGTCAGTTGCAGGTCGATCCCGTCCTCGATGGCAGAGGCAAACGCAATCCCGTCCCTGCCGACCCTGATCTCGATGATTTCGGATACGCCGTTGTTCTGGCACCCGTTGAATTCGGCAAGCGTCATCCGCCGCGAGGCGTTGACGATATCGGGGGTTTCTGGCCCCTCGCCGGTACAGAAGGCATCGATACCCTCACCCGAACCGGTGCTCTCGATGCGCGGGGCGACCAAGCCATCATTGGCGGCCGCCATGTCTTCCGCGATCTTCTTTGCGAAGGGATAGATCGTCGAAGAGCCGACGATCTCGATCGCTTCGACTTCGCTCGTCGCTTCCCCGCCGCAAGCGGCGAGCCCCAGGATTGCAGTGCCAAGCAGCGCCGCACGGGCGCCAGTGTGGAATGCAGAACGCTTCATGATTTCCTCCAGTCCTGATGGCTTGGCGCGGGGCACAGGTGATCGGGCCAGGCCGATAAAATTGTTGTTGAACGCACAGGCTAATCAGACTTCGGTATTCTCATCCGGCGATGTCTGGGTCGGCTGCTCGGGCGCTTCGCCCGTGAGATCGGCACGGGTCATCGTCAGCAGTTCATCCACCTTGCGCTGGTTCCTCGCCATGGTTTCGCGCGGCGAAGCGACCAGACCGATCTTCGCCAGCGGGCCATCTGCCTTCCAGTTCTTGGCCCATTCCTGCATGTAGAGATCGAGGCCCGGAATGGCGCGCATGTGCGCCTTCTTCACGTAGACATAGAGCGGGCGCGCTCCGGGATAGGCGAAGCTCGCGATATTCTCGTAGGTCGGCTCGACCCCGTTGATCTGCAGACCTTTGACCTTGTCGGTGTTCTCATCGAGATACGAGAAACCGAACACGCCGACTGAACGCGGATTGCTGTCGATTTTCTGGACGACAAGATTATCTTGCTCGCCCTGGTCGACATAGGCGCCATCCGAGCGCACCTCGGTGCAGATTTTCTGGTGCTGGTCCTCGTCCTCTTCCCTCAGCCGCGCCATCGCGGGATCAGTGTCACATCCAACCTCGAGCACGAGCTCCTTGAGGGCATCGCGCGTGCCCGATGTGCTCGGCGGGCCGTAAACCAGGATCGGTTCGTTGGGGAGCGAGGGATCGACATCGGCCCAGGTCCTGGCGGTCTGCTCACGGCCGTAGGGATTGGCCGCGAGCGCCTCGTAGATGATTTTCGGCGAAAGGTTGAGCGTGATACCGTCCTTGGCAGACGCGAAGGCGATGCCATCAAGGCCGACCTGGAGCTCGATGATTTCTTCGACACCGTTGGCCTGGCACTTTTCGAACTCGCTCAGCTTCATCCGGCGCGAGGCATTGACCATATCCGGTGTTTCGGCCCCGACGCCCGAGCAGAACAGCTGCATCCCACCGCCGGTGCCCGTGCTCTCGATCAGCGGGGATTTGTAGTCCGGATTGGAGCGCGCAAAGCTTTCGGCAACCTGCTTGGCGAAGGGGTAGACCGTCGACGAGCCCACGGCGCGGATCGAATCGCGCGAGCCGCCGCCAGCGTTGTCGCACGCAGCGAGGCTCAAGCCGGCCAGCAACATTACGGCCAGCGAAAGGAAACCGGGGCCTGAGCGACCCCGCTGGACATGGCGTTTCATCATGATGTGCAAGCCCTCCCGAACTGCGGGGTCACGCGTAGGCGCTGCTTGTGACACACACGTGACGAAGGAAATTGCGCGGTATGTCGGTTAACCATCCATCTAAATGATGCAAGCGGCTCATAGTATTGGGTTTTGGGCGGGCGACTCGGCGAGCGGGGGCGGCCGTGATTTAAGCTCATCGTAAGAGCTGTGAGGTAGGCTGTCGCCATGGGACGCCCCCTCCTCGCACCTGTGCTGACAATCCTCGTCTGGCTAACGGCATGGCTCGTGCCGGCCCCGCTCCTGGCCGAGCACGAGCACATCCGCGCCAACCCCTCCTTTGCACCCAGCTGCCACGCCGCAAGCGATCTTTCGCGCACGTTCGAAGACATGCTGGCGCGCTCGGCCTGGACCTGCGTCAACGAGGGCTGGCGCGCCGATCAACCGGTCGCCTGGCTGCGCTTCGAGCGGGAGGCCTGGGATGGCGAGGAGCGACCGCGCCATTTCTTCAGCCGGATCGCGCGCTTCAAGAGCATCAGCTTTGCAGCGCTCGATGCCGACGGCACCTTGCGGCCGCTCGCCTCGCAGGAACACGATGCGCAGCCATTTGGCGCAGGGCCGGTGTTCGAGCTTGCCTTGCCCGAAGTGAAGGCCGAGACGGTCGCCGTGCTGGTGCGGATCGAACGACCGCACTCGATCCTCCTGCTGACCGAGGCCCGGCTCAGCTTTCAGCCCGAGGCGGGCGACTGGTCGCGGGTCGAGGTGATGATCCTCGCCTGCGTGATGGGAATGCTTGTCCTGCCGATCTTCTTCGACATCAGCTTCTTCATCGTCCTGCGCGAGCGGTTCATCGTGCTCCATGCAATCATGGTGCTGGCGATGATGTCCTACGTGCTGTTCGCAGGCGGGCTGATCTCGGTCTTTGCCGCGCTGCCGGTGGTCTTCATGGCGGTCGCTGCGCCGTTGGTCTGGGCGATCGGGGTGGGCGTTTCGGCGTTGTTCCTCGTGGCATTTCTCGAGCCCGGTGCGCAATCGCGGTTCATGCGGCGGCTCACCTGGCTTGCCGGATGGTGGACGATGCTCGTCCCCGGCTTCTTCGCGCTCCAGTTTCACGCGACTCAGAGCATCGATGACCGCGCCTATTTCTACACCT
The DNA here is from genome assembly GCA_036835265.1 of Erythrobacter sp. Taxonomy (GTDB): domain Bacteria; phylum Pseudomonadota; class Alphaproteobacteria; order Sphingomonadales; family Sphingomonadaceae; genus Erythrobacter. The sequence goes on along the minus strand of DAITMG010000095.1, from coordinate 1,723 downwards.
TCATTCCCGTCATCTGCATCATAACGGCGGCGGTGATCGAGGCGTTGTGGCGCTCCAGCCGCTCGGCACGGTTCATCGCCGTCGCCTGGACGCCCATCATCGCGGCCTCGGTCGAGCGGCTGCTGCGCGGGCTTGGTGTCTATGTCGGCCCCTCGACGCTTGATCAGGCGATGTATGTTGCAACCGGCCTCGAGGTGATCGTGATCAGCCTTGCAATCGCCGACCGCTTCCTCGCGATCCGGCGCCAACGCGATGCGGCGATCACCGAGGCACGGATGCACGCGGAACTTTCCGAGCGCGATCCCCTCACCGGCCTCATGAACCGGCGGGCGCTCGATGCGCGATTTGACGAATTGCGCCGACGCGGGTTCGATACCTTTGCGCTCGTCGATCTCGATCGGTTCAAGCAGGTCAACGACGTGCACGGGCACCAGATGGGGGATGCAGCGCTCAAGGCGTGCGCGGAAGCCCTGCGGGGGGATCAGGCGCGCGATCATCTGGCCGCGCGGCTCGGCGGGGAGGAATTCGTCGTCATGCTGCGGGGCAAGCGCGCAATCGAGCGCGCGGATGCGCTGCGCCAGGCGATCCCGCTGCGCATCGCCACCGAAGTGCCGGGGCTATCCTTCCCGGTGACCGCGAGCATGGGCGTTGTCGAAGTCCCGACCGATGCGATCGACCTCATGAGCTTTGACGAGTTCTACTCGCGCGCCGACGTGCTGATGTACGAGGCCAAGGCTTCGGGGCGCAATCGCATCCTTTACGAACGCATGAAAGTGTTCGGGCGCCCCGGCGGCGCGCAGCTGCGCGCCGAGGAGCAAAGAGCTACCGATATGGCGCGCGCGCGCGAGGATGGCGCAGGCCTCCGCAGCGCGTAATTGCGCTTACTCGGCGGAGGGAGCAAGGAACGGGGCGATGATCTCGGGGCGGACCCGCGCAAGCTTGCCCGAAGTGCGCTCGAGCATCGCCCAGGTCGTCTGGGCGCTGACGATCGTCTTGCCGGCGCGATCGGTGAACCACGCAAGCCGCACGGACTTCGCACCGCGCGGACCTTCGGGGATATAGGTGGTCCCGGTCACGCTCTCGCCAAGCTCTATATTGCCGCGATAATCGATCTCGTGGCGGATCACGACCCAGAAGTAGGCATCCTTGTCCTGCGGCCGCGCGCACGCGGTCCAGTGCGAGGTCGAAAGCTCCTGCAGCCATTCGACCCAGACCGCATTGTTGACATGGCCAAGCTCGTCGATGTGCTGCGGGAGCGCTGTGAACTCGAGCGAAAAACGTCCCACTTGGTGTGCAGGAAGGTCAGCGCTCAAGAGTGCCTCCCGCCTGGCCCGGGCATGGTCAGCGACCTCGCAGAGCGCAGGCGATCGATCACGTGCCCTGCGCCACCTTCCCTCCGGTCACCTTTGCCGCCGCATCGGCCGCAGCAAGATCGGCTGCGCTGGCCGTCATCCCCATCTGCCACAGGATAAAGCTGAATTCCTCTGCGGTCTCGTAAAGCGCATTCCAGCGGCCCGATTTTCCGCCATGGCCAGCGCCCATATTGGTCTTCATCAGGAGGACGTTGTCATCGGTCTTGGTGTCGCGCAGCTTGGCGACCCACTTGGCGGGCTCCCAATAGGTCACGCGCGGATCGTTGAGCCCGGCGGTCACCAGCATCGGCGGGTAATCCTTGGCCGCCACCTGGTCATAGGGCGAATAGGACAGGATATAGGCAAACGCC
>DAITMG010000094.1:0-5443 GCA_036835265.1 Erythrobacter sp. | reverse complement strand
GAGGAGACCTGCCCGGTTGACGAGCTGACCTGGCCCGTGCTGGAGGACGTGCTCGAGGAGACCTGCCCGGTCGAGGACGAGATGCTGCCGGTCGACGAAGTCGAGCTGACCTGCCCGCTCGAGGAGGTGGAGCTGACCTCGCCGCTCGACGAGGTCGAGGTCACCGTTCCGGTGGTCGAGCTGATCGTGCCCGAGCTGGTCGAGTTGTCGATGTCGATGATGATGTCGCCGCCGCTGCTCGTCGTGCCCGGGGTGCCGCTGGTGGTGGTCGTGGTCGTCGTCGTGGTCGAGCTCTCTCCGCCGGTCGTACCGCCCGAGGTGTTGTCGGTCCCGCCGGTGGTGGTCGTGATCACCGAGACATCGCCCGAAGACGAGCCGCCCCCGCCGAAGAAGCCGCCGAAGAAGCCGCCGCCGCCGATGCCGCCGCCAAAGCCGCCCAGCCCGCCGCCCACGACAACCGGCCCGCCACCGCCGCCGCCGCGCACCGGCGGGAGCGGGGGAAGCGGCGCCGCGGCATAGGCGACCTGCGCGATCGGCGGGCATTCCTCGGCATCGATGTAGGCCTGGACGATGCCGGCCGGCAGCCCCGATTGCGCCATCCCGCCAAAGCCCTGCGGGATCGGCTGGCACTCGATCGTGCGCTCGACGATCCGGCGGCGGCGCTGCTCGGGCTCGGGCAGCGCGCGCGTGCGGGTCTTGATGTATTCCGGCTCGCCGATCTGCCGCGTGGCGCCCTTGATGAGCTTGCCATCCGCATCCGAGCTGTAGATCGGATCGTCGGTCACCATCGGCTCCGCGACCCGCAACGCACCGCCCTGCTGCGCGACATGGACCGCGCCGCCCGTCATCAGGGCAACGCCTGCAGCGGTTGCAGAGAGCTTTGCAGCAGCCAGTTTGAGCGACATAGTGCGAGGCCTTGTATCTGTGAAACCGCCCAGCACAGACCACCTGCGCTACCGATTCCAAGTCTTCCATGGAACGGCAAACCCTCACGCGACAACCCGGTTAACCATGTCTGGCGGCGCGATCCGGCTCCAAAGCCGCTCGAAAGGGCGGATTTGAGGTCCGCTGTCCCGATATGACACCGAACCGGCCGCCCGCGTTAGCCGGTGCGACTGCCTGGCGCGCCCATCCCTCCCTTCATTCGCCCTCGTCGAACAGCTGGGGGAGGCCGGGCGGCGGGCGGGGCGAATCGATCCCGAGATGCTCCCAGCCGGCATCGTTGAGCACGCGACCGCGCTCGGTCCGCGCGAGCAGGCCGAGCTGGATGAGGTAGGGCTCGACCACCTCTTCGATCGTGTCGCGCTGCTCGGCGAGCCCTGCCGCGAGCGCGGCGACGCCGACGGGGCCGCCCCTGTAGGTCGTCGCGATCATCGTCAGGTAACGCCGATCCATCGCATCCAGGCCCAGCCGGTCGATCTCGAGCCGGGTAAGCGCATCGTCGGCGATCGTGCGGGTGACGGTGGGCTGCTGCGCGACCTGCGCGAAGTCGCGCACCCGGCGCAGCAGGCGCCCCGCGACGCGCGGCGTCCCGCGCGAGCGCTGCGCGATCTCGCGCGCGCCCTCGGGCGTGATGTCGAGCCCCAGCAGCCGCGCAGCCCGCGTCACCACGAGGTCAAGCTCGTCATGGCTGTAGAACTGCAGCCGCACCGGGATGCCGAAGCGATCGCGCAAGGGGGTGGTCAGAAGGCCCTGCCGGGTGGTCGCGCCGACCAGCGTGAAGGGCACAAGGTCGATCCGCACGCAGCGCGCCGAGGGCCCCTCGCCGATGATGAGATCGAGCGCGCGGTCCTCCATCGCAGGGTAGAGCACTTCCTCGACCACCGGATTGAGCCGGTGGATCTCGTCGATGAACAGCACATCGTGCGGCTCCAGATTGGTCAGCAGCGCGGCCAGATCGCCCGCCTTTGCGATGACCGGGCCGGAGGTCGCGCGGAAGCCCACGCCAAGCTCGGCGGCGACGATCTGCGCGAGCGTCGTCTTGCCGAGCCCCGGAGGCCCGAAGAACAGCGTGTGATCCAGCGCCTCGCCGCGCGCCCGCGCGCTGTCGATGAACACCCTCAGGTTGTCGCGCGCGGCTTCCTGCCCGATGAACTCGGCGAGGCTGCGCGGGCGCAGCGCGGTGTCGGGATCGCCGGCTTGGCGCGCCGCATCGTGCAAGGGGGCGGGGTCGGTCATCAGAACGGGTTCAGCGTGTATCCCTGGCGTTGCAACACCGCATGTGCGGTCATCGCCGACAGCGCCAGTTCAACGCCGGGAGCGAGATGCTCCTGCTTGATCGCGTAGGCCGCCGCGGTCTGACCGCACAGGATGATCCGCACGCCGTTGTCGATCAGCGCGGGGATCGCGGCGGCGGTGGGATTGGTGCCTTCGCGGCCCTTCGCCGCCCATCCGGCGTCGCTCAGCAGGTCGAAACCAGCCTTGCCGTGGACCACCACTGCGGCGCGCAGCCGGGCCGGCTCGATCCCGGCAGCGGCATGCATGTTGAGGAAGCGCGCGGCGCTGTCGAGCGTGCGGTTGATCTTGCCGTCTTCCGCAGGGGCGGAGGTATCGAAAGCGATATGGAGGTCGATGCCCTCGGGAATGGCGAAATCGGCATCGGGGATCGGAGCAACCCACCCGAGATCGGCAAACACCGGCCCCGGCCCGAAGGCGGTGAGGTCCTGCGCTGTGGCAGGGACGCTCCCCAAGCTCAGCACCGACATCACCACCACTCCCAGCAATCCACGCATCCCATTCTCCCTCATCACCCGGCCGCCTTCTTGAGCGCAACCCGGATCAGCTCGCCCTCGCTTGCGCCTTCGCCCAGCTCCTCGAGCGCGCGCGCCACCGCTTGTCCCGCGACGGCGGGCTTGAAGCCGAGGTTCTCGAGCGCGCTGACCGCGTCAGCCCCTGCCCCGCCTGCCCGCGCGAGCGCGCCCATCGCAGCGCTCGCCATCCCCCCGCCCGGCAAGGCGCCCGCTTTGTCCTTCAACTCGTTGACGATCCGGCTTGCAAGCTTGGGCCCGACCCCGTTCGCGCGCGCCACGCTTGCCGCATCGCCCGCCGCGCACGCATCGCGCAGCTCGCCCGTCGCCAGCGCCGAGAGGATCGCGAGCGCGACCTTGCTGCCCACGCCCTGCACCCCGGTGAGGAGGCGAAACCAGTCGCGCTCGGCGCTTTGCGCGAAGCCGAGGAGGCGCATGTCGTTCTCGCTCACCTGCAAGTCGGTGTGGACGGTGCACGCCGCGCCGACCTCGCCGAGCGCTGCAAGCGTGCGCGCCGAGCAGTGGACGAGGTAGCCCACCCCGCCGACATCGACGATGGCGTAGTCCTCGCCCGTCTCGTCGAGCCTGCCTGTGAGCTTTGCGATCATCGTTTCCTGGCCTCAGCCCCGCCGCCTGATCCGGTGTCCTGCCTCAAGCCGGGCGGCTTTGCCAGAGGCGGGGGGCGGTTATCGTCGCTTGCGCCGAGGCGCTCTGTTGGTCGCTCGTGCAGCACGCTTGAACCGCCTGTTACACAGTCCAGGAGAAGTTTTCTCTCCCCGCCCGAGAGACCCCTATCGCGCCCGCCAAGCGTCCTTCGCGCCAAGGGCATCGCGCGGCTGCAAACCGAAGGAAGGCGCATCTCGTCCACCACGCCCGCTTTTATCACCGCGCGACACTGTAGGAAAATCGGCCTGTAGGAAAACCGCCCGCTCGCCGCGCGTCGCGCATCGACACACGGCGGTTTCACGTTAAAGGCCTTTCCCCATGAGCTGGAACACATTCGGGCGGGTCTTCCGCTTCACCACCTGGGGCGAGAGCCACGGGCCCGCGCTGGGCGTGGTGGTCGATGGCTGCCCGCCGGGCCTGCCGCTGACCGAGGCGGGGATCCAGCCGTATCTCGATGCGCGCCGGCCCGGCCAGAGCAAGTTCACCACGCAGCGGCAAGAGCCCGATCAGGTGCGCATCCTCTCGGGCGTGTTCGAGAACGCGGAGGGCGAGCAGGTCACCACCGGCACGCCCATTCACCTGATGATCGAGAACACCGATCAGCGCTCGAAGGATTATTCCGAGATCAAGGCGAGCTATCGCCCTGGCCATGCCGATTACGTTTACGATGCCAAATACGGCATCCGCGATTATCGCGGCGGCGGGCGCTCGTCGGCGCGCGAGACGGCGGCGCGGGTGGCGGCGGGCGCGGTTGCGCGGGCGATCATCCCCGAAGTGACGATCCATGCCTATGTCTGCGAGCTTGGCGGCGACCGGATCGAGCGCGAGGCGATCAACCTTGAGAATATCGACACCAACCCGTTCTTCTGCCCGGACAGCTGGGCGGCGAAGCGCTGGGAAGAGGCGGTGGACGCGGCGCGGCTGGCGGGCTCGTCGCTCGGCGCGGTGGTCGAATGCGTGGCGACCGGCGTTCCGGCGGGCTGGGGCGCGCCGATCTATGCCAAGCTCGACGCTGACCTCGCCGCCGCGATGATGAGCATCAACGCGGTCAAGGGCGTCGAGATCGGCGCCGGGTTCGAAGCCGCGCGGCTGACCGGCGAGCAGAATGCCGACGCGATGCGCCCGGGCGCAGGCCCCGGCGATCCGCCGCAATTCGCCTCGAACCATGCCGGCGGCACGGCGGGCGGCATTTCGACCGGGCAGCCGGTGGTGTGCCGGGTCGCGTTCAAGCCGACGAGCTCGATCCTGACCCCGGTCCCCTCGATCAACATGTCGGGCGAGGCCACCGAGGTGCGCACCAAGGGCCGCCACGATCCGTGCGTCGGCATCCGCGGCGCGCCGGTGGTCGCAGCGATGATGGCAATCGTGCTGGCGGACCACAAGCTGCTGCACCGGGCGCAGATGGGGTAGTTGTAGTGCGGAGGCAAAGAAGTGACCTGGAGAGATTTCGTATTTCCTACATCTTCTCGATTATCGCACCGCAACTTCTTTCAAAACGACATAGCGGTCGACGAATTATTTGAATTTGTGGGTAATGCAGAGGAGGCCCTTCTCTACGCTAGCTTGTTCAATCCTTTGACCATTGTGATCGATGGGCTCGTATTTCTCAAAAATCAGATTAACTTGAATAATTTGAATGAACGCGTTTCTCACTGCCGGTCATCGGGTTGGTCTGAAGACGAAATCGAGCGATCTTTCAATTTTGTTGAAGTCGGCTATATGTTCAATGATAGAGAGACCGATGAAGCCATTGATGGTATTTTGGCAGATTGCCTTCGCGATACGTGGGAGTTGGTGCTGAACGCTCGATACCCTGAGAGGCGCTTCGATGTGACCGTAATTGGCGAGGAAGATTCGGGAAGCATCACCTCGCTTACATTCTGCCAACAACGCGCCAAGTGATGGCGCCTCACGCTACGCTTCAGATGCGATGACCTTCGGTTAAGCGAAATATGTCTCTGACGAGCTCGAGGCTCGTCGTGCCACAGCGGTAGGAGGCTACTCCGGAACTGGCGGTTAACCACCCGATT
>DAITMG010000093.1:2404-5684 GCA_036835265.1 Erythrobacter sp. | reverse complement strand
CGTCGTGCCACAGCGGTAGGAGGCTACTCCGGAACTGGCGGTTAACCACCCGATTCGGGCCATTCATCGTGCAGTGCAGCGCAACCAAATTTCCGCTATGGGGTTGTCTGGCTGACACGGAGCACAATCGACCACGATGAAAGTTCACCCCCGCCTCGAAGCGTCCGCCGCGTTCCACAGCGATTTGCAGAGCGTCGCGCGGCCTTTGCCCAGCGCGCCGCTCAATCGCGAGCGCAAGAAGACGCAGATCGTCGTGGTCGGCGGGGGCGCGGGCGGGCTCGAGCTGGTGCGCAAGCTCGGCTCCAGGTTCGGGCGCGAGCGCTATGATATCATCCTCGTCGATCAGAACTCCTCGCACATCTGGAAGCCGCTGCTCCACGAGGTCGCCGCCGGATCGCTCGATGCCAATCTCGACGAGGTCGGCTATCGCGCGCATTGCCATCGCTGGGGGTATCGGTTCTTCCAGGGCACGCTCGAGGCGATCGACCGCGCGGCCAAGACGATCCGGCTGGCCCCGGTGATGGACGAAGACGGCTCCGAACTGATCGCCTCGCACACGATCCGCTACGATTACCTCGTGCTCGCGATCGGCTCGGTGTCCAATGACTTCGGTGTGCCGGGCGTGGCTGAGCACTGCATCTATCTGGACTCGCGCACCCAGGCGGACCGGTTTCGCACCAAGCTGCTCAACCATTGCCTGCGCGTCAGCCGCGCGATGAGCGCCGAGCCCGACGCCGATGCGCGCGTGCGCGTGGCGATCGTGGGCGGCGGGGCGACCGGCGTGGAGCTGGCGGCCGAGCTTTACAACGCGGCCGGAGCCTTGCAGCATTATGGGCTCGAGGTGTTCGACGAAAGCCGGCTCGAGGTGGCGCTGCTCGAGGCGGGGCCGCGGATCCTGCCCGCGCTGCCCGAGCGCCTCTCGGCCGCGGCGACCGGCGAGCTCCAGCAACTGGGCGTCGAGGTTTACACCGACACGCAGGTCATGCGGGCCGAGCGCGGGCGGCTCGTGACCGCGTGCAACAACGCGATCGAGGCGGACCTGATCGTGTGGGCGGCGGGCGTCAAGGCGGCCGATTTCCTCGGCTCGCTGGGATTGGAGACCAACAATCGCAACCAGATCGTGGTCAAGGAAACGCTCCAGACGCTGAGCGATCCGTGCATCTTCGCGATGGGCGATTGCTGCTCGTTCGTCCCCGAAGGCCAGACGCGGGCGATCCCGCCGCGCGCGCAGGCCGCGCACCAGATGGCGGACACCGTGTTCGACAATCTGTGCCGGATGGTGCGGGTCAAGGAGCGCGGGAGCGCCAAGCCGCTCAAATCCTTCGTCTACCGGGATAACGGCTCGCTCGTCTCGCTCAGCCGGTTTTCGACCGTGGGGAGCCTGATGGGCAATCTGGTCGGCGGGGCGATGGCGATCGAGGGGCGGCTGGCGCGCTTCATCTATATCTCGCTCTACCGGATGCACCTCATTGCCATTCACGGCTGGATCAAGGCCATTTCGCTGATGCTGATCGGGCGGGTCAACCGGATCGTGCGTCCGCGCCTCAAGCTCCACTGAGGCGCAGGGCTTGCGCATTGTCCTCACCGGCAGCTCGGGGCGGGTGGGCCGCGCGATCTTCGCCGAGCTGTGTTTCTCGCATGAAGTCATCGGGATCGACCGTGCGGCGTTCTCGACCACGCGGATCGTTGCCGACCTTGCCGATCACGGCGCGCTCGAGCGGGCGCTGGAAGGGGCCGATGCGGTGATCCACACCGCCGGCCCACACGCCCCGCATGTTGGCCTGGTGCCCGATGCCGAGTTCGAGCGCACCAATGTTGCGACCACGCGCTGGCTGTATGAGCGCGCGCTCGCCGAGGGCGCCGCGCGGTTTCTCTACACCAGCACGACCGCGCTTTATGGCAATGCGGTAATCGAGGGAGCGTGCAGCTGGATTGACGAGGATACCGCGGCGCTCCCGCGCACGATCTATCATCGCACCAAGCTGGCAGCGGAGACCGCGCTCGAGGAGTTGGCGGTGGCGCGCCTGCCGGTGCGGGTGTTGCGCATGTCGCGCTGCTTTCCCGAGCCCGCCGAGCTGATGGCGGCGTATCGCCTCCACCGGGCGATCGATGTGCGCGATGTTGCAAGCGGGCACGCGCTGGCGCTGGTGCACGAGGGAGCAGCGTTCGAGCGGTTCATCCTGTCGGGCGAGCCAGCCTTTGCGCGCGAGGATTGCGCCGAGCTTGCGCGCGATGCCGCCGCGGTGCTGCGCGTCAAGGCTCCCGCGCTCGTCGCCGCGTTCGAGCGGCGCGGCTGGCCGCTGCCGCGCCGCATCGACCGGGTCTATTCACCCGCCCGGGCGCAGGCGCAACTGGGCTGGGGCCCCCGCCATGGCTGGGACGAGGTCATCCGTCAGCTCGATCGGGCCAGCCTTGAGGTGCTTCCCGCAGGCGCGAAGACGGCCGATCGGCCCGAATAGCGCACCAGCCGCCACAGCTTTGCCAAAGCTTTGGAACCAAGCGCGAAAGTTCCCGTTCGCGCCATTGATAAAAGCGATCAACGCAATCGCACAAATTCACTTTTTTGCACCGCAGCAATGCCTATTTGCAGTGCAGCAGTTTTTGCCTCTCCTCTCCAACGCAAACCCAAAAGGGAAAACACAATGGGTATCATCGGCTCCACCATCAAACCGTTCAAGGCGACCGCCTTCCAGGCCGGTCAGGATTTCTTCGAAGTCACGCAGGACGACGTCGCCGGCAAGTGGGCGGTGTTCTTCTTCTACCCGGCCGACTGGACCTTCGTCTGCCCGACCGAGCTGGAAGATCTCGGCGAGAAGTATTCGATGCTTCAGGACAAGGGCGTCGAAGTTTACGCGGTCTCGACCGACACGCATTTCAGCCACAAGGCCTGGCACGACAATTCCGAGAAGATCGGCAAGCTCAAGTTCCCGTTCCTCGGTGACCAGCTCCACACGCTGTCGAAGCAGTTCGGCGTGCTGCGCGAGGACATGGGCCTGGCTGACCGCGCGACCTTCGTGGTCGATCCCGATGGCGTGATCCAGATCATGGAAATCACCTGCGAGGGCGTGGGCCGCAACGCCAACGAGCTCTCGCGCAAGATCAAGGCCGCGCAATATGTCCGCGCCAATCCGGGCCAGGTCTGTCCGGCGGCGTGGGAAGAAGGCGGCGAAACGCTCGCCCCCTCGCTCGACCTGGTTGGCAAGATCTAAGCTCGCTCCTTAGCGAGACCTAGCGCAGCGCCGCCCCCTCCGCTCGAGGAGGCGGGCGGCGTTTCGCGCTC
>DAITMG010000093.1:0-2304 GCA_036835265.1 Erythrobacter sp. | reverse complement strand
GTGCGCGCCAGCGATCCTGCGCGCCGGCTCACCTTTGCCGGGCTGCCGATGGGTCACGAATTCACCTCGCTGGTGCTCGCGCTGCTGTGGGCCGGCGGCCATCCACCCAAGGTCGATGCCGACCTGATCGAACAGGCGCGCGCGCTTGAGGGCACCTACGAGTTCGAGATGTTCTTCTCGCTGACCTGCCACAACTGCCCCGACGTGGTGCAGGCGCTCGCGCTGATGGCGCTCGAAAACCCGAATGTCTCGGCCACCCTGATCGAAGGCGGCACCCACAAGGCAGAAGTCGAAGCGCGCGACATCATGGCGGTGCCGGCGACCTTCCTCAATGGCGAGCCGTTCTACAACGGCAAGATGGAGCTCTCCGAGATCCTCGCCCGGCTCGATACCGGCGCGGCGGCGAGGGCAGCCGAGAAGATCAGCGCCAAGGACCCGTTCGAGGTGCTGATCATCGGCGCTGGCCCCGCAGGCGTTGCCGGCGGGATCTACACCGCGCGCAAGGGCTTTCGCACCGGCATCGCGGCCGAGCGGTTCGGCGGGCAATTGCAGGATACGCTCGGGATCGAGAACCTGCCGGGCACGAGCTACACCGAAGGGCCCAAGCTTTCCGATGAGCTGCGCCGTCAGGTCGCCGACAACGCGATCGACATGATCGATCTTGCCCGCGCGACCGCGATTACCCCTGCGAGCGAAGCGGGCGCGATGCACACGGTCGAATTCGAGAACGGCGCGGTGCTCAAGACCCGCTCGCTGATCCTTTCAACCGGCGCGCGCTGGCGCTCGCTCGGCGTGCCGGGCGAGGATGAATACCGCAACAAGGGCGTGGCCTATTGCCCACACTGCGACGGGCCGCTGTTCAAGGGCAAGCGCATCGCGGTGATCGGCGGCGGCAATTCGGGCGTCGAGGCGGCGATCGACCTTGCCAAGATCGTCGCCCACGTGACGTTGATCGAGTTCGACACCAAACTGCGCGCCGACGAGGTGCTCCAGCGCAAGCTCAGGAGCTTCGACAATGTCGAGATCATCGTGAACGCCCAGACCACCGAGGTCACCGGCGATGGCAACCGCGTCAACGGCCTCGTCCTCAAGGACCGCGCCAGCGGCGAGGAACGCCGGATCGAGCTCAACGGCGTGTTCGTCCAGATCGGCCTCGTGCCCAACACCGAATGGCTGCGCGAGACCGGCCTCGAACTCTCGAAGTTCGGCGAGATCATCGTCAACGAGGAAGGCGCGACCAACCTGCCCGGCATCTTCGCTGCGGGCGATGCGACGACCGTGCCCTACAAGCAGATCGTCGTCGCGATGGGCGAAGGCTCGAAAGCCGGGCTCTCCGCCTTCGATTACCTCATCCGCAACGAGCCGGTCGAGGAGATCGCCCAAGCGGCGTGATGTGTGGGCGGGCCCCATCCGGGGCCCGCTCCTCGGTGCTGTTCCCTCCGCTGCGCTCCGGGGCACCTGCGAGCGCGCGGTCGCGCTTGCGCCTGCGGCGGGGAGGGGTTTCTATTGTGGGCGGGCCCCATCCGGAGCCCGCTTCTCGCTATGCGTCCTCCGCTTCGCTGCGGGCGGTCGGTCGGCCTTGCGGCTTTTGCCGATGGGGTGAGGGCCAGGCGGCGCGGCTTTGCGGCGTTTGATCGGCTCACACGGCGACACCCCCGCCCCTCCAATCGCTTCTCTCAATCAAACCTTGCGCATTAATCGATTGGACGCACCATCCTGAAAGCGTCATTCTCTTCACATAGGCTATGCCAATGGCGAGTCTCGGACTTGAGAGGAGAGCAAAGATGGACGCAAAGACCGGAGAAATGAGCGGCTGCCCATTCCAGGGCAGCAGTGAGATGCGCAGCCTGCTGGGCCGCACCAATCGTGACTGGTGGCCCGATGCACTGCAGCTCGACATCCTGACCGAAGGCGGCAAGAGCGCCAATCCCTATGGCGAGGATTTCGATTACGCCGAGGCTTTCAACACGCTCGATTACACCGCGTTGAAGGCGGATCTCACCGCGCTGATGACCGACAGCCAGCCGTGGTGGCCCGCCGATTATGGCCATTACGGCCCGTTCTTCATCCGCATGGCCTGGCACGCGGCCGGCACCTATCGCACCGGTGACGGGCGCGGCGGTGCGGGCTCAGGCCAGCAGCGGTTCGCCCCGCTCAATTCCTGGCCCGATAACGGCAATCTCGACAAGGCGCGGCGCCTGCTCTGGCCGATCAAGCAGAAATACGGCAAGAACATCAGCTGGGCCGACCTGTTCATCCTCACCGGCAATGTCGCGATCGAATCGATGGGCGGCCCGGTGTTCG
>DAITMG010000092.1:1792-5811 GCA_036835265.1 Erythrobacter sp. | reverse complement strand
TATGTGCTGGTCAAGGTGCTGGTGCCCAATTTCTATGCCCGCGCCGACACCCGGACGCCGGTGGTCGCGGCGTTCATCTCGCTGGCGGTGTTCATCGCGGTCAGCTTCGTGCTGCTCGAGCGCCTCGGCGTGGTCGGCGTGGCGCTTGCAAGCGTGATCGGGGCGTGGATCAATGTCGTCTTCCTACTGGTCGTGCTTGCGGTGCGCGGCCATTACCGGATCCCTGCCGCGCTGGTCCTCAGGGTCGCGCGCCAGGTCATCGCCGCCGCCGCAATGGGCGCGGCCTTGTTCTATGCGCAGGGCCTGCTAACCGATTGGTTTGCAGCCGGGCTCGTTGCCCGATTGGGCGCGCTCATCGCCTTGGTCGCGGCGGCGGCCATCGTCTATTTCGGCGTTGCATTTGCGATCGGCGCGATCGATCGCCAGCGCATCGCCGCCCTTACGAAGAGAGCAGGATGAACATGCGTGTCGTCTCCGGCATCCAGCCGACCGGAAAGCCCCATCTCGGCAATTATCTCGGCGCCATCCGCAATTACGTGAAGCTTCAGGATGACGCCCACCGGGCGGGCGGCGAGTGCCTGATCTTCCTCGCCGATCTCCATGCGATCTCGATGCCGCACGATCCGGCCGAGCTTAACGCCTCGACGCTCGAACTGGTCGCGACGCTGGTTGCCTGCGGGCTCGATCCCGATCGCACGATCCTGTTCAACCAGGCGCAGGTGCCTGCGCACCCGGAGATGCAGTGGTTGCTCAACGGCACCGCGCGGATGGGCTGGCTGGGCCGGATGACGCAGTGGAAGGACAAGGCCGGCAAGAACCGCGAGGGCGCGAGCGTGGCGCTGTTCACCTATCCGGTGCTGCAAGCCGCCGACGTGCTGCTTTATCAGGCGACGCATGTGCCCGTCGGCGAGGATCAGAAACAGCATCTCGAATTGGCGCGGGACATCGCGCAGAAGTTCAACAACGATTTCGCCTCGGAAGATGCGCCCGTCTTCACCCTGCCCGAGCCGATCATCCCGCCCGAGGCGGCGCGGATCATGAGCTTGCGCGACGGCACCGCCAAGATGAGCAAGTCCGATCCTTCCGACATGAGCCGAATCAACCTTGCCGACGATGCCGATACGATCATGAAGAAGATCAAGAAGGCCAAGACCGATCCCGAGCCGCTGCCGAGCGAGGAAGCCGGGCTGGCGGGCCGTCCCGAAGCGCTCAATCTCGTGGGCATCTACGGCGCGCTGACGGGTCAGGGCGTGGCGGCGGTGCTGGCCGGGCATGGCGGGCAGGGTTTCGGCGCGTTCAAGCCCGCGCTGGGCGAGGCGCTGATCGAGACGCTCGGGCCGATTTCGCAGGAGTTTCGCCGGCTGACCGCTGACCGCGAGGCGCTCGATGCGATCCTCGCGCGCGGGGCGGCGCAAGCGCGCGAGCGCGCCGCGCCCACGCTTGCTGCCGCTTACAAGGCGCTCGGCCTCGTGCGCGGCTGAAGCGGTTGCGGGCAAAGTCCGCTCATGCGGCGAGGCGAGCGCCTCATGCGTTCAAATGCCGTTCATCCAGAGAGGCTTAGCAGACCCCTGGGGTGACTGCGTGCCAGGAAGGTGAAGAGCTTCTTGCGCTGAGGCTTTGGCGATCAAGGCCGATGCACAGCGGCTTCGCTGCGAGGGCCTGGTACGCCGCCGCCACCGATACACACTGCTACCGGACCCGGCAAAGGGCGCTGGCCTTGAAGGGCCGGTTGCCGTAGCCATATGGGTTAGCCAAAGGAATTGCCATGAAGCCTCGTCTCTCAGTGAAAGCCGCCAAGCCGGGCCGTTCACGCGCGCTGCGCCTCGCCCTGCCCCTTGCACTCGTTGCGAGCCTCGCTGCGTGCGCGACGCCGTTCAAGGCCGACGTCTCGCGCTTCAGCGCGCCGCTGCCCGCGCCGCAGGGCCAGACCTTCGCCGTCGTGGCCGAGGATCCGAGCCTCGCTGGCGGCCTCGAATTCGGGATGTATGCGAGCGAAGTCGCCGATGAGCTGCAGCGCGTGGGCTACCGCCCGGCCGCTTCCCCCGAGGCTGCCGATCTCATCGTCCGGTTCGACTACGGCGTCGACGGCGGGCGCGAGCGGGTGCGCACGACGCAGCGCGGCGGCGGCTTCGGCGCGTTTGGTCCGTGGGGCGGATTTGGCGGCTTCGGCTTCCGCAACAATTATGCCTTCGGCTTCTACGATCCGTTCCTCGGCGGGCCCGATGTGCGCAGCTACACGATCTACACGGGCGAGATCGATCTCAAGATCGAACGTGCGAGCACGGGCGAGCGATTGTTCGAAGGCCGCGCCGAATCGGTCTCGCGCTCAAACCGCCTGCAAGCGATCGTGCCCAGTCTCGTCGAGGCGATGTTCACCGATTTCCCCGGTAACTCGGGCGAAACGCTGCGCATCACGATCCGCGACGATGAAAAGACCGTGCGCGCCGTCGATTAATCGGCTATAGCCTTCGACGAAGGCATCTTGAAAACTCCCGTGGATGGGACGGAAAGGCGGCGCAAGGGATCAGCGCCGCCTTTTTGCGTTCCGGAAGCCGGGAACGCAGAGCCCGGATCGTCCAACGCCGCGTGAGCGCGCGCTCAGAGCGATGAATGCCCGCCGGTCGAGCCGAAGCCGCCGGCTGCGCGCGCCGTCTCATCGAGCGTTTCGACCTCGTCCCACACCGCCTGCAGCACCGGCGCCAGCACGAGCTGCGCGATGCGATCGCCGCGCGCGATCGCGAAATCATGCAGGCCGTGATTGATCAGCAGCACAAGCAGTTCGCCGCGATAATCGCTGTCGATCGTGCCGGGTGTGTTGGGGATGGTGATCCCGTGCTTGAAGGCGAGCCCCGAGCGCGGGCGGACCTGGATTTCGTATCCCGGCGGGATCGCCAGCGCCAGCCCTGTGGCAATTGCATAGCGTTGACCGGGCCGCAGCGTCACGTTTTCCGCGCTCACGACATCCATTCCCGCAGCGCCCTGCGTCGCATAGGCGGGCAGCGGCAGGCCCTCGCCATGGGGCAGGCGCTTGACCGCGATCGGCACAGGGGCGCTCGTTTGTGCGCCTTCATGGGTGCGCGTGCGGGTCATTCCGCCGCTTCCTTGGCGAGAACCTGCGCGATCCGCTGGGCGAGCGCCATCGCAACCGCCGCCTTGGGCATCTCGTCGAGACTGTCGACCCCGTCCTCGCTGACGATATGAACCCGGTTGTCATCGCCGCCCATGACCCCGTTCGAGACATCGTTGGCGACGATCCAGTCGGCGGCCTTGCGCTTGCGCTTTTGTTTGGCGTTGTGGATCACGTCCTCCGTTTCCGCAGCAAAGCCGACCACGAGACCGGGCCGCTTGTCGCTCGCGGCGAGATTCGCGAGGATGTCGGGGTTCTCGGTCAGCATCAAGGCGGGCGGGGCCGAGCCGCGCTTCTTGATCTTGTTGGGCTGATACTGGCGCGGCCGCCAATCGGCCACGGCTGCCACCATGATCGCGACATCGGCCGGCAGCGCCTCGCGCACCGCCTGGTTCATCTCGGCGGCGCTTTCGACATCGATCCGCTCGACCCCGGGCGGTGTCCTCAAGGAAACGGGACCGGCAATCAGCGTCACCCGCGCTCCCAAGGCCGAGGCGGCAGCGGCGATCGCGAAGCCCTGCTTGCCGCTCGAACGGTTGGCGATGTAGCGCACCGGGTCGATCGCTTCCCAGGTCGGGCCGGCGGTGATGAGGACATGGCGCCCTTCGAGCGTGTCGTAATTGCCCGCAAGGTCGAATGACTCGCCGCCGAGCGCATCGAGCTCCTCGATCTCGAACTCGGGCAGGTCGATCGGCGGGGCAGGCCTTGGGGCGGGTTTGGGGGCGGGAGGAGGAGGAGGCGCCTTGGCGGCGGGATCGGCTTCGGCTTGCGCTTCCACTTCGGGCGCTTCACCTTCGGGCGCTTCACCTTCGGGCGCTTCACCTTCGGGCGTCTCATCCGCGGGCCCAGCCTTGTCACCGTCCTTGTCACCGGCCCTGTCGCCGTCCTTGTC
>DAITMG010000092.1:0-1692 GCA_036835265.1 Erythrobacter sp. | reverse complement strand
CCGCGGGCCCAGCCTTGTCACCGTCCTTGTCACCGGCCCTGTCGCCGTCCTTGTCGGCGACCTCGTCCGCTTGCCCGGCTTCACCCGGTTCGAGGGTCTCGGGCGCAGCCCGGCGCGCATCCACCTCGTGGTTCAGCGCTTCGGGATCGATCGGCGGCGCGGACGACGCAGCACCCTTCTTCGCCAGCAGCGGCCCGCCCAGATCCGGCTTGAATTCGGGCGGCTCTTCCTCATCAGGGAAATCCAGTTCGCCCGGGTCGAAATCCTCGGGCGGCTCGAGCTCGGCATATTCGGCTTCGATCTCCTCGGCGCTGCGCTTGGCGGTCGAGCGCGGGATGATCCGCGAGATCAGCCCGCCCAGCCCGCCGCTGCTGCTCACCGACTCGTCCTCGGGCTCGAGCGCTTCAACCATGCTGCCCCGATCGTTCGCCGCCTCGCGCGCAGGCGCAGGCGCGTCCTCGGGCACCTCGACCCCGAAATGCGCGGCAATCTCGCGCCAGATCACCGGCGGCTCGGGCAGGCGACCATAGCCGAATTCGCCGCAGGCCATCGGCCCTTCGTCGGGATCGAGCACCTTGACCCCGGCCGAGCGCAGGAACTCGACATTGCGGATGGTCGTCTCGTGCTCCCACATCCGCACGTTCATCGCCGGCACCACCATCACCGGCTTGTCGGTCGCCAGCAACAGCGTGGTCGCCAGATCATCCGCGATCCCGGCGGCCATCTTCGCCATGAAATCCGCCGTCGCCGGGCAGACCACGACCAGATCCGCCTCGCGCGAGAGCTGGATATGGCCCATCTCGGCTTCGTTCTTGAGATCCCACAGCGTGGTGTAAACCTGGTTTTCGCTCAAGGCTGCCAGTGACATCGGGGTGACGAATTGCTGCCCGCCCCTGGTGAGCACGCAGGTGACTTCGCCCGCAAAGCCGTCCGTCCCCTTGCGGATGAGGCGCACGAGCTCGCAGGACTTGTATGCCGCGATGCCGCCGCCCACGACCAGGAGGATCTTTGGGAGGATTTTCGGCCCCGCACCGCTCATGGCAAATCCATCTCCCGATCAAGCTTGGCAAACATTGCCTTCTGGCCCCATGCTCTAGCCGCGCACGGATCGCGCGCCAAGGGTCACGCGCGGATGTGCGCTCGTATGGTTAAATTTACCCTTAAAGCGTTGCTCCGCACAGCGAAAGCGCCAGCGATGCGGCACACAGGCGCGAAAATTTCCGCCCGCCGGTGGCGCCTAGCCGATCAGGCCTGCGGCTGCCGCTGCCCACATCGCGCCTGCTCCGGCAAGCCCGGCGACCAGATAGCCCAGCCAGCTACCGCCCTGGTGCATGCCGCGGTGCGGGGGCCGATCGGTGAGGAGGCGGATGGGCGGAAGCGGCGGGGGCTCGGGCGCGCCGCCCTTGGGCGGGAATTTCTCCTCGAGCCGGCGGATCAGGCCGGGCAGGCGCAGCAGCGTCTCGGTGTCCTGCTTGAGGCGATCGGCCAGCGCCGCCTCTGGCCCCAGCTCGTCGCGGATCCATGAGCGGACATAGGGCGCGGCGGTGTCCCACATGTTGATATCGGGATTGAGCTGCGTGGCGATCCCCTCGACCATCACCATCGTCTTTTGCAAGAGCAGCAGATGCGGCTGCGTTTGCATGTCGAAATCGCGGGTGATCGCGAACAGCCCGTCGAGCATCTGGCCGACGC
>DAITMG010000091.1:0-6319 GCA_036835265.1 Erythrobacter sp. | reverse complement strand
GCGGAGCGAGGAAAGGTCCGGGAGACGAGCCCGGTCTCGACGTTGCGTTGCGGAGCGAAGCGCGGTGCGGCGTGGCGTGGCGTGGCGAGGCGCTGAAAAGTCATGACCGAAAATGCCCCCTGCGCTCGACCTTCGGCGCGATGCCGGGGATCGACAGCGCGCCCTTGTGCTCGGCGGCCTCGCGATCCAAACGCGACACGTCGAGCGTGAAATACACCGGCGGCACCGCGCCGATGTCGGTGACGGTCCAACCCCAGTGCTCGCGCTCGACGAATCCCGTGGGCTTGGGCTGCAGCACGGCCAAGGCCTCGGCCACTTCCTCTTGGCTCCGCGCGGCCGGCAGTAGCGCGGCCTGGGCCGCGGCCGATCGTTGCCTCGACGCGCCGACGAGTGCGGCCAAGTGCTTGCTGCACGACTCGAGCAGCTTCGCTGCGGCGATCGGCTCACCTCGGAACGTGACAGAGTCGAAGCCTCGAATCGTGGCCTCGAGCTCGCGCACGGGCGCCAACCACTTCTTTTGGCGGGCATCGATCGCCTTGCGCAAGGCTGCGATCTCGCGCCCCCGCTCGGTCGCCCACGTCTCCTGCTCGGCGCCGTCGATGCGCTCGATCGCGAGGATCTGCTCGGCATGTGTCGCCGTCTCGGAGCCCGCAGCCTTGGCCTCGGCGAAGGACGCGAACAACTCGATCGTGACCGGGGCGGGGGCCTCGGTGATCTGTGGCGGGGCTTTGCGTGTACGGGTCATCGCTTCCCCCGTTCGTGCCCAGCGGGCGACAGCGTCGGCACCGCTCGGTGCGTGTCCGCGAACAGTCCGCGGAACGTGCATTCGAGCAGCACGGCGCCGCAGCGCGGCACGGGCTCGTGCGTGCGACCCTGCACGATCAGCATGCACACGTGGTCGATCTCTTCTTCGGTGATCGGTGTCATTCGGCGGTCCATTTCAGCGTGCGGCGGAGTGCGCGGAGTGTAGCGATCGACCCGAGCACATCGCTGGTGGCGCGATGCTTCGGTTCGCCCTTGGGCCAGGCCGTGCCGTCGGGCGCCATGTCTTGGCATAGCATCTTGATCGACGAGACGTCGAGCATGCGGTGATGCAGGCGGGCGACAATCTGTGGCGGCAGGAACGAGCGATCGAAGTGGATCGACGAGCCCGCGAGGATCGGCTTGCCCTCGGCCCAATCGTGCGACTCGATCAGGACCGCGAGCTTAGACCAGAACATGACAGGCTCGGCGCTCTCGCACGCCGCCCACAGGCCGTTGCGCGTGTGCATGTCGACCACGACGCTGCTGATCGGGCCCCATCCGAACTTGCTGAATCGCTGGATTTCATAGGCCGTGGCGTTGGCCCTCTCGAGATCGGCGTCGAGGGGTACCGCCGCGTACTCGAGCACAACGTCGCGCGTCGGGTCTAGGCCCGTGGTCTCGAGGTCGAGGAACAGGTATTTCGGTCTCATCGGTGATCCTGGTATACGGCCGCGAGCAGGTGCGAGGCAAGAACTATTTTCGAAATCTTTCGCCGATCCAGCTGTCGACCTTCATCGGCACGTCAGGGCACACGTCGCGCGACGCCGCGATCATGATGCGCTCCTGCTCGGCGAGCTGCGCCTCGGCGTCGAGCGCGGTCACGAACGCGTCGTGCTCGAACAGGACCTGCTCGCAGCCATACATCGGCGACGCCGGGTCGAGGCCAGCGCAGAACAGGAGCCAGGCGGCATGCTTCGCCACGTCCGCGCCCAGCCCTTGAAAGTGGGTGTTCGCGGCGTCGGGGAACCGGCACCCGCCGCGGATGCGCAGTGACCGTGGCTGCGTCACGGTGTAGATCGGGCCCTTCTCGTCTTGCCCGCTCTGCATCGTGGACTTGATCCGCGCCCAGAACATGCGCA
Organism: Erythrobacter sp.; assembly: GCA_036835265.1. Classification (GTDB taxonomy): domain Bacteria; phylum Pseudomonadota; class Alphaproteobacteria; order Sphingomonadales; family Sphingomonadaceae; genus Erythrobacter. The sequence continues at coordinate 4,436 of DAITMG010000091.1, read as the reverse complement.
CTTCCGGGAACGCGGCGTGATACAGCGCGTCGATTTTGCGATGCTGCTCGGGGGTGATCGCGATCCCGTACGTGACCCAGGCCCACTCGATGAACCGCTGCTCGCCCATGCCCCCCGGCTTGCCGAAGTTCCACGCCTTCGCGAGCTGCCGCGCCTCGTTGTGATCCTTGCGGCGCTTGTCGAAATCGGCGTAGGGGATGCGCAAGATGTGCTCTGCTGCGAACGCCGAGTGCGGGTCCTTGCCCGCGCGCAGAAGATCAGCGAGCGCCGAGCGCCCGAACATGTCGAGCTGTACCTGGGCGAACGTGACGAGCTCCAGCGCGCCGTAGTCCGTGCCGCCGAACAGCCGACCGGCTGGCGGGATCAAGCACTCGCGCCAGCCACCCTCGCGGCCAAAATTCTGCGTGTTCGTGCCGACCCACTCGTCGCCGGGCTCGAGCTCGCAGTCGAAGTCGGCGAGATCGGCATCGTCATCGTCATCGTCCGCGTCCTCGGCATGCACGAGCTTGAACCCGGACGCGGACGTGCGCCCGGACGAGACGAGTTCGTCGTACCGCGTGCGGATCACGGGGTGGCGCAGCACGGGGATGTTCTTGGAGTACCCCGCGCGCACCGAGCCAAGCTCGCGGTACGCGTCGAGCGGGTGCGGCGTCGAGAACAGCACGCCGTCCCACCTGCCCCGCGGTACGCGTGCGTGCTCGAGCGCCTTCTTCGACAGGGCGATCCCGCCCTTGTCCGTGAGCAGCGGCTCGGTGCACCACGCCGCCATCGCGGCCTGGGCCGCGGCCTTGTTGCGGCACACCGGGCTGGGACGCTTGTGCTTGTGCTTGTACTTGGCCAGACCTGCCGCGATCAGCCGATGCTCGAGGCCGACGATGCGCGCAGACAGGAGCCGGTCAAGAGCGTCGACGCGCTCGCGATCCGTCCGCACGCCGCGGAGCGTCATCGCGTACAGGGCGAAATGCGCGCGCGCTTGCCGAGCCGCGTCAATGAACGTGCGCGCGCCCTGTCGCTCCTGCTCCTGGAACGTGCGCCACGTCGCCCACGCGTCGAGCTGCGCGTATGCCAGCGCGGCGTCGGGCCAGTCGCGGATCTCTCGGCCGATCAGCGCGCCGTATCGGCGGCGCCACGGGTCGGACTTGTCAATCTTGATCCCGGCGCGGCGCTCGGCCACGGCCCCGAGATTGTACGGGCCGCGCTTGCGGTGCTGCCCGTCGCGGATGTCGATCAGCTTCTCTCGCGTCAGCACGTCGAACACGCGCCCGTGCTCGAGCGCGGCACGGATGTGCGGCCACAGGTCCGGGCCGAGCGCGCGCCACAGCACAAACAGATCGAACGGGGCATTGGCAAAGACCGCCCCCGTGGCGAGGGCGCCGGCCACGACCTCGCGCACGGCGGGGTCGTGGCCGGCGAGCAGGCGCACGCCGGAGTCGTTCGCGATCGCCAGCGAGACAAGCCGCGGGATCGGTTCCCGATTGCCCGCCAGCGATGTCTCGCAGTCGATCGCGATAGTCATGAGCCGAACGCGTGAGCCAGGATCGCCACGGCGGCGTCCGTCATCGCACGGACCCCTTCTTGGGCACACGTCGACATCCGTCACCGCGCACCGCCGTGTCGCCCCGCGACCCGTGGACCATGTTGCGCTCGCGGTAGTACGTGTCGAGCTGTTCGCCGGTGGTCGGCAGCTTCACGACGCGGATCGTGATCCGCGGCGTGGTCGGGGTGGAGCCGGTCACGACGCGCTCCCGGGAGGCCACGCGCCCATCCATCCGGGCGGGGCCGACGACGGCAAGCCCGTCGGGGCGGGCGCGGGCATGATCGGCATCGGCGGCAGGCTCGGCGCAGCGGCCGGGGCCGGCATCGGGGGCATGCTCAGGGCGGGCGCCGAGATCGGGACGGAGCTGGGCTCGGGCGCCGACGCCGACAGGTAGTCGACGCGCACGTAGGGTTGCCGCGAGCCCGCCGCGATCTGGGCCGTGGCATTGACCCGGATCGAGGTCGAGCACCCTTGGCGCAAGGCCCCGAACGACGGCACGCCCGAGGCCGCGACGAGACATGCGATCGACTGGCGCGTGATGTTCTGCTCGATCGCGGTCGAGTACTTGTGCTTGATCACGAACTCGTCGCCCTGCTCGTCGCGGACCGAAACGAACACGGCGTCGCCGTACGCAGTGCTGACCGGGCCCTCGACGCCGATCACCGTGACGACCCGCGAGCCCTCGGGCAGACGCGGACGACGGAACACGGCATCGTCACCGGTGACGTTGTCGAGGTCGTTCGCCCGCGAGTGCCCACCGGGGGGCTTGTCGAAGCCCGGTACGGGCGGTGCGGGCGGAGCCATGGTCGGGGCGACGTGGTAGTGATGCATGATCGTCGCGTCGGTGTGGCCTTGCGCGCGCAGGGCGTTCCATTGGTCTTGCGTAATTGGGGTCGTCATTGTGTCTTGTCCTTTTCTCGTCTACTGCCCAGAATCGGGCATGGTCGGCCGAGCGGGAATCGAACCCGCATACCCTGGTGACCCAAGGATCTTGCCTCTGGCCCGCCGAGAGATTGGCGCTGCCTTTAGATCATCGGCCGATGTCATCTCCACGTCGCCAGCAACATCTTGTGTGGGACGCCGTTCGCGTCCGAATCCGCTCGGGCCCCCTTGAGCACGCGCTCGAGCACTTGCCCATGGTAGTCCACGCCCGCGATCACGTCCACAAAAATCGTCGGGGCTTGCTGGCCGAGCCTGTGCTCGCGCGAGATCAGCTGCTCCCACTTGCGCGCGTTCGCGGGCGGGTGGAGTACGAGCGCGCGGTGCCACGCCTGCAGATTCTTACCACGCGCGTGTGCGGGGATCGAGCACGCGATCGATGCACCGGCCGGACGGTGTTCGTGCGGCTGCGTGTCGGCGCCGTAGTACGGCAGGCCGCGGCGCTCGAGCTCGACGCCGGGCGCGATGTGCTTGGTCCACACGATCGTGCCCGGGCGCGCCGCAGCGTACGACGCGACCGCGTCCATGATCTCGCCGGTGATCCACACGGGCACCGAGTTCGGAGCAAATCGATCCTTGACCACGCGCCATGCCGCAAGCAAGGCTCGGGCTTCGTTCGCAGCGGGGGGCTGCTCGCGGCGTGGATCGTCGAGCGCGTCGCGGATCTGGCTCGGCGTGTCGAACCCGTCGAGCTGCAAATCGAGTACGTTGCGTTCGTACTCAAGCCAGGCGCGGCGCGCCTGCAGCCACCACGTCGGCGGCACCGGATCCCACACCTGATAGAAGCCCTGCGCGAGACAGCACAGCAAATCGGGCAGCTCCCAATCCGTGACGCGCTCGCCGTCGGGGCGCTTGCCGACGATCGCACAGTGCTCGATCGTTTTGCGCAGCTCGGGCGAGATCGGGGGGACCCACGTCGAGATCTCGATCGCGGCTGGGCACGACACGCCGCGGCCCGAGACCACGCCGCGACGCGATCGAAGGTGCGCGTGGAACCCTCCCGGGATCGACGCGAGTGCACCGGCCGGGCGCCTGCGCAGCTCGGCGGCGAGCGTCCGGTTCGTCGCGCTCGCCCAGCGCTCGGCGCTCGCGCGGTGCACCGGCACGGGCGCTTGGTCGCGCAGCGCCCACACCACGAGCTCCCAATAGTCGAGCAGGTCATCGCCGATCAGCGTCGCGCTCAGGATGCCGACGCGCGGGCGCGGCGAGAGCTGGGCGAGCGATCGGCGGATTCTGCGGCCGAACCCGGTGCCGTCGACGTTGCGCGCCTCGTCGGCCTCGTCGAGCATGATCAGGTCCGGGCGCAAGTCGATCAGCCGCGTCGCCCGATCTTGTCGCGAGAGCTCGGAATAGCTGAGCAGGGTCGGCAGGCGCACGTGCCAGCCCTCGGCGAGGTAGGACGCGAATTCTGTGCGGGTCTTGTCGCGACAGTTCGCGGGCAAGATCAACACCGGGCGCTCGGCCTCGACCAGGGTCGGGGCGAGCAGGGTCACCAGGGTTTTGCCTTCGCCGGTCGGCATGGACCCGACCACGCCGCCGAGATCGTGCAGGTCTCGCAGCGCCTCGGTCTGCTTCTGTCGCAGCTCGCACCCCGAGCCCGGTCGCGACAGGTGCCGTGACAAGGCCGTGATCAGGCTCGGGGTGGCGGGCTCGGAGTGAGCGAGCGCGAGCACGCGCGCGAGCTCGGGGTCGCCCGACTCGCACGCGGGCCCGTAGTCGCTCGACTCGGTCACTGGTCGTTGTCCTCGAGCGCCTCGAGGATCTGGCGATACTTGTCGACGGCCTCGGCCACGGTCGCGCACATCCCAGCCCCAGCCGCGAGCGTGGCCGCGACCATGCGCAGGTCCGTGCCCCCGGCCGGGGCGGCAGCCTGGGCCTTGGGCGGGCGCCCGCGCCGGGCCGGGGCCGGGGCGGGGGCCGGGGCCGGGGCCGGGGCCGGGGCGGGGGCCGGGGCCGGGGC
>DAITMG010000090.1:0-6624 GCA_036835265.1 Erythrobacter sp. | reverse complement strand
AAAGATGGTGGGCGCGGCAAGGATTGAACTTGCGACCCCACCCGTGTGAAGGGTGTGCTCTACCACTGAGCTACGCGCCCGTTTTCAGTGCCGCATGAGCGCTGCAAACGAACGCGGGCAACTAAAGCGCAGCGCGGTCTCTTGCAAGGGTTTATGCGGGCCGCAGCGACATGCTCATGCGGCTTGTCGCGCTAATCGAGGCGAAGGACAATGCGCAGCAGATCGGCCAGGCGGTCGCGCTGCCCCATCCCGGCAGCCAACTTCTCTACTGGGCAAAACAGGCAATATGCCTGGATCCCGGTGCTGCTCGTCAGGCGTTCGGCATCAGCCCCGGCGCGCGCGAACATTTCGAGTCGGCGCTGCTCTGCAAGTCCGAAGAGGCTTCCGGACTGCACGGCCTCGGGCTTGGCAGAGACACTGGTGAGCAACTGGCGGATCAGGGCGTCCGTATCGCCACCATCGCTGACAAGAAAGCGCGCGTGCCAATCGCCCGGCTCGAGCCCCGCTTCGGCAGCGACCCAGGCGAGCGCGTCGTCAAGCCCGCCGAATTGATCGACCAGGCCTTTCTGACGGGCGGTGCCCCCGTCCCAGACGCGTCCTTGTCCGACCGCATCGACCGCTTGCTTGGTCATGCCCCGCGCCTTGGCCACGTGGACGAGGAAATCGTCATAGGTGTCGTTGACCGAGGCCTGAAGAATGGCATCGACTTCGGGGTTGAAGCCGCCGATGATATCGGGCTGGCCCGATAGCGGCGTCGTGCGCAGAGTGTCGACATCGACGCCGACCCGCTGTGCTGCATCTTCAAAGGTGGGGATGACCGCAAAGACGCCGATCGAGCCGGTCACGGTTTCGGGCTGAGCGAAGATGCGGTCGCCGGCGGTTGCCACCCAATAGCCGCCGCTTGCGGCGATGTTGGCAAACGAAATCGCGACCGGCACTCCCTTGGCGCGGTGTCGCTCGACGGCGCGCCGGATCTCTTCTGAGGCCAAAGTCGATCCGCCGGGCGAGTTGATCCGCACGACGAGCCCCGCAAGGTCTTCGTCCAGCGCTTCATCGAGCAGGTCCGCGATGCGCCGGCTGCCTGCGGCACCTGGACCGAAATCGCCGTTCACGATATCCCCTGCAACCGTGATGACCCCGATCGGCTTGCCTCGGGTGGAGAGGGGATTGTCAGCCAGAAAAGCGGCGAAATCGGTCTTGGCATAAGCGCCGGGCTTGCTGTTCCAATCATCGGCGCCAGCGATTTGCGCCACACGCGCACCGAATTGCGCGGGATCGCCGAGCTTGTCGACGAGCCCTGCAGCGAGCGCTGCCCTGGCCAGGTCGCCTTGCGAATTCCGAACCCAGCCGACCGGATCGCCGAGCACCAGGCCAAGGTCTGCATCCGGCCTCGCGCGTTTGACATTGGCCTGCCACTCTTCCCACAAGCTGCCGTAGAGCGCTTCGAGGTTTTCGCGGGCTTCTGGCGAGAGCTCGGTGCGCTCAAAGGGTTCGACCGCCGATTTGAACTCGCCGACGCGGTAGATGCGCGCCTTGATGCTGAGTTTTTCGAGAAGCTGCGAATAGAACAGGACGCTGCCGCCGGGCCCTGCGATGAATGCACCGCCCATGGGATCGAGCCACACCTCGCTGGCATGGGCGGCGAGGTGCATGTGATCATCGCCATAGCCAAGAGCGTAGGTCAGAACCGGCTTTTCCGCCTTGCGCACGCGCTCCATCGCCTCGGCGATTTCCTGCAGGTGCACCTGGCCGCCGCCGCCGAAAGCGGTGAGGTCCATCACGACGGCCTTGATCCGATCATCGCTCGCGGCCGCATCGAGCCCGCGCACGATCTCGCGCGCCACCAATTCGGGCGCAGGTGGCTGCTGCGAAAGGAGCAGGCTGATCGGATCGATCTGTCTGCGTTCCTCGACGACGAAGCCGGTCATGTCGATCTGGAGCGCGCCTTCGCGTACCTGTGCCGGGCTTGGCCGTGCAGACAGGATGGCGAACAGGGCAGTGAAGAAAAGCAGCATGAATACAAGGACGAGCCCATCCTTGATCCCCACCAGCAATTTCCAGACCTTGCCAACAAATGCCATCCAACGGTGTCCTTGCCACGAGCCTGACCCGGAGCGGGGCGGCCAGCGCTTTGTAACTAGGCACTCTGGTGCGCGACTTAAATGGGCTTCGCGGCCGAACCGGTGCCTTGGCCCCACTCTTTGAGAGGGCGTTTGCTTTGCGGGGGGTTGGCGCGCCTTGACGGGTTGAGCTCGCGATGCCGCTCGATTAGAGCTTGGCGCTTGATGGACAATTCAGGCGATCCGTTGGCGCGCGAGCTCTTCCCCGAGGGTCGCCTCGCCTTTCCGCACAGGCATCTGATCGGCATCGGCCAGCTCGAGCGCCACGAAATCCTGTTTCTCCTCGCTTCGGCCGAGCGGTGGGTCGAATTGAACCGGCAGGGCGCCAAGCACGATGACCTTCTCGCCGGGCGCACCATTATTAACGCCTTCTTCGAAAACTCGACCCGGACGCTGCTGAGCTTCGAGATCGCGGGAAAGCGCCTCGGGGCCGATGTCGTCAACATGCATGCTGCGACCTCGAGCCTCAAAAAGGGCGAAACCCTCATCGACACCGCGATCACGCTGAACGCGATGCGCCCCGATGCGATCGTGATCCGCCACGGCTCGAGCGGGGCGACCCAGTTGCTGGCCGACAAGGTCGATTGCCCGGTGCTCAATGCGGGCGATGGCAGCCATGAACATCCAACGCAGGCGCTGCTCGATGCGCTCGCGCTGCGCGAGGCGCTGAAGCGGCGCGGCGAGGAGGCACGCGATTTTACCGGGCTTACGATCACGATCTGCGGCGATATCCTCCACAGCCGGGTCGCGCGCTCCAATCTCCTGTGCCTCCAGGCACTCGGCGCGAGCGTCAGGCTGTGCGCGCCGCCGGCGCTGATCCCGGCGGAGCTTGACGCGATGGGGGGCGCAGCGTTCACCGATTTCGATGCCGCGCTCGATGGCGCTGACGTGGTGATGATGCTGCGTCTGCAAAGCGAGCGGATGGCCGGGCAGTTCATCCCTTCGGAGCGCGAATATCACCACCTCTACGGGCTCACCAGAAAACGCCTCGCGCTTGCCAAGCCCGATGCGCTGGTGATGCATCCGGGGCCGATGAACCGCGGGGTCGAGATCGACAGCGAGGTCGCCGACATGATCGATCGCTCGATCATCACCCAGCAGGTCGAGATGGGCGTGGCGTTGAGGATGGCGTGCCTTGATGTGCTGACCCGCTGTGCGCGCGAGGTCGAGGGCTGGGCATGAAGCACACAGGCACTCTAGCGATCACCGGCGGCAGGCTGGTCACCCCGACGGGGCTCGTTGCGGGCACGCTGCGCTGTGTCGACGGGCGCATTGCCGAATTGGGCGCTGACGTCATGGCGCAGGAGGGCGATGACGTCATGGAGGCAAGGGGCCGGTTGATCTCGCCCGGGCTCGTCGATTTCGGCGTCTTCGCGGTCGACAAGCCCGCCTTCCATTTCGGCGGCATCACCCGCGCCGCGCTGATGCCGGACCAGTCTCCGCCGCTCGATTATCCCAGCCGCGTCAATTACATCGCCAAGAGCGGTAAGCCCGATCTGTGGGTCCACCCGCTCGCTGCGGCAACGCGCGGGTTGCAGGGCACCGAGCTTGCCGAACTTGCGCTGATGAAGGAGGCAGGCGCGCGCGGCGTTGCGACGGGGCGGCGCTGGATCGCCGATACAGGCGTCATGCTGCGGCTGATGCAATACGCCGCCATGCTCGATCTGGTGGTGGTTGCCCACGCCGAGGATGAGGGGCTGAGCCGGGGGGCCGCAGCGACCGCGGGCGAAATCGCGACCCGGCTGGGCCTGCCCTCGGCGCCCGCCGAGGCTGAAACGCTTGCGCTCGCGCGTGACATCGCGCTGGCCGAGATGAGCGGCGCGCGCCTCCATTTCCGCCAAGTGACGACAGCGGCGGGGTTTCGCCTGGTGCGCGAAGCCAAGGCGCGCGGGGTCAGCGTCACCTGCGGGATCAGCCCTGCGCATTTCATGTTGTCCGATCTCGCTACCGCCGATTTCCGCACCTTCACCCGGCTCTCGCCGCCTTTGCGCAGCGAAGCTGACCGGCAAGCGGCGCAAGCGGCGATCGCCGAGGGTATCGTCGATGTGATCGCCAGCGGCCACGATCCGCGCGGGCCCGAGGACAAGCGTCTGCCGTTCGCCGATGCCGAGCCGGGCATGGCGGGCGCGGAGACCTTGCTGGCGATGACGCTCGGCTTGGTGCGCGATGGGCTGATCGACGTTGTGCGCGCGTTCGAACTCCTCGCAGCCAATCCGGCAGCGATTCTGGGCGTTCCGGCCGGCAGCCTTGCGCCGGGGCTAGAGGCGGACCTTGCGATCATCGACCCCGATGCGCCCTGGATCATCGATCGGCGCAAGATGGAAGCGACCGCCGACAACACCCCGTTCGATCGCCAGGGCGCTCAGGGCCGCGTCATGGGCCTTATCAAAGGCGGGCAGGTCATCAAGCTCTAGGCCCTGGCCTGCCGCGCACAATGCTCAACGGGCCGCGATGCGGACGCCTTCATCGAGGGCGCCGGCCGGCGGATTGGTCGCCGCATAGGCAAAGCAGCCGCGACCCGCCGACTTGACCGTCGAACACATCGAGCGTGCGCTCGACTGGCCAAAGCCGGCCGCCGCGACGCGGTAGTATATGCGGCCCTTCACCTCGGCCTTGGTGATGATCACATCATGCGTGCTGAGCGAAGGGAACTTGCGCTTGAGCGTTTCCCAACCGGCATTCGCATCGGCGCGGCTGGCATAGCTGCCGAGCTGGACGAGGTGCGTATCTGCGCTGCGCGCCGTCTGCGAGGCTGGGGCCGGGCGGACAGGGGCAGGGGCAGGGGCAGCGACTGGGGAAGGACCGCGCTGCGCGACCCGCGTGGGCGCGGGGGTTGCAGACGGCTTGACGGTCTGGACCACCGGGTTCGAAACGAACTGCGGACCGCTGTCCACCGCAGCCACAGCGGCGGGCTTGGGAGCGGCTTGGGCAGGCGCATTCGGCTTGGTTGCCGCCATGATTTTGGCAACCGTCGGGTCGGTGATCTCGAGATCATCGTCGCCGCCGCGTGCGAAGGTGAGCGCCTCGGTTTGCGTCGGAGCTGCTGCGCTGGCCATCGCGGGGGCCTGGGCCTGCGCTTCTGCGACCATCTGCTCTTGGCTCGGGGAGTTGGCGAGCGCCAGCGAGGTGGGCTGGCCCGGATCGTTTGCGGGCGCGATCTGGAGGAGATCGGAGATACGGCGCAGATGGTCTTCCGGCCGCGAGGTGGCCGCCCACTGCGAGAGGCGCGCATCGAGCTGGTCGGGCGGCACGTCCTCTGCGGCCATCACCCGTGCCGCGCGCCAATTGCCGGCAAGCGCATAGGTATAGGCCAGGTTCTGGCGCACCTTGGCGCTGTTGTTGCCGCCGCGAAGCGAATTGGTGATGAGGAAAATGCCGCGCTCGGGATTGCCTGCAAGCGCCATGGCGAGCCCCGCATCGACGGGCTCGAGCACCCCTTCCCACTCGGCCAGCGTGGCAAGCGCCGCCTTCTTCTGACCGGTCGCGGTGAGCGTGAGCGCGTAGCTCAGCGCCGTGCGCGGATCGTTGCTGCCAAGGTCAAGCGCATCACCAAAGCTGGTTGCAGCCGAGGTGTAGCGCCCCGCCTCGAGATAGGCTGCGCCCAGCAGCGCCCGGTTCGCAGGGTCGCGCGGCGCGGCGCGGACCGCCGCCTCGGCCATTTCGATCGCCCGCTCGAACTCGCCCTTCTCAAGCGCGATCTCGGCCTTGTTGACCGAAACATCAGCGCGCGGCGCGTTCGAGGTTGAACAGCCGGTGAGCACGGTGCTGGCGATCGCGGCGGTCGCGAGCAAAGCGAGCTTGGGGCTGAGAGCCTTGCCGATTGCGGCGGTTTTGACGGTGCGATCCATGGTAGTGTCCCCTGATGGTCCTTGATGTCAGTCTGTGTCGATCGTCGGGCTGGTGGTTGGCTGAGGGTCTGCGATCAATGGCGCTTCATGCGCGCAGCGATGGCATCGAGTTCTTCGAATTCAGCGAGCATCGTATCCAAGGCATCGGTCAACAGCGCCTGCGCGCTGACGCCTTGGATCGTCGAAGCAAGTCGGAGCTTGAGGTGGCGCTCGGGATCGAGCCGGAGCGTGAAGGCTGCCCGCCGTTCGGCGGCGCGGCTGCGATCCCTTGCGAGCGCGCGGGTGGCATGGCCGGTAACAGGGCCAGTGCGAAGGCCAGTGCGAGGGCCAGTAGCTGGCTTGGGCTTGTGCAGAAGCGGTCCTTGCGGCGCTTCCTCAGGCGATTCGTCGCTGTCGGCGTCGCACTCGCCCTGCTCCATCGCGGCATCGGCCAGGACGCTGCGCGTGGGGTTCTTGTCCTGATGGCGCATCAGCGGACTGATGCCAGGCGTATCCTCGTTGGCGGCCTTGGGTGTCGCGGCAGGATCGAGCGTCTGCCGGTTGCTGATCGAAACGATCCGCGCACCTTTCAGCGGATCGACGATCAGATCATCACCGGGCAGATCATCGCGGTGGCTCTCGAAATCGATTGCAGCCACGTAATCCGAGGAGTGATC
>DAITMG010000089.1:0-6940 GCA_036835265.1 Erythrobacter sp. | reverse complement strand
GGCAACCCCGAATTCGACGATGCGATGCGCTCCGCTGCACAGAACCCGACCGGTAAATCGCTTTCCTACGCGCCCGAACCGGCCGAAGAAGCGTTGATCGAGGCGCTTGGGCAGGCTGAGCCGCGCGCTGCTGCCGCGATTGCGGCGGAGGATTTCGAAGGCGCGATGGCGGCGCTGGCGAGCCTGCGCGCGCCCATCGACCGGTTTTTCGAGGAGGTGACTGTGAATGCCCCCGAAACGGAGAAACGCGACGCTCGCCTTGCGCTGCTGGCGCGGTTTCGCGAGGCGGTCCACCAGGTCGCCGATTTCAGCCGGATCGAGGGGTGAGGCTTTTTAGCCTTTGGACAGTGTAACAGGCGGTTCAAGCGAGACGTGCGCGCGATGAACCGAATGACGAGTTGAGCGGGATCAGCCCCGCAGAAGGAAGAGCAAGAGTGCAGACAGTCTACCCCTTCGGCGGCAAGGCCGACCACGCCGATCCGCGCCAAAAGGACAAGACCATCGCCGGCGGCAAGGGCGCCAACCTGGCGGAGATGGCCAGCATCGGCCTGCCCGTGCCCCCCGGCTTCACGATCACAACCGAGGAGTGTGTGCGCTATCTGGGCGAGGGCGAGGCGTTTCGCGACGAGCTGCGCGCCGAAGTCGCGCGCGCGCTCGGCCACATCGAGGCGAGCGTCGGCAAGCGCTTTGGCGATGTGAGCGATCCGCTGCTCGTGTCGGTGCGTTCGGGCGCGCGGGTGTCGATGCCCGGGATGATGGACACCGTGCTCAACCTGGGGCTCAACGATGCGACGGTCGAGGGGCTCAGCGTCATCAGCGGCGATCCGCGGTTCGCGTGGGACAGCTATCGCCGGTTCATCCAGATGTATTCCGATGTCGTGCTCGGGCTCGATCACGGGCTGTTCGAGGAAGCGCTCGAGATCCTCAAGGAGGATAACGGCTTCTACAACGACACCGAGCTCAGCGCCGAGGATTGGCGCGGGATCGTGGCGCAGTTCAAGGCCATCGTCGAGGAGGAGCGCGGCGCGCCGTTCCCGCAGGATGTCGAGGAGCAACTGTGGGGTGCGATCGCGGCGGTGTTCGACAGCTGGGATTCGGACCGGGCGAAGGTCTATCGCAGGCTCAACGACATCCCGGCCGACTGGGGCACTGCGGTCAATGTGCAGGCGATGGTGTTCGGCAATATGGGCGAGACGAGCGCGACCGGGGTCGCCTTCACGCGCGATCCGGCGACGGGCGAACGGGCGTATTACGGCGAATACCTGATCAATGCCCAAGGCGAGGACGTGGTCGCAGGGATCCGCACGCCGCAATACCTGACCAAGGCCGCGCGCGAGGCGGCGGGCGCCAAGCCGCTGAGCATGGAGGAAGCGCTGCCCGAGGCTTACGGCGAGCTCGCGCGCGTGTTCGACCTGCTCGAGGCGCACTACAAGGATATGCAGGATATCGAGTTCACCGTCGAGCGCGGCAAGCTGTGGATGCTCCAGACCCGCTCGGGCAAGCGCACCGCCAAGGCCGCGCTCAAGATGGCGGTGGACATGGTCGCTGAAGGGCTGATCACGCAGCCAGAGGCGGTCGCCCGGATCGATCCGATGGCATTGGACCAGCTGCTCCATCCGACGCTCGATCCCACGGCTGAGCGCGAGGTGCTCACCACCGGGCTCCCGGCCTCGCCGGGTGCGGCGGCGGGCAGGATCGTGCTCGATGCCGAGACCGCCGAGCTGTGGTCAAACCGCGGCGAGAAGGTGATCCTGGTGCGGGTCGAGACCAGCCCCGAGGACATTCACGGGATGCACGCAGCGCAAGGCATCCTCACCGCGCGCGGCGGAATGACGAGCCACGCCGCGGTGGTCGCGCGCGGGATGGGGCGGCCGTGCGTCTCGGGCGCCAGCGCAGTCTCGATCGACCGCAAGACGCGCACGCTGCGGATCGGCACGCACGAGCTCAAGGAAGGCGACGAGATCACGCTCGATGGCGCCAAGGGTCAGGTGATGCTCGGGATCGTGCCAACGATCGAGCCCGAGCTGGTCGGCGACTTTGCAACGCTGATGGAATGGGCCGACGCGCTTCGCCGGATGACCGTGCGCACCAATGCCGAAACGCCCGAGGATTGCCGCATGGCGCGCCAGTTCGGCGCCGAGGGCATCGGCCTGTGCCGCACCGAGCACATGTTCTTCGATGCCGGCCGGATCAAGGCGGTGCGCCTGATGATCCTCGCCGAGGACGAGCGCGCGCGGCGCTCCGCGCTCGAGACGCTGCTGCCCGAACAGCGCAGCGATTTCACCGCGATCTTCGAGGTGATGGTTGGGCTGCCGTGCACGATCCGCCTGCTCGACCCGCCGCTGCACGAGTTCCTGCCGCATGGCGATGCCGAGTTCGAGGAGCTGGCCGATGCAACCGGGCTCGGGGTCGATCACCTCAAACGCCGCGCGGGCGAGCTGCACGAGTTCAACCCGATGCTGGGGCATCGCGGCTGCCGGCTCGGGATCACCTTTCCCGAGATCTACGAAATGCAGGCGCGCGCGATCTTCGAGGCGGCGTGCGATGTCGAGGCGGCCAGCGGCGAGGCGCCGCTGCCCGAGATCATGATCCCGCTGGTGGCCACGGCCAAGGAGCTGTCGATCCTGCGCGCGCTGGTCGACCGGGTGGCGGAGCAGGTGTTTGCCGAGAAGGGCGCGCGCGTCGCCTACCTGGTAGGCACCATGATCGAGCTGCCGCGCGCGGCGCTGATGGCGGGCGAAATCGCGCAGGAGGGCGAGTTCTTCAGCTTCGGCACCAATGACCTTACGCAAACGACGCTGGGCGTGAGCCGCGACGATTCAGCGAGGTTCCTCGCGGTTTATGTCGACAAGGGCATTTTCCCGCGCGATCCGTTCGTCAGCCTCGATATCGATGGCGTGGGGCAACTCGTCGAGATGGCGGCGCAGCGCGGGCGCAGAACCCGGCCCGATATCAAGCTGGGCATCTGCGGCGAGCATGGCGGCGATCCCGCCTCGATCGCGTTCTGCGAGGAAGTCGGCCTCGATTATGTCAGCGCCTCGCCCTACCGCGTGCCGATCGCCCGGCTGGCAGCGGCGCAAGCCGCGCTCAAGGTGGCGGCGTCACGTTCCGGCGAGTGATCGGCGCCCGGTCAGGGTGATGATCTCGAATGTCTCGGTGGTTTTCCCATCCTCCTCGGCGCGCGCCGCGAACGCGGCCTCGGCCCGGCCAAGCGCGGCTTTGCCGAGCGCTGGCGGCGGATCGGTCAGCGCGCCCGCGAGGCCCTGGTCGCGCAGATCGCCGATCAGCCGGGCAAGGCTGCGATAACGGACTTTCAGCGCGTGCGTGTCGACCACCGGGTCGCTCCATCCCGCGCGCTGCATCAGCCCGGGCGCCGCGCGCGGGTCGATCAGCGGATGAATGCGCGCGGAAGGTCGGTCAGGCTCGGCGGCGAGCAGCGCTTCGCGCAAGGCCGGCAGGCTCGCCCCGCCCACGAAGCTGGCGATCGCAAGGCCGCGGGGGCTGAGCGCATGACGGATATGGATGAGCGCTCCGGGCACATCGTTCACCGCATCGAGCAGGCCGATCACGGCGATGAATTCGAATTCGGCGAAAGGGTAGGGCGCTTCGAGATCGATCACCGTGCGCTGGGGCAGGGGCGCGATATCCGCCTCGATCACCTCGCTCCCTTGCGCGCGCAGATGGGCGGCGAGCCCGCCCGAGAGATCGCCGACGACGAGCGCGCGCGCCGGGCGGTGGCGGATGAAGGCGAGCCGCTCGATCATGTCTTGCGCCATGTCGTCGAGCATGAAGCGGGCGCCGTCACCGGCCAAGGTTCGCCATGCCCGGTGGCGGCGCCGGCTCGCGCGCCGGCTCGAGAAGATGCGGGGGACCTTGCGCGCTGTCATCGGCTGTCCCACTGCCGTTCTTGCCAGCGCAGCGCAACCCATGCACATGACGCTCCGGGACATGGCGTGGGCGGACGATCTGAAGGGGGCGCTGAGCCCGGTGGTGGACCTGTTCTATCCGCCGCGTTGTCCGCTGTGCGGGGTGGCGGTGGCGCAGCATGGCGGCTTGTGCATCGAATGCTGGAGCGCGATCGAGCCGCCGGGCGAGCCTGCCTGCGGTGCGTGCCAGCGGCCGCTGAGGCCGGGCGCGAGCTGCACAGTGCACGAGGACGGCCTCGGCTCGCTCTGCCGTAAGCCGCCGCCGCGCCATGCGGGGATCCTCGCAGCGACGCTCTATAACGACACCTCGCGCGGCATCGTCCTGCGGTTGAAGCGGGGGAGGAAACTCGCGCTCGCTCGCCTGATGGCGCAGATGATGGCTCAGCGTCTGCCTGATGCGGGCCTGCCTGATCCGGGCGGGGGGGCAGCGCCGCTGCTCGTGCCTGTCCCACTTCACCGCACGCGGCTGTTGGAGCGCGGGTTCAACCAGGCGGCGCTGCTGGCGCGCGAACTGGCGCAGCTTGGCAAGGGCACGCTGTGCGTCGATGGGCTCGAGCGCATCCGCCGCACGCCGCAGCTCGGCGGACTAGGGCAGGACGAGCGGCGGCGCGTGCTCGAAGGCGCGATCCGGGTTGCGAGCGCGCGCCGCCGCCTGATCGCGGGCGCGGATATCGTGCTGGTCGATGACGTGCTGACCAGCGGGGCAACGAGCGATGCGTGCGTTGCAGCGCTGCTCGATGCGGGCGCGCGGCGGGTGCGGATTGCGTGCTTTGCAAGGACGGTGCCGGGGACGGGGACGCGAGCGGGCTAGATCGGTGTCTGGAATGCAAACGCCCGAGGCCGGATCGACCCCGGGCGCCGCGTGACGATACGATCGGGATCCGCTCTCAAGAGCTCAGACGGCGACCCCCTAAATTCGCCATCAGGATCCAACATCTCATCGTTTGACCAGTCCGGCAGCACCCCGTTGCTGCTCTATGGCCCGGTCACCCCCTGAACCCGATGGACGAACACATCCAAGCCCGGTTTGATCAGCGCCCCTCAGCGCCGACATAACCTAGGTTGCATTCTACAAGGGCAACGGGAAGGCCAAAGTGGGGCAGGCAACGGTTTTTCGGGCGTTTGTTGTATGGCTGCAACAAATTGCAGGTGACAGTCGGACAGCGACTCTCGTTGGGGTCAAGACTTGACGCTCACGTAAGGGTAAGGTAAGGCGGGCCCATGGCTACAGCACCCTTCCCGATCGACCAATCCGGCGCGGGCCTAAATGAGGGTCCCGATGCAAACAGTGCCGGCATTCCCAAGGAGCGCAACGGCGCGCATCTCGAGACCCCCGATGCGATGGCGCGCGAGCAGTTCTCGATTTCCGATCTGACGTCGGAATTCGGCTGCACCGCCCGCGCGCTGCGGTTCTACGAGGACGAGGGCCTGATCAACCCGGCGCGCGTCGGGATGACCAGGGTCTATTCCAAGCGCGACCGGGCGCGGCTCGCCTGGATCATGCGCGCGAAGAATGTCGGCTTCAGCCTCACCGAAATCCGCGAGATGATCGATCTGTACGATCTCGACGATGGCCGGGTCGAACAGCGCCGGGTCACGATCGAGAAGTGCCGCGAGCATATCGCCAAGTTGAAGGCGCAGCGCGACGACATCGATTCCTCGATCAAGGAACTCACTGATTTCGTGGCGGAGATCGAGAAACTCGAACTCGGCTGACCGCCCGCTCCCACTCACAACCGCACACACCTCACACGCACACAGGGATCCAGCGATGCCAACCTACACCGCCCCCACGCGCGATGCGCGCTTCGTCATCAACGAGATGCTCGACCTTGCGAGCTACGGCAACTTACCGGGTTTCGAGAACGCCACCCCCGACATGATCGAGGCGATCGTCAACGAGGCGGGCAAGTTTGCAGGCGAAGTGCTCGCCCCGATCAACCAGATCGGCGACGAGCAGGGCTGCACCCGCCACGAGGACGGCTCGGTCACCACGCCCGATGGCTTCAAGGAGGCCTACAAGGCCTATGTCGAGGGCGGGTGGGGCACGCTCGCCAAGCCCGAGGAATATGGCGGGCAGGGCCTGCCGCACGTGCTCGGCTTCGTGATGGAGGAATTCACCGCGACCGCCAACCAGGCGTTCGGGATGTATCCCGGCCTCACCAACGGCGCTTCGGCAGCGATCGAGGCGACCGGCAGCGAGGAGCAGAAGCGCACCTATCTGCCCAAGATGATTTCGGGCGAATGGTCGGGCACGATGAACCTGACCGAGCCGCATTGCGGGACCGATCTCGGCATGATCCGCACCAAGGCCGAGCCCCAGGCCGACGGCAGCTACCGGATCACCGGCACCAAGATCTTCATCTCGGCCGGCGAGCACGATCTCACCAGCAACATCATCCACCTCGTCCTCGCCAAGACCCCGGGCGCGCCCGACAGCTCGAAGGGCATCTCGCTGTTCATCGTGCCCAAATACCTGCTCGATGAAAACGGCGAACCGGGGACACGCAACGGCGTCACCTGCGGCTCGATCGAGAAGAAGATGGGGATCCACGGCAATGCGACCTGCGTCCTCAATTACGACGAAGCGACCGGTTTCCTGGTGGGCGAGGAGAACAAGGGGCTCGCCGCGATGTTCGTCATGATGAACGCGGCGCGGCTTGGCGTCGGCATCCAGGGGCTGGCGCAGGCCGAAGTGGCCTACCAGAACGCCGTGACCTACGCGCTTGATCGGCGCCAGGGCCGCGCGCTCACCGGCCCCGCCGAACCCGAGGCCAAAGCCGATCCGATCTTCGTGCACCCCGATGTGCGCCGGATGCTGATGGACGCCAAGGTGTTCAACGAGGGCATGCGCGCGCTGTGTCTGTGGGGCGCCTTGCAGGTCGATCTCACCCACAAGGCGCAGACGCCGGAGGAGCGCCAGCTCGCCGATGATCTCATCGGGCTGATGACGCCGGTCATCAAGGGCTACGGCACCGACAAGGGCTATGACATCGCCAACAACATGCAGCAGG
>DAITMG010000088.1:4447-7025 GCA_036835265.1 Erythrobacter sp. | reverse complement strand
GGATTGACCTTCGGCGCTGCAGTTGTGACCGCTGTCGAAGGCGTGCTCGGCGACGATGTCACCGCCGAGGCCGCCGGTCGATTGAAGCCGTTCACCCAGTCGCGGTATTTCGCCGGTGCCGAACTGAGCAGCCGGCTGCGATTGCCGGGCAGCCGGAAATTGACGATCGGCGGAACGGTTGTTGCCGTGCGCTGGCCGGTCCAGCGCCGTTCAGCCGGGATGCGGCGGCGGTCGGGAAGCGGGTTGCCCGCCCAATCCCACGTGCCGACAAACGAGCGGAAGCCGGACTGCATCTGAAATTCGGCATATCCGATCGCGCCATCGGGATTGCGAAACACCGCGCGCAGCATTCCGCTCGAGGCGTCATAGATCCCCTCGATCGTCCCGTCACGGTAATCCCCGAACACGTGATCGCCGTCCTGCACAAGCCGCAACTGGCCATAGGTCGTGTCCCACGCGCCCTGCCATTGCTGGGCGTATGCGGGGGCGGCAACGGTTGCAGCTGCAACGCAGACAACAGCGGCAATGGGTTGAAGGTATCCGTTCATCATCTACTCCCTGATCTCGCTCGTCGCTGCGCCGGTCATCACAGACCCGACGCAGCGCACTGATCCGCGCCTTGCTGGCCCAGCACCCAGGCGCGCTGGCTTGCGCCGATGGTGTTCCACATGTCGGCGAAGTGGAGTTCGTCCTGGCTCACGTAATTGAGCGTGGGCGTATCCGCGCTCTTGCGGGTGCCGCGCCAGTTGATCGTGCTGTTCGAACGCGGAACGCCGCTGGTCGTCCAGGCCCAGGTGCCCGCGAAGCTCTCATCGCTCAGACGAAATTCGATGAACCCATGCCTGCTGCGGGGGCTGAGATACTGGAAGGTGCCGCGCAAGGTCTGGCCGCCATCGCGCACGCAGCCTTCAAAATAGCCGCGGGCGGCATAATCGCCGAACACCCGATTACCGATCTGGATCAGCCGGAGATCGCCATGATTGGTCGAGAACGTGCCGGTCCACGGGCCAGTCGGTGCGGCTGCGTAGTCATAGTCGAAGGCGTTGTCTTGCTCGCCTCCGGCGGGAGCGGCTCCATAGTCGAAGCTGATGTCTTCCTCCCCGCCGGTGGGAGCGGTCCCGTAGTCGAAGGTGGTGTCTTCCTCCCCGCCAGTGGGAGCGGGCCCGTAGTCGAACGCCCTGTCTTCCTCCCCATCGCCGGGGGCTGAGCCGTAGTCGTATCTCGCGTCTTCCTCGCCGGCGGTTTCATAGCCGCCGGTCGATCCATAATTCTCGTCTGCGGTCTGATAAATCGTCCTGTCATCGCCAAAATCCCGATTGGCAAAACCGGGGTCTGCTCCATCGGACACCCCGGCGAAGGACCATTCGCGCGATGCTGCGCCCGCGTCGGACCAGAAATCCGCCCAGAATTCATCGCGGCCAACGGCAAATCGCAATTGCGGCATCGCAGCGCTTTTCAGGCTGCCTCTCCAATTGCCCTTGGTCGCTGCGACCGGGCCGTTCCTCGCCCAGTTCCATCCTCCGGTGAAGCTGTCGCCGCTGCGCCTGAATTCGATATAGCCGTTGCTGGAGCGGGGCGAATTGTACTGAAACGTGCCGCGCAGGCGCGTGCCATCCTCGGACACCCGGCCTTCGAAATAGCCGCGTTCGGCATAGTCGCCATAAACCCGGCTGCCTTCCTGGATCAGCCGCAGATCGCCGTGCTGGCTGCTCCACGTGCCTGTCCAGTCTGCGCCCTGCGCCTGCGCGCTGCCTGCCGTTGCGAAAGCCAGCAAGGTCAGCGCCGCCATGATGAACGCGCTCAAGAAACTGCGCATGATTGTATTCCCTTTGCGAATGTGCCGATCGAGGTCGGTTGAAATGCGATGAAGGCGACGATGGCGATCATTTCTTCGTCGGAGGCGCTTCCTCGGCGGGAGAGGTCATTTCGCCGGGGAAGTTCATCTCGCCGGGGAAGCTCATCTCTCCGGGAAACTCGGTCTCGCCCGGTGGCGGTGCGGGATCGTTGCCGGGCGCAGGCTTGATCGGCGGTGCAATTGCCGGGCGCGCCGAAGGGGCTCTGGCTTCAAGCGGCCTCGGGGCCAACACATCGGTGGGAACCGGCTGGCTGGTGTTGCCGCGCGCGGTGGGCACAGGCAGCGGGCGAGAGTTTTCCGGGGCGGCGTCTGGGTTCACATCCCGCCCGATTTGCCGCCTTATGAAACCCTGTTTTGCGCCGGGCTCGTCGGGCTGTGGAAGCTTCTCTGCCCGCTCGCGTGGCATTGCTGGCGTCGTCTGGTCTTCGGGTGCTGGCGCGCTCGAAGCCTGCGAGTATGCCGGAGTTGATACGAGGGCTGCGCCAATTGCAGCCATGGCCAAGATCTTTGTTCGCATCATTTCATGTCCCTGATCAACGTGTTGGCAGTGGCACTTGCCACTCGCGGCCCTCGTCGGGCGCTACGGATTCGATAGGGGAGCCGGGATTGTCGCGCATAGGTCATTTGACGGATGACGCGTCAGGTCGGGCGAATCTAAGCGGTTGATCGCTCAGGCAACCGGGCTTCCGGCAGAGCCTCGTGCACGCTGCGTCAAACGCTCCG
>DAITMG010000088.1:0-4347 GCA_036835265.1 Erythrobacter sp. | reverse complement strand
GCTCAGGCAACCGGGCTTCCGGCAGAGCCTCGTGCACGCTGCGTCAAACGCTCCGTGCCCAACACAGAAAGGCTGACCATGATCAGGAACTATCGCAAGGCGCTCGCCGCAATCTCAGGCGCTGTATTGCTCACGCTCGCCCCGCAGGCCCGAGCGCAATCGAACGCAGCGACGGCAGGGCAAAACTGGCCGTTTCCCGCCAACATGGCGCCCAATTTTGAGCCGCGATTTGTCGATGTGTCGATCATTGATGTTTATCCCCAGGACTTCTCTCTTCGCGGCTTCGCCAAACCAATTTATGGCGTCCTCGGGCTACATATGGTCTGCGAAACAGCCACAGAGGCGCGCCGGCTAATACCATTCGGAGGCGCGCAAAACCGGATCTTTGACCTAAGCCGCGATAGGGCAACTAGAGAATTTTATAAAGTATTCAGCGGCAACCGTGGCACACGACGCTTCCTGTATGACAGAGAATGTCTCAAAAAGGGACGGCTCGCAATTCAGGTCCAGACAAACTTGAAGCAGCGCGAAAGTATAAAGGCCCGCGACGTGAATTATGGATTTGTAAATACTGTCTTCTATTTCGACCAGCTCCCTGGCCTTAGTGAGTCCAAACACAACGCGCGTGGCACCAGAAAGGGAGTTTGGTCCATGTTCTCATATACCAACGGCGGAGCGCGTCGATCCCTCAGGCCGGTTTCAAAATACTATAACATGATCGGAGAGATTCGCCTGGTTCCATGAACCAGATAGGGCTCGTATCAGATTAGCAGCGGGCATTCTTTATGACCAAAGGGCATCTTAGCCGCGGCAGCTTTCTTGCTGACTTCGTTATGTGATTATCATAAACTCCCCGCGTCGACATCCTCGGCGCAGGGGCGTTGCATGCGATACGATCAGACGCCGCCCGGCAAGCGGCGAACCGATGCGGACGGGCAGCCGGATCTGCCATCCAATCCGCCGAGCGACGAGCTCGAGATCATCGAGGCCTCCTACCGCGTGCTGGCAGAGCCGCAGGCGTTCGATGCGCTGGTGGAAGCCTGGCGCCAGCGCATCCTGCAATTCGAACGGGCCAACGCCGCGCCGCTGGAAAATGGCTCGCTGGAGCGCGCCAGCGAAGCGGTGGCCGCGATCTTCGCGCGCCTGCCCACGCCGCCGAGCGGCAAGAACAGCATCGAGGCCCATGTCGCCGATCTCGATGCCCCGGCGCTGGTGCTGAGCCTGTCCGATCAGGTGATTGCCATCAATGCAGCGGCGGCTGACCGCTTCGATCTCGGGGTGGGGCGCAAGACCGCGCTCGACTGGGTCGATCCCGACAGCCTGAGCGAGCTTGACGCCCTGCGCCGATCGGCGCGCCTCGGCGGCAATCGCGCGCTCGCCTTGCTGAAAATTCCCCGTGAACGCGGCATCTCGGATCTGGCCGAGGCCGAATTGATCCATCCCGAGATGGGGCCAGGCCCGCTGATCGTGATCCGCGTGATGACGGCCCCCTGGACGCCGCGCGTGGCGCGTCTGCTGCGCGAGGCATTCGGGCTGACCGACGCGGAGACCGCGGTCGCCGAAGCTTTGTACAATGAGCCTGATCCGGCGCGCATCGCTGCGATCCGTGGCACCAGTATCCGCACCGTCAGGACCCAGCTGCAGCGCATTTTCGACAAGACTGAGGCCACCGGCCAGGTGGAACTGATCAGGCTGATCTCGTTGCTGTGCGCCAATCATGCAGGGCCGCCCTCGCCGCAGGCGCGCTGGCGCGATCCGCTGGGGCGCGAGCGCTTGTGCTTCGATCAGGCTGGCCGGGCGATTGCCTATAGCTGGATGGGCCGCGAAGGCGGCCGCCCGGCCTTGCTGTGCCACGGCCCGTTGACCGGGTATGTCCTTGCGCCGGCCATTCAGGAGGCGATCGAAGCCGCCGATGTCCAGCTGTTCACGATCTGTCGCCCCGGCTTTGGCAATTCGGACATGGGCGATGGGACAGCGCTCGAAGACGGCACGCTAGCCATCCTTACTCTCGCGGAGCATCTGGGTTTGACCCGCTGCGCTGGCATCGGGCTTGTCAATGGGATCGTGCCGTTGATCGAAGCAGCCGCACGCAGGCCGGAGCGGTTTGCCCGGCTGCTCGGGATCGGTTCGAGTATCCCGATGAATGCCTCCATGATGCGGCAGCTTCCCCCGGTCCAGCGCACCGTATTCTCGCTCGCGCGCCATGCGCCCAAGGCGCTCGATGTGGTGGTTGCTGCAGGGTTCCATCTGGCCCGCAAATCCGGCCCCGAATTTGCCCTGCAACGCATGTATGCCGGGTCGCCAGCGGACCGCGAGGCGGTGTTCGACCCGGCGAATTTCGCTCAGGTGATGGCTTCTGTGTCGATGTTTCTGGCGCAGGACGGAAAGGCCTTCGCCAAGGATCTTGCGCTGGTGCATCATGATTATCGCGCATCGCTGCGCGCAGATTGCCCGCTGCATTTCCTGTCCGGACGGCTTGATCCTGTCTTCAGCATCGCACAAGTTGCGCAATTCGCAGCGCAGGGGCATTGCACATATTCGGTCTTCGAAAGGTCGGGCCAAGCCGTTCATTGCTCTGCGCCCGATCTTGTAGCTGACGAAATTCTGAAGTTTATCTGATACCTGAAGAACCTTGGCGGCCGATCAGATTTGGCCAAAGGTCGACCATCCCGCTCCTCCGGCTGATTGATCCCGGAAGACTTCGGAGTGCGGTGGCTTGCTCCGCACCGTCCCGCGGCGCAGCACGGGGGCAGGACGTTCGCACTTGCAGCAATGATGGGTCCGCGCTATTCGGTGCGCACTCCACCGGACCCGGCGCTGCCGGGTGGCTCGGCCCGGCGCCTATCCCCGGGACAACCTTCAGACCGGCGCCAACGCCATTATTTGCGGTCGCTGCGCGCGCTATGCGCGCCCCAGCGCCCTTGCCGGTCTTGCGAAGCGCAGTCAGGGTTCTTTGCATGTTCGATATGTCCTCGCTGCGGAGCGAATGGCTTTCCAATCCCCGCCGCGACATTCTCGCCGGGATCGTCGTGGCGCTGGCGCTGATCCCCGAAGCGATCGGCTTCTCGATCATCGCCGGGGTCGATCCGCGGGTGGGCCTGTATGCCTCGTTCTCGATCGCGGTGATCATTGCGCTGGTCGGCGGGCGTCCCGGGATGATCTCGGCCGCGACCGCCGCGATTGCGGTGCTGGTGCTGCCGCTGGTGCGCGATCACGGGGTCGAATACCTGTTCGCCGCCACGATCCTGATGGGCGTGATCCAGGGCATTGCCGGATTCCTGCGGATGCATCTGCTGATGCAATATGTCTCGCGCTCGGTCATCACCGGCTTCGTCAACGCACTCGCGATCCTCATTTTCATCGCTCAACTGCCCGAGCTGATCGGGGTGCCGCTGCTGACCTATGCGCTGGTCGCCGGCGGGCTCGCGATCATCTACCTGTTTCCGCTGCTGACCCGCGCGGTGCCCTCGCCGCTGGTGGCGATTGTGCTGTTGACCGCGCTCGCCTTCTACGCCGGGCTCGATGTGCGCAGCGTGGGCGATATGGGCGAGTTGCCTGATACGCTCCCCAGCTTCCTCATTCCCGATGTCCCCTTCACGCACGAGACCTTGCAGATCATTCTACCGTTTTCGCTGACGATGGCGGCGGTCGGCCTGCTCGAATCGATGCTGACTGCGCAGATCGTCGATGATCTGACCGATACCCCGTCCGACAAGCAGCGCGAGATGAAGGGCCAGGGCATCGCCAATTTCGTCACCGGCTTTTTTGGCGGAATGGGCGGCTGTGCGATGATCGGGCAATCGGTGATCAACGTGAAATCGGGCGGCGAGACGCGTTTGTCGACCTTCACTGCGGGCGTGTTCCTGCTGTTTCTGCTGCTGGTGCTGGGGCCGCTCGTCGCGATCATCCCGATGGCGGCGCTGGTGGCGGTGATGATCATGGTCTCGATCGGCACTTTTTCGTGGAGCTCGATCCGCGATATCCGTCATCACCCGTGGCAATCATCGGTCGTGATGATCACCACCGTCGTGGTGGTGGTCTGGACCCATGATCTGGCCCAAGGCGTGGCGGCGGGGGTGATCCTGTCGGGGCTGTTCTTCGCCAGCAAGGTCAAGCGGCTGTTCACCGTTTCGAGCGAGTTATCCGCCGATGGCCGCACCCGGACCTACCGCATCGCGGGTCAGGTGTTCTTCGCCTCGGCCGACAATTTCGTTGCCGCCTTCGACTATCGCGAGGTGATCGACCGCGCGGTGATCGACGTGTCAGACGCGCATTTCTGGGACATTTCGGCAGTCGGCACGCTCGACAAGGCGATCCTCAAGTTCCGCCGCGAAGGCACGGTGGTCG
>DAITMG010000087.1:0-7162 GCA_036835265.1 Erythrobacter sp. | reverse complement strand
ATCAAGGGCTACGGCACCGACAAGGGCTATGACATCGCCAACAACATGCAGCAGGTCTATGGCGGGCACGGCTATGTGCGCGAATGGGGCATGGAGCAATTCGTGCGCGATAGCCGCATCGCGATGATCTACGAGGGCACCAATGGCGTGCAGGCGATGGATCTGTGCGGCCGCAAGCTTGCCTCCAAGGGCGGGCGCGCGATCCAGGCCTTCTTCAAGATGCTCGACGACGAGATTGCGCATGCCAAGGGCAACCCGGCGCTCGCCGATATTGCGACCAGGCTCGAAAAGGCTCTGGGCGAACAGAAGGCGGCGACCATGTGGTTCATGCAGAACGCGATGGCCAATCCCAATCACCTGGGCGCGGGCGCGCATCATTACATGCACATGATGGGGATCGTGACGCTCGGCTTCTTCTGGCTCAAGATGGCTAAGGTGGCGGACAGCGCGCTCAAGAGCGGGGCGGATGATGCCGCGTTCTACGAAGCCAAGGCGACCTCGGCGGCCTATTACGCCGAGCGCTTCCTGCCCGATGCGGGCGCGCTGCGGCGCAAGCTCGAGGCGGGCAGCGATATCATGATGAAGCTGCCCGAGGCAGCCTTCGCCACCGCGGCCTGAGGCTCGAACCCCCGCTGGCGGCGCGCTTCAGGCGAGCTCGTGCGCGAGCCGCGTCATGAAGCGCCCGCATTGCTCGAGCTGGTCGAGCGCGATCCACTCGTTGGGCTGGTGCGCCTGCTCGATCGAGCCCGGACCGCACACGATCGTGGGGAAGCCGGCCTCTTGGAACTGTCCGCCCTCGGTGCCGTAGGAGACGTTGGTGGGCGGCGAATTCTCGCCCGTCAGCCGCCGCACGAATTCGACCGCCGGCGCGCTGCCTTCAGCGCTCAGCGCGGGCGCGCTCGAGAGTCGCTCGATGCTCACGCCGGATTGCGTAAACCGGGCCTTCATCTCGCGGTCCTTGGCTTCGCACAGCCGGTGGAACTCGGCGAGGATCTCGCCTGCGTCATGGCCCGGCGGGGTGCGCAGATCGAACTGAAAGCGCGCGTGGCCCGCGAGGATATTGGCTGCCTCGCCGCCTTCCATCACCCCGATCGTCAGCGTCGGCCAGGGGGGATCGAAGCCGTTGTCGGGATCCGCTTCGGCGCGCAAGCGCCGCGATAGCGAAACCAGCGCGTGCATCAGATCGACCGCATGTTCGTTCGCCGAAATCCCGTTATCGACCAGCGAGGAATGCGCCTCGACCCCGCGCACCTGGACCTCGTGAACGCAGATGCCCTTGTGCCCGGTGACGAGCTTCATCGAGGTGGGCTCGCCGATGATCGCGAGGCGCGGGGTGGGGAGGGTCTGGCGCAGCCGCTCGATCATCGCGGGCGCGCCCTTGCAGCCGACCTCCTCGTCATAGCTGATCGCAAGGTGGACCGGGCGCGAGCCCTTGACGAAAGCCGGGACCCAGGCGAGCGCCAAGGCGATGAAGCTCTTCATGTCGCAGGTGCCCCGGCCATAGAGCTTGCCATCGCGCTCGAGCGTGGTCCACGGATCGCTCGACCAGTCCTGATTGTCGACCGGCACAACATCGCTGTGCCCCGAAAGGATCACGCCGTCCTCGACCGCAGGGCCGCAGGTCGCGAAGAGATTGGCCTTGGTGCCGGTCTCGTCGCTGACCCGCTCGCTTTTAACCCCGTGCTCGGCGAGATAGGCCTCGACCCATTCGATCAGCGCGAGGTTGCTGCCTCGCGAAGTCGTATCGAAAGCGATCATCCGGTCGAGGATCTCGCGCGCGCGTGTCATGTCTGTCATGCCCATGAGCTTAGCGCGACCTCGCCGGGCCTGCCATGGTCTTTTGATCTCCCGATTTTCGGCGCGGCGACTAGGCGAAGGCGAAGCTTTCCATCATGCCCATCGCCGGCTCGATGGCCGGAGCGACCGCAAACTCGGCCCCGACATCGCTCGAACCGCTGAAGCTGAAGTTCTCGGATTCGAGCAGGTCCTCGGCCTGAACATCTTCGAGAATGATCCGCCAATCCGCCGAATTGTCGGTGATGCGGGTATCGCTGCCGGCGACATTATCCACCGTGAAGACGCCCGTCGCGGCATTGAAGGTCCCGGTTTCAACCGTCAGCTGCGTGAAGTTGGTCAGCCCGAGGCCGCCGAAATCGAGCACCGAGTAGTTCCCGACATTGGCGTTGTCGAACTCACCGGCGACGAAGTTGTCGATCACCCAGGTCGCGACCCCGTCGGCGTCACCGGACGTGGTCAAACCGTCAGTGAACCGGAAGATCGTGTTGGTGTCGATCGAGGCGGCATCGCCGTCGCTCGCGCCAAGGCCACTGTCTTCATCGGTCAGCTCCTGCAAGGTGATGCGCACGTCATCGTCGCCGATGATGAAGGTCCGGTCGACATTGGCGCTCTGCACCCGGTTGGTCGCGGTGCCGACCGCGCGATCCACCGTGTTGACCACCTCGCCGATGAAGGTTCCGTGATAGCCCGAAACGTCGATCACGCCGATCGAACCAAGGATGTTCGCGCCGATATCAAGCGCGTCGGCTGTGCCGGTCGCACCGCCGCTGATCGTCAACGTCTGGACGATTTCATCCACGACCGCCGCGTCATTGCCCGCGCCGGTGACGAAGTCGTCAACGGCGTCCGACAGAGTGCCACCGCCCGCTGCATCGAGGTTGACGCCCACGGCATTGTCCAGCCGCAGATCGATCGAGTAGTCCGAAACGTTGTTGCCCAGCTGAGCTTGACGGCTGACGATGAGGGTGACGTCCTCGAACCCGCTGATGTCGATGAAGTCCGAGCCCGGCGTCGGATCGCCGAGGATGCTCGTGGAGCCGGCGCCGAGCAGATCGCTCGCCTGCCCGATCACCGCCGTCAGGTTGACGAGGATCGAATCGTCGTCATCCGTTCCCTCGAAGGTCAGCGCTGCGTTTGCGGCTGCCAGCAGCTGCCCGGTCGGAGCAGCCCCGCCCGCCGTCGTGTCACCGACATTGATGACCGTATCGCCCGACAGGTCGGTCAGGGTCAGCGCATCGCTCAGATTGGTGACGATGAAGGTGCGCGACGCGCCCGAGACGTTGGCGAGGCTGAACTCGCCCTCGACGCTGCGCCCGGGGCTTTGCGTCGCATTGCCGAAAGCGCTGGGGCGGACGGTGCCGAACTGGAGGTTCTCGAAGTCGTCGATCGTGGTGTCGGTGCCGGGATCGAGCTCACCGAACAACGCCAGGTGATCATCGTCGCTGTCGGTGCCGATGATCACGTCATCGTCGCCGCCATCGAGCCAAGTGCCATTGATCCCAAGCACGAGCGGGCCGCCGAGCGCTGCGCCCGTGATCGAGAGGTCGAGATCGGTTCGAGCCGCGAGCGTATCGATCACGATCCCGAGCGCCTGCGAGCCGGTTAGCACGAGGTTCTCGACCTCGGGGGCCGAAAGCTCGCGGATGGCGTTGAGCGTGTCGCGCTCGCCGCCCGAATTGATTGTGAGGGTTTCAACCTGCGAACCTTCTCCACCATCGGGATCTTCGGTATCGTTGACGATCAACTGGTCGACCGTAAGCTGACCATTGGCCCGAGCGGTGTTTTCGAGCTCGACAATGAGGTTTTCCGCAGCGCTGTCCTCGAGTTCGATGATGCCGAAGCGCTGGTCGGCATCGTTGTTGCCTTCCCCGACTGTCTGGTTCTCGCCGCTGATCACCACGCGGGTGTCAGCGCCAAGGTTTTCCAGCTCGGTATCGACGCCGACCCGGCCCGTGACCGCCGGCATGACGCCGAACGCGGTCACGATATCGCCCGCAGCGTTGAGCCGGCCTGCGTCATTCTCCTGCATCGCCGTGGGAGCGACCGCGTCGCGCAGGCCCGTCACGATCGTGACCACCTGGGGTCCTGGGTCGGGCACGGGATCATCGACATCGGTCACGGTGATGCTGACAGCCTGCGAAATCGTGTCGCTGGTGGTGCTGGCGATGATCACGACGTCATAGACGTTGTCGCCATCGGCATCGGCTGGCATCTCGAAATCGGGCGGGGTGATGAACGAGACGATGCCCGTCTCCCGGTCGATCTCGAACAGAGCGCGGTCCGCGCCCCCCAGCCCGAACACCGCCTCGACATCACCGACGAGATCGGCATCGAACGCGGCTGTCTGGTTTTCCTCGACCGAGGTTGAGAACGAGCCGGTGAAAGCGAATGCATCATCGCGCGGTTCGATCGGCTGGGCGGGCGCGCCCGGTTCGATCACCTGGCCCCCGAGCGCGAACTCGGGAGCATCGCCCGGAGCGCCGCCCACCGGGGGATCGGCGCGCAGAACCCGCAGATCGCCTTCCTCGAGCGGACCATCGCCGATGAAGACGATGTTGGTGGCTTCAAGCCCGACCGGGATCGTCGCGGTGATGGTTCCGTCGGTGATGATAACGCTCGAGCCGCTGCGGCGGATCGTGTAGTCCTCGGCATTGCCGATGAAGGCGATCGTATCGCTGCCCGAATTGAACGAGGGGTCGAAGTTGACCGTCAGCGTGCCTTGGGGAGGCTCCACCAGGATGATTGTTTCCGCCGTGTCGCGCCGGCCGACGACGGTGAATGACCCGCCGGCAAGCGTCACTTGCGACTGGGGATTAAGTATCAGAAAATCCATGGGGAATACCTTTCTCAGGGAGCGCGACAGTCCCAGCAAGAAGCCGCCGTGTCAATTGTCCCATGTTAGGGAAAAGTACGCTCACCCTGCGCGGGGGATCACTCCACCGGGAGGAATTCGGGCACCGAGAGATAGCGCTCGCCGGTGTCGTAGTTGAAGCCCAGCACGCGTGCCGAGGGATCGAGCTCGGGCAGCTTTTTCGCGATCGCGGCGAGCGTGGCGCCAGAGGAAATGCCGACCAGCATGCCTTCCTCGCGCGCGGCGCGGCGGGCCATTTCCCTGGCGTCCTCGGCGTTCACCTGGATCGCGCCATCGATGGCGTTGGTGTGAAGATTGCCGGGGATGAACCCTGCGCCGATGCCCTGGATCGGGTGCGGACCGGGCTCGCCCCCGCTGATGACCGGCGAGGCTTCGGGTTCGACCGCATAGGCCCTGAAGCCTGCCCAGTGCTTTTTCAATTCCTCGGCGCAGCCGGTGATGTGCCCGCCGGTCCCGACCCCGGTGATCATCACATCGATCGGGGTATGTTTGAAATCGGCGAGGATTTCCTTCGCGGTCGTCGCAGCATGGACCGCGACATTGGCGGGGTTCTCGAACTGGCTCGGCATCCAGGCGCCCTCGGTTTCGCCGACGATTTCGCTCGCGCGCTCGATTGCGCCCTTCATGCCGCGTTCCTTGGGCGTGAGGTCGAAGCTTGCGCCGTAAGCGAGCATCAGCCGGCGGCGCTCGATCGACATCGATTCGGGCATGACAAGGATCAGCCGGTAGCCCTTGACCGCAGCCACCATCGCCAGGCCAATTCCGGTATTGCCCGAGGTCGGCTCGACGATCGTGCCGCCGGGCTTCAATGCCCCGCTGGCTTCCGCGTCTTCGACCATGGCCAGCGCGATCCGATCCTTGATCGAACCGCCGGGGTTCGAGCGCTCCGACTTCAGCCACACCTCGTTGTTCGGAAAGAGCCGCGCGAGGCGGATATGCGGGGTGTTGCCGATCGTCTCGAGGATGTGCTGAGCTTTCATGGGGGGCTCCCTTGGCTGGGTTTTTCGCTGCTTTCTTTGCCGGCCCCTTCTAACAGTTCTGGCGGCGGATCGAAGGTCTTTGTGGTGACGAGCACCGGGAACATCCGCGCCCAAAGGGCCACGGTCGCGATCGCGCCCACCCCGCCTGCGGCGACCGCTGCGACGGGTCCGATCAGATAGGCCAGCGCTCCGGAGAAGAAATCGCCGCCCTCGTTCGATGCGCTGATCGCGAGCAGGCTGACCGAGGAGACCCGCCCGCGCTTGTCATCGGGCGTGTGGAGCTGGACGAGCGACTGGCGCACATAGACGCTGAACATGTCCGATGCGCCGGCGATGAACAGCATGGCGAGGCTCAATGCCAGCGAGGTCGAGAACGCGAACACGATTGTCGCTGCGCCAAAGATGGCGACCGACCAGAGCATCTTGGGCCCGACATTGGTCTTCATCGGCCGCCACGAGAACCACGCCGCCATCAGCGCAGCGCCGAGCGCCGGGGCAGCGGCAAGCTGGCTCAGACCGGTCGCGCCCACATGCAGGATATCGCGCGCATAGACCGGGAACAGCGCGGTCGCGCCGGCGAGGAACACCGCTGCAAGATCGAGCGTGATCGCGCCGAGCACCATCTTGTTGCGCACGACATAGGCGAGCCCGTCGACGATCTGCCCGATCGGGCGCTGATCGCGGCGCATGGCGGGCTGGGGCACCTTGCCGATGAAGCCCAGCGTTATGACGGAGAGCGCGAACAGCGCAGCGGCAATGGCATAGGGGAGGGGGGCTGCGACCTCGTAGAGCACCCCGCCCAGCGCCGGGCCGACGATCCGCCCGGCCTGCCACGAGATCGACGACAGCGCGATCGCGGTCGGCAGCAGCGCGCGCGGCACCAGATTGGGCGCCAGCGCCGAAAGCGCAGGGCCGGCAAAGCCGCGCGCCACGCCGAACACCACCGCAGCGCCGAACAGGATCGGGATGCTGACAGTGCCGTTATAGGTGACAAATGCGAGAACGCTCCCACAGGCGAGCAACGCGAGCGCGGTCAAGCGCGCAATGCTGCGCCGGTCGAACCGGTCCGCGATCAGGCCGGTGAAGGGCGAGAGCAGGAACAGCGGGGCGAATTGCAACAGACCGATCAGCGCAAGCTGGCCCGCGGCCTCGGCGACGGTCATCCCGCCATTGCGCGCGATGTTGTAGGTCTGCCAGGCGATCACCAGCAGCACCGCATCCTGCGCGAGTGTGCTGGATAGGCGGCTCACCCAGTAGAAGCGGAAATTGGCGACCTGGATCGGGTGGGTCGGTTCGGGGCGAGCGGCAGCGTCAGTCACGCGCTCGCCCATGGCAGGCGTGAGGCGGGCTGCCAAGCTGGTGCGCGCTGATGTGCCCGCTGCGCGGCGTGGTGCGGGCATCAACTCCTGACGCCTGCGGCGCGCCAGCCCGATAGCGCTTGCCGTGCGTTGTCTTCTGGCGCTTGCGGCGCGTTGCCTTCTAGCGCTTGCGGCGCGTTGCCTTCTAGCGCTTG
>DAITMG010000086.1:0-7497 GCA_036835265.1 Erythrobacter sp. | reverse complement strand
CTACCCCTTCGCCCGGGGCATCCGGTAAGGCAGCATGAACTGCACGACCGGCGAGGCAAACCGGCGCATGTCGAGGCTTTCCTGCACCGCGACGACCTCTTCGCCGAACAGCTTGGAGGCAAGCTCGGAGCGGGCATAGAACGGGGTGTCCTCCCAGGTCTTGCGCACGCTGGCGACGCCGATCTCGGAGCGCGTGCGCCGGTCGATCCGCCATTTGCTGTGCGGCAGCGCGGCGATTGCAGGCAGGTCGACCTCGTCGGGGATGCCATCGGCGCCAAACCGGATCGCGCTGGCGAACAGCGAGCCGTCGCCGCGCTCGCCCTCATAGCAGACCACCGCGCCCTCGCGCATGTGCGCGCGCGACCAGTGCCACACCCGAAAGCCCTCCTCGAGCGGCTCGCTTCCGCGGTTGTGGTCGAAATAGGCCTGCCCGGTCCATGAAACGCCCGGCTCCTCCATCGCCACCTCGATCCGCGCGCGCGGAGCCATGCAATGCCAGATGTGATTTTCCGCCGCATCGAGCGCGAAGGAGGCAGGGTTGAGCGCCTCGGGGATGACGCGCACCTTGCCGCGAACCGGGCGGCGGACCGGGTTGAACAGGCGCGAATCGCGCTCCTCGATGGTGATCTCGAGCACATCGCCATCCCAGCGCACATCGCTCGGCCCGATCGAAAGCTCACTGCGCGAGCGCCCAAGCGCGCCGCGCCCGCGCTCGGTCATCACCCAGCGCGCACGCGGGCCATACAGCGCGACATTGAGGCAGGCATGATCGAGCGGGTCGTCGCGGCCCGAGCGCTTGTAATAGGGCGAGAAGACGCTGCCGAGGAAGGCAATGATGGTCAGCCCGTGCTGCCCGTCTTCGCTGATCGCGTCGATATACCACCAGGAATAGCCGCCCCGGGGGATGTCCTCGTCGAAGCGAGGTCCGAGGATACCACCCTTGCTGCGAGCAGACCGGATAAGGCGGCCATCGGCACGCCCGCTGCGGGATGGGTCGCCCCCCCGGTGCAGTAGAGCCCGCTGATCCGGGTGCGCGGTCCCTGCCGCTGGAAGGAGGCCGCCCAGCCGTGAGAAGCTCTGCCATAAAGGGCGCCGCCGGTCGCGGGAAACAGCCTCTCCCACGCGCTCGGCGTCATGACCGCTTGCGGCGCGTCCGCTTCCAGGCTCAGCCCGCACCGCGCGAGCGTGCTCCTCATGGCTGTCGTGCATGCCTCGATCTCCTTGTCGGTGTGGATGTGGGTGTCGCCGTTGGCGGGCGCGTTGACAATGATCTGCAGCCGCTCGCGCCCTTCGGGCGGCGAGCCCGCATCAAGCATGGCGGTGTTGATTGCAGGGCGATCCTGCGCGCAGACGTAGACGGTCGGCTCGTGCGGCGGGGTGCCGGCGGCGATGTCGCGGAATTCGCGCGCGTAATCGCGGCTGAAGAAGACGTTGTGATGCGTGAGGTCAAACCCGCTGGTTTCAGCGTGGGCATACCAGACATAGGCCGAGAGCGAGCGCTTGGCGGCGGGCATCGGCGCGACCGAGCGTTTAACCGATCCGCCCAGTGAGCCGGTCGAAAGCGCGGCCGGATCGGCATTCGAGATGACGATGTCGGCGGCGATCTCCTCGCCCGAGGCGAGCCTCACGCCGCGCACGCGAGCGCCTTCGACGAGGATCTCGCTCACCCCCTCGCCAAGCCGCACCTCGCCCCCGCAGCGCACCACCAGATCGCGCAAGGCGCGCGCGAGCGCATGGATGCCGCCGTCGATCAGCCACACGCCCTTGGCCTCGGTGTGCGCGATCAGCATCAGCGTGGCGGGCGCCTGGAACGGATCCGACCCGCAATAGGTCGAATAGCGGCCGAACAGCTGATGGAGGCGCGGATCGCGAAAGTGCTGGCCCAGCGCCTTCCACAGGATGTCGAACGGGCGCATCGCGAGTGCATCGCCCATTCGCGCCGGCCCCATGCGCCAGATCATCGGCAACGGCGAGGAAGCGCTGTCGCCGCGCAGGAAAGGCTCCTCGAGCACCTCGAAGATGCGCTTGGCTTCGGCGCGAAACGCCCGGAAGCCCCGCGCCTCGCGCGCACCGGCGAACTCGCCGATCGCCGCTTCGCTGGCGCGCGGGTCGGCGAAGAGATCGAGCGTTCCGGTCCCGTCCCACGCATGGCGGGCGATGATCTCGGCGCGCTGCACGCTGATGTGATCCTCGAGCGCTGCGCCGCACGCGGCGAAAACTTCCTCGAACACCTCGCGCATGGTGAAGACCGTCGGCCCGCCCGCGATCGGCGCGCCATCGACAAGGACTTCGCGCGCCTTGCCGCCGACCCAGCCCTCTTTCTCGATCAGCGTCACCTTGTGGCCGCGCGCGGCGAGCAGGGCGGCGCTGGTCAGCCCGCCAATTCCCGCTCCGATCACCGCGACTCCAGCGCGCAACGCTTGATCTCCCTTGCCCGCGCCCGGCGGCGCATCTGCGCATCAACCGGTCGATAATATTATTGACCTTGTCAATTCTTATGTCCAATCCTTTGGACATGGGTCCTCGAATTTTCTGCGCAAGCTGATGCAAGAGGGCTTATCGGAGGATCGCGGCCAGACTCAAGGGCAGCGCCACTGGCGGGTCCGCTGGATTGCGCGGCGCAACGCCCTGTTCGCGCATCCCGCCTTCCAGCGCTGGTGCGCGCGGCTCCCGTTCATCCGCCCGGTCGCGCGGGCGCGCGCGAGCATGATGATGGATCACATCGTCGGCTTCACCTATTCGCAGGCGCTGCACGCGATCGTCGAGGCGGGGCTGCTTGAGCTGCTGCGCGCAGGGCCGGTGGCGGTGAGCGAGGTCGCGCGCCATTGCGGGCTGAGCGAAGCAGGCGCGCTGTGTCTCCTGCGCGCGGCGCGGGCGCTCGACGTTGCCGAGGAAGCGCTGCCCGGGCACTGGATGCTGGGCCAGCAGGGCGCGGTGCTCGCCGCCGACGAGGGCACGCAAGCGATGATCGTGCATCACCGCCTGCTCTATAATGACCTCGCCGATCCGCTCGCTCTGCTGCGCAAGGATCGCACCGAGCCGACCGAGCTCTCGCGCTTCTGGTCCTATGCCGGCGCCTTGCATGGTGCGGCCGAGCGCGGGGCCGAAACGCAGGAATACTCGCGGCTGATGGCGGCCTCGCAGCGATTCGTCGCCGATCAGGTGCTGGCTTGCCTCTCGTTCGCGCGGGTCAAGCGCCTGCTCGACGTGGGCGGCGGGCACGGCGCTTTCATCACCCGCGTGGGCGAGGCCCATCCCCGGCTCGAGCTCGGCCTGTTCGATCTGCCCGAAGTTGCCGCCAGCGCACGCGCGCCGCTCGAGGCGAAATTCGGCTCCGGGCGCATCACCTGCCATCCGGGCAACTTCTTCGAGGACCAGATCCCGCAAGGCTATGACTGTGTCAGCCTGGTGCGGATCCTCCACGATCACGATGACGCGCCCGCCGCCGCCCTCCTTGCCAATATCCGCGCCAGCCTTGCGCCCGGAGCGCGCCTGCTGATCGCCGAGCCGATGGCGCGGATCAAAGGGGCAGAGCCGATGGGCGAGGCGTTCTTCGGATTGTATCTGTGGTCGATGGGCTCGGGCCGTGCGCGCTCGCCGCAAGAGATCATCGCCATGCTCAAGGAGGCGGGGTTTGCGAAGGCTCGGTCAGTCGCAAGCCCGCAACCGGTCATCGCGAGCTGCATTCTGGCGACTGCGTAAAACGAATGTGTCCTGTTTGATTGACACTTAAAAATGTAAGGCGTATCAAACGGTCCTGAGAACAGGAATTCGGTGTCGCTTGAGTCGCAGTTCGAGCCGCCGACTCGCCGCAAGAGCGCGCACAAAGGGCTGAGGAGCAAATGGAAACACTGGCTGTCATTCTTGAGGGACCTGAGCGCCTCGCGCTTCGCAACCTTGAGCTGAAACCGCTCACCGCCAGTGATGTCCTTGTCGAAATTGCCTATAGCGGCGTGAGCTCGGGCACCGAGAAGCTGCTGTTCACCGGGAAAATGCCCCATTTCCCCGGCATGGGCTATCCGCTGGTCCCGGGTTACGAATCGATCGGCCGGATTGTTGCGGCGGGCGCTGCCGCCGAAGCGCGGATCGGCGAATGGGTGTTCGTCCCCGGCGGCAATTGCTACGAAGGCGCACGCGGCCTGTTCGGCGGCACCGCGCAGCGGGTGATGCTGCCCTCGGCGCGCGCGCTGGCGATTCCGGAGCGCCTCGGCTCGGAAGGCGTGCTGTGCGCGCTGGCCGCAACCGCGCTTCACGCGATCAATGGCGGCATTCCCCCTGATCTCATCGTCGGCCACGGCGTGCTTGGCCGGCTGCTCGCCCGCCTCACTATTGCCGTGGGCGCGCCCGCGCCGACCGTGTGGGAAATCAACGCCAGCCGCCAGGGCGGCGCTGCAGGTTATGCGGTGACGACGCCGCAAGACGACGACCGGCGCGATTATCGCTCGATCTGCGATGCCAGCGGCGATGCGGGTCTGTTCGACGATCTCATCATGCGGCTCGCCCGGGGCGGCGAGATCACGCTGGCCGGGTTCTATTCCGAACGCATCAATTTCGCCTTCCCGGCCGCTTTCATGAAGGAAGCGCGGTTTCGGGTGGCGGCCGAGTGGCAGCCCAGCGACATCGCGCAGACCATCGCGCTGATCGACCTTGGCGCGCTCGATCTCAGCGGGCTGCTGACCGATCAGAGCCCTGCACACGACGCCTGCGAGGCCTATCCCAGGGCCTTCAGCGATCCCGATTGTCTCAAACTGGTACTCGACTGGAGCGAAGCGGCATGAGCATGCTCGAAACACAACTTGACGCCCTGCGCCAAGAGGCGGGGCAAGAGCCTGACCCGGTGCACACAGGGGAAGTGACCAAGGAAACGCAGGTCATCGCGATCTACGGCAAGGGCGGCTCGGGCAAGAGCTTTGCCCTTTCCAACCTCAGCTACATGATGGCCCAGCAGGGCAAGCGCGTGCTGCTGATCGGCTGCGATCCAAAGAGCGACACGACCAGCCTGCTGTTCGGCGGCAAGTCCTGCCCGACCATCATCGAGACCTCTTCCAAGAAGAAGCTCGCCGGCGAGGAAGTCAGCATCGAGGATGTCTGCTTCCAGCGTGACGGCGTCTTCGCGATGGAACTGGGCGGACCGGAAGTGGGCCGCGGCTGCGGCGGGCGCGGGATCATCCACGGGTTCGAACTGCTCGAAAAGCTGGGCTTCCACGATTGGGGCTTCGATTATGTGCTGCTCGATTTCCTCGGCGACGTGGTGTGCGGCGGGTTCGGTCTGCCGATCGCCCGCGACATGTGCCAGAAGGTGATCGTGGTCGGCTCGAACGACCTGCAATCGCTCTATGTCGCCAACAATGTCTGCCAGGCGGTCGAATATTTCCGCAAGATGGGCGGCAATGTCGGCGTCGCGGGCATGATCATCAACAAGGATGACGGCACCGGCGAGGCGCACGCTTTCGCCGACGCAGTCGGCATCCCGGTGCTGACCGCGATCCCCGCCAACGAGGACATCCGCCGCAAGAGCGCCAATTACCAGATCATCGGCATTCCCGGGGGCGAATGGGCGAGCCTGTTCGAGGATCTTGCGACCAATGTCGCCGAGGCCCCGCCGGTGCGCCCCACCCCGCTGACGCAGGATGGCCTCCTCGGCCTGTTCAGCGCCGACGTGACCGGCGGCAATGTTCAACTCGTGCCCGCCACCCAGGCCGACATGCGCGGCGGAGTGTTCGAAACCAAGCCGAGCCTTGAAGTGATCTACGACGAGATCTGATGCGATGAGCGAACGTCCTCCCTCCAACGCGACACGCGCGCCCGACCGGATCGAACTGGGTTCGGCTCCCGCATCTGCGCTCCCCGCAGCGGCAGCTCCCCTGGCGCAAGCTGGCGGCTGCGCCAGCAAGGACACGATGCTCGAAGCCGCGCGCGCAGCTGGCAAGAGCGATATTCTTGATCAATACGCCGCCGATTACCCGGTCGATCCCGCACGCGGGCCGCATGACCAGCCGCAATCGATGTGCCCGGCGTTCGGCTCGCTGCGCGTGGGCCTGAGGATGAAGCGCACCGCAACGGTGCTCTCGGGCTCGGCCTGCTGCGTCTATGGCCTCACCTTCACCTCGCATTTCTACGGCGCGCGGCGCACGGTCGGCTATGTGCCCTTCTCCAGCGAGACGCTGGTCACCGGCAAGCTGTTCGAGGATATCAAGGAAGCGGTCGAAAACCTCGCTGACCCTGCTCTCTACGATGCGATCATCATCACCAATCTGTGCGTGCCCACCGCCAGCGGCGTGCCGCTGCGGCTGCTCAAGAAGCAGATCAACGGGGTGCGGATCATCGGGATCGACGTGCCCGGCTTCGGCATCCCCACCCACGCCGAGGCGAAGGACGTGCTCGCTGGCGCGATGCTCGCTTATGCGCGTGAGGAAGTGAAAGCCGGCCCCGTCGCCGCTCCCAGCACGCGCACCGACAAGCCGAGCGTCACCCTGCTGGGCGAAATGTTCCCCGCTGACCCGGTGGTGATCGGGCAGATGCTCGAACCGCTGGGCCTTGCGGCCGGGCCGACTGTTCCGACGCGCGAATGGCGCGAGCTCTACTCCGCGCTCGATTGTGCGATCGTCGCCGCGATCCACCCGTTCTACACCGCCAGCGTGCGCGAGTTCGAAGCCGCCGGGCGTCCGGTGATCGGCTCTGCTCCGGTTGGCGCGGATGGCACAGCAGCCTGGCTGCAAGCGATCGGCGATACGCTCGGCCTGCCGCAGGCCAAGGTCGATGGCGTCAAGAACGCGATGACGGGCGCAATCAAGGGCGCACTTGCCGCGCTGCCGATCAAGGGCCGGATCACGGTCTCGGGCTATGAAGGCTCGGAATTGCTGGTCGCGCGCCTGTTGGTCGAGAGCGGCGCTGATGTCCGCTATGTCGGCAGCGCCTGTCCGAAGACGCGCTGGTCCGATCCCGACCGCGAATGGCTCGAGGCCAAGGGCATCAAGGTCAATTTCCGCGCCAGCCTCGAGGACGACATTGCTGCGGTCGAGGAATATCGCCCCGATCTCGCCATCGGGACCACCCCGGTGGTCCAGCACGCCAAGGCAAAGGCGATCCCGTCGCTCTATTTCACCAACCTCATCTCGGCCCGCCCGCTGATGGGTCCGGCAGGCGCGGGCAGCCTCGCGCAGGTCATCAACGGTGCCATCGCCAACAAGGACCGGTTCGATGCCATGCGCGACTTCTTCGAAGGCGTCGGCACCGAGCATGCCGCCGGCGTGTGGGAAGACACCCCGGTCGATCGGCCCAAATTCCGCAAGAAATACGCAGCTTTGAACGAAGCGGCGCGCAAGGCGTCGGAGGCGATCGGATCATGACGCTCATTCTCGACCACGACAGGGCCGGCGGCTATTGGGGCGCGACTTACGTCTTCACCGCGGTGAAGGGCCTGCAGGTCATCATCGATGGCCCGGTCGGCTGCGAGAACCTGCCCGTCACCTCGGTGTTGCATTACACCGATGCGCT
>DAITMG010000085.1:0-7598 GCA_036835265.1 Erythrobacter sp. | reverse complement strand
GCGATCGCCAGAAGAGCAATGTTGCGCCGCTTGCGGGGGAGCGATTGCGATGTCGAGGGTCCCCCGCCTGATCCCTTGCGCCAAGGTATCAGGCGTGTCGTCCATCCCGTCGCTGCATCTGCACTCGCTGCCATCGTTGCCATCCTGAATACGGCAAGCCTAAACCTTGAACCTTGCGCAAGCGCTGCTTGATTATCCTTAAGATAGGGTTAGCGCCGGGTCAGAAGCGGGGCCGATCAGTGCCGCTGAGCCAGGCTTGGCGATCACGCGGCAAGGTGTCGTTCAGCGTGTGCAGGATCAGCTGAACGGCCGGATGGGCGGCGCTGCAAAACATGGTCTCCGCTTGTCAAAAGATCCGCCGCGTGCAGATCTCGTGCTCGTCAAGTTGGCCCGATCCGCGCAGAATTTGCGTTTTGAGGTCGAGGTGCTGGGGCCGCCCATCGATTTTCGCCAGTACGCGCGCGACGCGGCTGATGAGCGCTGCGGGATCGAACGGCTTGCGGATATAGTCCTGCGCGCCGGCATAGACCGCCTGGGCTTCGTCCTGCACCCCGCGCATCGCGGTGAACATGATGACGGGCAGGTCATAGAACAGCGGCGAGCCGCGAAACTTGCGCAACAGCGTGATCCCCGACATTCCGGGCAGATCCTGATCGAGCAGAAGCAGATCGGGCCGCCGCTTGTGAGCAAGGTCCCACGCCGCTTCCGCTGTCGTTACCCAGCCGCAGCCATGGCCGACATCGATCAGCACCTCGGATGCCAGTTCAGCGATCAGTTCATCATCGTCCGCGATCAGAACGCGTGCCATTGGAAAGTTGTCCTATCTGCAAAGAGCGAGTGGTTCGCGTTTAGGCGCCGGGCGACCAAGGGCGCCTTGGCGAAGACCCCGTGCTCAATACCTACGTGCGTTGACCAGTTTGGCGTTGCGGCGGGTCGCTGCGCGCTCCACACACCCGGGCATGATTCGCGACCCATTCCTGCCCACCACCGGCATTCACAATCTGCGCGATTATGGCGGGTGGAAGGTGCCGGGCGAGGGCCATGTCAAGACCGGGCTGCTGTGGCGTTCGGGCCAGCACTGGCAGGCGTGCGAGGAAGATCTCGAGGTGATCGAGACGCTCGGGATCAAGACCATCATCGACCTTCGCGGCGAGAGCGAGCGGACCCGGTTTCCCTGTCGGCGCCATCCCAGGTTTGCAGCGCAAGTGCTTGCCTATGACGGAGAAACCAGCAATTCGCCACCGCACGAAGGCGGCGGCGGCACGCTCGTCATGGACGAGCAGATGGCGTTCGACAGGATGATCGCGGTCTATACGCGGATGCCGGTCAACCCCGCGATGCTCGCGATGTTCTCGCGCTATTTCGAGGCGCTGGAAAGCACCGAGGGCGCAAGCCTTGTCCATTGCTTTGCCGGCAAGGATCGCACCGGGATCGCTGCCAGCCTGCTGCTCCATGCCCTGGGCGCTCAGCGCGATGACGTGATCGCGGAATTTCTGCGAACCAACGATGCGCCCACGCGCCACGTGCTCGAGGCCCAGTCGCTCCCGCGCATGCGGGACATCTACGCCGAGATCACCGAAGGCGCACTCGCCAACCTGATGGGAGTGAGGGCGGAATACATCGAGACCTACTTTTCCGAGATCAATCGGCTTGCCGGATCGATCGATGCCTATCTGGCGCAAAGTTTAGGTGTGGATGAGCCAAGGAAAGCTCGCCTGCGCGCGCGCTACATCGGATAGGAGCGGGGCTGACAAGCGGGCGTTGCGACCCCATAATCGATCCTGTACAAACCATCGAAAGCTGAAGACGCGACCATGGCCACTCATCACACCAGGATGCTCATCATCGGATCCGGCCCGGCCGGCTATTCCGCCGCGATCTATGCCGCTCGAGCGATGCTCGAGCCGATCCTCGTCCAAGGCCTCCAGCCGGGCGGCCAGCTGACGATCACGACCGATGTCGAGAACTATCCCGGCTTTCGCGATGTGGTGCAGGGCCCGTGGCTGATGGAGGAGATGAAGGCGCAGGCCGAGCATGTCGGCACCCGGACGATGTACGATATCATCACGAGGGTCGATCTCGAGAATGGCCCCCCGTTCCGCGCGATCGGGGATTCGGGTGATGAATACATTGCCGATACGCTCGTCATCGCGACCGGCGCGCAGGCCAAGTGGCTCGGCGTTCCGGGCGAGCAGCTGTTGGGCGGCAAGGGCGTCTCGGCCTGCGCGACGTGCGACGGGTTCTTCTATCGCGGCAAGAAGGTGGTCGTGATCGGCGGCGGCAACACCGCGGTCGAGGAAGCGCTCTACCTCACCAACCATTCCGACGATGTGACACTGATCCACCGCCGCGGCGAACTGCGCGCCGAGAAGATCCTGCAGGACCGCCTGTTCAAGCACCCCCGGATCAGCACCGTGTGGAACAAGACCGTCGAGAGCTTCGAGCCGGGCGCGGATGGTGCGCTCGACCATGTCGTGCTCAAGGATACGATCACCGGCGAAATCTCGACCGTCAAGGCTGACGGCGCGTTCGTCGCGATCGGCCATGCGCCTGCGACCGAGCTGTTCAAGGGCAAGCTCGCGATGGACGAGGCGGGCTATCTCGATGTCGAGCCCGGCACCCCCAAGACCGCGATCCCCGGGGTCTTTGCCGCAGGCGACGTGACCGACCATGTCTATCGCCAAGCGGTGACCGCGGCGGGCATGGGCTGCATGGCAGCGCTCGATGCCGAGCGCTATCTTGCGGGCCTTGCGATCGACCATGATGGTCATGCCCACGCGGCCGGGCAAGAGACCGAAGCGGCGGAGTAGGCCGGCTCCTGCAAGTCCCCGCATCAGCGGGGCGTGACGCCCGGCTCAAGCCTCGCCGGACAGTCCGAACACCACGAGCGCCGCGTTGACGATCAGCGCGATCAGCACGACGCTCGAGAGCGCGAACAGGACAAAGCGCACCAGCACCCGGTTGGCGGTCACCTGAACGAGGCTGTGCGCCACCCTGAGGCCGACATAAATCCACGCGAGGAAGGCGTTCATCCCATCGCCATGCCCGACGATGGCAAGGATGATCGCGGCCGCATAGAACACGGTAGGTTGTTCGTGCAAGTGATTGTAATTGTCGGCTTTCCAGTTGACCGGGTCAGGCAGTTTTTGACGCAGGTCCGCGCCGACACCGCCGACCAGGTTCTTGCCATCGATCCCGGCCTTGTTCATTGCCGGGATGCGGGTGGCATACATCCACGCCCAGATGATCATCGTCCAGATCATCAGCGCGATCGCGGGCTGCAGAATGTCCATGCCCATCAGGATGATCTCCTCTCGCATCGCTTTGCCAATGGCGTCCCGTTCAGCCCGGGAACGTCGCCGGATCGGCCAGCAGCGTGGCCGATGCCGCGCGCAGGGCGAGCACGATCAGCGCAATGGTGCTGAGCAGGAACAGCGCGAACCGCACCGGGATGGTGTTGACCAGGATCTGCCACAGCGAATGAACGATCCGCACGCCGACATAGATCCACGCCAGCAGGATATCGAGCGCGCCCGGCCCCATCACAGCGAGGATCAGCACGGTGGCATAGAACAGGGTCGGCTGTTCATGGAGGTGGGTGTGGTTGTGCGCGGGCCAGTTCGCCTTGTCGGGGATGAGGCCCTCAAGGTCGCCGCCGCGTGCGCCCGGCTTGGCGGGGAGCTTGCTCTTGTCCTCGAGCTTGGCGACAGCGCCGAAGCGCGCCGGGATGATCCAGAACATCACGATCAGTGTCCACACCACCAGCACGGTGGCGGGCGCGAGAAGTTGCGCTTGCATGATGACGATCCCCTGTCTTTTCCGGTCTTTACCTGCTGCTCTCAAGCGCGCTTGTCAATCGCCGGATCAGCGCGGGCGGGAGAGCACGTGAAGCTGGAAATAGCCCAGTTTGCCGCGCTTTGACCGGTGGCTGAGGCCGTGCACGGCGGCGATCCGCGCGGCGGTCTCGGGCAGCGCGCTGCGGGTTTGCACGTGGAATTTGGCGAGCCAGGCGTGGAGCCCCTTCTCGAGCGGGCCGGGCAGCCCCGTCAGATCGCCGAAATCGACCACGTGCAGCTCCCCGCCCGGTGCAATGAGGCTCGCTGCATGGTCGAACGCGCTCTCCCATTCGGGGATCATCGACAGCGAATAGGAGATCACAACCCGCTCGAACGCGTCCTCGCCGAGCAGCTCTGCTGCATCGAACGAGCACGCATCGCCCGCGCCGAGCACCGCTTCCTTGCCCACCGCGCGGCGTGCGTTCTTGAGCATCTCCTCCGAGATGTCGATGCCGAACAGCCTCACGCCCGGCCAGCTGCACGCGATCTTGGCCATGTTGCGCCCGGTCCCGCAGGCGACCTCGAGGACGCGCATGCCGGGGCGGGCATTCAGCCCCTCGATCAGGGTGTCGCGGCCGAACAGGTAGTATTTGCGGGTCGCGTCATAGATGTGGCGCTGGCCCTTGTAGACGCTGTCCATCAGCGCTGCGTGGTTGGTGCCGGTGGTCACCTTTGCCGCCATCACTTGAGCTCGTAGAGGTGAACGCCGCCATAGATCGACGAGCGATCGGCCTTCGTCAGATCGGCGGACTGCTCTTCGCAATAGCGCCACCGCGAGAGGATGGCATCGTCGAGGCGACCGGTCAGCAGGCTCGGCTCGGCCGCGGTGCGGAACAGCACGCGCGCGCCCGGCCGACTTGAGCGGGTGATGCGGGTCCACAACTCATCGAGCTGGGCGTTGTTCATCCAGTCCTGCGCATCGAGCAGCACGAAGCGGTCCATGCTCGAAGGCTCGCGCGCGCCGATCCACTCGACCATGTTGGCGCGGATCACCTCGAGCCGGTCGATCCGCTCGCGCATCGCCTCCCAGTTGCGGCGCTGCAGATAGGGCGGCAGCGGCGCGTCCTCTGCGCGGCTGTACCCCCGGCCAAAGGCCTGCCAGGCGAAGTAGTTGTCCTTGACCTCGAAGTCACACGCCAGCTTCTCGAGCCGGCGGCGCAGCACTTCGGCCATGCGTTCATCACCAGCGAGATGCTCGAACTGTGCAGGCGGAATGCCGAGGCCGAACAGCGAGGCGGGCTGGTCGGTCAACCAGCGGATGAACTTCTTCTCGAACACCGGCGCAAGCTGCGTCTCGAACGCTTCGCGCTGTTCCTCCAGCGTCTGCGCTTCGAGCACCTTGCCAAGGTCGATCTTGTAGAGCTTGGCGAACAGGTGCGCGAGGCCAA
Source organism: Erythrobacter sp. (assembly GCA_036835265.1). Taxonomy (GTDB): domain Bacteria; phylum Pseudomonadota; class Alphaproteobacteria; order Sphingomonadales; family Sphingomonadaceae; genus Erythrobacter. The sequence goes on along the minus strand of DAITMG010000085.1, from coordinate 2,374 downwards.
TGAAGTTGCCCAAGAGGCCGCGGCGATAGAGCCCCTTGGTGAAGTAGGAGATGCGGCGCTGGCCCTTGATGTCGCGCTTTTCCCAATAGCGGCGGCTTTCCGCATCGAGATGCGGCGCGATCATCGTCTTGTAGACTTCGCGATTTTCCTTGTGATCGGCATGACCGAAGAACCGGTGGAAGCGCTCATAGTTCGGCAGGTGCTTGATCGCGGTGATCTTGAGCTGGCCGAGCGCGACGTGGGCATGGTTGAGATCGACCGCGGTCACGCTCGCCGGGTTGGCGGTGAGGTAGGACAGCGCGTTGCAGCTGCCGCTCGCGATGCACATCAGGCGGCTGTCGGGCTGGATGTCGAGCCCTTGCATGTCGACCACCGGGTCTTCCCAGATCTGCGCGTAGACCAGCCCCTTGAACGCGAGCGCGAAGGCCCGGTCGAGGAGCTTGTCCATCGCGTTCGCATCCTTGCGGATCACCGCATCTTCGATGATCCGCTTTGCCTGAACTGCCATGATTGTGTTTTGCCCTTGAATGAGATCAAGCCTTCGCATTATGCGCGGCGCATGTCGAGTGTGTGACGCTTTCCACAGTCTATCCACCCGTTGCGACGGGATCGCTTGGCTCTGCATCCATCAGCGTTGCGGCAAAGCGGGCGGGATCGGCATTGCCGCCGGTCAGCATGATCACGGTGCGCTCATCGAGCGGGACCTTGCCAGCAAGCGCTGCGGCCAGCGCCGCCGCGCCGCCCGGCTCGATCACCATGCGCAGGTGCGCAAAGGCCCAGCGCTGCGCGTGGCGGATCTCGGCATCGCTCACCGTCAGCCCCGGCTCGGCGCGGTCCTTGAGGATCGCGAGGTTGACCGGCCGCGTCGCGGTGGGCTGGAGCGCATCGCAGATGGTCGCGGGCGCATCGGCGCCAGCATGGACGATCTCGCCGCGTGCCATCGCCTGGCCGACCATGTCCCAGCCCTCGGGCTCGACCGGGTAGACGTCGGCCTGCGGGCAGGCGAGCGCGAGCCCGGCTGCAAGCCCGCCCCCGCCGCAGCACACGAGGATGCGCGAGGGCCCGCCCGCGATCTGCTGGGTGAGCTCGATCCCGGCCGAGCCCTGGCCCTCGATCACCCACGGATCGCCGAAGGCATGGACGAGCGTGGGCCGGGCGTCCTCGGCGTGCCCCTCGATCAGCCGGGCTGCCACCGCGTCGCGGTCCTCGCCCCCCTGTTCAATGGGCGCACGGTCGTAGAGGACGACCTGCGCACCGAGCGCGCGCGTGTTTGCGAGCTTCACTTGCGGCGCATCGCGCGGCATCACGATCGTCGCGTTGATCCCGAGCCGCCGTGCTGCCCAGGCGACGCCTTGCGCATGATTGCCCGAGGAGACCGCGACCACGCCTGCCTGCCGCTGCGCCCGGGTGAGGTTGACGAGACGCCACCATGCGCCCCTGATCTTGAAGGCCCCGATCGGTTGCAGGTTCTCCGCCTTCACGAAGCAGCGCACGCCCGCGATCTCGACCGGCAGCAGCGGGGTCATGCGCACGATCAGCGAGATCGAGCGGGCTGCGGCGAGCGTGCCTTCGTGGGTGGGGAGGCGGGTGTCATCCATCGCGCGGTCGCTCAACGGACTATCGCTCGTGGAGCACGCTTGAACCGCCTGTTACACAGTCCAGAAGCAAGAAAGGTCGCTTCCGAATTTCGTTCGACTTCGCGGCCGAGGCAGGGGCCGCAAAACGGGGTGGAGCGGGGCGGGGGCACGGTCATGCGCCATGCCTTACACCTGGCGCGCATCGTAGGAAATATCGGATCAATTGTCGCTCCCGGATCATTCGCCTAGGAGCGGCGCAAGATTCGAAATCGGAAAGGTTTGGCGATGGCAAAGGTGTTGGTGATCGGGGCGGGGGGCGTGAGTTCGGTGTGCGTCCACAAGATGGCGTTCAACCGGGATATATTCCCCGAGATCCACTTGGCGAGCCGCACGCGGTCCAAGTGCGACGCGATCGCCGCTTCGGTGAAGGAGCGCACCGGGGTCGAGATCGCGACCTATGAGATCGACGCCGAGGAAGTGCCCGCGATGGTCAATCTCATTCGCAAGATCGGCGCGAGCCATGTTGTCAACCTCGCGCTGCCTTATCAGGACTTGCCGATCATGGATGCCTGCCTCGAGGCGGGCGCGCATTATCTCGACACCGCCAATTACGAGCCCAAGGACGAGGCCAAGTTCGAATACAAGTGGCAGTGGGCCTATCATGATCGCTTCCGCGAGGCGGGGCTGATGGCGCTCCTGGGCTCGGGCTTCGATCCGGGCGTGACCAGCGTGTTCACCATGTGGCTCAAGAAACACAAACTGAAGACCATCCGCCAGCTCGACATTCTCGATTGCAA
>DAITMG010000084.1:4161-8439 GCA_036835265.1 Erythrobacter sp. | reverse complement strand
CAGTGGGTCAACGAAGGCGTTGCCACCCGCATCCAGCCCAAGGAAGGCATGGCGCTCGAAAACCCGCTCGCAGCGATCCAGATGGGGCTGATCTACGTCAATCCCGAAGGACCCGGCGGCAATCCCGATCCGCTCGAAAGCGCGCGCGACATGCGTGAAACCTTCGCCCGCATGGCGATGAACGACGAGGAAACCGTCGCGCTCACCGCCGGCGGCCACGCCTTCGGCAAGGCGCACGGGGCCGAGCCGTCCGACAGTTTCGGCGGCGCGCCCGAGAGCGAGGCGCTGCACCTGATGGGCTTTGGCTGGCTCAACGACGAGGAAGAGATCGGCCGCGGCCAGATCACCACCTCGGGGATCGAGGGCAGTTGGTCGAACAACCCGACCTCGTGGAGCCACGATTACTTCCGGATCCTGTTCAAATACGATTTCGAACTGGTCCACAGCCCGGCCGGCGCGCAGCAATGGCAGCCGATCAATCCCGATCCCGAGGATCTGGCTCCCGACGCGCGCGACCCCAGCAAGCGCGTGCCCACGATGATGACCACCGCTGACATGGCGCTGAAGATGGACCCGGACTATCGCAAGATCTCCGAGCGCTTCCTCGCCAACCCCGAGCAGCTCGACGACGCCTTCGCGCGCGCCTGGTTCAAGCTGTGCCACCGCGACATGGGGCCCAAGGTCCGCTATCTCGGCCCGGAAGTGCCCGAAGAGACGCTGATCTGGCAGGATCCGGTTCCGGCCGGCACGACGCCCTCCGATGCTGAAGTGGAGCGGTTCAAGGGCGCGATCCTGGGCTCCGGCCTCTCGGTTCGCGAACTGGTCAAGGCGGCGTGGGCTTCGGCCTCGACCTACCGCAATTCGGACCATCGCGGCGGCGCCAACGGTGCGCGCGTGCGGCTCGAACCGCAGCGCGGCTGGGCGGTCAACGATCCCGAGGAGCTTGGCAAGGTGCTGGACGTGATCGATCAGCATCGCGGCAGCCTCAGCATGGCCGATGCGATCGTGCTCGCTGGTTCGGCGGCGGTCGAAAAGGCGGCGCGCGATGCCGGGCATGACGTGACCGTGCCGTTTGTGGGCGGACGCGGCGATGCGACCGACGAGCACACCGATGCAGCGAGCTTCGAGCCGCTCGAGCCGTTCGCCGATGGCTTCCGCAACTACCTCAAGACCAAGGCGAGCGTGAAGACCGAGGACATGCTGATCGACCGGGCGCACCTCATGGGCCTGTCGATCCCGGAAATGACGGTGCTGGTCGGCGGCCTCAGGGCTCTGGGTGCGGTGAGCAAGCACGCTCATCACGGCTACAAGATCGGCGTGCTCACCGACACCCCAGGCAAGCTGACCCCCGATTTCTTCCGCAACCTGCTCGACATGGGGACCAAGTGGGCGACTGTGGACGAGAGCGGCGACGAGGAATATGTCGGCACCGACCGCGCCACTGGCGAGGAAAGGTGGCGCGCGACCCGCACCGATCTGATCTTCGGCTCGAACTCGCAGCTGCGCGCGCAGGCCGAGGCCTATGCCGAGAACGGGAACGAGGGCAAGTTCGTGTGCGATTTCATCTCGGCTTGGACCAAGGTGATGAATGCCGATCGCTTCGATGTAACCTGGTCGAAGTATCACGCGTAATCCAACCGGCCCCTTGAGGGCGCACGCTCCGGCGCATGTTCCCCCCAACCCTCCTGCGCCGGAGCGTGAGAGCAGCCCCCGGCCCGCCATCGCAGAGCGGGACCGGGGGCTTTTCTATTGCCGCAAACCCGGTATTACCTCGGCCAAGCGTCGCTCGGAGCCGATTGCGGCCCGTTGCGCCAACACAGGAGCCACTCGCTTGACCATCCGCACCATCGCCCTTGCCGCCACCTGCTCGTTGACCACCCTCGCCCTCGCCGCCCCGGCCAGCGCCGATGAAGGAATGTGGACCTTCGACGGGTTCCCGACCGAGGAGGTGCGCGAAGCCTATGGCTGGGCTCCCGATGCGGCATGGCTTGACCGGGTGCGCGGCGCCTCGGTGCGGCTCACCGGGGGGTGTTCGGCCAGCTTCGTCTCGGGCTCAGGGCTGATCCTCACCAACCATCACTGCATTGCGAGCTGTCTGTTCGAGAATTCGAGCGACCAGATCGACTATCTCAAGAACGGTTTCATCGCTGCGGATCGCCGCGAGGAACTCAAATGCGCCGGCCAGCAGGCCGAGGTGGTCACCGCGATCACCGACGTCACCGGCACGGTCAAGGCCGCGATCGAAGGGCTTTCGGGCGAAGCTTTGACCAAGGCGCGCGATGCGCAGGTGGCCGAGCTCGAATCCGCCGGATGTCCCGACCAGGAGACCACCCGCTGCCAGGTCGTGACGCTGTTCGGCGGCGGTCAGTACAAGCTCTACACCTATCGCAAATATTCCGACGTGCGGTTGGCCTGGGCTCCCGAAGATCGCGCGGCGGCCTTTGGCGGCGACCCCGACAATTTCAATTTTCCGCGCTATTCGCTCGATGCGAGCTTCCTGCGCGCCTATGAGAACGGCGCGCCGGTCGAGACGCCCGCTCACCTGCAATGGAACCCGCGCGCGCCCGAGGAAGGCGAGATCACCTTCGTGGTCGGCAATCCGGGATCGACCAGCCGGTTGTTCACCCAGAGCCAGCTCGCCTTCGAGCGCGAAGTCCGCCTGCCGGTGACGCTCGCAACCTTCGCCGAACTGCGTGGGCGGCTGATCCAGGCGATGCAGGAAACCCCCGAGAAGAAGCGCGAAGGGCTCGATACCCTCAACGGGCTCGAGAACAGCCTCAAGGTGTTCATCGGGCGCACCACGGCGCTGAACGATCCCGCCTTCACCGGCAAGCTGGCCGAGGCCGAAGCCGAGCTCAAGGCGCGCATGGCGGACAACGCCGAGATCGGCGATCCTTGGTCAACGGTCGCAGGAGCAGTTGAAGAGTATCGCAAGCTCTACCTGCCGCTGCGCTTCACCACCCCTTCGAGCGCTCTCTACGGCTATGCCCAGACGCTGGTCTATGCGGCGCAAGAACGCGCCAAGCCCAATGCCGAGCGCCTGCCGGGCTTCACCGACAGCGCGCTGCCGCTGACCGAAAAGCAGCTGCTCGATGAACGTCCGATCTATCCCTGGCTCGACCAGCTGACGATGGAGTGGAGCCTGAGCAAGGCGCGCGAATATCTCGGCGTCGACGATGCCGACAGCCAGCTGCTGCTGGGCAAGGACAGCCCCGAACAGCTGGCCGAGCGGCTGGTTAGGCAATCGAGCCTCGCTGATCCGGCGGTGCGCAAGGCGCTGTGGGACGGCGGCATGGCCGCGATCGAGGCGTCGGACGATCCGATGATCCGCTATGCGCTCGGCCTCGCCGAGCGTCAGCGCGAACTCAAGCAGCAGGCTGACGAGGCCTATGCCGGGCCACTGGCGCAGGCCGGGGCGAAGCTCGCAGATGCGCGGTTTGCGGCCTATGGCGACCAGCTCTATCCCGATGCGACCTTCACCCTGCGGATCAGCTATGGCCAGGTCCAGGGCTGGACCGAGCGCGGTCAGCAAGTGCCGATCCGCACGACGATGGCCGGCACTTTCGATCGGGCGACCGGCAACCCGCCGTTCGATCTCGCCCCCGCCTTCGCCGCGAACGAGGCCAGCATCGACAAGGGCACGACCTATGATTTCGTCACCACCAACGACATCATCGGCGGCAATTCCGGCAGCCCGGTGATCGATCGGGCGGGCACGGTGATCGGCGCGGCGTTTGACGGCAACATCCACTCGCTGGGCGGCAATTACGGCTATGACGGCACGCTCAACCGCACGGTGGCGGTCTCGACGGCGGCGGTGCAGGAAGCGCTCGAGACAATCTATCCCGCGCCAGCGCTGGTGCGGGAACTCGCGGGCGAATAGCGCGCGCCGGGTTGAGGCTCTTTAAGGGTGCCTCAGCGCCCGCGCCGCAGCACCAGATAGAGCGCGCCCTCGCCGCCATGGCTGCGATGCGCCCGGCGCACCGCCGCGATGTCATCGCCATGCGGGCTGGCGGCGAGCCAGTCGAGCAGCTTGGCCCGGATCGCGCCGCGCTGCGAGGCGCGGTCGGCGGGATCGGCGCCGCGCTCGCGCCCGGCGATGACGAGCACCACGCGCGCGCCCATGCTGCGCGCCTGCTGAAGCCCGCGATCGATCCGGTCATAGGCGGCATCGAGCGTGTTGCCGTGGAGATCGAGCGTCAGATCGGGCTCGAGCCGCCCACCCTTGATGCGCCGCTCCCAATGCGAATCGAGCCCGCCGTTGTGTTCGCGCAAGGC
>DAITMG010000084.1:0-4061 GCA_036835265.1 Erythrobacter sp. | reverse complement strand
AATGCCTCACGGCTTGAGGCCGCGAACATACCTCACGGCTCGCTCTGCTGGTCTGCCTCGCGCTCGAGCCGCGCGACCGTTGGCTTGGGCAGCAGCACCAGCGCCTCGCCGCGCGCGCTCATCCCGCCTGCGATCCGGCGCGCCTCCGGCCCTGCGCCCCAGAACGTGTCGAACCGGTTGGCGCCCTTGATTGCCCCGCCGGTATCCTGCGCGATCCACATCCCGTCGGCCTCGCTGCGATCGAGCTTGAGCCAGACCGGCGCGCCGAGCGGGACGAATTGCGGGTCCGCAGCCACCGAGGCTTCGCCGCGCACCGGCACGCCGAGCGCGCCGAGCGGGCCATCTCCGGTGAGTTCGCGAAAGAAGATCCAGCTCTGGTTTTGCCGCATCAGCGCGCGGCCTTCGGCGGGGTTTTCGCGGATATAGGCCATGAGCCCCTGCATCGATCCCGAATATTGCCCCGGCCCATCGCCGAGCAGCCCGCGCTCGCGCATCACCGCGCCGATCGCGGTGTAGCCGCGCCCGTTCTGCCCGGCATAGCCGATGCGGATCACCTCGCCCTCGGGCGTGCGCAAGCGGCCGGAGCCCTGGATCTGGAGGAAGAAGAATTCGACCGGATCGGCCGCCCAGGCGATGACGGGCACGCGGCCCGCGAGCGCGCCGTCCTCGATCGCGGCGCGGTCGAAATAGGGGACGTGCCTGCCGCTGGCATCATAGCGGCCGAGCGGGGCGCGCCCGGTTCGCTCGGCTTGCGGCGTATCTGCGGGCCAATCGCGCACGAGATCATCGGGCATGGCATAGACCGGCACCTCGAAGCCGGGGCGCCGCGTGCGGCTGCCGGCGATTTCGGGCTCGAAATAGCCGGTCGCAAACGCGCGTCCGTCGCCGATCCGGGCGGTGTCGAAATGGCGGACGAAGAAGCCGCGCGCATCGCCAGGCCGCCAGGTGGCGGCGGCGGTGCAGGCCTCGCGCCACTCTTCGGGGGAACTGAGGCCGCTTTGATCCTCTCTCGCGAGCAGGCGCGGGCACGATTCGATGAACGAGGCGAGCGCGCTGCCCGCATCGCCAGCGCTCAGGGGGAGCGCGCTGACGCTCGGCCCGCGCGCGATTCCCATCAGCGCGGCGCTCTGCGCGAGCGGGGCGGATGGCGGGATGGCGGCCGGCGGTGCAGGCGGCGCTACGGCGGGTGGGATGATCGCGCAGCCGCTCAAGAGCGCGCACACCGCCAGCGGGATCGCTGGGCCGGACGCAAGCGGCCGCGCGGGGCGGCCGGGAGCGCAAGGCTCAAACGGAAGCCTGATGACGGACGCGCGCGTGTTCACCATGCTGGCTCCCGCGTTCGAATACAGCGACGCGGATCAGCCCTCGTCGGTTTCGTCGAGCAGCCAGTTGGGATCCTTCGCGCCGACATTGCGGATGAAGGTCCAGACATCGCGGCTCTCGATCGCATCGTCGAGCGAGCCCGCGATCACCGTGCCGTCCGCAGCGCGGGTCACCGTGGCGATATCGGCCACGAACAGGACCGCGATGCGCGCGATCCGGCCATCGAGCACCGCTGAATGAATGCGGGTTTCCTCGATCCGGATGAGCGAATTCGCAAGCGTCTCGCCGGCTTCCAGCCGCGCGTCGATCGCGGAGCTGAACCCTTCGTACACATCATCGTCGCACAATTCGCGCAGCGCTTCCTTGTCGCCGTTCCAGAACGCCTCGAGCACCATCTGGTAAGCACCCTTCGCGCCTTCGAGGAAGCTGACGAGGTCGAACCGGCCATCGGCGGCGGCAATGTCCCTGATCCCGCGCTCGACCGCGGGCATGACGCCTTCGAGCTGGATCGGGCGGACCGCAGGCGAAGCGCCGGCGGATGCCTGCGGCTGCGCCGGCGCGCCGGTCTGGCTGTTGCCCTCGCCCGCCTCGTAGCGTTGTGGCACCGATTCCTCCTCGTGCTCGGCCCGGCGGCCAAGCACCGAGTAGAGCCGCAGGCCAAGGAAGGCGGCGATCATGGCGAGGACGATGATTTCTGTGATCACGATAAATACCCGGTTGCTATGTCTGGCCGCGCACCACTCCGCTCACGCCCAAATCAATTCCCATCATGCCTAACATAAGACCCAAATACAATTCGGCAACGCGCGTTCGGGTCCAAATGAGGAGAAACACGGCGGAGTGTGTCAGCTTTCGCGGATTTTTGACACTGTTGATTGCGGTGCGTCCAATGGGCGTCCGGGCGACCTCATTGCGGCAGGGCGATTCTGCCCTGGGCGCTCGCCCAGCCTCGCCAGTTGCAGCGCCGCGCCGCGCCTGCTAGGCGCGCCGCCAGTTCATCAGCCCGTTTCACCCTCAGTGCGCCAGCGCCCGCACCGCTCTTTGCAAGGCCGCCAGGCGCATCTGACCCCACCTTGCAGCCGAAAGACGACACATCATGGCCAATGAAGGCGACGTTCTCACCAATCTCGACACCGATGCCGCCGCCACCAACGGGGCAGACACCCAGCCCGCCGCCGCGGTCATCACGCAGTATGTCAAAGATCTCTCGGTCGAGAACCCGAGCGCGCCCGATGTCTTTCAATGGACCGAGCAGCCCAAGATCGACGTCCAGTTCAACATCAGCTCCGACGCCAAGAGCGAGGAGGTCCATGAGGTCAGCCTCAGGATCCATATCAGCGCGACCTGCGACAAGGGCCCGGTCTATCTCGTCGAACTCGATTATTGCGGCCTGATCGGGATGCGCAACATCCCCGAGGATCAGGCGCACGCCTTCCTGTTTGCCGAAGCGCCGCGCATCCTGTTTCCGTTTGCCCGCCGGGTGCTGGCCGATGCGGTGCGCGATGCCGGTTTCCCGCCGCTGATGGTCGACCCGATCGATTTCGCAGCGCTCTACAACCAGCAGCTGCAGCAGTCCAAGGCAAAGCGCGCGGCCGAGGCGTCCGACAAGCCTTCGGGCGAGGCGTAAACCGCACACAAGGCGGGCCTTGCCGGCAATGAGCCTGCTCAGAAATGTCGGGACGATCGGGTCCCTCACGCTTGCCAGCCGCATCGCCGGGATGGCGCGCGAGATGATCTTCGCGCGCGTGCTCGGCGCCAATGCGGTGACCGATGCGTGGTTCCAGGCCTTCATCATCCCCAACGTGTTTCGCCGGCTGTTCGCTGAAGGGGCGTTCTCTGCGGCCTTCGTGCCGATGTTTTCCAAGCGCCTCCATGGAGCCGAGACGCCCGAGCAAGGCCTCGAGGAAGCGCGCTCGTTCAGCGCCGATGTGCTGAGCGTCTTCCTGCCGGTGCTGATCGCGCTCGTCGCGCTGTTCGAGCTGGCCATGCCCGCGGTGATCTGGCTGCTTTCGGAAAAGCCGGTCGATCCGCAGACCTTCTCGCTGGGCGTCGATTTCGCGCGGATCATGTTCCCCTACATCATCCTCGTCAGCCTGGTGACCCTCTTCACCGGCATGCTCAACAGCGTCTCGCGGTTTGCCCCGGGCGCTAGTTTCCCGATCATCCTCAATCTCGTGCTGATCGCAGCGCTGCTCATCGGCGAACGCTGGAAGGCGGCGGGGGCAAGCCTTGAGGAGGTCGCCTATGCAATCGCCTGGGCGGTGACGCTGGGGGGCGTGTTGCAGCTCGCCTGGCTCTACCATTGGGCGCGCCGCGAGGGGTTTCGCCCCAAGCTGCGGCTGCCGCGCCTCACGCCCGAGGTGAAGCGCCTCGGCATCATCGCGCTGCCCGCCGCGATTGGCGGTGGGGCCTACCAGATCAACACGCTGGTCCAGCTCTATTTCCTCAACCAGCTGGGCGATGGCGCGGTCAGCTACATGAACTATGCCGACCGGCTGAACCAGCTGCCACTCGGCATCATCGGGATCGCGCTTTCGACCGCGATCCTGCCGACGCTCAGCAAGTTCGTGGGCGGTGACAACAAGGAGGGCGCCGATCGAATCCAGTCCGATGCGATCGAGCTTGCGATGCTGCTGACCATCCCGGCGGCCGTCGCGCTAGCCATCTGCGCACAAGCCTTCGTGACGATGATCTTTGCCGGCGGGCGGTTCGATCTCGACGATGCCGCCGCGACCGGC
>DAITMG010000083.1:0-8628 GCA_036835265.1 Erythrobacter sp. | reverse complement strand
CCGCCGAAGCGCTTGTTGAAGGCTGCGACGCGGCCGCCTTCCTGGATCTGCTTCTGGCCGCCGGTCCAGGCCGGGTGGCTGAGCGGGTCGATCTCGAGCGACATCGTGTCGCCTTCCTTACCCCAGGTCGAGCGGGTCTGGTATTCGGTGCCATCGGTCATCTTGACCGTGATCATGTGATATTCGGGGTGCCCTTCGGCTTTCATCGGACTGATCCTTGCTAGCTGGTGCCCGGTTCCGACCGGACGCGCTGTATGATGCGGGAAGCGGGCCACGTAAGGGCTAAACGACGAAATGGCAAGCCGCTTGATCCAGTGTGCAAGGGCGCCCGCGCACGATGGCGGGACTAACCGGTTTCCTACAGGCATGGGCGAATGGTATCGCGCAGCGCGGCCGGTCTTCGCTGCCGTGCTGCGATCTTTCCAATTGTCGGATGGCGCCTGCGCGAGGGTGCGCGCGCATGGTCGAGGCCCGATCGAGGGCACGCTTGCCCGGGGGAAGTTTACTTTCCCTGGACTGTGTAACAGGCGGTTCAGGCGAGCCGCAGCTGCGATGAGTTGAAGGTGCAATGCGGCGGCTCAGGCGGCCATCCGGCGGCGAAGTCGCCGCAAGGGAGACCTCCCGCCCGCAGGTGCCCCGCAGCAAAGCGGAGGGAGCAGCACCGAGGAGGCCGCCCGGATGGGCGGGCACACCCTAAACCGGCGCGTCGGCGATCATGGCGGTGAACTCGCACTCGCAGGTCGCCTTGCCCTCGACGCTGGCCTTGCCCTTGAAGCGGTAAACACGGCTGCGCTTCTGGAGAAACTCGACCTCGAGATCGAGCAGGCAACCGGGCAGGACCGGGGCGCGGAACTTGGCGCTCTCAATCCCCATGAAGATGACGAGCTTGCCGGTGCCGGCAAGCTCGAGCGTCTCGATCCCGAGGATGGCGGCGGCCTGCGCGAGCGCCTCGATCTGGAGGACGCCGGGCATGATCGGAGCGCCGGGGAAGTGCCCCTGGAAGAACTCCTCGTTGATGCTGACCGCCTTCACCGCATGAATGCGGGTGCCAAGCTCGATCCGCTTGACCTTGTCGACCAGCAGCAGCGGATAGCGATGCGGCAGGGCTTTCAGGATCTTGTGGATGTCATAGTCGACGATCGCTTGTGCGGTCGCCTCGCCGCTCGAACCCTCGGTGCTCATGCCCTGCCCCATTCCGTGCCGACCGGCCTCAGCGGCCAGCCGGAGCCTGCGGGTTGCCCTGTTCGGTCTGGCCTTCCTGCGCTGCGCGCAGACGCGCGGTGATCAGGCGCTGCTGGATGTCCTGGAAGATCGCGGCGCCCTGCTGCGAGCGGCGATAGCCCTGCGGGGGAACGACGTTGACGTTGGGCACCTTGGCATTGAGCGAAGTGATGATCGCTTGCGTGATATCGGCCTCGCGCCGCGCGAACTGGACCGAGCCGATCGGCAGAACCATCTGGATCTGTTGCTGGTTGGCCACCTCTTCGAGCGCGGCGGGATACTGCGCGAGGATCTGCTCGACCGCGAAGATGCGGGCATCGGTCACCTGGTCGCTGAGGCCGTTGATCTCGTCTTCGAGACGCTGGATGGTTGCGAGCTGCGTGGAGGCCTGCACCGCGGGCAGTTCGGACTCGTCGAGGCTGCCGTTGTTGTTGGTGTCAAACGGCTTGAGCACGTCGCCAAGCTCCTGGCGCTTGGCCTGGGCGGTGTCGATCTGCGCCTTGTAGGTCGTGTTGACCAGCTCGTAGGCGTTCTGGAGAGCCTCGGTGCCGATGATCGCGCCGGACGTGTCGACCGTGGCCACGCGGCCATTGACCTGGGCTGCGGCGGGGCTGGCAAGGCTCGCGCAAAGGGCAAGGCTCGCAGCGACGAGCGATTTGGAGATTGGTGTCATTAGAACTGAGTTCCTACGTTGAATTGGAAGATCTTGTCGTCATCGCCTTCGACCTTCCGGACGATCTGCGCGAAGTCGATCCGGAAGGGACCGAACGGCGAATTCCAGTTGACGCCTACGCCAACTGCAATGCGTGGACTGGGCGAATCGCCCAGGAAAGTCTCGCGGATGTTCGAATTCGGGACAATCTCGCGGCGGTTGAGATTACCGTTCACATCGAGCTGCTCGGTGGTGAAGGCGCGCGGGATCGCCTCGCCATCAGGCCCGACAGTGGTGCTGAACAGCGGCAGGCCCGTGGTCGGGTCGGTTGACTGGATGCCATTGGGATTGTCCGAGAGGAGCGGCCTCGTGACCGACCACAGCGCGCCCACATCGACGAAGATCGAAGGGCGCAGGCCCAGTTCGCGCGCGCCGGTGCCAAGCGGGATCTCGAGTTCGGCGCGGCCGTGATAATAGGTCCGCCCGCCGATCGCATCGTCGCGGGTCTGGTTCTCGGCGGTGAGCAGGATCGGCAACCCGTCCTCGTCAAGCTGGGCAAGCCCCGTCACCGGATCGCGCTCGTAGAACTGGGTCAGCACGCGCGGGCCGATCCCGCGGATATCGAACCCGCGCATCTGCGGTTCGCCGAGGAAAAAGCGGTCGGTGAGCAAGATGTCGTCGACCCCCGGACCGTCGCGCTCCTGCAACGCCTTGATCGCGCCGCCCTCTGCGAGGACCGAGAAGACAAAGCCCGAATTGCCAAGCCCCCAGAACTTCTGTGCCCGCGTGCGGAACCGCAGATACCGCACATCGCCGCCAAGCCCGGCAAACTCGGTGCTGAAGCTGATGGATTCGCCCCTCGTCGGACGGAAGGCCGAGTTCAAGGAGTTGTAATTGAGGTTGACCCCGAGGATCGAGCTCAGCCGGTCGCCCAGCGCATCGCACAAGAAGCGGCCGGCGAGCAGCGGGTCGCAGGTGGCGATGCCGTCGTTATCGAGATCGCGGAAGAACTGCCGCTCGTCGAGATTCACCTGATCATAGTTGAGCGTGTAGCTGCCGATAAGCTGCATGAATTCGGTGAGCGGGACGCCGAGGCGCAGCGAAATGCCGGTCGTCGACTGTTCGAAGGTCGTGTTACGATCGCGCCCGGTGAAGTTGAACTGGTTAAAATCGGTGCGGTAAATGTCTATCCCGGCCGAGATGTTGCGATCGAACACGTACGGCTCGGTGAAGCTGATGCGGGCCTGACTGGTGAACTGCGAATAGTTGAGCGAGAGCCCGACGGTCTGGCCGCGCCCGCGGAAATTGCGCTGGCGGATCGAGCCCGCGAGGATGAACTGCTCGATCGAAGAGAAACCGGCCGAAAACTGGAGCTCGCCCGTCGGCTGTTCCTCGACGTTGGCTTCGAGAATGATCCGATCGGGCGCCGAGCCCTCAACCTGGTTGACCTCGAAGTTCTCCTGGAAATAGCCAAGCGAGTTGATGCGCGCGGTCGTGCGCTGGACGCCGAGCGTGTTGAACGCATCGCCCTCCGACAGGCGGAACTCGCGGCGGACCACCTTGTCCTGCGTCAGCGTGTTGCCGTTGACATCGACCCGCTCGACATAGACGCGCGGCGCCTGGCGCAGGATGAACGTGATGTCCATCGTGAGGTCGTCCTTGTTCCGGTTATACCGGGGCTGGACATCGGCGAAGGCATAGCCGAAGCGGCCAGCGAGCTCGGCGAGCTGCTCGATCGTGTCCTCGACCGTCTTGGCGTTGTACCAGTCATCCGTCTTCATCGAGAGTCCGGCGCGGATCGACTCGCTGTCAAAATCGCGCAGCTGGCTTTCGACCTCGACTTCGCCGAACTTGTAGCGCTCGCCCTCTTCGACGACATAGGTGATTATGAAGTCCTGCTGGTCCGGGGTCAGCTCGGCGACCGCCGAGACGACGCGGAAATCGGCATAGCCTTCGGTGAGATAGAATTGCCGCAGCTTCTGCTGGTCGAACGCGAGGCGATCGGGGTCGTAGCTGGTGTTGGAGCTGAAGAAGCGGGTGAAGCGGGCCTGCTTGGTGACCATCTCGCCGCGCAGATCGCCATCGCTGAACGCCTCGTTGCCGATGATGTTGATCTGGCGGACCTTGGACTTGGGCCCCTCGTTGATCTCGAACACTACATCGACGCGGTTTTGCGGCAGCTCCACCATCTTGGGCTCGACGCTTGCTGCAAACCGGCCCTGGCGCTTGTAGAGCTCGATGATGCGCGCGACATCGGCGCGGACCTTGGAGCGGGTGAAGATCTGGCGCGGGGCGAGCTTGATCTCGGGCAGGATCTTGTCGTTGTCGAGCCGCCGGTTGCCTTCGAGCACGATGCGGTTGATGACCGGGCTTTCGGTGACGGTGATCACCACATTTCCGTTATCGTTGCGGATCGAGAAATTGCTGAACAGCTCGGTCGCGCCCAGATCCTTGAGCGCCTCGTCGGCCGCGGCCGAGGTGTATTCGTCACCGACGCGCAGGCGGATGTAGGACAGGATCGTGGTCGGCTCGAGGCGCTCGGCGCCCGCCACGCTGATCGTGCGGATCACATCGCCCGCTGGTGCGGGCGCGGGCGCGGGCGCGGCTGTGGGCGGCGGCGTGGGCTGCGCCCCGGGCGCGCCTTGCATCGGAACTTCCTCCTGCGCATGGGCGCTGTAGGGCACACCGGCGAGCATCGTGCCGCAGGTAAGCACAAGCGCCAGCCGACTGGCTGAAGTCACAGACGCACCGCCTGCCTGCTTACATCGATCCATGAAGTCTCAGTTCCCGTCTAACAGTCATCATGCCGCGCGGCTCGATCAGCCTTCGAGGCGACCGGGCCGCGTGTGCCTGTGCCTCATGCGCCCCCCGCAATCAACCCGCGAGGCTGCGCCCGGTTGGCCCGTCCGTGCGCTTTATTCGTCTAGCTGCCGAACAACTCGCCCAGCAGCGGCAAAGAGAACACATCGTTGAAGGTCACGACCACCATGAACATCAGGACAATCGCGATCCCGGTGCGATATGCCCATTCGGTCGCCTGCGGCCCCACCGGCTTTCGGCGAATGGCTTCTACCGCGTAGAAGGCGAGGTGGCCACCATCGAGCGCAGGGATTGGCAAGAAGTTGATGAATGCCAAATTAAGCGAGATCAGCGCGACCAATTCGATGAAGGCGGTCGCCCCGAGGCTGAACCGCTCGCCGGCGACTTTGGTGATTTTGATCGGCCCGCCCAGCTCCTTGATCGAGCGCTCACCGGTAACGATCTGCTGGATGCCCGTGACCATCATCTTGACCAGCTTCCAGCACTGCTGGATCGCCAGCGGGACAAGCTCCATGACCGGCACCGGCTCGAAGGTGTATTCGAGCGCGGCAGGCCCCACCCCGATCATGCCGATATCGCCCTTGTTGCCGAACCCGTCATCGGTCTCGACCCGCGCGATTGTCACCGGAAATTCGAGCCGCTCCTCGCCTCGCTCGACGGCGATGGTGACGTTCCTGTCGGGATAGAGCGCGACATTCTCCTGGATATCGCGAAACTCGTTGATCGGCATATTGTCGATCGCCACGATCTTGTCACCGATCTCGAGCCCGGCCTCGCGCGCGGCCGACTGCTCGGCGAATTCGCCGATGCGCTGCGAGGCTTCCGGATCGACCGGCACCGGATTGCCCAGCACCGCGAAGAAACCTGCAAAGATGGCAATCGCGATCAACACATTGGTGAGTGGCCCCGCCGCAACGATCAGCGCACGCTTCCACAGCGCCGCGCTCTGGAAGCTGCCCGGCGGGGCAGCGACGCGGGCATCGGGGACGCTGGCGGGGTTCATGTCGCCGCGAAACTGGACATAGCCGCCCAAGGGCAGCGCCGAGAGGCGCCAGCGCGTGCCGCGCCGGTCGGTGAAGCCGGCGATTTCCTTGCCGAACCCGACCGAGAAGGCATCGGCCTCAACGCCGAACCACCGCCCAACGAGATAGTGACCAAGCTCGTGGAGGGTGACCAACGGCCCCAGCAAGAGCAACAGGCCAGCGGCATACATCCAGAACGGGGGCTGCTCAAACAAAGGCATTCATCTCCAAAATTTCCCCCGTCTTGCGACGCGCCATCTGATCGATCGCGAGCACATCATCGAGCGATGTCGGGAGGTCCGACGCATCGCTCGTAGCCAGCGTCTCCTCGACCAGCGCGGTGATCTGCATAAACCCTATCCGCCCTTCGAGGAAGGCGGCAACCGCGACTTCGTTGGCGGCATTCAGAATCGCCGGCGCGCACCCGCCCGCGATCAGCGCCTCGCGGCAGATGCGGGTCGCGGGGAAGAACTCTTCGTTGGGCACCTCGAAGGTGAGCGTGCCGATCGCGGCGAGATCGAGCGGGGTAAGCCGCGTCTCCATCCGCTTGGGCCAAGCAAGGCACGAGGCGATCGGCACGCGCATATCAGAAGGGCCGAGCTGCGCGAGCACCGAGCGGTCGCGATATTCGACCATCGAATGGACGATGCTCTGCGGATGGACGATGATCTCGATATTCTCCTGACCCACGGGGAAGAGATAATGCGCCTCGATGAATTCGAGCCCCTTGTTCATCATCGTGGCGGAATCGATCGTGATCTTCGCGCCCATCGACCAGTTGGGATGCTTCAAAGCCTGCGCGCGCGTGACGGTCTTCAAGGCCTTGGCATCGAGCGTGCGGAACGGGCCGCCGCTTGCGGTGAGGATGATCCGGCGCACCTCGGCGATATCGTTGCCCGCGAGGCACTGGAAGATCGCGTTGTGCTCGGAATCGGTCGGCAGCAAAGTCGCGCCCCAGCGCTCGGCCGCCGATTTGAGGATGTCGCCGGCTGAAACCAGCGCCTCCTTGTTGGCAAGCGCGATCGTGCCCCCGCGCTCGGCCGCGGCCATGACCGCGCCCAGCCCTGCGCAACCGACGATCGCGGCCACCGTCAGATCGACCGGACGCGCCGCCGCCTCGCACAGCGCGCGGGTCCCGCCAGCCGCCTCGATCCCGCTTCCCGCCAACGCTTCGCGCAGCGCCGGCAAGGCCGCCTCGTCGCCGACCACGGCAAGCTTTGCATCGAATTCGAGCGCCAGCTGCGCCAGGTCGAGCGCCGAAGAATTGGCCGTCAACACCTCGATCTGCCAGGCATCGCGGCAGTGACGAACCAGATCGAGCGTTGATGCACCAACCGAGCCAGTGGCCCCCAACAGCGTCAGACTTCGCTTCATGCTCTGCTCTATCCCAGCAATCCGGGGGCAACTGCAACCACAAACAGCACGAAGAACACCGCGAGGAACCCATCGACCCGGTCGAACACGCCGCCATGGCCCGGAATGAGCGCGCTTGAATCCTTCACCCCGGCGCGGCGTTTCATCCAGCTTTCGAAGAAATCGCCGGACTGCGCGATCACCGCAATGAGGATGCCGGCGAGCACCGCTCCTGCCAGGCTCATCGCGGAATAGCCGGGAAAGGCGGCGGCCGGCCCGGTGTCGTAAAGCTCGTTCGCGAGCGTGACGAGGCTTGCAGCAAATGCCCCTCCGCCAAGGCCCGCCCAGGTCTTGGACGGGCTGAGGCGCGGCGCAATGCGCGGCCCCCCGATCGCGCGCCCGGCAAAATACGCACCAACGTCAACCGCGACGATCGGCGCAAGAAAGCCCACTGCAACGCCCAGCGCATCAAAGCTCAGCCGCACCTGGATCATCGCCAGCGCCGCCCCGCAGACATACATTGCGCCAAAGAACAGCCACACGATCTCAGCGATCGGCGAGGCGCCCGCCCCCCGCACGAGGGCATTCCACTCCCACAGCACGAGCCCCGCGACCAGGACCACGAAACCGATCCAGAACCAACCGCCGAGCCACAGCGCAAGCCCGCTCACCGCAACCATCACCACCGCCGATGCCGCCCGCTTGGGAAGATCGGCAATTCCGCCGCCAGGACCGCGTGCGCGGTTCTCAGCGCCCGCCATAGCGCCGCTCCCGCTCGTTGAAATCGGCGAGCGCCTCGATCAGGTGGTCCGGCTTGAAATCAGGCCACAGTGTATCGACGAACAGCATCTCGGCATAGGCCGCCTGCCACAGCAGAAAATTCGACAGCCGCACCTCGCCGCTGGTGCGGATCAAGAGGTCGAGCGGCGGGAGATCGGCGGTGTCGAGCTGGCCTGCGATCGTCTCGGGCGTGATCTCGCCCAGCTTTGCCGCCTTGGCCGCCGCGCGCGCGATTTCGTTCTGCGCGCCGTAATTGAGCGCGACCGCGAGCGTCTGCTTGCCGCGCGCGGTCTGAGCCAGCGCATCCTCCAGCATCGCGACGATATCGGGCGCGAGCGATTGCCAGTCGCCGATGATCTTGAGCTTGATATTGTTCGCGACGAACTCGGCGAGGTCCGATTTGATGAACTTGCGCATGAGGTTCATGAGATCATCGACCTCGTCGACCGAGCGTTTCCAGTTCTCGGATGAGAACGCGTAGAGCGTGAGGCACTCGAGCCCGAGCGGCTCGATCCCGCGCACCAGCCCGCGCACCGCTTCGACCCCGCGCTGGTGCCCGACCGCGCGAGGCAGGCCACGCTTCGTTGCCCAGCGGCCATTGCCATCCATGATGATGGCGACGTGTCTGGCGCTGGTTTGCTCCAATCGGGTTCCTCTATTCTGACGGGCGGACACCGTTCCTGGCGCGCTGCACTGTCTGGCGGGTATGCGCAACACGCAAGATCAATCAAGCCCGCGCGCGCGATTGCCCTCGACGCGCGCTGGGCCGTAAACTGGGCC
>DAITMG010000082.1:0-8754 GCA_036835265.1 Erythrobacter sp. | reverse complement strand
AACGCGCGCAATCGTGATGCAGCAAAAAACAACTCGCCCTGTCCAGTTCGAGATTTTGCCGGATGCCCGCGCCAGTCTGCTGGCCTGGCTCGAGCGCAGAGGTGGCAGCGTGGATGATTACGTCTTCCCAAGCCGGGTCGATCATGAGCGGCACCTTAGCACCCGTCAATATGCGCGGCTTGTTGATGAATGGGTTAGCGGGATCGGCTTGATGCGAAGCGAATACGGCACCCACTCTCTGCGGCGAACCAAGGCGTCGATCATTTACAGGGCCACCGGCAATCTGCGTGCGGTTCAGATTCTTCTTGGCCACAGCAAGATCGAAAATACGGTGCGCTATCTCGGGATAGACGTAGAAGACGCGCTAGCCCTCGCTGAAAACACGGAAATTTGAACAATCGGCTCTTCGTTTACAGCGGGGAGCCGACCCGGAACGCTTTGGACCCTATCCGCCAGCACACCGATACCATACATGGCTGCTAATGTCGCAAGTGAGCAGAGGGGACCAGCCGATGTTAAGCGAGGGGTCTTCAATGCCCTCTGCGAAAAAACCAAGGTGGATGCGAAAGACTTGGTTCTGCGCAAGCTGCAACAACATGTGCGCATGAGACATCGTGACATTGCCTAAGGCAGACGCTAAGTGGCAGGGACGATGCTAGCCTTGCGCGCCCTGATCCGTAATCATGCCCGGCTTACGCTGGTGCTGCTGGCGCTTGCGCTGGCGGTGAAGGCGACGGTTCCGGCCGGGTTCATGCTTTCGGCGGGCGGCGATCGCCTGCTGACGGTGACAATCTGCTCAGATGCGACTGGCGTTCCCGAGCAGGTGCAGATCCTTATTCCGGGCAAGAAAGACGCAGGCAGCGATCATTCCAAGGCGGCTGACAAAGGCCAGCCCTGCGCCTTTGCGGGCCTTGGCCACGCAGCGCTTGGCGGGGCTGATCCGGTCCTGCTCGCCGCAGCTTTGGCTTTTGTCCTGCTGGTTGGGCTCGCTCCGCTCCACGCGCCGCCTCACCGCGACCTTCCCTTTTTGCGCCCGCCGCTGCGCGGGCCGCCTGCTACCGCCTGACACCCTGAACCCTTTGTGTCGGTAAGCCCGGCTGCGCACCTCATGTGGCGCGGCGGGCTGTTGGAGCATTTTTCATGTATGCTATTCATAGCTGCCCGCCGGGGCAGCCAGACGCGGGCAATCCCGTGCCGCCTGCCAGAACTGGTGGACTCATCCTGCACTTGCAGGACAACCGCTCACACCTCTCGGCAGAGGCGCGCGCTGCTTTCACCGTTCTGATCGGCCTGTTTCTTGTCGTTGCCATTTTGCCAGCCTTGCGCGGGCAATGGCTGGTGCCGCTTTTCGCAATTGGCGCTGTGGCGCTGCTCGTCGCCGTGCTCGACTGGCATCGCCGTTCGCAGCCTGCTGCCGAATGGCTTGCGATCGACGGCGGGCGGCTGCTTTGGCGCAGCATCACCCACCCCACAATCGAATGGCCGCTGCGCGGCACGGGCCTTGTTTGCGACGAGACTGTGCCTGCGCGCCTGCGCCTCTTTCTTTCTCACCACGGGCGCCGGATCGAAATCGGTGCCTGCCTTGCTTTGGAAGAAAAGCGTGCGCTCGCCCCCCTGATCGCACGCGAGATTGCCGCTGCCTGCCCCCTTTCGTCCGAGGAGGACCCTGCATGATCCGAACTCTGTTTGCCGCCGCTGCCCTCGTCAGCACCCTCATCCTTGCAGGCTGCAACGCTGCGCCCGAGGCCGAGGCACCCGCCGCAACCGAAGCCGCTGCCAGCGCGATTGCGATCACCGCCCCGTGGTCGCGCGAGACATCTGAAGGCCAAAAGGCAGGCGGCGCTTTCATGATGATTGCCAACACAGGCACCGCCGCTGATCGTCTGATCGGCGGCTCAAGCCCGGTTGCCGGAAGGGTCGAAACCCACACCATGGAGATGGACGGCGATGTGATGCGGATGCGCGAGCTGGAAGACGGGCTCGAAGTCCCCGCAGGCGGCGAAGTGCTGCTCAAGCCCGGCAGCTTTCACGTCATGCTGATGGACCTGAAAGAGCCGCTCAAGGCGGGCGAGAAGGTGCCGCTGACGCTGAATTTCCAAGGCGCAGGCCCTGTCGAAGTTGCACTCGAGGTGCAAAGCGCAGGCGCGATGGGACTTGGCATGGGCGGCGGGCACGCGGACCATGAGTGACCCCTTCCCCGAAGCCGAGATCACACCCTCGCCCGAACGCACTGCCGAAGGGCTCAAGACGCTGCGGCTGATGCTGTGGCTGCTGGTGGCGCTGGTGGTGGGCGCAGGGGCTGTCGTGATGCTCGCACCTAACCGCACGCCGCCTGCCAGAAATGGCGCCTATCCCGACACCATCGGCGGGCCCTTCGCTCTCACCGCGCCTGATGGCACGCGTGTCACCGATGAAACGCTCAAGGGAAAGCCCTTTGCGATCTTCTTCGGCTTCACCCGCTGCCCCGACGTCTGCCCCACCACGCTTTCACGCATGGCGCAGTGGCGCGGACAAATGGGCGCCGATGGCGACAAGTTCCGCATCGTCTTTGTCTCGGTTGATCCGGACACAGACAGCCCGGCCGACATTGGCCGCTATGTCGATTTGTTCGGCACCCCGATCCTTGGCCTGACGGGCACGAATGAGGAGATCGATGCAGCGGTGCGCGCCTACCGCGCCTTTTACCAGAAGGTGCCAACAGCTGCCGGCGACTACACCATCGACCACACCGCCAGCGTCTATCTGATGGACGCAGACGGACGCCTCCAAGGCATCATCTCTTACGATGAAACCAACACAAATGCCCTCGCCAAGCTCAAGCGCTTGGTGGGGTAAGCCAGCTATAAACAGGGAAACCCTCATGAGATTCTCAGACCTTGAGCGCTTGCCGCTCGTCCGTTTCAGCCGCGCAGGCTTGCGCGCTTCAGCCACCACCATTGCCGCCTGCTCTGCAGCCTTGGCAAGCAGTCCTGCCTATGCCGAAAGCGCTGCCGACGCCGAGGCCGATGCTAGCGCACTTGCCGATGAAGGGATGAACGCAGATGATCAATTCGTTGATCGCGCAAACCAGATTGTGGTGACCGCCGGACGGCGCGAACAATTGATCGACAATGTGCAGGCCACCATTGCGGTGGTAACCCGCGAGGCGATGGACACCTTTCAGGGCACCAGCGTCACCGAAGCGCTGCGCATGGTGCCCGGCGTTGACGCCCGAACCAGCGGGGCGAATATGTCGGTTACCATTCGCGGCTTTATTCCCAATGCAGGGACCAGCGTGCTGCTGTTGTTCGATGGCGTGCCGCGCACCGGAAAATACGGCATAACCAATCTCAACAATTTCGCACCGGAAGATGTTGAACGCATCGAAGTGGTGCGCGGCCCGATGTCGGCGCTTTACGGGGCCAATGCGGCTGGCGGTGTTGTCAATGTGATCACCCGCGCACCGGGCGAAGGGCCCGCCTTTCGCGGCACGGCAACCTTTGGCGCGACCGGCGACGGGGACCGCGCCGGGGTAATCCTGTCAGCCGCCAGCGAGTTTCAGACCGGCGCGGTCGGCCACCGGCTGTCGGTGTGGCATCGCGGGGCCGAAGCCTTCAGCTTCAACAGCGAGGTCGCCGATGACGATCTTTCCGGCATCAACCGACTGTCGCTGGATTATTCGGGCGCGGTTGATCTGGGCGGGCATCGCCTGCGCGCCAATGTCCAGCGCTTCCGCCAGCGCGATGAGCGCGGCGGGGCGCGGGCGACGCGTCCAGGTGGCCCGCTGGTGGAATATACCGCTTTTGAAAACGAGGATCTCACCCATGTCAGTCTGCAATATGCAGGCGATGTGGGGCCCGGGGTCTTTTCATTCGATGCCGGCTTCAATCGGTCTGATGGGGTAACCAATCGCAGCTTCCCCGGCCCGGATGAAACCACCCGCTTCGATCAATTGGTGGGCGAAGGGCGCTATGCACTCGATCTGGGCAATCATGCCCTGATTGCGGGCGCTGGCGTGTGGCACGATACGCTCGATATCAGCATCAACACGCAAACCGCGAAGCGCACCAACACCTTTGCCTATTTGCAGGACGAATGGCACACGACCGATCAGATCACAGTGACGCTGGGAGGGCGGGTTGATGATTTCACCTTGTTCGGCGCGGTGTTCAATCCGCGCGCCTCAATCGGCTGGCGGGACGCACGCAGCGGCCTGTTTGCACGCGCCGGCTATGGCGAGGCGTTTCGCGCGCCCACTTCGCTCGAAAACTTCTCGCGCTTCTTGCGCGGTCGCTTCATCATCGAAGGCAATCCTGATCTTCGTCCCGAGCAGACCCGCACGATTGAAACCGCAGTGGGCTGGAGCGGCAGCCAGGCGCGCGTTGAGGTGGTCTATCACGACAACAAGATCCGCGATCTGATCGAAGTCCTGCCCACCGGTCAAATCATCACCGGACTGATCCAGCAGCAATACACCAATCGCGGGCGCGCGGAGATCCGCGGGATCGAGGCGATGGGCGAATTGCGACCGGCACGCTGGCTGCGCTTTGATCTGACCTATGAATGGCTTGAAGCGGTCGATGCTGCCACCAAGGACCGGCTGATCGGGCGCTATGAACACGCGGTGCGCGCGCAGGCCGTGGCCGATGCTGGCGCGGTGCGAATGTTGGGCCGGATGCGCGGCTTGTTCAACCTATGGGCGCCTGATCCGGCTGTTCGTGGCAGCAGGCCGTTCAACTCCGATTACATCGTCACCGATCTCAACGTCGAATGGGCAGTGAACCGCAACTGGCGCATTGCGCTGGGGGTCGACAACCTGTTTGATGAACGCGTGCCGATCAATTTCAGCAGCGTGGGCAACATCGAAGACCCGCCGGGGCGCTATTTCTACGCCACTTTGCGCGCGGCCTATTGAGGATGAGGACAGCCAGCATGAAAGAACTTGCCAATCCGTCTGATCGGGCCCGGCAGGCGTTGCAACTGCGTGCAGCGTGGGAGGAGCTCAAGGCGGCGCATCACCATCTTCATTCGCCGCAGGCTGCTGCGATGCTCGGGGTGCCGGAGGGCGCGCTGACCGCCTGCCGGGTGGGTGACGGGGCCACCCGGCTCGCTGCCGAACCCTTTGCGCTGCTCGCTCCCATCAGGCAGTGGCGCCGTGTGCTGATCGCCCATAGCAGCGCAGCGGGCGTTAATCTGTTGATTGGCGAGATCGCCGACATCGCGCAAACAGGTGACTGCATTCGCCTCACTGGTGCGCATATCGACACGGCCTTTTCCGCTGTGTCGGTGGCCGATGCCTTCTGGTTCATCGAACAGGACGACGCGCATGGCCGCACCCGCTCGCTGCAATTCTTCGATGCAGAAGGGCGCGATGTGCTCAAGGTGTTGATCATGCATCGCACCGCCGCAACCGGGGCCGCGGCGCATTTTGCGCCCTTCACGCACCCCGATCAGACGCCGGGCGGCGAGTTTACCGGCATCCTCCCGGCTGACCGCTTCAGCCCTGATCGCAGTGTTGCGGGTCTGGCCGAGCCGCTGGCCGCAAACCCGTCCGAGCTGTTTGCAGCGACAATCACGGCCTTGCCGCAAGCCGGGGAAGCGGTGCGCTTTACCACCTATGGCGACAGCGCGCAGCAAACCGCGATCGGCTGCGTCAGCCATGTCCGGCGCGATGAACGCATGGTGCATATCCATGAACAGGACATCCGGATGCATTTGCGCCCCGGCGGTGTGGATGGCGCTTGGGCGGAACGCACAGGCGGCGCGGTTAGCGCGCTGATCTTCACGACCCAAGGTCGCAAGGCTGCCGAGCTGCGCCTCGCGGCCGATCTCACGCCCGCCGCCCGCGCAAGCTGGGGGTGCTGGGCTGAAAACCTTTTTGCAACAGGTGCATTATGAACCGGATTTTTGCCTTTATTGCCATGCTGGCGGCTTTCGCGCTGCCGCTTTCTCCAGCGCGCGCGCAGGAACGCTATGTCGTCACCGCCTCATGGCTGGCAGAAATTTTTGTCGAACTGGGCGCCGGCGATCAGATCGTCGGCACTGGCGGCGGCATGGATCATTTAAAGCCGCTCGCGGGCAAACCGCGCCTGCCGGGTTTTCGGCAGACCTCCGCGGAATCGGTGCTGGCCTTGCAGCCCACCACACTGGTTTCAACCACCGACGTGCTCGATCCTGCTGTGGCCGCACAGCTGCGCAAGGCGGGCGTCAAAGTGCAACTGTTCGAGCCTGAGCCGACCCTTGCCGCCATTGAACGGCGCATCCGCAAGGTCGCGGCCATGACCGGGCGGCGTGAGCGCGGCGAGGAGGTGGTGGCAAAGTTCCGCGCAGATATGGCATCGGCCCGCGCGCTGGTGGCCAAGGCGAAAGCCAAGCCGCGCGGATTGTTCATCCTGTCAGGCGGACGCCGCCCGACGCTGGTGGCAGGGCGCGGCACGGGACCGGCCAATCTGATCGAGCTGGCTGGCGGGGTAAACGTCGCCACCGGCTTTGATGGGTTCAAGCCGATGAGCCAGGAAGTGATGGTGGCCGGTGCGCCGCAGTTCATTCTGGTCAACAAGGATGGGCTGGAGATGAAAGACGGGGTGCCGGTGGCCATGGCGGCGCCCGGTGCTCAGCAAACCCCAGCGTGGCGCAATCGCCGGGTGATCTCGCTGCCGGGCGAATACCTGCAAGGCTTTGGTATTCTGACGCCCAAGGCGATCCGCGCGTTGGCGCTGCAACTGCATCCTGATCTTGCAGGCAAGCGCTAAATGCTGCGCCATCATCCCAACGCCCTTCTGCTGCTGGCAGCCGCCCTGCTTGCCCTCACTGCGATTGGCGCGCTGGGCGCTGGTGCCGTCCAGATTGCGCCGGGCGATGTTGTCGGCTGGATCGGCTGGAAGATCGGCCTTGCGGGCACGGCGCCGGACGTCATGACCGATGCCGTGCTCGGCGCGGTGCGGGTGCCGCGGGTGATGATGGGCATGGTGGCAGGCGCAGGCCTTGCGGCAGCAGGGGTGCTGATGCAGGCGTTCTTTCGCAATCCGCTCGCTGATCCGGCGCTGATCGGGGTGGCGAGCGGCGGCGCGCTAGGCGCGGTTGCTATCATCGTGCTGGGCGCGACCCTGCTTAAGGGGCTGGTCGGCCTTCTGGGGGCCTTGGCTCTGCCTCTGGCGGCCTTTGCGGGCAGCCTGCTGACAACCCTGCTGGTCTATGGCCTCGCGCGGCGCGACGGGCTGGTGGATGCCAGCACCATGTTGCTGGCTGGGATTGCCGTCAACGCGATCGCAGCGGCCGGCATTGGCCTCCTCACTTTTATCGCCACCGATACCCAGTTACGCAATCTCACCTTCTGGACGCTGGGCAGTCTTTCGGCAGCGGATTGGGCTGCCTTTGCTACAGTGGCCCCGGCGGTGCTGGCGATATTGGCAGCGGTTCCGGTGCTGGCAGGCCCGCTCAACGCGCTGCTTTTGGGCGATGCAGAAGCACGCCATCTCGGCATCCGTGTCGAGCCTTTGAAACGGCTCATTCTGGTGCTGACTTGCGTGGCGGCAGCGGCGGTGGTGTCAGCGGCGGGCGTAATCGGCTTTGTCGGCCTGATCGCACCGCACCTTGCGCGGCTGCTGGTGGGGCCCGATCACCGCTTCATGCTGCCACTGGCAGTGGTGCTGGGCGCAGTGCTTTTGCTCGCTGCAGATACGCTTGCGCGCATTCTGGTAGCACCTGCCGAGTTACCTTTGGGTGTGCTGACAGCGCTGGTGGGCGGGCCGCTATTTTTATGGCTGCTGCGCCGTGCAAGAGGAACCCTGTTTCATGCTTGATGTGCAAGGTCTCGGCGTCACCCGCGATGGCTGTGCATTGGTGCGCGATGTCTCTTTCAAGGTTGAAAGCGGGGAATTCGTCGCGCTGGTTGGGCCCAATGGTGCAGGCAAATCCTCTTGCTTAAAAGCCATCACCGGCGAATGGTCGGCGCAAGGCGAGATCATCATCGCCGGCAACCCGCTCAGCGAGTGGCGGCCCGCCGATCTGGCGTTCAGGCTGGCAGTGATGCCGCAAAGCCCGAGCTTGCGGTTTGATTTTCTGGTGCATGAAGTGGTGATGCTGGGCCGCTTGCCGCATCGCTTTGCGGGCCGCCCAGAGGAAGACCGCGCAGCGGTGGCGCGGGCGCTAGCTGCAGTCAATCTCGATCACCTGAAGGATCGGCGCTATCTCGGGCTGTCAGGCGGAGAGCGCCAGCGCGTCCAGCTTGCACGGGTGCTGGCGCAGGCCGACAGCGGCGATGATGCGGGCCAGCTTCTTTTGCTTGATGAGCCGACGTCAGCGCTTGATCTCGCCCAGCAACAAACTGCGCTCGCCGCTGCCCGGCGCCATGCCCGCGCAGGCGGGGCGGTGTTGGCAGTGCTACATGACCTCAATCTTGCCGCCGTGTTCGCCGATCGTTTGCTGGTCCTCAAGGAAGGCCAGATCGTCGGCGAAGGTCCGCCTCAGCGCGTGCTGCAATCATCGCTGATCGAGCAATGGTATGGCTGCAAGGTCGAGACCGCGACCACCCCCAGCGGCCGCATTGCCACGCTTGCACTCGGGGCGCTCGAACCGCGCTGACTTTCTAGGAAAATCCAAGCAAATCAGTCAGCACTCACATACCTTCCACGCCTTCGTGCCATGCTTTGAGGAGCGCTTGATTACCGAAGTGTGGGCGCGCGGCACCAATGCCAGCGCTGGAATGCTCAATCGACGGCTTTCTGCGAAACCAGACGTTCGATCAGGCGTCCGTGAACGACTTGGCATGGGTCG
>DAITMG010000081.1:0-9031 GCA_036835265.1 Erythrobacter sp. | reverse complement strand
ATGCGCGCGCCGGTCTCGAAATCCATGCCGAGCGCGGGCGCGATGTCGGCGTGCTCCTTCGGCTCGAAATCGAACGCGGGGATCTCGCCCCAGCGCGAGACCTCGACATTGCCGTCCTCGTCCGCGCCATCGGGCACATCGGCGGCGGGAAGGTTTGGGATCACCGCGAGCGCGGCCTCCAGCTGCTCGCCCAGCGCCTTTTCGCTCGCCTCAAGCTCGGGCATCTCCGCCTTGATCTGCGCGACCTCGGCCTTGAGCGCTTCTGCACCGGCATGGTCGCCCTTGCCCATCGCCGCGCCGATCGCCTTGGACGCCTCGTTGCGGCGGCTTTGCGCCGCTTGCAGACGGGTCGTCAGCGCGCGGCGCTCTTCGTCGAGCGCGAGGATGGCCCGCGCAATCGGCTCGGCCCCGCGCCGCGCGAGCGCCTTGTCAAAGCCTTCGGGATCGTCCCGGATCGAGCGGATATCGTGCATGGCGGGCAGCCTATGCCCGAGCGCCCGGCCAATGGAAAGCCTTGGCTTATGCGATTTCAGGGAACGAGTGGCGCGCCTTGCGGATTGTTCCGGCAAAGGAGAATGCGACGATGTTCAAATACATGATCGGGGCCGCGATCGGCTCGAAATTCGCCAAAAGCGCGCCGGCTGCCGGAGGCGCAACGGGCGCCATGGTCGGGGCGGCGATCCCGCTTGTCCTCTCGCGCCTGAGCCTGCCCGCGATGCTCGCGATGGGTGCTGGCGGCTATCTTGCCAAGCGGCATTTCGACAAGAAGCAGGCGCAAACCAACGGCGGCGCGGCGAGCGACCTCTAGTGGCCCCTTGCCCCCAAGATGCAACAAAGGCCCCGCCCGATCGTCCAATCGGGCGAGACCCTTGCGGTGGTGTGGTCAGTCCGCAAGGCCCCCAGTGCGGACTGACCCCGGAGAGCCCGGTCAGAACTTGTCCAGTCAGAAGTTAACGGCTCCCGTCACGAAGAAGCGCCGCGGGTCGCCATAGAACCCGGTGAGCGTGCCTTCGAGGCCGAGCGTCGGCCTGAACGGCGTGCCCGGCGGGGTTCCGCCAGCGACGAAGTTGTAGCCTGCAACGATGTACTCGACATCGAACAGGTTTTTGACGTGCCCGCCGAACGAGAAGCGCCCGTCATCGGTGGTGTAGACGATGCTCGCATCGACGAGGAAGAAGCTGTCCTGATCGAGGAACCGGTTGGACACCTCGAACTGGCTCGCATCGCCGCGAAGCGAGGTGAGGCCGATGAAATCGATCACCCCGTCGCCCGCGGGAACACCGAGGTTGAAGCCCATGTGCGCGGTGATATCGGGGGTGTTCTGGAACACCCGGCTATCAGCGACATCGACCCCGAAAGCGTCGATGAACTCGTTGAACTTGGCATCGAGGACCCCCAGCGACCAGTTGACGCTGAACGTGCTGCCCAGGCCAGCGAAATCCTTGCCAACCAGCGCATTGCCTTCGAATTCGATGCCGTTGACATCGGCCGAGGCGGCGTTGGATGTGATCCCGATAAAGCTGTCGTTGACCCCGTCGCCATTGGTGTCGACCCCGACCGACCCGGGGATCTGGACGTTGTTGTATTGGCCCAGGAAGGCCGCGATCGAGATGTTGAGCCGGTTGTCCAGCAGCGAGGCCTTGTAGCCCAGTTCGTAACTGTCGACCGTTTCGGGCTCGAACAGCAGGAACTGGAACTGATCGTCGAAATCCCGGTCGCCATCGCCGTCGAGATCGGGCGCCGCCGAGGTCTGCCCGCGCGGGTCGAAACCGCCGCCCTTGAAGCCTTGCGAAAAGGTGAAATAGAGCGTGTTGTTGGTGTCGGGCTGCCAGCTGATCGAAGCGCGCGGGTTGAAATCCTCGAAGGTGGCCGAGCCCTCGAAGTTCGAAGTCACAGCGATCGGGATCGCTGGGCTGTTGGGGATGAACAGGTCCGAGAAGCCGCCGATGAAGGTGGTGCGCAGCACGCGGCTTTCGCGCCGATCGTTGGTGTAGCGCCCGCCGAGCGAGATGCTGATCGTGTCGGTCAGATCATAGGTGAAATCGCCAAAGAACGAATAGGTCTCGGTTTTCACATCGCCCAGTGTTTGCGCATTGAGCCCAGCGAGGCCAATTGCGGCGCCGGTGTTGGCAAGCAGCACGTCGAAGGCGGTGAAGGCGTTGGCGTTGAGATAGTAGAACCCGAACACGCCCGAAAGCCGATCGCCCTCGTAGAGCAGCTGGAGCTCCTGGCTGATCTGATCATTCTCGTAGATCGCGGGCACATCGAGATCGCCCGCCGGCAGGCTGTCGAAATCGATCGGCGTGGTGGACCTGTCCTCGCGATAGCCGGTGATCGACTTGAACGTCAGCGTATCGGAAAGCTCGATCGCGATGTTGAGCGCGCCGCCATAAGCCTCCACTTCCTGGTCGACCACGTCGAGCCCGGCGCGGGTGTCGAACACGTTATCGAGCACCGGGGCACCGGTCAGCTGGCCCGGGATCAGGCGATGGCCCTGGCGCGCTTCGGAATCGTCCTTCACGTAATCGCCCGAGAGGCGCACGAAGACGGGGCCGCTATCGAATTCGAGCGTGCCGCGCGCAGCCCACACGTCCTTGTTGTAGTTGTCCGCGCCCGTGATGATGTTTTCGCCGAAGCCGCCGCGCGAAAGCCGCGCGCCCGAGGCGCCGATCTTGAGACTGTCGGTCAGCGGGGTCGAGGCGGTGAGGATGAGATCGGCCTGGTCGAACGAGCCATAGGTGCCGCGCGCCGAGAAGCTGGTCTCGTCGGGCAGATCGGCGGTGACATACTTGATCGCGCCGCCGATCGTGTTGCGGCCATAGAGCGTCCCCTGCGGCCCGCGCAGCACCTCGATCCGCTCGACATTGTAGATGTCGAGCACGGCGGCCTGCGGGCGGTTTAGGTAGACATCGTCGATATAGAGGCCAACGCCCGCTTCGAAGCCGGCGACCGGGTCCTGCTGGCCGACGCCGCGGATGAACGCGGTGAGCGTCGTGTTGGTGCCGCGGCTGACCTCGAGCGTGATGTTGGGCACTTGCTGGCCGATCTGGGTTAGATCCTGGATCCCCTGCTTGACGAGATCTTCCCCCGCGAGTGCGGTGACCGAGAGCGGCACGTCGATGAGGCGCTCCTCGCGGCGGCGGGCGGTGACGATGATGCCGCCGCTGGTCTCTCCGACGATTTCGTCCTCGTCAGGCGCGTTGGCCCCGATTTCCTGCGCGGCGGCGGGCGCTGCCCAGATGGCGATGGCAGCGCTTCCTGCAAACAGGACGGCGCGGCTGACGATGTGCTGGTTTCTCATGCTCTCCCCTTTTTAAGCGGCGATTTACGCCTCTTGCTTCGCCATATTGAAAGATGAACCAACTTTCAAGTTGGTCTTGTTTCTTGTGGACCGGCCTTTTAGACGAAGGGGCAGGAGGGATCGTGCATGAGCCACAAGCGCTCGCCAAAAGAGCCGTTGTCGCGCGCCCGCGCACACCGCGACACGCAGGACGCGGGCGCGCGCGAGAATGAGTCTCCGGGCGCGGCTGCGGTCCCGGCTGCGAACGACCCTGTGAGCGCGGACAAGACCCCGCGGACCGAACGCGGGCGGCGCACCTTGCGCAAACTGCTCGATGCCTCGGCCAAGGAATTCGGCGAGAAGGGCTTTCACGAGGCCTCGGTCAGTTCGATCACCCGCCGAGCGGGCGTCGCGCTCGGCAGCTTCTACACCTATTTCGACAGCAAGGACGCGCTCTTCCGCGCGCTGGTCGTGGACCTCAGCGAGAATGTCCGGGCCGCCGCGCGCGCCGCGATCACGCAAGATATGAGCGCGCTCGAGATCGAACGAGCCGCGCTGCGCGCGTTCCTCGAGTTCACGAGCGAGCACAAGGAAATCTACCGAATCATCGACGAGGCTGAATTCGTTGATCCGGCGAGCTACCGCGAGCATTACGAGACAGTCGCCTCGCGCATCCAGGCCCGGCTCGAAGCGGGCAAGGGGGCCGGGCAGTTTCGCGCAGACCTCGGCGAGGTCGAGGCCTGGGCGATCATGGGGATGAATGTGTTCGTGGGGCTGCGCTATGCCATCTGGGGCGAGGATGCGGCTCCGGCTGACCGCCTCTCCCCCGGCGAAGTCGCCGCGCGGGTCAACGCGCTGATCGCGCACGGCACAGTCCCCGAGCGCTGAGCCCTGCGATCATCCCACGTCTATTGCCACACGTTCACAGGGCGAGCATCACCTTCGACGAACTGCCCGCCAGCGCTGCCTGGTTGGCGCCGAGCTGATCCGGGCGCAGCGCGCCGGGATAGGCTTTCGCCAGCAGCCCCAGTGATTGCGCGATGCTCGCATGGAGCGCCTCGTCCTCGGCCTTGATCGCGGCACTGCCGCGCTCGAATGCGCCCGCCGCCGCCTTGTAGAAGCCATAGCCGTCAAGATAGGGCTCGTAGGCATCGCCCTTGGCCGCTTCGGCATACATCGTGACCGCGCGATCGATCTGGTCAGCGACGACCCCGGCGACAACCTGACCCTCGCTCGCGGTGCTGGTGGGCGCCTTTGCCGATGCCTCGCGCAGCGCAGTGATGATCCGGTCGAAACTGGCGTTGACCGCAGCGGCGTTGTCGGGCTTCAACGCAGCGCTCGAGGCATCGCTCATCGCGGGGCTGAGGTCTGCGACGCCGAGTTGCTCGAAAGTGGGCTGCAGATCGGCGAGCACTTCGGAAACCGGGTGAGCGAACATTTCGGCGGCCGCAGCGGTCCTGCCGGCCGCATAGGCATCGCGCGCGGCGATGGCGTGCGCTTCGACGATCGCGAGCGCCGAGCCGAACACGACCGGGTTGGTTGCAGCCTCGCTGAACGCGACGCCGCCTTCGCCTTCCCCGCCTTCGCCCTCACCCCCTTCGCCCTCACCGCCTTCGCCTGCCCCCATTTCACCGGGGGCGGCGCTGCCTTCCTGCGCTGCTTCGCCGCCTTCGCCGCCTTCGCCGGCGCATCCGGCGAGCCCGGCGCCGATCAGCGCGCTGGCAAGGCCGAGGGTGGTCCAGGTCTTGATCGTCGAATTCATGTTGTTCCCCAGATCGATTCTGTGCGCCGTGATAGCGAATGCAGCGCTTATTGCAATCAATTCGCAAACGTCTGCGAGCGCGCGTGATCGCCGCTTGCGCGAGTTTGTGCAGCTGCGCGCGTTGTGATGCTGCACTGCAACGAATAGCTTGGTCTTGGCGCGTTTATGCGTCATGTGTTGCGCGTGGGCGATCCGGAATCACTGTTTGTTACAATTGCGGCGCTGCTGTGTGCGGGTGCCGGCGCGGGATTTGCGGGCGGGCTATTCGGGATTGGTGGCGGCTTCGTGGTGGTGCCTGCGCTCATTCTTCTGATGCCGCTGATGGGTGCATCACCGGGCGATGTTGCACACGTGGCGGTGGGAACTTCGCTGGCGACCATCATCTTCACCTCGATCCGCTCGACCATGAGCCATGCAGCGCGCGGCGCGGTGGATTTTGCGGTGCTGAAGAGTTGGGCCCCGTGGGCTGTGCTCGGCACGGTGGCAGGTTCGATCGTCGCCGACCGGGTTTCGGGAGGCGAACTTGCCATGCTGTTCGGCATCGGCGTGCTCGCCTTTGCGGCCTATTTTCTCATCCCTTCACGAGCGCGAGTGCGCGAGGCGCAGCCGGTCGCCATGCCGACGGGGCTGCCGCGCGCAGGGCTAGCAGGGGGGCTGGGGCTGATCTCGGCGCTGCTGGGGATCGGCGGCGGCACGGTGACGACGCTGGTGATGACGAGCTGCGGCAATCCGATCCACCGCGCCATCGGTACCGCGTCCGGGATGGGCGCGATCATCGCGGTGCCAGCCACGATCGGATTCTTCATCATCGGCCTCGGCCAGCCCGGCCTGCCGTGGGGCTCGCTCGGCTATGTCAATCTGCCCGCTGCGCTGCTGATCACCTCGATGTCCGTCCTGCTCGCCCCGGTCGGGGTTGCCGCCGCTCACCTCATGTCCCCTGATCTGCTGCGAAAGGTGTTCGGGGTCTATCTGCTGGCGGTCGGAGTGATGATGATCGCCAGAAACTGAAGAACCACCGCAACCAGCAGGAAGGAGTATGCTCATGTTTACCGATCGCCGCAGATTTCTCGCAGGCGGAGCTGTCTCGGCCACAATCGGCGCATTGCCGCTGGCGAGCGCCTCTGCCGTCACCAGCGGCACCGCAACCGGCATGGAGCCGACCGAGCATTTCGGCCCGCTCAAGGGCCAGGCGCTCCTCAGCCGCAACGAGAACCCCTATGGCCCCGCCCCTTCCGCGATCAGGGCGATCTCGGACAGCGCGCGCATGGGCTGCTATTACACCGACCGGGCGCTCGATCGCATGCGCGCGATGATTGCAGAGCGGCATAGCGTCCCGGTCGAGCAGGTCGTGGTCGGCAGCGGCTCGACCGAGATCCTGTGCGCCATTGCGCTTGCCTGGGGGCGCGGCGAGGAAGGCGCTGGCGCGATCCTGTGCCCGGAGCTGTTCTGGGACACAACGGTCCAGTATGGCGAGCGACAAGGGGTGAAGGCGATCCGGGTCCCGCTTGCAGCCGACATGAGCGTCGATCTCGCCGCGCTCGAGGCGAGCCTCACCCAAGAGGTCTCGCTGATCCAGATCTGCAACCCCAACAACCCGACCGGCATGCTCATCCCCGCAAGCGAGCTGCGCGCCTTCGCCGCGCGGACCACGCCCAAAGCGACGCTGCTGGTGGACGAGGCCTATAACGAGCTGACCGATACCCCCGAGGACGACAGCATGATCGATCTCGTTCGCGGCGGGGCGGATGTGATCGTGTGCCGCACCTTCTCCAAGATTTACGGCATGGCGGGCTTGCGCGTCGGCTATGCGATTACCAGCGAGGCAAATGCGCAGCGGATCGAAAGCCACCTCATGAGCTTTGGCGGCAATCTTGGCGGCATTGCGGCCGCGATCGCGTGCTACAACGATTTCGCCTTCCTCGAGAAGTCGCGCGCGATGGTGCTCGAAGGGCGCGCGATGATCATGGATGCGGTCCAGCAGGCCGGTCTCACCGCACTCCCCTCACAGACCAATTTCGTGTATGTCGAGGTGCCCGATGCCGATGCGGTGCAGGCAGCGATGCGCGAGCGCGGGATTGCGATCCGCGGCGCCTATGGCCCTTGGACAAGATATTCGCGGGTCAGCACCGGGATGCTGGCAGACGTCGAACGCTATGCCAGAGCGCTGCCGGAGGTGATCGAGCAGATGAAGGCCTGAGCGAGAGGAGACTTGCGATGCGTTTGAAGCTCACTGGAATGGCGGGTGCGGCCGGGTTGGCTATTGCCGCCATCGCTTCGATCCCGCTCGACGAGGCGGAGGCGCAATCGCAGGCGACACACGCGGAAGAAGGGCACGGCCCTGCGCTCGTCGAAGTGGCGAGCGGCCGGCTCAACCCCGATGTGCCGATCCCGACCTTCAAGGTGGACGCTGCCTGGCCGCGCCTTCCTGAAAACATGATCCTTGGCCAGGTCTCGGGCCTCGCGGTTGACCGGGATGACAATGTCTGGATCGCCAATCGGCCCAATGCGCTCGGCTTCACCGATACCGGCCGCGATGCAAATCCGCCGATCACCGATGCCTGCTGCTCTGCCCCGCCGCACATCCTGCAGTTCGATCAGCAGGGCAATCTGCTGCGCGCATGGGGCGGGCCCGAGCTTGCTCCGGGCGAATCGCGGATCGAGGGCGAGGGCCGCAACGCCGTCGAGCAGGGCGACGAGCAATGGCCGCGCAACATCCATGGCCTGTTCGTCGATCCCGATCTCAATGTCTGGTTTGGCGGCAACGGGCCGGGCGACCACGCGGTGCTGCAATTCACCAAGGATGGCGAATATATCCGCCAGATCGGACGCCGGCTGACGACTGCAGGCAATTATTCGCGCGAATTCCTCGGCAATCCCGCCGATATCGCCTTCGACGGCAAGACGGTGCTGGTCGCCGATGGCTACGTCAACCGCCGGATCGTCGAGTTTGATGGCAAGGACCTGTCCTATCGCCGCCTGTGGGGCGCTTATGGCAAGGATGCCGAGGATGCCGCGCGCGACATCGTGTTCGATCCCAGCCAGGCCTCGAGCAACGCCGATGGCGGCGCGCAGCCTGAAAGCCGCGCGTTCGGCGATATCGTCCACTGCGTGGTGCGCGGACCCGAAAGCACGATCTATGTCTGCGACCGGCGCAACAACCGGCTGCAGGTCTTCCGCGATACGCCCGGCGGGATCGAGTTTGTCCAGAACGTGCCGATCGCGGCCGCCACCGGCGGCACGCGCACCGCCACCGATGTCGGCTTCAGCCCCGACGGGACATACGTCTATGTCGCCGACATGATGAACGGGCGGATCTGGATCCTCCTGCGCGAAACGCACGAAGTGCTCGGCTGGTTTGGCAAGAACGGGCGTTATGCCGGGCAGTTCATCTGGCTCCACAGCCTCGATGTCGACAGCCAGGGCAATGTCTATGCGACCGAGGTCAATACCGGCCGCAGGGTGCAGCGCTTCGTGTTTACCGGCATCGCGCAATAGGCGCCGCCCGGCCTGATTGACCCTCGGATCGGTCGTTTACAGGACGACGGCGAGCTCGAAGGCTTCAAGGCCAAGACCGGGCACCCTCGGATCGAGCGGAAGGGTCGCCAGCGGATCCGCGCCGCCAGCTTGATCGATCGGTCCGATCCCCATCACCTGATCTTCGATCTGGTTGCCGCCATTGGGCCCGATCTCGAACATCGCCAGCAGCGCATCGTTGTTCGAGCCAAGAATGCCGGGCGCCGCGTTGCTGCCCTGGAGCGGGATCGACTCGCCGATCTCCACCGCCTGATCGCCGATGAACACCGTCTGCGTCGCCTCATCGAAGCGCAGATCGAACACTTGAGACTCAGGCCCATCAGGCGAGACAAACGAAAGCTCAACCCCCTCGATGCCGACCGGAATGGTGGCCGTCAGCGCGTCGCCGTCGGAAAGCACGATGCTGAGCACGATGCTCGAGCCCGAGCGGGTCACGGTGAAATCGCTTGGCGAGC
>DAITMG010000080.1:0-9659 GCA_036835265.1 Erythrobacter sp. | reverse complement strand
CTATGACAAAGGCTGCTCTTTCACACTGTCAGCCCTCCTTGCTCCGCGCAGATGATGCCGAAGCGCACGTGATCGCCGTGGTCGCCGCTCGCGCCGATCGACCGGAAACTTTTTGCTCTCTGGACAGTGTAACAGGCGGTTCAAGCGTTCGCAGCGTGCGATGAAGCGTGGCTATCCAGCCACTGGTGGTCGTCGACTGATCGGGAAGCTACATCCCCTCTTCCACCAGTTTGGCAAGGTTTGCCTCGGGGCGCGGGCCGTAATGCGAGATCACTTCGGCCGCCGCGATCGCGCCGCGCTTGAGGCAGGTCTCGAGCGGCATCTCGCGGACATAGCCCGAGAGGAAGCCCGCGGCGAACTGGTCGCCCGCGCCGGTGGTATCGACCACCCGCTCGACCGGGACCGCGGCCACTTCGGCGCGCTCGCCCTGCGCGAACGCGACCGCACCCTTGGCGCTGCGCGTCGCGACCAGCACCGGCACCTTGGGCGCGACCATCGCGCAGCCCGCCTCGAACTCCGCCTCGCCGGTCAGCGTAGCCAGTTCGCTCTCGTTGACGAACAGGATGTCGATCAGCCCCTCGTCGATCATCGCGCGAAAGTCGTCGCCATGGCGCTCGATCACGAAGCTCTCGCTCGCGGTGAAGGCGACCTTGCGGCCTGCGGCGCGCGCCACCTCGATCGCCCGGCGCATCGCCCTGCGTGGCTCCTCGGGATCCCACAGATAGCCCTCGAGATAGAGGATCGCGCCGCTCGCGATCAGCTCCTCGTCGAGCGCCGAGGCCGGGAGATACTGGCCCGCGCCAAGAAAGGTGTTCATCGTGCGCTCGCCATCGGGCGTCACGAAGATGAGCACGCGGCCCGTCGCCGGCTCGCCTGCGTCCTTGCTGTATGGGCGCGCTTCAGTATCGAAATCGATCCCGGTCGCGCGCATGTCGTGGCGAAACACCTTGCCGAGCTGGTCGTCGGCGACCTGCCCGATGAAGGCGCATTGCAGGCCGAGCGTCGAGAGCCCGGCCAGCGTGTTCGCCGCCGATCCGCCCGAGATCTCGCGCGCGGGCGGCATCGCGGCATAGAGCTCGTCGGCGCGGGCCTCGTCGACCAGCGTCATCCCGCCGCGATTGAGCTGCAACTCCTCGATCAGCTCCTCGTCACACGAGGCAATCACGTCGACAACGGCGTTCCCGATGGCGATGACATCATAGCGTGGGCTGGTCACGGAAGGCTGGTCCTTGGGTTGAGGAGGGTTGGCATGGAGTGCGGGTGGGGTGTGGGCATGCGCCTAGCCCGAAGCGGGTGTAGAGCCAAGGTGTTTGGGAGCCAAGGTGTTTGGGCCAAGGGACTTGACCCTGAGAGTTTGACAGGCTGTTTGACGGGCGCAGCGGGGCTGAAGCATGGCGGAGTGAACGATGGGTGATGTGCTGATCTCGCTCCTGCGCGCGGTGCGGCAGATGGCGGACCCGGTGGTTGCAAGAGTGCTGATGAAGACGCTGCTGATCACGGGCGCTGTCTTCATGGTGCTCGGCTTCGGGCTTTACCTCGGGCTGGGAGAGCTGTTCGCGTGGGCCGGATGGCAGAGCGGCGGCCTCGCCGAGGCGGCGGCTGCGGCGCTGATCGTGGTTGCGTCTGCCTGGCTGCTGTTCCGGATCGTGGCGCTGACAGTGCTCCAGTTCTTCGCCGACGAGATCGTCGCCGCAGTCGAGGCGCGGCACTATCCCGCGGCGGGCCGCTTGGCACGGCGCTTGCCGCTCGCGCGCGAGGCGGCCAATGCGGGCAAGGGCATCGCGCGCGCGCTGGCGGTCAACGCCGTAGCGCTGCCGATCGCGCTCGCTTTGTGGTTCACAGGGATCGGTCCAGCAATCATCTTCCTGGGCGCCAACGCGGTGCTGCTCGGGCGCGAGCTCACCGACATGACCTGGCTACGCCATGTTCCGCCCGGCGCAGGTGCACCGCATCCCGTGCCGCGGATCGAGCAGATCATCCTTGGCGCCATCATCGCCGCGCTGATGCTGGTGCCGCTGGTCAACCTTGCAGCGCCGCTGGTCGGGGCCGCGGCTGGCGCGCATCTGACGCATCGGCGGATGGCGCGCGGCGAGGCGCTGGCATGAGGCGCGCCGCTGCAGCTTGCCTCGCCGCATTGAGCGCGGGAGCCTGCGCAGGCGGGGCGGGCCTCGGGCCTGCGCCTGCACCCTCGCCGCCGGGCCCCGGCATCTCCGCCGTGCCCATCACCCCCCGCACAGCGGGCGATCCGCTCCCGGGCATCATCGGAGCGCGCGCCGACGAGCTCCTCGCAGCGCTGGGCCAGCCCCGGCTTGACCTCATCGAGGGCGATGCGCGCAAGCTCCAGTTCGCCGCGCCCGAATGCGTGCTCGACATCTACCTCTACCCGGCAATGGCCGGAGCCGCCCCGCAGGCGACCTATGCCGAAGCGCGCGCTCGGGCAGACGGCGCCGCGCTGCCCGGCGAGGACTGCCTTGCCGCGATCCGCTCGGGCGGACGGTGAGATGGTAACGCGGTCTTAAGCGTGTTCGTGCCATGCCTCCCGCGCACGACCAGCGACAGTGAGGCCAACCCGCCATGACCACTCATTTCACCGACCTTGCCCGGCGCGCCGCGCGCGAAGGCAGTATCAGCCCGCACGACCTGCTCCAGCTGCGCCGCGAGGGCTGGGGCGATGGCATCATCACCCGCGAGGAAGCCGAAGCGCTGTTCGAGCTCAACAATGCGCTTGAGGCTCGCGACGAGGAGTGGTGCGACTTCTTCGTCGAGGCGATCGGCGAATACGTCCTCAACGGCTCCGAGCCCAAGCGCCAGTGCAACGAAGCCGAGGCGCAGTGGCTGATCGGGCAGATCGATCATGATGGCAAGGTCGAGAGCATGGTCGAACTCGAGACGATGGTGCGCATCCTCGAGCGCGCCGAGAACACGCCCGATGCGCTCAAGCATTATGTGTTGGAGCAGATCGAGCGCGAAGTTCTCACCGGCATCGGCCCGACACGCTGCGGCGGCGAGCTCTCGGCAACCCACATTACCGCAGCGGAGTGCCGGATCGTGCGCCGGGTGATCTTCGCGCCGGGTGGGCACGGCCCTGCGGCGGTCTCGCGATTTGATGCCGAGATGCTGTTCCGCCTGAAGGACGAAACGCTGGCCGAAGAGAACTCGCCCGAATGGGACGATCTGTTCATCGACGGCGTCGCCAATTATCTCAAGGGCTTCACGCTGCAGAACGCCCAACTCAGCCATGCGCGCAAGCGCGAGCTCGAAGGCTTCATCGCGGACAACAAGGTCAATGTCGGGCGCTTCATGGGCCGGGTGGTGCGCGAGATGCCGCAGGTCGCAAACCATCTCGGCGTGGTGTTCGGCAAGCGCACGCAAGGAACCGGGTTCGAGGAGCTGGCGGCTGCCGGCGAAGTGGTGACCGACAACGAGCAGGCCTGGCTCAACGCGATGATCGAGGCCGATGGCGAGGTGGACGAGCTCGAACAGCGTCTCCTTGCGCGGATCGCTCAGGGCGAGTGATCCGCTAGCGGCGCAGCGAGGCGAATCCGCTGAGCGCAAGCGCACGCCAGCGTCTCTGGCGGTGCGCGTAAAACACGCGTGCGAAGGCCGCGACCAACGCGGTCAGCACACCCGCCTCGATCGTGACGCGGTCGGTGTAGCGGGTTGTGCCCGGTGCTTTGCCGGGAGCGATCTCGATCCAGTGGTCCCAGCGCCGGATGAGCGGGCCATAGCCGTTGTCGCGGATAAAGCGCACCTCGCCCGAAGGTTTGGGCTTGCTGATGACGATCGCCTGCCAGCCCAAGGGAATGAAGCCGAACAGGAACATCCAGGTGCGGTGTTCGCCCTCCTCCCAATCCTGCGGAAATCCCCGGCCGCCCATCGGCACGAAGCGGATGAGCGGGGCGGCGATGTGCTGGAGCAGGGGCGCCGTCAGCACATGCGACCAGGCCTCATCGGGTGTGCACGCCAGCTCGCTCGTGCGTTCAACCGTCGCGGCCATATCAGACCATGAAGCTCTCGCCGCAGCCGCACGCACCTTTGGCGTTGGGATTTTCGAACACGAAGCCGGCGGTGAAATCATCCTCGACCCAGTCCATCGTGCTGCCGACAAGGTAGAGCACGCTCGCCCCATCGATGTAGAATGCGCCGCCGGGCGTCTCGATCTTCTCGTCGAACCTGGCCTCTTCGGTCACATAGTCGACCGAATAGGCAAGGCCTGAACAGCCGCGGCGCGGGGTCGAGAGCCGGACCCCGATCGCATCGGCGGGTGCCTGGCTCATCAGGTGCGCAATCCGGTCTTCAGCGCGCTCGGTCAGGTTGACGGCGGCGGGGCGGTTTTTCAAGGTGGTGGTCATCACAGCATTCCCAATTCAAGGCGCGCTTCGTCGGACATCTTCTCCGGGCTCCACGGCGGATCCCACACCAGCGTCACTTCGGCATCGCGAATGCCGGGGACGGAAGAAGCGCGCAATTCAACCTCGCCCGGCATCGTCTCGGCGACCGGGCAGTGCGGCGTGGTGAGCGTCATCATGATGGTGACATCGCACTCGTCATCCACCTCGACGCCGTAGATCAGCCCCAGATCGTAAATGTTGACCGGAATCTCAGGGTCGTAGATTTCCTTCAAGGCATCAATCACCGCCTGCTGCAACTCGCCGCCGGAACCAGATGCCGCGTCGGCGGGCGGTTGCTGGTCGAGAAAGCCGTCGAGATAATCGCGCTGACGCGGGGAGGGCGCTGCAACGGCAACATCCTCGTCGATCGCATCGGAGACGCGCGCGCGCGGCGGCTTGGCAGGCAAGTCTTGCGCGACCGGGTCGGTCGGGGCCGGCGCGGCAATATAATCGGTATCGCTCGAGGGAACGTTCATGGCCTCATCCTTGTGCGAAAATGGTGCGGGTGCGTGCGATGCCTTCCAGCAAGGCGTCGACATCCGCGTCGGTTGAATAGAGCCCGAAGCTCGCCCGCGCGGTTGCGGCAACTCCGAGATAGTCCATCAGCGGCTGGGCGCAATGATGCCCGGCGCGGATCGCGACGTTGGCATCGTCGAGGATCGTGCCGAGATCGTGCGGGTGAATGCCATCGATCGCGAAGCTGACGATCCCGGCGCTGTCGGCGGGGCCGAACAGGGTCACATCGTTCATCGCGCCAAGCTCGCGGCGCAGGCGCGCGACCAGTGCCGCTTCGGTCTGTTCAATCCGCCCGAGGCCCACGCTCTCGACATAATCGGCGGCGGCGGCAAAGGCGATGGCCTCGGCGATCGCGGGCGTACCCGCTTCGAACCGCTGCGGCGGCGGGGCATAGGTGGTACGCTCGAAGGTGACGCGGTCGATCATCGCCCCGCCACCTTCCCAGGGCGGCATCTCAGCCAGGATCTCTGCGCGCGCCCACAGCGCGCCGATCCCGGTCGGCCCGTAGAGCTTGTGCGCGGAAAAGACGTAGAAGTCGCAGCCAAGCGCAGTCACATCGACCGGCATGTGCGGGGCCGACTGGCACCCGTCGAGCAGCAGCTTCGCACCGACAGCATGCGCCAACGCGGCAGCGCGCGGGGCATCGAGCACTGCGCCCGTCACATTCGAGACATGGCCCAATGCCACCAGCTTGTGGCGCCTGGTCAGCATCTTTTGCGCCGCATCGAGGTCGATCCGGTGATCGTCGGTCAGCGGGCAGACGTCGATCTCGGCGCCGGTCTCGCGCGCGATCATCTGCCAGGGGACGATGTTCGAATGATGCTCCGCCTGCGAGAGGAGGATGCGCGTCCCCGGCGCAAGGTTCGCCCGGCCCCAGCTGTTGGCGACAAGGTTGATCGCCTCGGTCGCGCCGCGGGTGAAGACAAGCTCGTCCTCGGCGGCGCCAATGAAGGCGGCGATCCGGCGGCGGGCCGCCTCATAGGCGCGCGTCATCTCGGCCGAACGCGAATAGACCCCGCGGTGGACCGTGGCGTAATCCTCACCCAGCGCGCGCGTCATCGCCTCGATCACCGCACGCGGCTTTTGCGCGGTCGCGGCGGTATCGAGATAGTGCCACGAAGCACCCTCGCGGGTGACGAGGCCGGGAAAGTCGGCGCTGAGATCGCGCGAAATTTGGGTGGGAGCGTTCACAGCCTTGCCCCTTCGAGCGCTTCAAGCGCGGCTTCGAGCAGGCGAGCCCGCGTATCTGCGTCCTCCAGCGCGACGAACGCATCGCCGATGAAGGCTTGCACCAGCAAGCGCTGCGCGGTGGCGGGATCGAGTCCGCGCGCTGCCATGTAATAGCGCGCCGCCTCGTCGAGCTGGCCGACAGTCGCGCCGTGGGCGCATTTCACATCGTCGGCGAAGATCTCGAGCTGCGGCACGGCATTGGCGCTGGCCCCGGCTTCAAGCAGCAGCGCCTTGAAATCCTGCGCGGCGTCGGTCTTCTGCGCATGACGCGCGACCTTGATTTCGCCGAGGAAATTACCCGTCGCCCGGCCCCAATGCACCGCGCGGATGGTCTGGTTCGAGGTTGCACCCGGATGGGCGTGGATCGTGGTGGTGACGAATTCCTGCACCTTGTCACCGCCGCCGATGGTCACGCCGCCGAATTCGAAATGCGCGCCTTCGTCCAGCGTCACTTCCAGCTCGACGCGATAATATTTGCCGCCGGTGATGACCTTGAACGCCTCAAACCGCGCCCCCTTGCCGACGTGGACCCGCAGCCGGTCGACATTGCCCGGGGACAGGTGGCCGGAATGGTGGGCGGTGTATTCGAACCGCGTTTCGCCCGCGGGCACGTCTAACTTGCGCCAGTGATGGATGAGATCGGGATGCGCGTTCGCCAGGTAATCGGCGTCAGCATAGCGCCACGCCTCATCGCGCCGGGTCGGAAGGGTCGCCGCTTCAGGCATGGGCCATCACCGCGTCGTAGCCTTCTTCCTCGAGGCGCAGCGCGATCTCGGGCCCGCCGGTCTGGACGATCCGGCCGCCCGCAAGGATGCTGACCTTGTCGGGCTTCACCACATCGAGCAGGCGCTGGTAGTGAGTGATCAGCAACACGCCCTTGCCTGCAGCGCGCATGATCGAATTGATCCCCGCGCCAACGATCCTGAGCGCGTCGATGTCGAGGCCGCTGTCGGTCTCGTCGAGCACCGCGAAGGAGGGATCGAGGAT
The DNA here is from genome assembly GCA_036835265.1 of Erythrobacter sp. Lineage (GTDB taxonomy): Bacteria > Pseudomonadota > Alphaproteobacteria > Sphingomonadales > Sphingomonadaceae > Erythrobacter. Next base: position 2,535 of record DAITMG010000080.1, on the reverse strand, counting down.
GCCCATCTGTACCATCTCGGCGCGCTTCTTTTCGCCGCCCGAAAAGCCGACATTCACCTGCCGCTTGAGCATCTCCATGTCCATCTTGAGAAGCGCCGCCTTCTCCTTGGCGAGCTTGAGGAACTCGCCGCCCGAAAGCGGCTCCTCCCCGCGCTGGCGGCGCTGCGCATTCAGCGCTTCGCGCAGGAACTGGACGTTGGAGACGCCGGGGATCTCGACCGGGTACTGAAAGCCGAGGAACAGGCCCTTGGCGGCGCGTTCGTGCGGATCGAGCGCGAACAGGTCTTCACCCCGGAAGGTCACGCTGCCGCCGGTCACTTCGTAACCGGGCTTGCCGCCCAGCACATGCGCCAGCGTGGATTTGCCCGCGCCGTTGGGCCCCATGATCGCATGGATTTCGCCTGCCGCGATCTCCAGGCTGAGGCCCTTGAGGATCGGCTGCTGTGCGACGGTGGCCGAGAGATTATCGATTTTCAGCATGGGGACCTTTCGTGTTGACGGCGTCCTTGCCCGTCCCGATGCGGGCGTGGCTGAGCGCGGTGAGTTCTTCTGCGCCGCGCAACTCGAGCACGAGACCCTTGGGGCGGGTTCGTTCGTAATTGTCGAGCGCGACCTCGGCCGCCTTGATCCGAGTGCGAAACTGGCCATCGAGATCCGCGCCGCGCGCGATATGCACCCGGCCGATGTGATCGAAAGTCTGGGCAACATCTTCGGGCGTGAAGCGGGCTGTTTCGCCGCGTTTGCCGAGTACGGCGTTGGCCGCGCCTTGCGCTTCCACTGAAACCTGCCCGCACCGGGGGACATCGCCGCGATGCTGTGCCTCGAAATCGGCGGTCCCGCGAAACATCCGGTTCGTGATGTTGAGGCAGCGGCGATAATCATCGACGAAGGGCTGGATCAGGCTCGGATATTCGACCGTCCAGGTCTCGGGCACGTCGTTGGGCAGCGCGACATAGGTCTGGCCTGCGCCCTGCATCAGCAGGCCGAGCGTGCCGGCGAGCGAGAGGAGGCTTGTTGCAATCACGGTTCGGACCCGCTGGTGGTTGAAACTCTGGCGGAACCGCCCCGGCGCGCATCGGCGGGCGCGGCCTTGCGAGCCGTCCGCTTGTCGGCGATCCGCATCCGCATGCCGGCGGTGATGCGCTGGAGGACCGCGTCCATGTTCTCGAGGATATCGGCCGCGCGGATCCGCATCACGCGGATGCCGACCGACTCTAGGCTCTTGTCGCGGCGCTTCGCGAGGGCTTCGTCGGCATCGTCCTCGTCGATCATGATCGCCATGCCGAGATTGTGGCAGTTGAAATCGACGATCGCCGAGCCGACGACGGCAAAGCGTTTGAAGGTGTAGCGCCCTAGATCGGCCTTGGCGAAGCGCGCGGCGAGCGCCTTGTTGGCAGGGCTGGCAAACCGGCGCATCTCGCGCGCGCGATCGTGCAGCGCATCGAGGCGGGCGTCGGAGATCTTCCACCCGCGGCCCTTCTTGTTGAGCACGGGCGCCTCGGCGCTCGTCTCCTTGAGCCCCAGCGTTGAGCGGTCCGTAGCGCGATCGGGCGCGCTGTCCGTCTCGCGCTCAGTCATTGGCGCCCTCCGGCCCGATCTTCTGGAGCGTGCGAGGGTGAAACCCTTCGGACATGCGCTTGTTGCTCTCGCCGAACCAGGTGCACACGATGTTGTCGGCATAGGTCGCCTGCTGGACGGTCATCAGCGGACCACCCGACTTGAGGCGCACGACATCGCCGACTTCGAACACCGGATGGCTCACCCCACGCTCCCCTCGAGCGAAATCGCCAGCAGCTTCTGCGCTTCGACCGCGAACTCCATCGGCAGCTCTTTCAGCACGTCCTTGGCAAAGCCGTTGACGATCAGCGCCACGGCTTCCTCTTCGCCCAGCCCGCGCTGCATCGCGTAGAACAGCTGTTCGTCGCTGATCTTGGAGGTGGTCGCCTCGTGCTCGATCTGCGCGCTGGGGTTCTTCACCTCGATATAGGGCACGGTGTGCGCGCCGCATTGATCGCCGAGCAGCAGGCTGTCGCACTGGGTGAAGTTGCGCACGCCGCTCGCGGTCGGCCCGACGCGGACGAGGCCGCGATAGGTGTTCGACGATTTGCCCGCCGAAATGCCCTTGGAGATGATCGTCGAGCGGCTGTTCTTGCCGTTGTGGATCATCTTGGTGCCGGTGTCGGCCTGCTGGTAATTGTTGGTGACCGCGACCGAGTAGAACTCGCCCACGCTATCTTCGCCATTCAGCACGCAGGAGGGATACTTCCACGTCACCGCCGAGCCGGTTTCGACCTGCGTCCACGAGACCTTGGAACGGTCCCCCTGGCACAGCGCGCGCTTGGTGACGAAATTGTAGATCCCGCCCTTGCCCTCGGCATTGCCGGGATACCAGTTCTGCACGGTCGAATACTTGATCTCGGCATCGTCCATCGCGACCAGTTCGACCACGGCGGCGTGGAGCTGGTTTTCGTCGCGCATGGGCGCGGTGCAGCCTTCGAGGTAGCTGACGTAGCTGCCCTTTTCGGCGATGATCAG
>DAITMG010000079.1:0-9862 GCA_036835265.1 Erythrobacter sp. | reverse complement strand
GGGGCAGCACGGGGGCAGCACGGGGGCAGCACGGGCCCCCAGATCCCGCGACGGATCGTTCCGAGACCGCCGACGCATCACGATCGCAGCGCAATTGGCGCTTCCTGAGCGCTCGTGTATCGCTCCGAGCCAGCCGACCGGGGCCGAATCGGGCCCTTGTCAAATTCTTCTGGTCAAATCCCTGGCTGAATTCGATCCGTTAGAGGTATTAGGCCGTCTGCTGAGATGAATATCCCGACATGAACATCCTTGCATCCAAGGCGCAGTTGCGCGGCAGTTTCCTGCGCTGGTCGCTGTTTTGCGTGCCCTTCATCGTGCTCATCGGGTTTCTGTCGGGCCAGCTTGGCGGGCCTGATACGTTCTGGTTCCAGAACCTTCGGAAGCCGTCGATTTTCCCCCCTCCAGCGGCGTTCGGAATCGTCTGGGGGGTGCTCTTCACCGTGATCGGCTTTGCGGTCGCGCTGGTCGCCAGCGCCTGGGGCGCTTACGGTCGGCGGCTCGCGCTCGGCCTGTTCGCGATCCACTTTCCGATCACGCTCGCGTGGACGCCGATGTTCTTCGGCGCGCAATCGCTGACCGGCGGGTTGATCGTGCTCGCAGCGGCCATCGTGACGCTGGTGGTCGTCATCGCCGCGTTCTGGCGGGTCCGGCGGGTCGCGGCGCTGATGCTGGTGCCCTACTTTTGCTGGGTGTGCTTTGCCACCGTGCTCAATTATCAGTTTCTCGCCGAAAACCCCGATGGCGGCGCGACGGGCCAGAACGGGGCGGCGGTCGAGGTCACCCTGTGATCCCGCCTGCGCCCGCCTATATGAGCCCTTGAATCCCCCGCCGCGGGGCTCGACACATCACCACCAGAGGACCACATAGCCGCCATGCAAAGCGAAAACCCGATCATCGCCGATTTCGTCAAACTCGCCAACAGCGCCGCCGGGACGATGGCCGGCATGACGCGCGAGGCCCGCCAGAGCGCGCGCGAACGCCTGCGTGAAGCGCTGGCCGGGATGGACTTTGTCAGCCGCGAAGAGTTCGAGACGGTCAAGGCGATGGCGCAGAAGGCGCGCGAACAGGCCGATGCGCTCGAAGCCCGGCTCGCCGAGCTCGAGGCGAGCCGCTCGGGCAAGTAAGCCCGGATCAAGGGCCCAGCGCCGCTCTCATGCACATCTGCGCGCCCGCCATCCTGGTAGCCGCGCGCGCCCACGGCGAAACCGGCTCGATCGCCCGGCTGGTGACGCGCGAACACGGACTGGTCGCAGGCTATGTCGCGGGCGGGCGCGGGCGGCAGATGCGCCCGGTCCTGATTCCGGGCAACCGCGTTGCGCTCGAATTGCGCGCGCGCTCTGCAAGCCAGCTGCCGTTTGCGCGGATCGAGCTTGAACAAAGCTGCGGCGCCTGGCTGACCGAGCCGCTGCCCGCAGCCGCGCTCCAGTGGGCGAGCGCGCTCAGCGCCAGCGCCTTGCCCGAGCACAGCCCGCAGCCCGACCTTTACGACGCGCTCGGCGGGCTGATCGACGCGATCTGCGCCGCCCCGTCCGCGCGCGAGTGGCTCGCTGCAATGATCGCTTATGAAAAGATGGTGCTGCGCGAGCTTGGCTATGGCGGCGAGGAGGTGCGCGGCGTGCTCGACTGGGACAAGGATGCCGCGCGCCAGTTCGAAGCCTTCCGCCAGCTGCACCGCCCGCTGGCGCGCTATCTGCTTGCCGATGGGGCGCGCGATGTTATGGCCGCGCGCGTTCTGTTGGGGGAGCGCCTCAAACGGATTGTGACATGAGGAAGCCTGCATGAAAGTAGCGGTTCTGCCCGGCGACGGGATCGGCCCCGAAGTGACCCGCGAGGCCGTGCGCCTGCTCGAGGCGCTGGGCCTGCCGGGGCTGGTGTTCACCGAGGCCGATGTCGGCGGCGCGGCTTATCGGCGCCATGGCCACCCGCTGCCCGAGGCAACCCTGCGCGCTGCGCTCGAGGCGGATGCGGTGCTGTTCGGCGCGGTCGGCGATCCCGCTTGCGACAAGCTCGAGCGCGCGCTGCGGCCCGAACAGGCGATCCTCGGCTTGCGCCGCGAGCTTGGCCTGTTCGCCAATCTGCGCCCGGCGCGGGTCTTCCCCGGGCTCGAAGCGCTCTCGCCGCTGCGCCCCGAGATCGCGCGAAAGCTCGACCTCCTGATCGTGCGCGAGCTGATGGGCGATGTCTATTTCGGCGACAAGGGTGTGCGCCCTACCGCCAATGGCGAGCGCGAGGGCTGGGACCTGATGTCCTACAGCGTCCCCGAAGTCCGCCGGATCGGCAAGGTCGCCTTCGCGGCGGCTGAGGGCCTTGGCGCCGGGCTGGTGAGCGTCGACAAGGCCAATGTGCTCGAGACGAGCCAGGTCTGGCGCGACGAGATGATGGACCTTGCCCAAGACTACCCGCAAGTTCCGCTCGAACACATGTATGTCGACAATGCGGCAATGCAGATCATCGCGAACCCTGCGCGCTTCAGGGTGATGGTCACCGGCAACTTGTTCGGCGACATTCTTTCAGACCTTGCGAGCGCTGCGGTCGGCTCGATCGGTCTGCTTCCCAGCGCCTCGCTCGGCGAGCGCAAAACGCAGCATGGCACGTTCGGGCTTTACGAGCCGATCCACGGCAGCGCGCCCGATATCGCCGGGCAGGGCATCGCCAACCCGATGGCGACAATGCTCTCGGCAGCGATGATGCTGCGCCATTCGTTCGGGCTCGAGGAGGCCGCCGAACGGATCGAGGCGGCGGTCGCGCGCACGCTTGCCGACGGGATCCTGGGCGCAGACCTTGGCGGCAGCCACGGCACCGAGGCGATCGGCGATGCCGTGATCGAGCGGCTTGGCGGGTGAGCCCCGGTTTGCCCTGACCATGCCGCTCGAGCTTGCGATCATCCTGCCCACGCTCAACGAGCGCGGCAATCTTGCGCCGCTGATCGAGCGGATCGCGGCGGCGCTGGGCCCAATGCTGGGGGAGGACGGCTGGGAAGTCCTGATCGTCGATGATGACAGCGCCGATGGCACCGCCGACGAAGCCCGCGCGATCGCGCTCGGCGACCGCCGGGTGCGGGTGATCCACCGGATCGGGCGGCGCGGGCTGGCCTCGGCCGCGATCGAGGGCTTTTGCGCGACCGCTGCGCCCTATTGCGCCGTGATGGACGCCGATCACCAGCACGACCCCGCGCTGCTCGCGCCGATGCTGGCAAGCCTCAAGGCCGGGGAGGCCGAGATCTGCGTCGCCAGCCGGTTTGCTCCCGGCGCCAGCACCGCCAACTGGGCCGAGCCCGAGCGCGAGCGGCTCTCGGGGCTCGCCAACCGGGTCGCGCGCGCGCTGACGGGCGTCGCGCTGTCCGATCCGATGAGCGGCTATTTCATGCTTCCCACGATCACCGCGCGCCGGCTCGTTCCGCGGTTATCGGGCATCGGGTTCAAGATCCTGCTCGATCTCCTCGCGACCGCCGATGCGCCGCTGCGCGTCAAGGAATTCCCGCTCGATTTCGCCGCGCGCCGCGCAGGCGTGAGCAAGCTTGACCGCGCGATCCTGTTCGATTTTCTCGCCGGGCTTTATGACAAGACGCTGGGGCGCGCGATCCCGACGCGGTTTGCCCTGTTCGGCACCGTCGGCGGGCTCGGCGTGATCGTCCATATGAGCGTGCTTGCAGCTTTGCTGTTTGGCCTCGGCGAAAGTTTCACGCTCGCGCAAGGCGGCGCGGTGCTGAGCGCGATGAGCTTCAACTTCTGGCTCAACAACTGGCTGACCTATCGCGACAAGCGGCTGGTCGGCTGGGGGCCGGTGCTGCGCGGCTGGCTCTCCTTTTGCGCAACGTGCGCGGTGGGGGGCCTCGCCAATGTCGCGGTGGCGAGCTTTCTGGAAGGGCGCGGGGTTGCCTGGGCGCTCGCGGCCTTGTGCGGCATCCTGATCGGCTCGGTCTGGAATTATGCCCTGTCGGGCCGGTTCGTGTGGGGGCGGTTCTAGCGCCAGCCCTCAAGCCAGGCCCAGGTGAGAAAACTCATCGGCCCCTTGAGCGGCGCGGCGCTGAGCACGGGGTAGAACAGCGCGAACATCAGCGCGCTTGCGCCAAGCACGCCGTGCGCGATCCAGCGGCGGGTCGGCGAGCGCTGAAGATCGCTCAAGGCCAGCGCAAGCGCTGCCAGCAGGAAGCAGCTGGGCATCATGTAATGGTAGTAGAACTGCACCGGCTTGGGCGCGATGATCCAGAAGCCGAGGCTGACGGCGTAGCCCACGACCACCGCGATCCGCGCCCAGTCGCCGCGCACCAGCCCCATCAGCGCACACCACGCGAGCGTGGGAAGCCCGAGCAGCATGGTCAGCGGATTGCCGATCAGGAGCACCCCGCGCTGCGCCCCGTCGGCGAATTCGTAGAGATACCAGATCCCGCGCGCATTCATCACCCACTGGGTCCAGGTGCTCTGATAGGAATGCGGCGCCATCACCGCGCCCTGCCAGCGCAGCATGTCGCTGTGAAAGGTGATCAGGCCGTGCACCGCGAGCGGCGATGCCATGGGCGGGCGGCCGAGATAATAGCCCGGCCAGAAGGTCAGCGCATAGACCAGAAGCGGGACCAGCCCGAGCCAGACGAACGCTTCGACGAGGGTGATCCCGGGCACGGGGATCCCGCGATCGCTCAGCAGCAGGCGGCGGCGGCCCGCTGAAAGCCGCGCGGCGAAGAAGGTGAGGCCGGGCACGATCGCGAGCGGCGCCGCATTCCACTTGACGCCCATCGCGCAGCCCAGCGCAACGCCGCACAAGGCGAGCCGCCAGCGCCCCGTCTCGGGCTGCCGGGTGGCGGCCGCGAACTGCCATGCGGCAGCTGCGAGGAAGGCGGCCATGAAGATGTCGAGCATCGCGATGCGGGCATGGATGAACAGGTGAAACCCGGTCGCCAGCAGGATCCCGAACGCGATCGTCGCATAGCGCTCGCCGCTCGCGTGCCACAGCGCGCGCATGCTGGCGAACAGCGCGAGCGCCCCCGCCACCAGCGGCATGATGCGCCAGCCCAGCGGATTGTCGCCCAGCAAGGCCATGCCGAGCGCGATCAGCGTCTTGCCCAGCAGCGGGTGTTCCTGGTTGAGATAGGTCGGCACCGTGTCGCTGCCGAGCTTGAGGAATTCGCGCGCGGCTGGAAGGTAGTGCACCTCGTCGAAAAAGGGCGCGCTCGGCGTCGTCAGCCGGATCGCGGCGAGCGCGGCGAAGGCGCTGGCCACGAGAATGCACCAGCCCATGGGATCGGCTGCGCGCGCGGGCGCTCCGGTGGTTCTGGCAGGCGGGTTGGACATCGTGCGGCGCGCTTAGGAGGGCCGCGGGCGATCGGCAAGCGCGATTGCGACCCGCCGGGCTGCGCGCGCCGCCGCTTCAGCCCGGCGCGCGCTTTGCCTGCACTTGCGCCTGCACCTGCGCCTGCGCCTCGAGCCAGAACAGCCGCGCGCACATGGCAAGCAGGCCAATGCTCGCGGTGGTCGCCACCAGCAGCGCCCAGGGCACGACGTTCATCCCCGCATTGCGCGCGCGCGGCGCGATGAAGAACAGGGCGATAAGCGCGCAGGTGATGAGATCCCACCACACCTGCAACCCGGTCAGATTGCCCGAATGGTTGGTGAAGAACATGACCACGCCCTCACGCGCGATCTGGACGGCGGTGTAGCCGCTGAAGATGGCGCACAGACCCCCGGCGATGGCGGCATTGCCGATCACGGGTTTTGCGACCAAGATGACGGCGAGCGCGACGGCACCAAAGCCGATGACGAGGAAGAAGAGGATTTCGAGCGTGTCCATCGACCGGGTCTCCTGCACTTGTGTAGCGACTGCTACGTCACCACCTAGCCCCATGTAGCGATCGCTACAAGAGCAAATCGCGATGCCCGCCGCAAAACCGCAAATGTCCAAAGAAAGCCTGCTCCCGCTGATGGCCGCGCATGTGCTCGAACATGGCCTTGGCCAGGCCAGCCTGCGTCCGCTTGCCAAGGCTGCGGGCACGTCTGACCGGATGCTGATTTACCATTTCGGCAACAAGGAGACGCTGATCCGCGATCTGCTCGAATACATCGCCGGCGTCTATGCCAGCGCGCTCGAGATGGCGCTGGGCGAGGAGCGGGCGACCACGCGCCAGCAGTGCTTCGCGCGCATTCTCGCGCAAGGGCGCGCGCCCGGGATGCAGCGCTTCATGGTGCTGTGGTGGGAGATCGTCGCGGGCTCGGCGCGCGGGTTGCCGGGCTATGCCGCTGCGGCCGAGGCGATGATCGAAAAACAGCTCGGCTGGCTCGAGACCCAGATGCCGCCGGGCGATCCCGATCCTGCCGGCGGCGCGCGCTATCTGCTCACGCTGCTCGAGGGCACGCTGATGCTCAGCGCGGTCGGCCATGCGCGCACCGCGCGCGAAGGGCTGGTTGCGAGCGGGCTCTGAGCGCAGTACGGGCACAGCGATGAAGAAGACCACCGGAATGGACCGCGCCGCGAGCGCGAAATGGCGCCCCGCCACGAGGGCCGTGCGCGGAGGCACCTGGCGCTCCGAACATGGCGAGACGAGCGAGGCGCTCTATCTCACGTCGGGCTACACCTATGACGATGCCCAAACGGTCGCCGACCGGTTTGCGGGCGAGGCCGAGGGGATGACCTATTCGCGCCTCCAGAACCCCACCGTCGCCATGCTGGAGGAGCGCATTGCCCTCCTTGAAGGCGCGGAAGGCTGCCGCGTCCAGGCGACCGGCATGGCCGCGATGACGGCGGCGCTCTTGTGCCAGCTTTCGACCGGCGATCATTGCGTCGCCGCGCGCGCCGCGTTCGGCTCGTGCCGCTGGCTGGTCGATCACCTGCTCCCGCGCTTCGGCATCGAGACCAGCGTGATCGACGCCGCTGACAACGCCGCGTGGGAAGCCGCGATCCGCCCCAACACCAAGGTGTTCTTCTTCGAGACCCCGGCCAATCCCACGCTCGACATCGTCGATCTTGCGCATGTCTGCGGCCTTGCCCGCGCCCACGGCATCACCACGGTCGTCGACAACGCCTTTGCAACCCCGGCGCTCCAGCGCCCGCTCGAATTCGGCGCCGACGTGATCGCTTACAGCGCGACCAAGCTGATGGAGGGGCAGGGCCGGGTGCTCGCGGGCGCGATTTGCGCATCCGAAGCGTGGATCAACGACGTGCTGCTCCCGTTTCAGCGCAACACCGGGCCAAACCTCTCGCCGTTCAACGCGTGGGTGGTGCTGAAGGGCCTCGAGACGCTCGATCTGCGCGCTCACCGGCAAAGCGCGAACGCGGTGGCGTTGGGCGAATTCATGGAAGCCCGCATCGTGGCGGCGGGCGGGCGGATGCTGCATCCGGGCCTGCCGAGCCACCCCAGCCATAAACTCGCGATGGCACAGATGGACGCGACCGGTCCGATCTTCGCCTTCGATGTCGGCACGCGGGAACGCGCCTTCGCGCTGCTCGACGCGCTCGAGCTGATCGACATCTCGAACAACATTGGCGATGCCAAGTCGCTGATGTGCCACCCGGCCTCGACCACGCACCACGTGATGGGCGAGGAAGGACGCGCGGCGATGGGCGTCACCGAAGGGCTGATACGGATCAATGTCGGGCTCGAGGATATCGCCGATCTCACCGAGGATCTCGATGCGGCGATGACGGCAGCAGGGCTCTAGGGCCGGCTCTAAATCTTGAAAACAGACTTTCCAATGCCCGGCTGACGCATTAAACCCGGCGACGAAAGGACATCTCCCATGGTCGCCAGCGTCGAGCTCCTCTTCGATTTCGTCAGCCCCAATGCCTATCTCGTCTGGCAGCCCTTGCGCGAGATCGTCCGGCGGACCGGCGCCGAGCTTGCCGTGACGCCGGTGTTCCTGGGCGGGATGCACAAGCTTACCGGCAATGCGCCGCCGATGATTCGCGATGCCGAGGTCAAGGGCAAGAACGAGTATGCCATGCTCGAGATGCGCCGCTTCATCGCGCATCACAATCTCGACCGGTTCCGGATGCACCCGCAATTCCCGTTCAATTCGATCACCCTGCAACGCATGCTGCTTGCCGCCGATCAGGATGGGCGCGGTGTGCAGTTCGTCGATACGCTGCTGCCCGCGATCTGGGAGGAAAGTGTCGATCTCGCCGATCCGGCGGCGCTCGGCGCGGCGATCGCGGCGGGCGGGTTCGATGCGAAGGACCTGTTCGAACGCGCGGCCAGCGACGAGGTCAAGCAGGGCCTCGTCGCCAACACCGATCACGCAGTCGCGCGCGGCGCGTTCGGCATCCCGACGATGTTCGTGGGACCAAAAGGCGGCGATACCGAGATGTTCTTCGGCAAGGAGCGGCTCGGCCAGATCGAGGCGGCGCTCGCGGCGGTCTGAGCCCCGGCTCAAGCCCCAATTCAAGCCCCGTTTGAACCCCATATAAGGGCGCGATATTCGGCACTTAGTGCGCGCAGCGGAACACCGTGCGCAATTTTTGCACGCCTTATCGTTGCCACAGGGGGATACACCTTTGAATAAGGGCATTGGACCACTTGTCGCGAGGCGAAGAAGTGCTAGCATGGAGGCGCTATGAAAGAGCTGTTCCAACACGCTGCTGTCACCGACGGAGTAACCGTTCGCGTTGCCGTCAACTTCCTGCCGGAGCAATCGCATCCGGAGGCGGGCAAGTGGTTCTGGGTGTATCATATTCGCATCGAGAACGGCAGCCATGAGACGCTGCAATTGCGCACCCGGCACTGGCGGATCACCGATTCGCGCGGCATGGTCAACCATGTCGATGGTGAGGGCGTCGTCGGCGAACAGCCGCGGCTCGGCCCGGGCGAAAGCCACGATTATGTCTCGGGCTGCCCGCTGACCACGCCGCACGGCTCGATGGAAGGGTTCTACACCTTCGTGCGCGCCGATGGGCAGCCGTTCGAAGTGCGCATCCCGTTCTTCCCGCTCGCCGCGCCCGAGACCGCTGACGGCCGCAACTGAAGCGCACGCCTCCGGGCGGCTCCGCTTCCACGCAGATCCTTGACCACTCGGCGCTTGCAGGCCGACGCGCGCGCCGATAACGCTCCCCCACGTGAAGCGCACTCATCTCCCCTTGAACGCCCTCAGGGTCTACGATGCCGCCGCGCGCCACCTCTCCTTCACCCGGGCCGCCGACGAGCTCGCTGTCACCCCCGCCGCGGTCGGCCAGCAGATCCGCGCGCTCGAGGATCATCTCGGCGTCGTCCTGTTCCGGCGCACCTCCAAAGGTCTCGAACTGACTCCGGAAGGCGTTGCCGGGCTCGATCCCTTGCGCGAGGGGTTCCTGCGGTTCGAGGAGAGCGTCCAGGCGATGCAGGCGGGCCAGGCCTCCGACCGCTACACCATCGCCGCCCCGCGCGAATTCTACGCCGAGTGGCTGGCCCCGCGCCTTGCGCCCTTCCAGGCCACCACGCCCGGCATCCAGTACATCCTCGCCCCCGACGAGGGCGCCGATTTCACCCAGGCCAATCTTGACCTTGCAATCCGTTTCATCACCGGACCGGGCGAGCTCGAAGGCGTGCAGCTCGCGCCTGCGCTCAAGGTCAGCGTCGCGGCACCAGAGGCGCGCGATGCCTGGATCGACTGGCCCGAGGCCGCGCTCCCCGAAGGCATCAACCCGTGCGTCACGACGAGCAGCGCAGGCCAGGCGCTGAGCTCGGCGCTGGCGGGGATGGGGCGCACCGTCCTCCCGTTGCCACTCGTCGAACGCGCGCTCGAACGCGGCGCGCTGGTTGCGCTGGACGAGCCGGTCGCGAGCCGCCGCGCCTATTGGCTGGTCGCCCCGCTGCCGCAATGGCGCTCCAAGAAGGTGCGCGCGCTGGTCGGGCATCTGGTTGGGTAGGATTGTGCGACGGCATCCGCCGCCGCATCCTCGG
>DAITMG010000078.1:0-10524 GCA_036835265.1 Erythrobacter sp. | reverse complement strand
TCGTTGAAGCGCAAGGGGCGGTTGTCGATGCACGATGGCAGGCGAAAGCCGTATTCGGCGAGCGTGATCTTGCGGCGGTGGTCGCCCTTGGCCATCGCGCCGATCTGGGGCACGGTCTGGTGGCTTTCATCGACGAACAGCAGCGCGTTTTCGGGCAGGTATTCGAACAGGGTCGGCGGCGGCTCGCCCGGCAGGCGGCCGGTCAGGAACCGGCTGTAGTTCTCGATCCCGTTGCATGAGCCCGTGGCCGCGATCATCTCGAGATCGAAATGGGTGCGCTGTTCGAGGCGCTGGTGTTCGAGCAGCTTGCCTTCGGCTTCCAGCTCCTTGAGGCGCTCGGCAAGTTCGAACCGGATCGCCTCGGCCGCCTGCTTCATCGTCGGGCCCGGCGTCACGTAGTGCGAATTGGCGTAGACGCGCACCTTCTCGAGCTTGGCGCCGGGCTTGCCGGTCAGCGGATCGAACTCGGTGATCTGCTCGATTTCGTCGCCAAAGAAGCTCACCCGCCAGGCGGTATCCTCGTAGTGGCTTGGGAAGATCTCGAGATTGTCGCCGCGCACCCGGAAGCTGCCGCGCGCAAAGGCGACATCGTTGCGCTTGTATTGCAGCGCCACGAGCTTGCGGATGAGCTCGCGCTGGTCGACGCTCTCGCCCTGCTTGATGTCGAAGATCATCGCCGAATAGGTTTCGACCGAGCCGATGCCGTAGAGGCACGAGACCGAGGCGACGATGATCACGTCGTCGCGTTCGAGCAGCGCGCGCGTGGCCGAGTGGCGCATCCGGTCGATCGCCTCGTTCACCGAGGATTCCTTCTCGATATAGGTGTCGGAGCGCGGGACATAGGCTTCGGGCTGGTAATAGTCGTAATAGCTGACGAAGTATTCGACCGCGTTGTGAGGAAAGAAGCTCTTCATCTCGCCATAAAGCTGGGCGGCGAGGATCTTGTTGGGAGCAAGGATCAGCGCGGGGCGCTGCAATGCCTCGATCACCTTGGCCATGGTGAAGGTCTTGCCCGAGCCGGTCACGCCGAGCAGCGTCTGCGTCTTGTCGCCCGCCAGCGCGCCTGCGACGAGTTCGGTGATCGCGGTCGGCTGGTCGCCCGCGGGCTCGTATTCCGAGACGACCTCGAACCGCCTGCCGGGCATGGATTTTTCGGGCCTTGCGGGGCGATGTGGGACGAAATTGTCGCTTGTTTCGGGCTCATCCAGCCCGCGCCTGATTACGAGTTCTGCCATGGGGTGGCATATGCGCGCAGGCCAGCCGGTTGTGAAGTGGGCGGTTGGGGCTTAAGGTTCTCGCCGCAAAGCAGGGACAGCGGCGAATCGCGGGTTTCGGGATGAATGCTATGAGGGGAAATTTCATGAAAATATGGGCGCTCGCCGCGGCATCGCTGATGGTGGCAACCGGGGTTGGCACCGGCTTGTCCGGGGCATTGTCGGCGCAGATCTCTGCGCCAGAGGTCGCGCCGGAGCCGGGCCGCTATGAAGCCGAGATCGAGGTGCTTTCGATCGATGTTCCCGGCGCGCCCAAGCAGATGAGCGGGATCATGAAGAAGGCGATGAGCCGAACAACGAAATACTGCCTCACCCCGGAAGAAGTGCAGGATGGCTATCGCGCTATGACCGAACGCGCGAATGAAGGTGATTGCACGACCGAGCGCTATTCCTTCTCGAATGGCAAGATGGATGCAGCGCTCACCTGCCGCGCCGGGGATCGCACGATGCGCATCGAGATGACCGGCACGGGAACCGCGACATCGGCCGACATTCTCTCGAAGATGACCGGCGATATGGGCATGGGGCCCAGCGAGATTCAGATGCGGGTCAAACACCGGCGGCTGGGTGATTGCTAAAGGGCGATCGCCGGGGCGCGCGCTCAGCCAAGCACATAAAATCTAGATGGGGAAATCCGATGAAGACCAACGCCGCCATTCGCTCAGCCATGCTCTCAGCTTTTCTTGCTGCGGGCCTCGCTGCCTGTTCGGGCAGCAATGATATCGACACCGATAGCGCCGATGCCGATGGCGACGGCTCGGTCAGCGTCGCCGAGGCGGGCGAGGCGATGCAGGCAAGCGGCGCGGTCATGCCGATGCCCGGGCTCTATCGGATGTCCTCCAATGTCATGGGTCAGGACATCACGGTCGAGCAATGCATCACGCCCGAGATGGTCGATGGCGGCTACGAGGAGATGATGCAGAACAATCAGGATGGCGATTGTTCCTACGAGAAGTTCGAGCTGGCGGGCGGCAATATGGACGCGGTGATGGTGTGCAGCGTCGAGGGTGCAGGGGAGATGCGCATGGAAATGCAGGGCAAGGTGACCGAGACTACGGTCGATGTGACGATGAAGATGGGCGACCTCCAAGTCACCAGCAAGCAGGAGCGCATCGGCGACTGCTCCGAATAGAGGAGTGACTGGGCGGCGCTTGTCGGGAACGGTTTGAGGGGTTTCGCCATTTAACGGGCATGACCCTTCCGTTTTATGCAATGCGCTGATGTTTGACCGGTTTTCCAGCGCCGCCTGGCCATCGCCCGATTTCACGGCACTTCATGATCGCCGCCGCGAAGTCGTTCGCCGCTGGGCGCTCGCCAGTGGTCATTATCCCGAGGAGGAGAAGGGCAAGCCGCGCCTTATCCGGCTGCTGGGCGAACTCGATTTCCTGCTCCAGCCATTTCGCCAGATGTTCAGAAGGCTCGACATCCCCAGGACGGCGGACCCCAAGATCGTGCTCATCCTGCCCGGATTTGCGAGCGGGCCGCACCGGATGCGCTACATGGCCCGGATGCTCGAGCAGGCCGGCCATCGCACCAAGCGCTGGGGACTGGGGTTCAACTGGGGTGCGGACGATAAGCTGTTCGAGCGGCTCGAGGCGCGCCTCAAGGGGGTGTGCCGGCGCTATGATCAGGACGTGGTCCTGCTCGGCTGGAGCCTTGGCGGGCTGTATGCGCGCGAACTCGCGACTCGCCATCCCGGCTGTGTCAGCAAGGTGATCACGCTCGGCTCGCCCTTTTCGGGCAGTTTGCGGGCCAACAATGTCTGGCGGGTCTATCAGGCGATCGCCGGGCACAGCGTCGACAAGCTGCCGATCGACGCTGATCTCTCGCTCAAGCCGCCGGTGCCGACCGTGGCGATGTGGAGTCCGAGCGACGGCGCGATCGCTCCGCGCAGCGCCGCAGGCTATCCGGGCGAGCGCGACCGTGCCGTCGCGCTTAGGTGCACGCACAACGGGTTCACCTATTCGCCCGAAGCGATCCATGCCGTGCTGGGCGAACTCGAACGCGGCTAGCTTGTTCGCCATATGCGCAAGATCGTTCCTGTCGCCTTCCCTTTTCCTCAGGACATGTTACGTCCTCGCAGATGCAGCAATGGCAACAGGGTTCATCTCAGCAGCAAACCGCGATGGGCTACAGCCCCGGGGATGCCGACCCGTTTGACGAGATGTTCGATCCAGCCGGCAATATCCGCCCGGCCTACACCGATTATTGCAAGTGGCTCCACCAACAGGACAGCGCTGCGCTAAGGCGCAAGAACGCCGAAGCGGATGACAGTTTCCGGCGCACCGGGATCACCTTCAACGTCTACGGCGAGGACGAGGCCGAAGAGCGCCTGATCCCGTTCGACATGGTGCCGCGCGTGATTACCGCGGCCGAGTGGCGCCGTCTGACGCGCGGGATCGAGCAGCGGGTGCGCGCCTTGAACGCGTTTCTGGCCGATCTCTATCACCGCCAGGAGATCATCCGCGCCGGACGTGTGCCCGAGCGATTGTTCCGCCAGAACGCGGCCTGGCTGCCGCACATGGTCGGCTTCACACCGCCCGGCGGCATCTACACCCACATCGTCGGGATCGATCTGGTGCGCACCGGGCCGGATGAATTCTACGTGCTCGAGGACAATGCGCGCACGCCATCTGGCGTATCCTACATGCTCGAGAACCGCGAGACGATGATGGCGATGTTCCCCGATCTGTTCACGCAGGTCGCGGTCGAGACCGTCTCGAACTATCCCCGGCGCCTCGCGCGCAGCCTCGCTGCCTGCGTGCCCCCCGATGCCGCCAATCCGGCCAAGCCCACGGTCGCGGTGCTGACGCCCGGGATCTACAATTCGGCCTATTTCGAGCACGCCTTCCTCGCCGACCAGATGGGGGCCGAACTGGTCGAAGGGTCCGATCTGCGGGTCGTCGAGGGCCGGGTGCAGATGCGCACGACCAGCGGCTATCACCCGATCGACGTGCTGTATCGCCGGGTCGACGACGATTATCTCGATCCGCTGACCTTTCACCCCGATAGCGTGCTCGGCGTTCCCGGCATCATGGATGTCTACCGCGCCGGACGCATCACCATCGCCAACGCGCCGGGCACGGGCATCTGCGATGACAAGGCGATCTATTCGTTCATGCCCGAGATCGTCGAGTTCTACACCGGGGAAAAGCCGCTCCTGCCCAATGTCCAGACGTGGCGCTGCGTCGACCCTGATAGCCTCGCCTACGTGCTCGATAACCTCGATGAGCTCGTCGTCAAGGAAGTCCACGGCTCTGGCGGATACGGGATGCTGATCGGGCCGACCGCGGCCCGGCGCGAGATCAAGGCGTTTCGCGCCAAGCTCGAGGCCAACCCGGAAAACTACATCGCCCAGCCCACGCTCTCGCTCTCGACCTGCCCGGTCTACACCAAGAAGGGGCTGACCCCGCGCCATGTCGATCTGCGCCCGTTCGTGCTCGTCTCGCCCGGCGGGATCGAGATCACTCCGGGCGGGCTCACCCGGGTTGCGCTCAAGAAAGGCTCGCTGGTGGTCAATTCGAGCCAGGGCGGCGGCACCAAAGACACCTGGGTCTTGAAGGACTAAAGGGGGCCTTGATGCTTGGACGCACAGCCAATGGCCTGTTCTGGATGTTGCGCTATCTCGAGCGCGCGGAGAACACCGCGCGGCTGCTCGAGGCGGGGCTGCGCATGGCGCTCACCCGCGATGTGGTCTCGGCCGAGGAGGAATGGCGCTCGGTGATCGCCACCAGCGGGCAGCGGGCGCGCTACGAGGCGACGCACGAGGGCTATGACGGGATGGCAGCCTGGAACTTCATCCTGCGCGACAGGTCCAACCCTGCCAACGTGCGCGAGATGTTCGGCGCGGTGCGCAGCAATGCGAGGGTCGCGCGCACCAATATCTCGTCCGAGGTGTGGGAAGCGGTCAACGAGTCGTGGATGCTGCTCGATCACATGCTCTCGCGGCCGATCGGCCAGGGCTCGCTCGGCAACGTGATCGCGATGATCAAGCGCTCGGCGATGAGCGTGCACGGCGCGCTCGATGGCTCGATGCTGCGCAACGAGGCCTATCATTTCGCCCGCGCGGGCACCTATATCGAGCGCGCCGAGAGCACCGCGCGCATTCTCGACATGAAGTATTTCCTGCTGCTGCCCTCGATCTCCTATGTCGGCACCAGCGTCGATACCGGCCAGTGGGAGCAGGTTTTGCGCTCGGTCGCCGGGGTGCGCGCCTATTCCTGGCTCAATGCCGGCCAGATCGATGCGCGCGGGATCGTCGAATTCCTCGTGCTTGACGACCGCTTTCCGCGCAGCCTTGCGTTCTGCCGCACGGCGCTGCGCGACAACCTTGCAAGCCTTGCGCGGATGCACGGGCAGGAAGGCGAATGCCACACGATCATGCGCGCGGCCGACAGCCACATCAGCGCGGTTACCGTCGAACAGATCTTTGATCAGGGCCTGCACGAATTTCTCGTCGACTACAGGGCGCGCAACGCCGCGATCGCCGATGCGATTGGCGTCGACTACCGGTTTCTGGCATAAGACCCGGCAATGCGCCTCTCGATCCGCCACACCACCCACTACGCCTTCTCCAACCCGGTGGTGCACGCGCTCCAGCGCGTGCGGCTGACCCCCAAGGAGACGCAGGGGCAGGAGATCCTGAGCTGGCAGATGACCTATGACAACGCGCATCTCGAGCTCGAATATGACGACCAGCACTTCAACACGGTGAACCTGATCGGGGTCAATGCAGGCGCGCGCGAAGTCACGATCACGTGTTCGGGAATGGTCGAGACGATCGACAATTCGGGCGTCATCGGCGAGCATTCGGGCCATCTGCCGCTGTGGAGCTTCCTCGCGCAGACCCCGCTGACCAAGCCCGGCCCGCGCCTGCGCGCGCTGATGCGCGAGATCGAAGGCTTTCCGCGCGGCCCCGAGGACGGCAGCCGGCTGCAATATCTCCACGCGCTCTCGGCCCGCATCCGCGAGACGATCGCCTACGAGGCGGGCGCGACGCTCGTCTCGACCAGGGCGGAGGAAGCGGTCGCGAAGGAGCGCGGCGTGTGCCAGGATCACTCGCACATCTTCATTGGCGCCGCGCGCGCGAGCGGGATCCCGGCGCGTTATGTCAGCGGCTACCTGATGATGAACGACCGGATCGAACAGGATGCGACCCACGCCTGGGCCGAGGCCTATGTCGACGGGCTGGGCTGGACCGGGTTCGATATCTCCAACGGGATATGCCCCGATCCGCGCTATGTCCGCGTGGCCACGGGCCGCGATTATCGTGATGCGGCGCCGGTCACGGGGATCAGCTTCGGCGAGGCCGAGCAGATGCTGACCGTCGATGTCGCGGTCGAACAGCATCTGCCCGCCGCGATCGACACCGAGGAGGAGGCCGAACTCGCCAAGCGCCAGGCCGAACAACAGGCCTCGTTCAAGGCGATGAAGCAATCCCAGCAGCATTCGCAGCAATAAGTCGCCACTCGATCGGGCTTTGCGCGAATTGATTTTGCGCTGCGCGCGCGGCTCGGCTAACGCCGCGGGATGGGGATCGAGCTCGGCTTGAGCGGGGAGGCGTCTGAATGACCTATTGCGTGGGCATGGTGCTCGAAAAGGGCCTCGTGCTGATGAGCGACACCCGCACCAATTCGGGTGTCGACAATGTCTCGGTGTTTCGCAAGATGTTCTCGTGGAATGTGCCGGGCGAGCGCATGATCGCGGTGATGACGGCGGGCAATCTGGCAACCACGCAGGCCGTCGTCAGCCAGCTCGAGGAGCGCACCAAGCAGCCCGGCGAGCGCAACACGACAATGCTCAACGGCACCACCATGTTCAACGTTGCCACCCAGATCGGTACGTTGCTGCGCAATGTCATCGAGGAGCGCCAGCGCGCCAACAATGCGGGCGGGGGCTCGCGCTTCACCGCCTCGATGATCGTTGCCGGCCAGATCGCCGGGATGCAGCCGCGCCTGTTCATGATCTATCCCGAGGGCAATTTCATCGAGGCGAGCTGGGATACGCCGTTCTTCCAGATCGGCGAGACCAAGTATGGCCGACCGATCATCATTCGCGGCTATGACAAGGACATGAGCTTCGAGGATGCAATCAAACTGCTCATGGTGAGCTTTGATTCGACCCTCAAGGCCAACCTTTCGGTCGGGCTGCCGCTCGATCTCCTCGTGATCGGGAAAGACAGCTTCGCGCCCACCCATGAGCGGCGCATCATGGCCGAAGATGGCTATTTCGCCACGGTCTCCTCGAACTGGGGCGATGCGCTGCGCAACGCCTTCGACGCGCTCCCCGACTACCATTTCGATCGCACCGACTGAGCGCCGCGCCCGCGTGATTCGCGGCATGCCAGCGTGACACGCCGCGCGGTCTTGCCCGTAAGGGGTCGCCCGGGGGTGATTTACCATCCGGTCCGCCCCAATCGTGTTCATTCTGGAGCAATAAAACCGTGGAGCTAACGTAGGTTAGTATAGTAGTTTACCGGATATTGCTCCGGATCGGGCCTTCTACCGCGTGCCAAGCCGCGTGGGATGAAGCACCAGATTGGGCATGCCAAACAAAGCTCCTCTCCACTTCATCGACTCCTCCAGCCGCCACCGTGCCGAACTGGCGAGGATCGGGTTCGCGCTCGGACACCATTCGGAGGTCTACGGCGACCTGCTGGAGCTTTCGGTTCACCCTCCGCGCGAGGGCATCATCGTCGCGCGCGACACGGCCGAGGAGGGCGGGGTCGCGGTGATTCTCGAGCGGCTCAGTCGCCTCGGCATCTGGCTCCCGCTGATCGCGGTCGATCTCCAGCCCCGGCCCGGGCGCATCGTCGAGGCGATCAAGTCGGGCGCGCTCGACTATCTCTCGCTCCCGCTCGATCCCGATCGCTTCGCCCGGTGCCTTGCCCGGATCGAGACGGAGGCCGAAGTCTTCGGCCAGGCGCGGCGGCGCATGATCGAGGCGCGCGACCGGATCTCAAGCCTTTCGCAGCGCGAGCGCGAAGTGCTTGAATGGCTCTCGGAAGGCAGCAGCAACAAGGTCATCGCGCGCGAACTTGCGATCAGCCCACGCACAGTCGAGATCCACCGCGCCAACATGATGAACAAGCTGGGCGCGCGCCATGCGGCCGAAGCGGTGCGGCTGAAGCTCGAGGCCAAGCTCGAACCACAGGTCCGCGCCTGAGGATCGGATCGCGCGGGTTCCATTCGGTACCCTTGGGGGCGAGGATCGGCGGGGCGCTCATGCGCCTTCGGCGGGCCAGGAGGGGGCCGTCACATGCGTGGCCCCAAATCCCTAGATACCAGGCGGCCCTGAGCGCTATGGTCCCGGCGATCAGAATGCGGCGGTTCACCTGTTCGGTCGACCCTGCGCACGGCAGCCTAGCGGCAGAACTCGGCGTCGCTTCCCTCGAGGTGGAAGTGATCGGCATGGGCGGGATTGTAGTCCGGGCCGAGCACGGTGCCAAAGCGCTTGCACGCACTCTTGAAGACGACCCGCAGAAACTCGCGCTCGGCCGGGGTGCCGCCATGCCAATCCGCCTTGAGGCTGATGCGCTGACCATCTTCGAGAACGAAGCCCGCAACATCGATCGCATTCGCGGTGGCGTGGCCCGAGAGCCTGTCCGAGCCGGCGATCGTGCGGCACGAATAGCTGCCCATTGTCTCGATCCGGGCGAGCGGGCTGCCCAGCAGCTTGCGCGCCGCGCGGTCCACGCCAAAGCGCGCCCAGCCGCTGAAGGCCGCCGCGGTCTTGCATTTGACTGGCCCCAGATTGCTGACATCGAACAGCGAGCCATCGCCCGCCAGCGCCGAGAGCTGGACCGTACCGAGCTTGTTGCAGCCGGGCGCGGCGTAGGTGTCGGCGATCGGCACGAACCGCGCGCCCGCAGCGCCCAGCTCGGCAAGGCAGGTGCTGTCGGCCGGATTGGGCGCATAGCTTTGCGCGAGCGATCCGATCCGCTGCGGCTGGCGCTGCGCAAAGCGCGCCGGGGCACGGCCCCGGTCCGTCGCCGCATCGGGCCGGGCACCGCCGCGATCGGCGCGCGGGTAGTCCTTGCCGCTGCCGATCCGGATCGCCTCGGGCGGGGCGGCGCCGCTCGCCCCGGCAGACCCGGAGGGACCAGCGGCAGGGATGATCCCGCCGCAAGCGCACAGCGCGGCGGACCCTGCCCAAAGCACCAGTGCGTCAAGAATGCGTCGCCGTCTCATAGCTAAGGGGTAATGCCCAAGTGCGATTGAAACGCGGGTAACGTTCAGGGTTAATGCCGCATTATCCCTGAACCGCCGCCACCTGACCCGCCGCGCAGCCGCCCCACACCGCGTGCGGGTCCTGCCAAATCGCTCTTTGCGCTCGCCTTTCTCGCCCCGATTGCCCCGCGATCACCCCAGGATCACGGCACCTGATCAGCCACCTGCTCCCACAATTCGATCTTCACACCGTTGGGATCGAGGATCCAGGCGAACTTGCCATAGCCCTCATCCGACCGATCGAGGATCTCGATCCCGCGCTCTGCCAGCAGATCGCAAAACGCATCGAGCGCATCGACTCGCAAATTGATCATGAACCCGCCCTTGCCGGGCTTGATGTATTCATCATCGGGGAAGTGGCTGATCAGCGAATAGGGGTGGCTGCGCGGCTCGTCCGACCAGGCGAATTGCGGGCCATACTGCCCGTCCACCCCCAGATTGTCGCGATACCACGCGCGCGTCGCTTCGGGATCTTCGGCGACGTAGAACACGCCGCCCAGACCCGTTACCCGCGGCCCGGTGCTGCGCGGTTCATCCATGCTTGCCATTGGGCTTTGTCCTCCTGTGCATCCGCTCCTGTGTCCTCGCGCACGACTCGCATTGCCTGCGATGCCGCCGCGCAAGGACTGTGCGCGAGCGCGGCGCGGGAGGGAACCCCCCTGCGCCGGACGCCGCCAGCCGCTCGCAAACGCCTCGGCCCATCGCACGTCAGCCACGCTTGAACCGCCTGTTACACAGTCCAGAAGCAAAAAACTTGCCCTCCGCAAGGTGGTCCCGAATTGGCGCTGCGATCCGTTCGATCGGCCAGCGGGGAGGGGCGGGAGCGGGGCAAGGGGAGCGGCGCGCAGCATGAGACCGAGCGTAGCGGGCCGCGCGGGAGTAGGAAAATCAGCTCGCGCCCTGCACCTTCTCGCGCGCGTCCTCGAGAAACTTGCGGTCTGTCGGCAACAGCGTTCCCGCCGCCTCCATCGCCTCTAGCTGCGCCAGTACCCGCGTCCACGCAAAGTCGGGATGGCCCAGAT
>DAITMG010000077.1:0-10786 GCA_036835265.1 Erythrobacter sp. | reverse complement strand
TCGACCCCAACCTTGGCAAGGTTGTGCTCTACCCCTGAGCTACGCCCGCTCACTGACGCCTCGCACGGCGGCGCCTGAGCGCGCTATCCATGCCGGGAGGCGGCCCATTACCAGCGGCCCTGACACCCTGCAAGCCCAATCTTCGCGAAAAATTTTCGCTTGATCCAACCGTCATCGCGTTCCACCGCCAAGGCGCCGGTTCACAATTGCGCGATATACCCCACATGAAGGCGCGGGCGGCCGCGCGAAGTCCGCGCGCCCGGCCCGATGACATTCACAAGCAGGAGCACTCTCTTGGCCAGCATGGGTCTCAATATCGACGAACAAAAGGCGGTCGACCGGTTTCGCAAGCAGGTGGTCGAGCCTTCGCAGACCAAGCTCGTGGTGCTCGATTTCTGGGCCGAGTGGTGCGGGCCGTGCAAGGCGCTCGCCCCGATGCTCGAGAAGGTCTGCGCCGAGTATGCCGACAAGGGCGTGGTGCTGGCCAAGCTCAATGTCGATGAGGAACAGTTCATCGCAGGCCAGTTCCAGGTGCGCTCGATCCCGACCGTCTATGCCATGTTCCAGGGGCAGCCTGTCGCCGATCTGACTTCGGCGCGCACCGAAAGCCAGTTTCGCGGCGCGCTCGATCAGCTGCTCGCGCAGCTGCCGGTCGAGGGCGGCATGGCGGGCGCTCCGGCGGGACCTTCGGCCGAGGAGCTCGCGCAGTTCGTCGCGATGGGCGAGGAAGCGCTCGGCAGCGGCGATGCCCAGCGCGCCGGCGGCATCTTTGCGCAGGTGCTCGAATTCGATCCCGAAGACGTCACCGCGCTCGCCGGGATGATCCGCGCGCAGATCAAGCTTGGGTTGGTCGAGGAAGCGCGCGCCATGCTCGAGGAGCTCGAGGGCTCGCCCGAAACGGCGCGCCTCGCAAGCGATCCCGCTATGGCTGCGGCGAAAAGCGCGCTTGAGCTCGCCAGCAGGCGGGTCGATGATAGCGAACTGGCCGCACTCAAGTCCGCCGCCGAGGCAGCGCCCGCCGACATGGACGCGCAATTCGCCTATGCCGAAGCGGCTTTCGCTGCGGACGAGCGCGATGCCGCGGCCGATACGCTCCTCGCGATGATCGCGGCGGATCGCGAGTGGAACGAGGGCGCAGCGCGCGCCAAGCTGCTCCAGATCTTCGAGGCGACGGGGCTCGAAGACCCGTGGGTGGTGGCAACGCGGCGGCGGCTCTCGAAGGTCCTGTTCGGCTAAGGCGCTTGCGCAACATGGCCGCGACCTGCAACAAGGACGCATAAACGATGCCCACCCGTCTTTCGATCTTTCCCCTGCCCGGCGCGGTCCTGTTTCCGGGGCTGCAATTGCCGCTCCACATCTTCGAGCCGCGCTACCGCGCACTGGTGGGCGATGCGCTGGTGCGCGACCGGCGGATCGCGATGATCCAGCCCCAGCGCCCGGTCGAAGGCTCGCCGCTTTACCAGATCGGCTGTGTCGGCCGGATCGGCGAGATCGAGGCGATGAATGACGGGCGCTACAACCTGATCCTCGAGGGCGAGCGGCGGTTCCGGCTGATCCGCGAGCTGGACGTCGCGACCGCCTTTCGCCAGGTTGAGGCCGAGCTGATCGAGGAGGACACCGACGAAACGCTGAGCCATGCCCAGCGCGGCGGCTTCGAGGCCGAGGCGCGCGCCTTTGCCGATGCGCAGGGCTACCGGGTGGATTGGGATTCGGTCGAGCGGCTCGACGATTATTCGCTCATCAACGGGGTTTCGCAAATCGCCCCGTTCGATCCCGCCTCGAAACAGGCGCTGCTTGAAGCGAAGACGCTGGCGGCGCGGTGCGAGCTGCTCGTGCAGCTGATGCAGTTTTTCGGCCGCAGCGATGGCGGCGACGAGATCATGACCTTGCAATGATGCGTTTGGCAGCGCATCCGCGCTGCCTCCACGGCGCTGATCCCTTCGCTGCGCTTGCGGGGCGCCTGCGGGCGCGCGGTCGCGCTTGCGGCCGTTCGGGCCGTTGCAGCGCTCACTGGTTCTGTTACGCCGTGATCGCGTGCCGCTTGAGCGCTTCGTAATCGGCGCGGCAGGCCTCGGCGACGCGACGGTAGTCCCCCTCGAGCGCAGGCAAGGGTCCGGGCGGCGGGCCAAAGCCGGTCGAGGCGTTGACCTTGTCATACCAGTGCGCGCCCCAGACCCCGTCTTCGGGGTGCGGGCCCTTTTGCCAGCTCAGCATCGCCTCGTCCCACGCGATGCCGAGCGCGGCGCACAGCTTCGCAAGCACCCCGGCCGGATCGCTCAGGATATCATCGGAATCGACCACCGGCGGCGCGGTGCCCGTGCGCGCGGCCTCGGCCTCGAAGTATGGCCGCAGCTGGCCGAAGCCGAGCATTTCGGGCGCGCGCAGCTCATTCTTGGCGCGGTAGCTGGCGACAACGCGTTCGGGCGCGCGGATCAGGAAGGCATGGCGGTGATCGGGCAAGGCCTCGAGGCCGACCGGGCCGATCATGTGGTGCGGCATGTGTTTCTGATACCAGATCGGCTTGCCACCCGGGATCGGCCCCGCTTGGGCCTGTGCGATGCTGTGCCAGTCGCAGTCCATCGCGGCGATCGTCTCGGCCGCGAGCGGATGCGGTTCGCCGCTGGCCTTGAGAAAGGCGCCGTAGAATGGCTCATCCGACACCGCGCAATCGCTGCGCGCGCCGAAGCTGCGCATCATCGCGGTCGAGATGTTGCGCGGGCCCGACCACATTGCAATTCGGATCGGAGCGCTGAGCGGCGCGCTCATGCTCCCACGTCCCTGTCCATCAGCGCGCGATAGAGCCCCTGCAAGCGCTCCACCATCGCCCCGCGCGCCGGCGTCAGCGTGCGCCCGTCGACCTCGGTCACCGGGACCACGCCGGCGAAGGTGCCGGTCACGAAAGCCTCGTCGGCGCCGTAGACATCGGTCAACGAGAAGTTCTTCTCGAACACCGAGATCCCGGCCTCGCGGCACACGCGGATCACGTTCGCGCGGGTGATCCCGCCGAGGCAATAGTCTCCGCTCGAGGTCCACACCTCGCCCTTGCGCACGATGAAGAAGTGAGTCGAATTGCACGTCGCGACAAAGCCGTGCGGATCGAGCATCAGCGCCTCGTCCGCGCCCGCCTGCGTCGCCTGGATGCAGGCGGTGATGCAATTGAGCTTGCTGTGCGAATTGAGCTTCTGGTCCTGCACCGCGGGATCGCCGCGCCGGACATGGACGGTGAACAGGCGGATGCCGCGTTCGATCGTGGCGGGCAGCGGGGCCTTGTATTCGGGGATGATGACGATGGTGGCAGGCGAGATCACCACGCGGGGATCCTGATACGGCGTCGAGCGGATGCCGCGCGTCACCATCAGGCGGATGTGGACGCCCGCCTCACCGCGCATCGCGTTCGCATCGATCGTCTCGTCGAGCCGCGCGGTCAGCTCTGCGCGGGTGAGGCCGATATCCATCGCGATCGCCTTGGCGCCTTCGTAGAGCCGATCGAGATGCGCCTCGAGAAAGGCAATCCGCCCGCGATGGAGCCTGAGGCCTTCCCACACCCCGTCTCCGAGCATGAAGCCGCTGTCGAACACCGACACTGTGGCTTGCTCGCGCGGGGTCATCACGCCATTGACGTTGATGAAGACGCCCGCATTGCGCGGATCGGCGACGAAGTCGTGGGTGCCTTGAGCCATGGAACCTTCGCTTAAGGCTGCGCGCGAGGTCGGGCAAGCATCGGGGTTTGTCGATGACGCCTAGGCCGCGCCGAGCGCGAAGCTGCCCTTGAGCCCATCGATCACATATTGCGCCGCCAGCGCTGCGAGCAGCACTCCCAGCAGCCGGGTGATCACCGCCTCGACCTTGTCGCCCAGCAGCCTGATGAGCGGACCCGCTGCGATCAGCGCGGCCGCCGTGATCGCGAGTATCACCCCCAGAGCGAGGAACACCTGCACCCGCTCAGCGACATCTTCCGCCTCGTTCATCAGCAGCATCACCGCCGCGATCGCGCCCGGCCCGGCCAGCATCGGCATCGCCATCGGGAACACCGAGACATCCTCGACCTCGCGCGCGCGCACCTGATCGGCGCGCTCCTCGCGGCGCTGCGTGCGCTTTTCGAACACCATCTCGAAGGCGATGAAGAACAGCATCAGCCCGCCCGCGATCCGGAAACTGTCGAGCTCGATATGCAACGCGCCCAGCAGCGCCTCGCCGAAGAAGGCGAAGATCAGCAGGATTACTCCCGCGATTGCCACCGCCCGCAGCGCCATCGAGCGCGCTTGCTGCGGGCTCGCCTCCTTGGTCAGCCCGGCATAGATCGGCGCGCAGCCGGGCGGATCGATCACCACGAACAGGGTGATGAAGGCCGAGACGAAGAGTTCAGGGAGCATCGGATATCCGTGATCGACGGTCAGGCGAGAGCCGCCTGCGCCCCCTCATCATCGCTCGGGGAGGGATGCAAGGGTTTCTTCGATGCCGACCTCCCAGCCGCCCTCGTAGAAATACTCCGCCTTGATGAAGGTCGCCCCGCCCGGCTGCGCTTCCCAGCGCCAGCGCAATGTTCCATCGCGCGAGAGCCGCGCATCGCCGCCCTCGTCCTCGCCGATCGCGATTGGCGGTGGGGGAGGCGCGGCGACGCCGCGCGGCGGGCAGGTCGCCACCAGGCCCTTGATCGAATCGATCGCGGTCACGACGATGTCGCCATCCTCGAACTGTGGGCGCTGCGGCGGCTGCGGATCGTCATAGCCGGTCGCCTCGAAGGTCCACTCGTATTCGCCATCGCCCTGGCGTTCCCACACGGTGATGTAATTGCCGACCATGCCCTGCCGATCAGCGAAGCGGCCCTGGGCGATTGCGATAGCCCCATCGCAGCTCATCACGACGCTGCGGGTCCTCCACTGGGTTTCGAGCGCGCTGCCGCCGAGCTCGGCCGCCGCCTGCGCGAGCGGCCGCATGCCCCCTCCCATCCGCTTGAGCGCGCCGGGCGCTGCATAGGCCTGCGCTGCGACGCTCTGGCCCCGATCACGCGCATCGCGCGCATAGGCGACCTCGCGCGCGACGATCGTGCTCGGCTGCGCTTCGCCCGGCGCGGTGGCGAGCACCCGCTCGATCACCCGCGCCGGCGGACCGGGTCGCTGTTGTCCGCCAGCACAGCCCGCAAGCGTGAGCGCGGCCAGGCAGACAAGAGCGGCCGAGCGCATGAGCATTCCTCGCTGGTGTTCCACGGTCACAATCCCTCGGGCGGTTCGATCGCCGCGTTGGCGTAGGCGGCGATGACGGTGTTGCGCAAGAGCACAGCGATCGTCATCGGGCCGACGCCGCCGGGAACCGGCGTGATCGCGCCTGCGACCTCGCTCGCCTCGTCATAGGCGACATCGCCGACGAGCCGCCCCTTGTCCTCGCCCGGCGCAGGCGGCAGCCGGTTGATCCCGACATCGATCACGGTCGCGCCGGGCTTGAGCCAATCCTTGCCGATCATCTCGGGCCGCCCGACCGCGGCGATCACGATGTCGGCGCGCCGCACGACGCTCTGCAAATCCCTGGTCCGACTATGCGCGATGGTGACGGTGGCGTTCGCATCGAGGAGCAGCTGCGCCATCGGCTTGCCCACGATGTTCGAGCGCCCGATCACCACCGCCTCGAGCCCCGACAGATCGCCCAAGCGATCGCTCAGCAACATCATGCAGCCCAGCGGTGTGCAGGGGACGAAACCCTTCTGGCCGACGCTGAGGCGCCCGGCATTGATGACGTGAAACCCGTCAACGTCCTTGTCAGGGCTGATCGCGGCGATGATCGCCTGCTCGTCAAGCTGCGCTGGCAGCGGCAATTGCACGAGGATGCCGTCGACCGCCGCATCGCGGTTGAGCCGTTCGACCAACTCCAGCAGCACGCGCTCGTCGGTATCGGCGGGCAGGCGATGCTCGAAGCTTTCCATGTGGGCCGCAATCGTCGCCTTGCCCTTGCTTGCGACATAGACCTCGCTCGCCGGATCGCTCCCGACGAGGACGACCGCCAAACCCGGCTTGCGGCCCGCCTGCCGGGCAAACGCCAGCGCCGCCTCGCCGACCCGCTCGCGCAAGCCAGCGGCGAAGGCCTTGCCGTCGATCCGGGCGGCGCGGTGGGTCTGGTGCGCAAGGGTAGTCATGCGACGCCGCGCATGATCCCTTCGAGCACGATCAGCATGATCTGAAGCCCAAGGATCAGCACCAGCGGCGAGAAGTCGATTGCGCCGGTGGACGGCATGATGTTGCGGATCGGGCGCAGCACCGGTTCAAGCAGGCTGTTGATCGAGGAGTAGATCTGGCGCAGGAGCTCGTTGGTCGGACTGATGACGTTGAAGGCAAACAAAAGGCCGATCACGAACTGGATGATGATCAGCATCACCAGCGCCTGCGTCAGCAGCGCGATGATCTGGTAGAGTACTAATAGTCCTTGCATGGCGTGGTGGCTTTCCTTCGAATTTTTTGGCCTTGGAATTTTGGCTTTGACCTTGAGAGGCTCTGATTGTGTTGGACCCGGTTGGCAGCGGGCCGTGTTTGCGACATTCCTGCGCGGTGCCGGGCCAGCCCGGCTGCGCTGCCCCGAGGCGGTGCGCAAGGTGGCTGTCGGCATGGCGTGTTACCCTACTAATACGCCTTAGGCTAGCCCCGTCCTGCGTGTTCATCTGTGGCGTGCTCTTGCGCCTTGCGCACCAGCGTTCCGGCCCCGCGCGCGGTGAAGAATTCGAGCAGCATCGCATGCGGCACGCGCCCGTCGAGGATCACCGCCGCTTCGCACCCGGCTTCGACCGCGCTGATGCAGGTCTCGAGCTTGGGCACCATGCCGCCGGTGATGGTGCCCTCCTCCCTCAGGTTGACGATGTCCTCCGGGGTGAGATCGCTCAGCAGCTCGCCTGCGCGATCGAGCACGCCCTCGACATCGGTCAAGAGGAACAGCCGCGCCGCGCCCAGCGCCGCCGCTATCGCGCCTGCCATGGTATCGGCGTTGATGTTGTAGGTTGCGCCATCTTCGCCTGGCGCGATCGGGGCGATCACCGGGATCATGCCGGCCGCGACCGCGGTGTCGATGATTGCGGTATCCACCCTCGCCGGCTCGCCGACAAAGCCGAGGTCGACCACCTGTTCGATATTGCTGCCGGGATCGCGCGTGGTACGGGTGATCTTGCGCGCGGTCACCAGGCCTGCGTCCTTGCCCGAGACCCCGATCGCCTTGCCGCCCGCCGCTGCAAGCCAGCCCACGATCTGCTTGTTGATCGCGCCCGAGAGGACCATCTCGGCGATCTCGGCGGTCGCCGCATCGGTGACCCGGAGGCCATCGACAAAGGTGCTCACGACCCCGAGCCGCCCGAGCATTTCGCCGATCTGCGGCCCCCCGCCATGCACCACCACCGGATTGATGCCGACCGCCTTAAGGAGCACGATGTCCTCGGCGAAATCGCGCGCGGCCGCCGCATCGCCCATCGCATGGCCGCCATACTTCACAACGAAGGTGCGCCCGGCATAGCGCTGGAAGTAGGGCAGCGCCTCGATCAGCGTCTGTGCCTTGGCAAGCATCGCACTGTTGGCATGGGGTTGAGAAGGAGGGGTGGCGCTCATCTTGGCGCTGCGATTAGCGGCTTTGCGACCGTTAGGAAAGCGCCCGCATGGCTGGCAGCGCCACGGCCGCGGTGGATTTCCGCTTGCAAGGTGTAACCGATGCTGGCTTGGCTGCGAACCGGGCCAGCGGGTGTGCGCAGGAGCAACCTTTGTGCATCCGCGCAGCCCGGGCAATCGGACCGGAGTCGCCCTGTCGGCTCCTGGACTAGAGGAGGAATGGACATGAACACATCACGTATTTCGGGCGCAATCGCGCTGGCAGCGGCGGCCGGACTTGCTGCGGCATGCTCGGGCGCGGCTGACCCGGCAACCGAAGCGACGGCAGCCGGCGCGGGCGCAGGCACAGCCACAGGCGCGAGCGAGGCCGAAACGGTCGCTGCCGCCGACACCCCCAAGGAGAAGTGCTACGGCATCAGCCTGGCGGGCGAGAACGACTGCGCCGCCGGCCCTGGCACAAGCTGCGCGGGCACCAGCGTCATCGACTACCAGGGCAACGCCTGGACCATGGTCGATGAGGGCACCTGCACCACGATCGAGCGGCCCGGCGGGACCGGTTCGCTCGAACCGATCGAGGCCTGATCGCACCACCGACCCCGCCTGTAACACCGCCTGTAACACCGCCTGTAACCCCGCCTGCCAAACCGTGGCTTGGCGGATCGAGGGCCGCCGGGGCACCGCGCCCGGGCGGCCTTTTGGCGTGCGTTCGTCGCAGCTGCAGAACGCTTGAACCGCCTGTTACACAGTCCAGGCGCTAAAAACCGCGCCCCCCTCGTTCCTCCGGCGCGCAGGGCCGATCGGCTGACCGGCGCGCCCCGGAAACGGCCGGCGCAAAGGGGCAGCGAAACGGGCTGGGGAACACTGGGGCGGCGCTATGGGGCATCCATTGCAGGCTAGGCCAGCGTGCAATATGTAGGAAAGCGCGAAGTACCCGGCAGAGCGCCGCGCGGCGCGATTGGTCGCTCAGGTGGCCCGAGGAGGGCGCTTCGAGCTTTGGCCCTTGGCCAGAGCGTGCTCGCATCGAAGAGAGGAGCTCGTAATGTCCGACAAACCTACCAGCGAAGATGGCGCAAGTCGCTCCGGTGCCGGTCAACCGGGTGACACACCACCGCAAGACAGGCGCAAGTCCGACGATCGCCGCCAGGAACAGGTGCCGATCGATGGTCCCGACCGGCGCAAGGGCGATCGCCGCTCGGGCGATGATCGCCGCAAGGATCCGCGCAGCTGATCCTGACCTGAGTGGGCGGGGAAAATGGATAACGGGGGGCCCCGCCCCCGAAGTCACGCTCATGAAGCCACGCCCCTGAAGCCAGGCTCCCTCTAGCCAGCCACCGGCCAGACGCAAAAGCGCTGCGGTCCGGTCGCTCCCGGGCCGCAGCGCTCATCGCTTCAGAAGCGCTTCAGGAACGCCTTAATAGCCCGGGGGATCTTCGCCCTGGTCTTCGGGAAGCGGCTGGCCGGGCTCGGCATCCGAGCCAAGCTCGTCATCATAGCTATCCGCACCGGCGGTGGGCTCGTCGATCATGCCCATCTCGCGGCTTTCGGGGTCAACCCCGAGGCCCGGTTCTTCGGCATCGACGGGCGGTTGCAGCGTGGTGTCATAGGTGCTCTCGGTCGCCATGCCTTCATCGGTCTCGGCCGGGCTGTCGCAGGCGACGGTGAAGGCGGCGGTGCAGGCGAGCGCGGCGGCGAACCGCAGGGCGTTGGTGGGGGATTGGGTCTTCATCGGTTTATCCTTCGATACTCAGTGTTGACCGAAGGAACGCGGTCCGCTGCGCCGGGGTTCCCGGGCGCAAGAGTTAGCGCGCGCGGGGAAAGGCGGCTTGTCGCAAGCTTTGCCCGGCTCGTCGAAGCCGCGCGGCGGCCCCGGCGCGGCGCCGCCTGGCCGCCAGGATGAGCGAGCGCGCGAGCGCGCGCGATCATGCCGGCTGCGCGCTCAGACGAACTCTGCGCCGTGCGGCAAGTGGAGGCGCCGGCGTTCATGGCGCTGTTCGGCTTCGGCCAGCGCGAAGCGCATTTCGGCATCCTCGATCATCAGCGCGATCTCGTCGAGCAGCGTGAGCCGCTGGCGCTTGAGCCGCGCCAGATACAGATCCGACACCCGCTCGACCTCGCACTCGACCCGGTGGATCGCACGATTGAGGGCATGATAGCGCGCCGCCAGCGAGCAGAAATGCGCATCGGCGAGCTTGAGCAGATGCAGCACACGCGCATCGTGCGGGAATTTGTCCTCAAGCAGCGTAGCGTTAGGACCGACTAGAGCGTCCTCAAGCAGCGTAGCGTTAGGACCGACTAGAGCGTCCTCAAGCAGCGTAGCGTT
Source organism: Erythrobacter sp. (assembly GCA_036835265.1). Classification (GTDB taxonomy): domain Bacteria; phylum Pseudomonadota; class Alphaproteobacteria; order Sphingomonadales; family Sphingomonadaceae; genus Erythrobacter. The sequence goes on along the minus strand of DAITMG010000077.1, from coordinate 892 downwards.
AGGACCGACTAGAGCGTCCTCAAGCAGCGCAGCGTCAGGACCGACCGAAACGCCGTGCAGCCCGTGCGGGTGCGAGACGGCGTTTTCGAAGAGCGCGGCGGTGGGGCAGGATGGGCGTTGGGGCATGGGGGGAACTCCTTTCGTCAATGCAGGGTGTTTGAGCGCACAAAGGCGCGCGCTGCCTTGATCGGGATCAATCGCGGGTTTCGTCTCGGGCTGGCGCCGGCGCGGCAGCGTCCTCGCCCGCCTCGGCGGGCACGTTCTTCATCGGCGTCTGGGGCAGGTTGACCGGCACCTCGCCCGGCTGGGGATCGGCCACCTGCAACTCCCCGCCGCCGACATCCTCGACCCCGATCACCTTGGTCGTCTCGGTTTCGGCATCCGGCTCGGCAGGCTGCGCACATGCGGCAAAACCGATGGTGAGGGCGATGACGGCAAGACCGGCGGGTCTGCGCGCATTGGGCTGCATGAACATGGCGAAGGCTCCTCTCATGGAATGGGAGGAGAGTTTAGCGCAGGGGACGCGGGCGGGCTTTGATGTTGGTCAAAGGGGGGCAGTTAATGCCGGGCGAACTGCCGGTGTGGCTGCCGCTTACTCGAACAGGAAGACAAGCGCGGCCACCACGCCCAGCTGGATCAGCGCGATCGTGCGCAGCTGGCTGCCGAACGGCTGCTTGTGCGTCTTGTGTCTGAACAGCGCGCGCCCGGCATAGGCCCCGCCGATCCCGCCGAAGAAGGCAAGCTGCAACAAGGTCGCCTCGGAAATCCGCCGCTGCCGACGCTCGGCGAGCGCCTTGTCGATCCCGAAGGCTGCGAAGGCTGCAAAGTTCATGACCACCAGCGCGGTGGCGATATTGGCCGGAGTCAGGAAGACGGCGAGCGGGTCCATTGG
>DAITMG010000076.1:0-10837 GCA_036835265.1 Erythrobacter sp. | reverse complement strand
CGCCAGTTCGATGCGCCGGTCTGCGTGATTATCGCCTATGATCGCGAACTTGCGGGCAGCGATGACACCGCGTTCGATTGCGGCGCGGTCACCACCGCGCTGGTCAACGCGGCGTGGTCGCGCGGGCTTGGCTGCGTCATCAATTCGCAAGGCATCATGCAATCGCCCGTCGTGCGCGAACACGGGGGGATCCCCGAGGATCAGGTGATCATGAAAGCGGTCGCGCTGGGCTGGCCCGATCCCGATTTCCCCGCCAACGCGGTGGTCAGCCATCGCCGGAGCGTCGCCGAGGCGGCGCGGTTCGTGGGTTTCGACGAGAGCGCGAGCGACTAGGCCTGGGCCAACGCCCGAGCGTGCAACAGCGCATCCTCGCGGCGATCGGGGGGGGATTATCAGCCCGCCCAAAAACGCCACCCTTTCAGCCGATCCCCGGATGTTCGCAAGCCCCGCTCCATCGATCAAAAAATCGGTTTCGCGATTGCCGTGGCTGTCATGCTGTACGGCGATGGCATAGCGCCCGGCATCGGTCCGCTAGCGATTTTGCCTGCGCGGCCGACGGCATACGTATAATCACTCGGCCTACCCCCAACCGCATTGAGCGGCCTGTGCGCGATAGCGGTCATCTCCCGCCTGTGAGATTCCCCGAGCACCAAACCATGCTGAAACAAATCGCGTTATCCGATCTGGAACTGGGTATGTTCGTGCACAAGATGCAAGGCAACTGGTTCGATCATCCGTTCTGGAAATCCAAGTTCCTGATCGAAGATGAAAAAAGCCTGCGCACGCTGCAGGCGAGCCAGCTCGAGGCGGTCGTCATCGATACCGCCAAGGGCAAGGATACCGCGCCCGCGCCCAGGCCCGCGCCCCTGCCCGCAGCGAAGCCGTCTGCAGGTCAGCGCTCCGCCGCCGCAGCGCCATCGCAAAGCCGGGTTGCCTCGCTCAAAGCGCGGGCATCGGTTGATCGTAAACAGGACCAACCCGCCAGCACCGAGGCGGAAGTGCGCAACGCCCAAGCGCTGGCCGAGCGCGCCAAGGACCGGGTGCAGAACACATTCCTCGCAGCGCGGCTCGGCAAGGCGTTCAACGCGCGCGCGGTGGAGCCGGTGATCGGTGATATTCTCGCCTCGGTCCGGCGCAATCCGCAAGCCTTTGGCGGGCTGATGCGGTGCAAGCTGCGCAATGAGTTCGCCTATCAGCACTCGCTCGCGGTCAGCGCTCTGATGATATCGCTGGGCCGCCAGATGAAGCTGAACGAAACGCAAATTCGCGAGGCGGGCCTTGCGGGCCTGCTGCTCGACATCGGGGTCAACTACCTGCCGGTCAACCTCCACCCGACGAATGGCGATTTTCGCAATGTCGATCCGGTCTTCTGGCGGCAGCATGTGATGCTCGGCTACCGGGCGCTGCAGAACGATGATTACCTGCCACAGGCGGTGCTCGATGCCTGCCTGCAGCATCACGAACGGATCGACGGCGGCGGCTTTCCAAACGGTCTGGCGGGCGATGATATCAGCCGGATCGCGCGGATGGCGGCGATTTGCGACAGCTTCGACTTTCTGCTGACCGGCACCGCGACCACCCGCGCACTCGATCCTGGCGCGGCGATCCTTGCCCTGCTGAAAACCGAGGGTGAGTTCGATCCCGATATCCTGCGATCGTTCGTCGATTCGGTCGGCCTGTATCCCGCCGGAACCTTCGTTCGCCTGGCAAGCGACAAGCTCGCGATGGTGATCGATCTTGACCCGCGCGACAGCACCAAGCCGATCGTGCAGGCGTTCTACAGCTATGAAACCGGCGAACGGATCATCCCGCACCGGATCGAACTCGCGCGCGACACCGGGAAGAACGCGATCATCGAAATCGCCGATCTGGACGGCCTGGGCTTGCCTGAAGACCGGCAATTGCGCGAACTGCTGTTCCTGAGCGCGCACAAGCTGACGCAGGTGTGAGCCGGCGGCCGGGATAACCGGAGCGATGCGGGGCAGCGTGATGCATCGCCGCGTGCGCCGATGCTCCCTCTATCCTTTCACTTCGGCCGCCCTGGTGTTCACCACCAGCATATCGGCATCGAGAAACCGCAGCAGGTCGCTCGTATTGCTGCCCAGGGCCGCCTGACGAAAGCCCGAGGCGCCATGGCTGCCGACCACGACCAGTGCATCGGGATGCGCGTCCAGCCCTTCCTTGATCGCTTGAAAGGCGCCGCCGCGCTTGAGGCTGGTGGTCGCCTCGGCGAGGCGCGGCTCGCGCTCCGCGATGAGCTTGACGAATTGCTGGAGCTTGCTGCGCTCTTCGCCCTCCATCTCGGTGGCGACATAGCCATCGCGGTTGAACCCTTCGAAGGGCACGTGCCAGGCGTGGCAGATGTGGATTTTCGCCTCGGGAAAGAGCCGCGCGGCCGCGATGATCGCATGCGCCGAAGCGGCCGAAAAATCGGTCCCCGCGACGATCTGGTCATAGCCTCGGCGCACCCGTTTCTTGACCACCAGCGTCGGCTTTTCGGTGTTGCGCAGGACATAATCGACCGCGGTGCCAAGGAAGAAATCGCCCAGCGAATTGTAGCGCGCCGGGCCGATCAGCAGCATTTCGCTGTCTTCGCTATTGCATTCGCGCGCGATCGCTTCGGGAGGCGAGCCTTCGGGATAGGCGAATTCGATCGGCCCGCCGCCCTGATCGGTGCCCTCGGGATAACCGACGCATTGTTCCATCCGGCGAGCGACTTCAGCGCGCTCGCGCTCGCCGCTGCCATTGGGATCGATCGCATGGACAAAACGCAGGCGGCGCTTGGTGTCGCGCCCGAGTTGCAGCGCGCGGTCGATCGCGCGGTCGGCGCGGCTGGTGAAGTCGGTGGCAACGATGATGCGGGGGTTGGTCATGGCTGGCTCCTGTTCGTCGGGGCGGAAAGGATAGCGGCTAGGGCGAAGGCCTGCAATCGGATCGCGGCCTCGGATTGACAGAGCTTGGCGTCATCCGGCCATGACAGTCACGCCGCCGGTCCGATCGGCGAAACCTAGTCCTGCGCCCCTTCCGCCGCCCCGGCGCCGTAATCGCCGCGCGCCCGGTCGATCAGCCCCGCGAAGAAGATCGCGTTCATCAACAGCTTCTCCGTCCCCGCATAAGTTCCGCGAAAGACCGGGTTGTCCGCCATCAGGATCACCGCGCCGCGCCCCAGGCGCTGCGCCACCACCGCAGGCGTGCCGCCGATTTCCCGCAGCCGGCGCTGCGAGGCATAGCCGGTGAGGAGCGGGTTGGCGGCATATTGAACCGGGACCGCGTAGGGATCCTTTTCCGGGCGGATCAGCGTGAAGCTCACATTGCGGTGCACCGGCAGGTCGCGGTCGGCATAGCCGAAGCCGAGCGGATGGGTGATGTCGAGATCAGCAGCGAATATCGCCCCGCCGATGACGTGCTCGGCATCGCGCAAGGCGAGTTCGGCAAAATCGAGCCGTTCGGGCCCGGCTGCCGCGTCCGCCTCGTCGTCCTCGTCGTCCTCGGCCTCATCCTCGTTGCGCCCCATGATCGCGGTTTGCGCCCACAGCGCCCCGTCACGGGTGGCGATCAGCGTTCCTCCGGCCCTGATCCAGTCGGTCAGCGCCTTGGTCATCCCCTCGCTGAGCGCGGCGTTGCCGCCGACCAGCACAAGGTGGGTGTAATCGCGCCAGTCGAGCGAGGCGAGCTGGCCCTTCTCCACCAGCGTCACCGGCATGCGGTGATTGTGGTCGAGCGTCCACCACACCTCGCCCACTTCATTGCTCGACAGCCCCCCCTCGAAGGCGAGCAGCACGCGCGGCTGCTCGAGCGAGCGAAACACGTCCGAGGCGCCAAGGTCATGCCCCGTGGTCGGCGTGAGCCCGGTTGTCGCTGCGTGAACCGGCAGGCCATCTTCGGCGGCGATCGTTTCCATGATCGCGTGGATTGCCTCGCGCGTCTTCTCCTGGCGTTCGAGCGGCACGAAGATCGCCCCGCGCCCCAGCGCCACTTCGCCCTCGGTTGTGACCACCACGCTCTCCTCCATCGCGGCGCGGGCCATGATGCCTTCTGCAAGGATGCGACCCAGCGCGCGCGGCGCATAGGTGTGCGACCAGTCGAACACGTAGCCATAGGGCGCGCGCTGCGGCGCGGCGGCCGGTTGAAAGGCACCGTCAGCGGTGCCGGCGCTGGCCACCCCGCCGCTGACCCGCGCATAGTCGAGGTCGTAGGCGAGCGGCAGCGTCCAGCCCGAAACGTCGTAGAAGATGGTCTCCTCGAACGTCGTCTGCCGCTCGAAGATGCCGCGGATCATGCGGTTGTTCACTTGCGCGTTGGGCACATAATAGCTGGTCTGCGCGGGGAAGCTCTTCCCGTCCGCCGTAACGCCTGCGCCCAGGCGGCTGACCGCGATATCGTGCATATTGAGGAGGCGCACGAACCGCGCCGCGCGCTCGGGATCGCCTCTGGCGGTGAAGACCCATCCACCGCTGGCGGCGGTGCGGGCATTTTCGGCGAAAAAATCGCGCTGGTAGGCGGTGATCTCGCCGCGCAGATCAAGCGCGCCCTGGATCGAGGTCAGCGCGGTGCGGAAATGGGTGCGGGCATTGTCGGCCGTCTCGACCAGGCCGCGCTCGGTCATCACCGCGCCGCCCCGCGCCGCGCCGCCTTCGAACAGGATGCCGAGCGAGCCGTTGATCTGCGGATAGGTCGAGCCCTTGCCGATGTAGAAATTATCGAACCCTTCCTCGGTCGTGTAGAGCCGCGCTTCTGAATCGAGGAAATCGGCGTGGCGGCGGGCGATCCCGAAGGTCAGTTCGCGCGCGCGCTCGGGGATCAGCGGATGGCGCCGCTTGGCTTCGCCCGGGTGGAAGTAATAAGGCGAGGAGGAGCCCATCTCGTGGTAATCCACCGAAACCATCGGCTTCCATTTGTGCCATTGGCGGATCCACGCCTGGCTTTCGGGCTGCGTCAGCAGCAGCCACTGGCGGTTGAGATCGAACCAGTAATGGTTGGTCCGCGCGCTCGACCACAGGTTGTGCGCTGCATCGTTGATGTCGGTGTTGTCGGCATAGGACCAGAACTTCTCGACATGGTTGATCCGGCGGGCGTGGCCGTCGGGGTTGAACGGGACGGTGACGACCACCACCGCATCATTGAGCTGCGCCTCGATCGCGGGGCCCTGCGCGGCGGCAAGATGGTAGAGAAACGGGATCGCGCCATCCATCCCCGAGGTCTCCGCCCCGTGCACGCCCCAGTTGATCCACAGCACCATCGGCGCTGCATTGGGCGCGGCCTGTCCCTGCATCCGCGCAAGGTGGGTCTGGCGGATGCTCTCGATGTTTGCATGGTTTGCGGGGCTGGTGACGATGAAGGTCAGGATCGCTCGGCGTTCGTGCGAATAGCCGATCGTCTCGACAGTGATCCGGTCCGAGCGCGCCGCAAGCCCCCGCAGATAGGCGATCATGTCGCCGTAGCGTACCGGGCGCTCGCCGATCTCGTAACCGGCTTCGTCCTCGAAGGCGGGCACGCTCTCGTCATAGGTAACGCCGTCAACCTGAAAGAATTCGACCGACTTGGCGGCGGCGGGGGCAGTTGGGAGGACGGCATAGGAGAGGATCGCGAACAGGGCAAAGGCGCAGCGCAGCATTGGGGCTCCTAAGGCAAACAAGCACTCGAGAGCCGACCCTAACCGGCCTGCGCGCTTAATCAAGCGGCGAGCCGGGGCACAGCAAGGCCAGGCTGTGGGTTGTGCGCAAGAAACCGGGCGGGGATCCGTCCCCGCCCGCCTTTTCTTCAGCGCAGGTTGACGACGTTGTCGCTCGCCTCGCGTTGGCGCGAGCCATCAAACAGGCTCATCATCGGCTCATCTTCGGCGATAACGACCATCGCCGCGCCATAGCCGTTGAAGCCGGTCTTCATCGCTGCCCCATAAGCACCGAGCATCCCGATCTCGATGAAATCGCCCGCTTTGATGTCGCCCGGCAGCGAAAACGGGCCCGCCATGAAGTCGGCATCATCGCAGGTTGGGCCGTAGAAGGCGAAATCCTCGTGCGCATCGCGATGGTTGTCGGCCAGTGCGCTGACCGGATAGCGCCAGGCGACATGCGCCGCATCATAGAGCGCGCCATAGGCGCCATCGTTGATGTAAAGCTCGTTGCCGCGGCGCTTGGTCACCTGCACGATCATCGAGGAATATTCCGCGCACAGCGCCCGGCCCGGCTCGCACCAGAGTTCGGCGTTGTAGGCGATCGGCAGCGCGTAGAAGTGCTGGTGGATGATGCTGAAATAGTCTTCGAGCGGCGGCGGCTCCATGCCCGGATAGATGCTCGGGAAACCGCCGCCCACATCGATCATGTCGATGACGACGCTCGCCTCGGCGATTGCCGCGCGGGTGCGGTCCAGCGCCTGGACGAACGCGAAAGGGGTCATCGCCTGGCTGCCGACATGAAAGCAGATGCCGAGCCAGTCGCAATGCTGGCGCGCTTCCTGCAGCAGCAGCGGTGCCTCGGTGAGGTCGCAGCCGAACTTGGCGGCAAGGCTGAGCTCGGAATATTCGCTCGAGACGCGCAGGCGCACGCACAGCCGCAGATCGCGCGCAGGCTCCCCGCTTTCGGGATTGCGGCACGCCTCGACGATCTTGGCCAATTCCTCACTGGTGTCGAGGCTGAAGGTCTTGACGCCGTGCTGGTGATAGGCCTCGGCGATCGCGCTCTTCGTCTTGATCGGGTGCATAAAGCACAGCTGCGCCTCAGGCAGCAGCGCGCGCACCAGGCGCACCTCGGCGATCGAGGCGACGTCATAATGCGTCACGCCCGAGGCCCACAGCACCTCGATCAGATCGGGCGCTGGGTTGGCCTTGACCGCATACAGCACCTTGCCCGGAAACTTCTCCACGAAGTATCGCGCCGCGCGCGCAGCGGCGTGCGGGCGGTTAACAATCACGGGTTCGTCCGGCGAAAGGGCGCGGGCTACAGCTTGTGCGTTGGGAAAGATGTGCAACTCAAGGGACCCCCAGAAGGTTTAGTGTGGAACCAAACGGTTTTGAGGCTGCCTTGCGGTAGGTGTCCCTTGGGGCAGCGGAAGGGCGCATATAAAGCGCGCTTTCGAATGCGCAACTGAAAATGTGTCGCTGTAAGGTGAGGTTCATGCGCGCAGGGCCGTTGGCTGGTTTTACAGGTCCAACGGCAGGCGCGCGGATGGTTCCGGCCTGTGCGCGCACAAGCCGCGGCGTGCGGATGAGCCGTGCCCGGTTCCGGCCGGATCGGCAGGGTGAGTTTTGGCGCGCCTAGAAGGCGATTTTGGGCGCCTGATCGACCGTGCCGAGCTCCGAATCGTCGAGCTGGTGGAAATCCGCCTCGGCAAAACCGAGCGCATCGGCGAAGATCACCGCCGGGAAGCTCTCGCGAGCGGTGTTGAACCGCGCGACCGCAGCGTTGAGCGCGCGGCGCGCGGCGGCGAGCTTGTCCTCGACATCGGCAAGCTCGCGCTGGAGATCCTGGAAATTGGCGCTCGCCTTGAGGTCGGGATAGGCCTCGCCGAGCGCCAGCAGGTTGTCGAGCGCGATCTTGAGCTGCTGTTCGTCGCCCGAGCTGGGATTGCCCTTCGCCGCGCGCGAGCGCGCCGCGATCACCGCCTCGAGCGTATCGGCCTCGTGCCCGGCATAGCCCTTGACCGTCTCGACCAGGTTGGGGATCAGGTCGTGGCGCTGGCGCAGCTGCGCATCGATATCGGCGACGCCTTGGCGGACATTCTGCCGCAATCCCACCAGCTTGTTGTAGATCCCGATGACCATGATCGCAGTCACCACCACGATCACGAGAATTGCCAGCAACACGATTTCCATCGTCCACCCCTCCATTGACGGCCCGGCACATAGTATCAGGCAATTGTTAAGGGAAAAGGGGGGTTGAACGAGAGGCCGATTGCGGCTGCAGCCCGGCTGACACCGCGTTAACCCGTTTCTCGCTATGACGGCTGCGATGGGTTAAGACGACGCAGCGCGAGGGGAAGCCGGGGGACCAGACGATGCAGATCGATGTCGACCAGCTGATGCAGGGCGAGCTTGGGCGCTGGCTTGAAGAACAGCGCGACCTGCGCGCCAAGGCGAAGGAGCAGGCATTGTGGCGCTGGACGATCGGCGCCGCGGTCCTGCTGCCGGTGCTCGCCTTCATCTGGTTTGTGCCGCTGCCCCTGGGCGATTTGCGGATGGCGATCACGGCTTTCGGGGGGATGGGTGTTTCCGCTTGGGGCTATATGCCGATCAACGCCGCAAAGCGGACGATCAAGATCGGCATCAATTCCGCAATCGCGCGCTCGCTGGGCATCGAATATGCACTCGAGGCACCCGCCGGCGCCGAATTCGACGCCGCGAAAACCTACGGTCTGCTCCCCTCCCACGATCGCAAATCATGCGAGGATCGCTGGTTCGGCACGCTCGCAGGGCACCGGTTCAGCCTGTATGAAACCCATCTCGAGGAGCGCCGCGGCTCGGGCAAGAACCGACGCTGGGTGACGGTGTTTCGCGGCGCGCTGATCGACATGGAGTTCGGCCGCCCGTTTCATTCGACCACGCTGCTCCAGCGCGCAGGCCAGCACAAATCATGGTTCGGCCTTGGCGGGACCAGCGAAACGGTGAGCTTCGGCGGGCACCGGCTCGACATAGTCGACCAGGTTCACCCCGATTTCGCCGATGTGTTCGATCTCTACAGCGACGATCAGGTCGAGGCGCGCGTGCTGGTCCATCCCTCTTATATCGAGCACCTCCTCGCGCTGGAGGCGGCGTTCAAGGGCGAGCATGTGCGCGCGCTGTTTCACAAGGGCGAGGTGATCATCGTGGTCAAGAGCGGGCCGTTGTTCGAAAGCGGCGCAATGGACGCAGCGGGCGACCATGCGCGCGCGCGCGCGGCGGCCGAGCAATTCTCGGCGATGGCGCGCCTCGCGCTCGCGATCAACCAGACCGAGCGCGGGACGGTGCTGGCGAAGCGCATGCCGGGCGGGCTGACCTAGCTCAGCTTAACCGGTCGCGGAAATCCTCGTATTCGAAGCGCTTGATGCACTCTAACGCGTCGGTCTCGCTGTCCCACAGCCAGATGCTCGGCAATTGCACGCCGTTGAAGGTGTTGGTCTTGACCATCGAATAATGCGCCTGGTCAAGGAAAGCGAAGCGCGCGCCGGGCTCGGCGGGCACCGGCAGACGATAATCGCCGATCACGTCGCCCGCGAGGCACGATGGCCCGCCGAGCCGCAGCGGTATGCTGTCATCGGTCAGCTCGCCGAGCATCGCCGGGCGATAGGGCGCCTCGAGCACGTCGGGCATGTGGCAGGTGGCAGAGATATCGGTGATACCCAGCGGCACTTCGTTGAGGAAGGTATCAAGCAGCGTGCCCACGAGGATGCCGGCGTCGAGCGCGACCGCCTCGCCCGGCTCGAGAATGATCTGTGCGCCTGTATCCTCGGCCGCGTCCTTGAGAAATTCAACCAAGTCCTCGCGCTCGTAATCGGCGCGCGTGATGTGGTGGCCGCCGCCCATGTTGATCCACTTCAATTGCCCGAAATACGGCTCGATCGCGTCAAACACCCGGTCCCAGGTTGCGCGCAGCGGCGCAAAGCTCTGCTCGCACAGATTGTGGAAATGGATGCCCTCGACGCCCTCCATATGCTCCTCGGTGAGCTGGTCGAGCGGAAAGCCGAGCCGCGATCCGGGCGCGCTGGGATCGTATTTGGCGACCTCGCCGGTCGCGATCATCGGATTGATCCTGAGGCCCACCGAGACATCGCCTCCCGTGGTCGCCGCCTGTTCGAGGATCAGCGCAGCGCGGCGCATCTGGGATGGGCTGTTGAAAATGACATGATCGGACAGGCGGCACACCTCCTCGAGGTCCTCGGGCTTGTAGGCGGCCGAATAGGTTGCGATCTCGCCATCGTAGAATTCGGACGCGAGCCGCGCTTCCCAAAGGCCCGAGGTTGATACCCCATCGAGATATTCGCCGATTATGGGCGCTGCCGACCACATCGAGAACGCCTTGAGCGCAGCGAACACCTTGATGTCCGCCCCCTCGGCGCGCGCGGCATCGCGGATGCCGGCAAGGATGCGGCAATTGTCGCGCAGTTTCGCCGCATCGACGACGAAAGCGGGCGTGTCGACGCGGGCGAGATCGAACTGGGCGAAGGCGCCCGGATCACCGGCTTTGGTTTGCATCAGCCCAGCGGAGCCTTGAAGATCATGAACGCGCCTCCTGCAATAAGGGCAAAACCGGCAAGCTGGCTCGGACCGGGCTGCTCACCGAACAGCACCCAAGCGACAACCACGAAGGTCGCGAGAGATAGGACTTCCTGGATGGTCTTCAACTCGGCGAGCGAATAGGCCGCCACGCCCATCCGGTTGGCGGGCACTGCGAGGCAATATTCTAGCAGCGCGATACCCCATGCCAGCCCGATCGCCGCCCACAGCGCGAGCGAGGGCACCTTGAGGTGGCCATACCACGCAAGGTTCATCAGCACGTTCGACCCTGCGAGCATGATGATGGGGAGGATGAGGTTGGCGGAGGTGGTCATGGCGAAGGGTTCCCCGAACAAGCCGTCAGAAGGAAACCGGCCCGTCCAGCTCCTCGACCTGCCACGGCAGGCCGTGAGCGTTGAGCATCTCCATGAAGGGATCCGGGTCGAGCTCCTCGACGTTGAACACGCCCTCGCCCGACCATTTGCCCGTCACCATCATCGCTGCGCCGATCATTGCGGGAACGCCGGTGGTGTAGGACACCGCCTGGTTGCCGGTCTCCTCATAGGCCGCTTCGTGAGAGCAAATGTTGTTGATGTAGAACGTTGTCTCGCCCGAACCGTCCAAGGCTTCTCCGGTCGCGATCACGCCGAT
>DAITMG010000075.1:9304-10864 GCA_036835265.1 Erythrobacter sp. | reverse complement strand
GGGTCACGGTGAAATCGCTTGGCGAGCCGACTATGACGATCCGGTCCAGTCCCTCATTGAAAGAGGGATCGAAAATTACTGAGAGGCTGCCCAATTCGGACGGGGCGAGCGTCACCGTGTCGCTGGAACCGGGCGAGCCGAATATCCTGAAATTGCCAGCCACCAGAGCAGGTTGCGAACCAATTGCGAGAATCAGCATATCCATGGTTGAGAGCCCTCACAAAATCCGAACAAGGTCGGCGAAATGATCCCTTGTGGGGGATGGGCATGTTTCAGTGCTGCGTCAATTTCCCGATGCAAATGTCAGGGTTCGCTGCTCGACAGCGCCGCTTCATGGCAGTGCTTCTATGAGGCGCGTTAACCGGCAAGGTCCCCCGCCTCACGCCACAGTGGGCGCGCCCACCGCTGCGAACAGATCGGCATAGGCCTGCGCCAGGTCGGACCGCGCATCGATCACCGCCTCGCGGCTCGAGATCAGCTGGCGCTGGACATCGAGCACGTCGAACAGAGTTGCCAGACCCTCGCGGTAAAGCGCGTTCGATTGCTCGAACGCCGCCTCGCTTTCGGTGACCGCGCGGTCGAGCTCGACCAGCCGATCCTGCGCCGCCTCGATCGCGACAAACGCGTTTTCGACTTGCGAGAGGCTGCCAAGCAAGGTCTCGCGATAATCCGCCAGCGCGCCGTCGAGATTGCGTTCGGCCGCAGTGACTTCCGCCCGGCGCCGCCCGCCGTCGAGCACGGGCAGGTTGAGCGCGCTGCCAAGCGTCAACAGGGCGTTCGAGAGCAAGTCCTCGATGCCGCCAGCGCCGCCCGAGAGGAACCCTTGGAGGGCGAAGGAAGGCGCAAGATCTGCCCGCTCGATCCCGACCACCGCTGCGGCCCGTGCCACATCGGCTTCCGCAATCATGAGATCGGGTCGCCGGCGCACAAGATCGGCCGGAACCCCGGTCTCGGGGCCTTTCGAATAGCGCGGCACGTTCTCCTCCTCGCTCGGCGTTTCGAGCGGGGCCGGAGGTTCGCCGGTCAGCACCGAGAGGGCATTGGCCGCTCGGGTCCGTGCCAGCAGCAACGGCCCACGCTGCGCCAGCGTTCGCGCCAGGTCGGCGGCGGCGCGGCGCACATCGAGGTTCGAGGAAAGACCGGCTTCGAAGCGCAAGGTAACGATCTGCAAGGTCTGGCGCTGGAGATCGGCGGATTGATCGAGCAGGGCAAGCCGAGCCGCAGTGCGCTTGCGCTCGATATACTGGCTTACCACGCCTGCGGCGATCAGCCGCCGCACATCCGCCACGAAATACGCAGCGCCATCGGCCTGCGCCACAGCAGCCGCGCGCTCGGCGGACAATCGCCCGTTGAGGTCGAGCCGCCAGATGCCGCCGAGCGATAGGCCGGCGGCATCGGATAATGCGCCGCGATCATCGAGCGTGCCATCGAGCGAGGCCTGCAGATCGACATCGGGGTAAAAATCGGATTCCTCGGCGATCACCAACGCGCGCGCCGCGAGCAGCCGTTGCCGCGCCGCCTCGAGCGACTGGTTGCGTTCGAGTGCGCGCGCCACCAGAC
>DAITMG010000075.1:0-9204 GCA_036835265.1 Erythrobacter sp. | reverse complement strand
CGCGCCACCAGACATCGTCGATCCCGCTCGGTGGGCGCGAAGCGGCGAGGTAATCGGGCGCAAGCGCAACGCCCGCCGCGGGCTCGACTGCCGGGATCGACGGGCCAACGCAGCCAGCAAGCGCGAGCACCACGGCAGCTGCGCCGGCAAGCCTCACGCGGGTGCACCTTCAACCGGCGATGACAGCGACCGGTCGCTCTCCTCGTGCTCGGCCAGCTCGCGGTTCAGCCGCGCGAGATCGACGCTGCGCGGCTTGCCGAAGGGCGCGATCAGGGCATAGAGCGCAGGGACCAGGAACAACGTGAAGATCGCAGCGATCCCGAGCCCGCCGAAGATCACCCAGCCGATCGCTTCGCGCGCTTCTGCTCCCGCCCCGCTCGCGACAACCAACGGCACGGCGCCAAGGATCGTCGAGATGAGCGTCATCGCGATCGGGCGCAGGCGAATGGTGGCGGCATCGAGGATCGCCTCGGGCACCTCGGCGCCTTCCTCGCGCCGCTGGTCGGCGAATTCGACCATCAGGATGCCGTTCTTCGCCATCAGGCCGATCAGCATGACGAGCCCGATCTGCGAATAGATGTTGAGCGAGTTGCCCGAAAGCAGCAGCGCGAACAGCGCCGCTGCGAGCGCGAACGGGATCGAACACAGGATAACGAACGGGCTTGTCAGGCTTTCGAACTGCGCCACCAGCACGAGGAACACGATCAGCAAGGCAAACCCGTAAGTCAGCAGCAACTCGTTGCCGCTCTCCTCGAGCTGCTGGGCCTCGCCTTGCAGCAGCATGTCGATATCCTCCGCAAGGGTCTCCCCGGCGAGGCCTTCGAGCTCGGCGACGGCATCGGCCAGCGGAACCCCAGGGGCGACAGCCATCTCGAGTTCGATCGCGCGGCGCTGTTCGTTCCGGTCGAGCTCGGCGGCGACGCCTTCCTCGCGAAACTGCGTGAGCGACGAGATCGGCACGAGCGCGCCTTCATTGCTGCGCACAAACAGATTGCCAAGATCGCTCGGCCGGGTGATCGAGATCGACTTGGCGGTAAGGAAGATCGGGATCGCCTGGTCATCAACATTGAGATCGACGATTTCCGCCCCGCTCACCATCGCGCGCAAGGTGAGCGCGAGGTCATCATAGTTGACGCCGAGATCAGCTGCTCTGGCCCGATCGACCCCGATCGAGAGCTGCGGCTGGGTCGGCTGATACGAGATTTCCGGATTGGAGAGTATTTCCGAGCGGGTCGCGATCGCATCGGAGAGCGCGCGCGCGGACTGGTAGATCCCCTCGTAATCGTTGCCCAGCAGCGCCACTTCCAGCCCGCCGCCGCGGCCCCAGCCTCCGCTCAGGGTGCCCCGGCCGCGCGCCGATGCGCGCGAGCCCGGCAAATCATCGAGCGGCTCGCTGATCTCCTCGACGATCTCGGCCTGGCTGCGTTCGCGCTCGCCCCAGTCGGCCATCGTCGCGGTCACCTGGATCCGGTTGGGATCATAGCGCCCGACGATCGAAAGCGTGGATTCAACCTCGCCGCTTTCGAGGAGGGGTTCGAGCACCTCCTCGATCTCGTCCATCTCGCGGTCCATGAAATTGAGGCCGACCCCGTCGGGCCCGCTGGCCCAGACATAGAAGGTCGAGCGATCCTCGTCCGGGGTCAGTTCCTGCGGGATCTGGCTGTAGGCAATCCCTGCGCCCGCGAGCGTTAGCAGCGAGATGCCCACGATCGCCCATGGGTGCGCAATCGAGCGGGTGACCCCCCGGTGGTAAGCCCTGGCGACCGATCCCGCCATCTTCGCCAGCCGCGGATTGGGCTCGGCATTCTCGCCCGCAAGGTCGATCTTGGCCGCGAGCGCGGGGACCAGCGAGACAGCGACGAAGGTCGACAGGATCACCGCTATCGCCAGCACGAACCCGAATTCGCGGAACAATCGGCCGGTCTCGGAAGGAAGAAAGCTGATCGGCACGAACACCGAGACCAGCACCGCCGTTGTCGCGATCACCGCAAAATAGACCTGCCGCGTGCCAAGCACGGCCGAAGACTTTCGCCCCAGGCCTTCTTCTTTCTGCAGGCGCTGCGCGTTTTCGAGCACCACGATCGCATCATCGACGACAAGCCCGGTCGCCAGGACCAGCGCGAGCAGCGTCAGAAGATTGATCGAGAAGCCCAGCAGCCAGATGCCGGCGACAACCCCGATCAGCGCAATGGGAATGGTCGCGCTGGGAATGAGGGTCGGCTTGGCGTGGCCGAAGAACAGGTAGATCGTCGCCATGACGATCGCGACCGTGATGAGGAGGGTGGTGAGGACCTCCTGCACCGAGACGCGAATGAAGCTCGCATCATCGGAGATAACGCGGATGCCGATCGCATCGAAGCGCTCGTCGAGCCGCTCCACCGCCACGCGCGTCGCATCCGAGATCGCGATCGTGTTCGAATTGGCCTGCCGGATGACGCCGAGCCCGATCACGGGCTCGCCATCTAGCCGAACATAGCTCGTCGCATCGGCCGGCGCGAAATAAGCCTGCGCCACGTCGCCGATCCGCACCTCGTCGCGGATGACCACCTCAGAGACGAGTTCGGGCGTGGCCGCGTTGGCTTCGGCGCGCACGATCAGGTTTTGCGATGACGAGGTGAGCGAGCCCACTGGCGTATCGAACGGCGCCTGTTCGAGCGCAGCGGCGACATCGCTGATGGTGAGGCGGAAGCGCGCAAGCCTGATCGGATCGATCGCGACGCGCAGCTGGCGCTCGCGCGTGCCGAACGGTTCGATGCTGGCGACGCCTTCTGCCGCCAGCAATTCTGGAATGATGTCGTTCTCGACGATACGGGTGAGCTCGGTGACGTCATAGGCATCGCTCGTGACGGCGATGGTCATGATCGCCTCTGCATCCTCATCGGCCTTGACCACCCGCAATTGCTCGACTCGATCGGGCAGTTCGCGCGTCACCCGGCTCACCGCTTCGCGGATGTCCGAGGCCGCCGCATCAAGATCGGTGCCAGGATCGAACTGGACGCGGATTCGCGTATCGTTTTCCTCGCTCGACGAACGGATCTGCCTGACGCCATTGACCCGCGCAGCCGCATTCTCGAGCACCGAGGTCACCTCGGCATCCATCGTCTCGGGCGCCGCGCCCGGCAGCGAGGCGCTGACGGTGACCACCGGCCGGTCGACATTGGGCAATTCGCGCACTTCGGTGCCGAGGAATGCGGCAAGGCCTGCGATGATGATCAGCAGATTGAGCACCAGGATCAGCAGCGGCCGTTTGACCGCGAGCATGGGAAAATCGGTCATCGCCGCGCACTCGCCTCGCCATCGGCAGCGCGCGGCCGCGTCCGACCCGCGACCTCGACTTCGGTCATGGGCCGCGAGGGTGCATCAATCACCGCAACACTCTGCCCGGCCCGCACTTTCTGCACGCCCTTGGTGATCACGAGGGTATCGCGGCCGATCCTGCCATCAAGCAGCACCGTGCCCTCGCCGCGGGAGGATATCGTCACCGGAGTGCGCGCGGCTTCGCCATCGCGCACGGTGAAGACAGCCGAGCCATCCCCGTCCCACACCACCGCCGCTTCGGGCACCGAGGGGCGCAGCTGACCAGCATCGACGAACCGGACGCTGAAGCTCATGCCGGGGCGGAAGCGGTCGGTGGAATTGTCGATCTCGGTGCGAACCTAGAAGCTGCGCTGCTCCTGTTCGACCGAGCTGTCGACCGCAGCGATCCGCGCCTTGATGATCCTGTCAGGATCGGAAAACGCGGCCACATCGACGGTCTGTCCGACCTCGAGCCGGTTGAAGACCGTCTCGGGCGCGGCGAAATCGACGAACAGCCGGGCGCGCTGATCAAGCTGTGCGATCGCGGCTTGCGGGGTCACGCTGTCGCCTATGTCGATCTCGGAAAAACTGATGTGCCCGGAAAAGGGCGCGCGGATGGTGCGCAGGGCGAGCGCGACGGCGGCCTGATCACGCTCGATCTGGGCGGCGGCCAGCGCAGTCTCGCCCGCTTCGATCTGGCTCTCCGAAAGCGCGCCGGTATCCTCGATCCGGCGATAGCGCGCGAGCAATTGCTCGGCTTCCGCCACCCGCACCTCGGCCAGCTTGAGCGCGAGCCGCTCCAGCCGGGCATCGAGCTCGATCAGCACCTGTCCTTGTCTGACAAACGCTCCGGGGCGAAACCGGACCGCGGTCACCCTGCCTGAGACTTCGGAAAAGAGCTGCGCTGAACGCGCGGCGCGGGCCGTGCCGATCGCTTCGACGACCCGCTCTTCCTCGACGAAATTCGCAAGCTGCGCAACCACGCTCACCGGGCGCTCGGCGCGCTCTTCTCTCTCGGGCGAGCAGGCCGCGATGGCGAGCAGCAAAAGGGCGCAAAAGGAATGGCGTATCAATGAATTGGTCCGGGCCTCGATCGAACACCGATAATGGGTTTGATCGAAGAATGTTCCACAAAGGTGTGTCCGAAGCCGAATGGTGAGAGCACGGTCACTCGCCCGGCTTGGGCTGGTCGGTGCGGTATTTCCCGAACCAGGCGAGCGTGTAGTCGATCTTGGCATTGAGGCGCGAGGGGCGCGAGGCGATGCCGTGATTGGCCCCCGGGATCCGCACCATCACGCTCGGCACGCCGCGCAACTGCAGCGCCTGATAGAATTGCTCGGTCTCCGAGATCGGCGTGCGATAGTCGACCTCGCCGGTCATGAGCATGGTGGGCGTTGTCACATTGCCCACGAGGCTGAGCGGCGAGCGTTGCCAGTAGTGCTCGTGATACTCCCACGGGGGACCGGGAAACTGGTTGGCGATCTGGCCGATATAACTGTCGGCGGTGAGCACCTTGGAAACCCAGTTGATGATCGGCTTGGCTGCTACGGCCGCGTTGAAGCGGTCGGTGAGGCCGATCGCGTAGGCGGTCGCGATCCCGCCGGCCGAACCGCCCGCTATGAACAGGTTGTCCTGATCGGCAAAGCCGTTGGCGACCGCCCAGTCGACCGCCGCCGTGTGATCGGAAAAATCGTCGGGGCTGGAATACTTGTATTTCAGAAGGTTGGCAAAATCGGTGCCATAGCCGGTTGAACCGCGATGATTGTCGTAGACGACGATATATCCCGCCGCCGCCAAGCGTTGCAGTTCGGCCGCGAAATGCGGGCCATAGGCAAGATGGGGACCGCCGTGGATTTCGAGGATGAGCGGGTAGCGCTTGCCTTCCTCGTAATCGGGCGGAAGGATCATCCAGCCCTGGATTTCGAGCCCGTCGAGCGCGGAGCGCGTGGTGAAGCTCCTCACCTCGCCGAGATCGCGGTGAGCGAGGAGATCCTCGTTCAGCTGGGTCAACTGCCGCTGTCGCCCGCTCGTCGACGCAAACAGGTCAGCGGGGCGCTGCGCGCTGCCTTTGGTGTAGACCAGCGCGCCGCGCGGCCCTGCATCATAGGCGCCGCTGATGTAGGGTTGCCCGATCGAGGTGCCGCCGATGCCTTCGACCGCGGTCCGGCGCCGGCCGTTCAGGTTGACCACGCCGATATGGTTCTCGCCGCGATCCTCGAAGGTGAAAGCGATTTCGTCATCACCGAGCCATTGCGGGTCGCCCGCCTCGCGGTCGAGGCCCTGCGTGAGATTGCGCGCCTCGCTGCCGTCGCGGCGCATAACGTGAACGTCGATCGGCACCACGGGCTCAGCTGCATTGCTATGCGCAAGAAACGCGATCCGCTCGCCATCGGGCGAGACCCTGGGGCTCGTCTCGACCCCGGGCATGGAGGTCACCTGGCGCAGCGTGGCGTCCCCCGTGCTGACTGTAGTGCTGACTGCAAAGATATCGGCCTCGCGCGATTGCAGTTCCCAGCCCGGATTGCGGTTGGCCGAGAACAGGATTTCGCTGCCGTCCGGGGTGAAGGAGAGCGCGCCGCCATGGTCGAAATCGCCGCTGGTGAGCTGGCGCGCCGTGCCGCCCTCGGCCGAGATCACGAACACATGATCATAGGCGAGGTCGAGCAAGCCTGAATCGTTGGTGCGATAGCGCGCCCGGTCGATCACGACCGGCGCATCGGCCCAGCGCGCGCCTTCGGGCGGGGAGGGCGCTGCGACCAGCTTCTCGCCTTTGCCTTTGACCGCCATCGTGAAAGCGAGCGTCCCGCCATCGGGCGACCAGACGAGATTGCCGGGAGATTCGGCAAAAACGCCGAGCAGCGCATCGCGCCCCGAGGAAAGATAGCGCACATAGAGCGCGCTGCGGCCCTCGAGGCTCTGCATGTAGGCGATGCGCCCGCCATCGGGCGACCAGCGCGGCGAGCTGTACGAGCCGGTCGTGTCGGCGAGCAACGGCTCATGCCCGCCGCCATCAAGATCGACGATCCAGACATGCGAGCGGGTGCGATCCGCCATGATGTCGTTGGACCGGCGAATGTAGAGCGCGCGGCGCCCGTCAGGCGCAATTTCGGGCGCATCGGCCCATTCGAGTTCGAACACGTCTTCGGCCGTGAACCGCCGCGGCTCTTCCTGAGCTGCCGCCGCCGACGCAAACGCGCCCCCGATCGCCAGCGCGACCACCGCCATCCAGTGTTTCATCAAGTACCTGTCCTTCAGATCTGACCCCACTGTGTAAGATCAGTGGGGCTTTGGCAATTGCCCGGCGAGCAGCGCGAGGAGGGCAAAGCTCGCCAGCCAGTGCTCGCCCATGTAATCGGCCGAGAGATGCGGCAGCGCAGCCTCGAGATGCGCGCTCGCTCGCTGGTCGAACAGCGCTTGTGCCGCCGGATCGGCCAGGTGTGGCAAGAGCCCGCGCAGACACCAGGCGCGGCTGAGATTGAGCCCGTCGAGATGCGCGAGCTTGCCATCGGACCGGTCGGATACGCTGACCGGCAAGGCCTCGCGCTCGATCCAGCCGTTGCGGATGACGAGTTCGTCCAGCCATGGGGCGAACTCGGTGTGCGGCATGACGCGGCTCATCAGCAGCGCGGCGCACAGGACGGGCGAGAGAAACTCGTCGCCGCCGGGCTCCCATCCGCCATAGTCGCGCCGGGCGGCAAACGCGGACATCGACCAGTCGTCGATCAGCGCAAGGAGCGAGGGGTCGCGGCCTTCCGCCCAGTCGCGCGCGAGGATCAGCGCGAAGCTGGTGTTGAAGTGGGTGCCGACGGTGATCGGATAGGTGAGGACCTTCAGGTAATCGCGCAGACGCTCGGCAAAGGCCGTGGCGAGCGGTTCGAGCCGTGCGGCCCATTGCGCATCCTCGTGGCGCGCGGCTTCCGTGTGCAAGGCCAGCAGCCAGCCCCAGCCATAGGGGCGCTCGAAGCCGCGCGATCCGGGGCGCTCGACATAAGCGAGCTCGGCTGCGAGCTGTTCCGGGGTGAAGGTCTCGTGCGCCAAGGCCGCGATCGCGCGCGCTTCGGCAAGGTCGGGATAGAGCCGCCGCACCGTCAGCAGCAGCCACCAGCCGTGGACGCAGGAATGCCAGTCGAAGCTGCCGAAAAACACCGGGTGCAGCGCGCGCGGGGTTTGCGCGTCGCTGGCAGCGGTCATCACGTGATCGAGCTTGTGGGGAAATTCGCGGCCCACATGGCCAAGCGCGATCCGCGCAAAGCGGCTCGCCATGTCGCTGGTCAGTTCCACAGGATGAACGCTCCCACATAGATGATCACGATGTTGCAGACCCACAGCGGGATCGCGGTCCAGACCTGCTGCTTGATGACGCCGTTCTGGTCCTTGAGTTCGAGCAGCGCTGCGGGCACGATGTTGAAATTGGCCGCCATCGGGGTGAGCAGCGTGCCGCAAAAGCCCGCCAGCATGCCGACCGCGCCGATCACCGCCGGATTTCCATCATAGGTCTCGACCAGCAGCGGAATGCCGATTGCCGCGGCCATCACGGGAAAGGCGGCAAAGGCGTTGCCCATGATGATCGTGAAGAGCGCCATGCCGAGCGCGAAGATGATGACGGTGAGGAGCACGCTGCCTTCGGGGATCGCTTCGCCCGCGAGTCCGCCGATGACGTCGCCCACCCCGGCGATCGCGAACACGGCGCCAAGCGCTGCAAGCATTTGCGGCAGGATCGCGGCCCATCCGATCGAATCGATGAGGCGACGCCCCTCCTCGATCGGCGCGAGCGCAGGAGGCTTCAACCAGAGGGTTGCCGCGGCGAGCGCGACGAGCACGCCGATGCCGAACAGGATGAGCGTCTCGCGCCGCGGCTCGAACAGGCCGGTCTGGCCAAGCGGGGTGTAGTTGTAGAGCAGCGTTCCCGCGACCGCCATGACCGGGACGATCAGCGCGGGCAGGAACAAGCGGTTGCCCAGCGCTGCTGCATGGCCGGCGCGCTCTTCGCCGCTGGTCGTCGCAGGCGCGCTGGGCGAGAGGCCGCCGAAGCCGGCGATTGCAACGAGTGCGAGCACAAGCGCGCCATTGGCAAGATCGGAGAGGTGGCTGCCGACAAAGAAGCTGACCGCGAGCAGGCCCCAGAACGCACCGTTGCCCCAGCGCCGCTCGCGCAGGCTCAAGAGCGCCCATGCGGCAAAGAAGATGCCGCTCACCGCATAGAGCAACTCATAGGTGATCATGGCAGGGGCTCCTTCGCAAACCGCGCTAGCCCCCGGTCAAGCGTCCTGATCCGCCAGGCATGGATGAAAAAGGCGCAGATTGCGGTCGGGATCGCCCAGACCGAAAGCTCGAGCGGAGTGAGCGGATAGCCATAGCTCTCGAACACCGCCTGGATCAGCAGGATCGAGGCGATCGCGAAGAAGATGTCCTCGCCGAAGAACAGCCCGACATTGTCGGTCGCGGCCGCCATGGCGAGAACCTGCTCGCGCTCCTTTTGGGACAGCTCTCCGTGCTGCTTGAGCGCCGCCGCCTCCGCCATCGGGGCGACCAGCGGGCGCACCGCCTGCGGATGCCCGCCGATATCCTTCATGCCCAGCGCCGCCGTGATCTGGCGAAAGCCGAGATAGATGATGAGAATACGCGACATGGTTGCCCCCCGCATATTCTCGATCAGGCCGCGCGCGCGGTGCTGCAGGCCATAGCGCTCGAGCAGGCCGATGACCGGCAGGATGATCCACGTGACCGAGATATAGCGATTATCGTTGAAGGCCGCGCCCAGCGCTTCGATCACGGCAACAAGGTCGAGCCCTGCCAGAAGCCCGGTCGCAAGTGCGGCGACCACCACCACGAGCAAGGGGTTGAAGCGCAGCGCAAAGCCGATAACGACCAGCGCGATCCCCAGCAGCGGCCAGGCGTTCATTCGGC
>DAITMG010000074.1:0-10995 GCA_036835265.1 Erythrobacter sp. | reverse complement strand
GCGCTCCCCGAAGCCGCCGCCGCCGGGCGTGTGGATCACGAACCGGTCGCCCGGCTCCATTTCGGCAAACCCGGTCGCGCCAAGCTCCTCGCGCGAGCCATCCTTGCGCTCGACCCAGTTGCGCCCCGGGGCCGCATCGCCGCCGCCTGCGAGGCCGCGCGGGGGCACCGCCCGGCGGTTCGCGAGGATGTTGGCCCGCATCGGCTCGAGGAAGGTGATGACGCGCTCGGTGCCATCGCCGCCCGTGTGCCTGCCCGCACCGCCCGAGCCGCGGCGGATGGCGAACCGCTCGACGCGCACGGGCAGGCGCGTCTCGAGGATTTCGGGATCGGTCAGGCGGCTGTTGGTCATGTGGGTCTGCACCGCGTCGGTCCCGTCATGATCGCGCCCCGCGCCCGAGCCGCCGCAGATCGTTTCGTAATACTGGTGATCCTCATTGCCGAAGGTGAAGTTGTTCATCGTCCCTTGCGAGGGCGCAAGCCATCCGGTCGCGGCGAACAGCGCATCGGTGACGACCTGGCTGGTCTCGACATTGCCCGCGACGACCGCCGCGCCGGGCTCAGGGTTGAGCATCGAGCCTTGTGGGATCACGAGATCGATCGGGCGCAGGCAACCATCGTTCATCGGGATCTCGTCGTCGATCAGCGTACGCACGACATAGAGCGCGGCGGCCCGCGTGATCGAGCGCGGCGCGTTGAAATTGTCGGGCAGCTGCGCGCTCGTGCCGGTGAAATCGAACACCGCCGAGCGGCTGGTATGGTCGATCCGGACCGCGACGCTGACCTGCGCGCCATTGTCCATCGGATAGGTGAACGCGCCATCCTGAAGCTGGCCGAGCATCCGCCGCACGCTCTCTTCCGCATTTGCGAGGACGTGGTTCATATAGGCCTTGAGGACCGCGCTCGTGTGATCGCGCGCGGCATCGCGCAGCAAGTGCGCGCCCCTCGTGCAGGCGGCGAGCTGCGCGCGCAGGTCGGACAGGTTGCGCATCGGCTGGCGCGCAGGGTTCGGCGGCGAGGCCAGCACGGCGCGCACCGCCGCCTCGCGGAAGGTGCCCTGATCGACCATCAGCAGATTGTCGATCAACACGCCCTCATCCGCAATCGTGCAACTGTCGGGCGGCATCGAGCCGGGCGCAATCCCTCCGATATCGGCATGGTGTCCGCGCGCGGCGACGAAGGCATCGGGCTCCTGCGCCTCTTCCTCGAAAAACACCGGCACAATCACGGTGATGTCGGGCAGGTGAGTGCCGCCGCGATAGGGATCGTTGAGGACATAGGCGTCCTCGCGCCGAAAGCCGCGCCCATCGCGGCGCAGCCCGCGCGCTTCGATGACGCGCGCGATGCTGTCGCCCATCGAGCCCAGATGCACCGGGATATGCGGCGCATTGGCGATCAGCGCGCCGGACGCATCGAACAGCGCGCAGGAGAAATCGAGCCGCTCCTTGATATTGACCGAACTCGCGGTCGACTGGAGGACGACACCCATCTCCTCGGCGATTGCCATGAACAGGTTGTTGAAGATCTCGAGGCGAACCGGATCGACCCCCATCCGCTCATCTGTCCCCGCCGCCGCGCCGCGCGAGATCGCCTCCCGGCGGGTCAGGATGAGCGACAAGTCCTCGGCGAGCTTGGCGCTCCAGCCCTCTTCGACCACGCTCGTCGAGCCCGGATCGATGACCAGCGCGGGTCCTTCGACGCACTCGCCCGGCGCCAATTCGGCTCGCTGGACGGTGTGCCAGCGGCCCGAAGGCGCCGCGTTCGCGGTGGCAAGCTGCGGCGCGGCCTGCGCCACGCCGCCCGAGATCCCCCGCGCCTCGACGCTGAGCGCTTCGAGGACGATCGGCGCCGCCTTGTCGCTGAAGCCGAAGCGCTGGCGGTGGAGCGCGCGGAATTCAGCCGCCATCCGCTCGCTCGGCCCGCACACCACGCTGAGCATCGTGTCGCTGCCCACAAAGCGCAGCCGGGCGCTCGCCTTGAGCGTGATCGCACCCGGGGCGATCCCCTGCTCGACCAGATCGGCCTGCGCTTTTTCCTCGAGCGTTTGCCGGGCCGCGCTGAAGTCCTCGGCTAGCGGGCGCAGCACGCTCATTTCGCTGATGGTCTTGAGCGGCGCGAGCCCGATACCATAGGCCGACAGCATCCCGGCGAGCGGATGCACGAGCACCGTCTCGATCCCGAGCTCGTCGGCCACCCGGCAGGCATGTTGCCCGCCCGCGCCGCCGAAGCACGCAAGCGCATAGCCTGTCACATCGTGCCCGCGCGCGACCGAGATCTTGCGGATGGCGTTCGCCATGGAGTCGACCGCGATCGCGAGAAAACCTTGCGCGATTTCCTCGAGCGGCTTTGGCTCGGGCATCGCGTCGGCGACGGCCTCGAGCGCTGCTCGTGCTGCCGCCGGGTCGAGCGGCTGATCGCCGCCCGGCCCGAACACGGCCGGGAAGAAGGCTGGGTCGATCCGTTCGAGGAACAGGTTGCAATCGGTGACCGTCAGCGGCCCGCCGCGGCGATAGCAGGCAGGGCCGGGCTGCGCGCCCGCGCTGTGCGGTCCCACCCGGAAGCGCGCGCCATCGAACCGGCAGATCGAGCCTCCGCCAGCGGCAACGGTGTGGATCTGCATCATCGGGGCTGCGACCCTGACGCCGGCGATCACCATGTCGCCGGTGAGCTCGAGCGCGCCGTTGTAATGCGCGACATCGGTGCTGGTGCCGCCCATGTCAAAGCCGATGAGCTTGGCGTATCCCAGCGGCTCGCTCGCCGCGACCATGCCGACGACGCCGCCTGCCGGGCCAGAGAGGATCGCGTCCTTGCCGCGAAACGCGCCGACTTCGGCAAGACCGCCGTTCGACTGCATGAAGCGCAGGCGCTGCGTCTCGGGCAGCTCCTCGCGCAGCGTCCGGGTGTAGCGGCCAAGGACAGGTGAGAGATAGGCATCGACACAGGTCGTATCGCCGCGCGGGATGAGCTTGATGAGCGGCGAGACCTCGTGGCTGGTGCTGATCTGCGAAAAGCCCGCCTCCTGCGCGAGTTTCGCTAGGCGCCGCTCATGCTCACGGTGCTGCCAGCCCTGCATGAGGATGATGGCGATCGCCTCCAAGCCCCTCGCCCGCGCAGCCCGAAACTGCGCGCGCGCGGCTTCCTCGTCGAGCGCCCGCAGCACCGTTCCATCGGCCGCGATCCGCTCGTTGATCTCGATGATCTCGCTCGGCAATTGTTCGGGCAGGACGATATGCCGCGCAAAGATCGCGGGGCGCGCCTGCGTGCCGATCCGCAGGGCATCGCCAAACCCGCGCGTGATCGCAAGCACGAAGGGTTCGCCCGTGCGCTCGAGCAGCGCATTGGTGGCAACCGTCGTCCCGATCCGCATCTCGGCAATCGGACCTTCGCCATGCACCGCCATCAGGCGGCGGACAGCTTCGCTCGCGGCATCGCGATAACGCCCGGGATCCTGCGACAACAGCTTGTCGGTCACCAGCTTCCCGGCAGGCGTCAGCGCGACCACGTCGGTGAAGGTGCCGCCGCGATCGATCGCGAACCGCCATGCTGACATTGCCCGAACACTCCCATCCCCGCCTGCGAGCGCGGGGCGCCACGGGCTTGTTGCAAGCTGCACTGCCGCGGTCAAATCGCGGCCGCGAAAAGCCGCGGCAAAAGCGCCTCGGCGCATGCCTCGCACGATCGGCCGGGATCAATTCTCCGGCACTGACCTTGGATTAAGGCTGGATACCCGTTAGGACCCCGCCCCGTATGGATATTGCCACGCTCGCAACGCTCGCCCTCTATTTCGTCGCGATGCTCGGCATCGGTGTTTATGCCTGGAGCCGCTCGACCGATACCTCCGAGGGGTATCTGCTCGCCGGGCGCAATTTGCCGCCCTCGGTCGCGGCCTTGTCGGCCGGGGCATCGGACATGTCGGGCTGGCTCCTGCTCGGCCTGCCGGGGGCGCTGTATGCGGCGGGGCTCGTGGAAGCGTGGATCGGGATCGGCCTGTTCGCGGGCGCCGTGGTCAACTGGATCGTCGTCGCCCCGCGCCTCAGGCAGCAGACCGAGGATTACGACAACGCGCTCACCATCCCGCAATTCCTCGCCAACCGCTTCCCCGATCAGGGCACCGCGCTGCGGGTCGTCTCGGCGGTGATCATCGTCGTCTTCTTCACGGTCTACACCGCCGCTGGCCTCGTTGGCGGGGGCAAGCTGTTCGAAACCGCGTTCGCCGGCATCCTGCCCGACGTGGGGCTCAGCGATTATATGCTCGGCATCTGGATCACCGCTTTGATCGTCCTTGCCTACACCATGATCGGCGGCTTCCTTGCGGTGAGCCTCACCGATTTTGTCCAGGGCATCATCATGATGATCGCGCTCGTCATGATGCCGCTGGTCGTGATGTTCGGCGCAGGAGGAGAGGGCGGCGGCACGATCGCGGATGTGCCGGTCGAGGGCTTCACCAGCCTCACCCAGGGGCTGACCGTGCTCGGCTTCATCAGCGCGGTGACCTGGGGGCTGGGCTATTTCGGTCAGCCGCACATCATCGTGCGGTTTATGGCGATCGACAAGGTCGAGCGGGTGGCGGCGGCGCGCAATATCGGCCTTGCCTGGATGGCGATATCGCTTCTGGGAGCGCTCGGCGTCGGCATTGCCGGGCGCGCTTACACGGAGCGCAACGGCATCGTGGTCGACGATCCCGAGACGATCTTCATCGTGCTTGCAGAATTGCTGTTCCATCCGGCCATCACCGGGTTTCTCTATGCGGCGCTGCTGGCCGCGATCATGAGCACGATCTCCTCGCAATTGCTGGTCTCTTCAAGCTCGCTGACCGAGGATTTCTATCGCCTGTTCCTGCGTAAGCAGGCGAGCGAGCGCGAGGCGGTCAATGTCGGGCGGGTGTGCGTCGCGCTGGTCGCGTTTGCCGCGCTGGCGCTCGCGGCCGATCCCAGCAGCGAGGTGCTCGGCCTTGTCGCCAATGCCTGGGCCGGGTTCGGCGCGGCATTCGGACCGCTGATCATTCTCGCGCTCACCTGGCCCGCGATGACCGGGCGCGGCGCGCTTGCCGGGCTGGTCACGGGTGCGATCGTGGTGGGCGGCTGGATCGCGCTCGGGTGGAATTCGAGCATTCTGGGCGGGCCCGGGCTTTACGAGATCGTGCCGGGCTTCGTTGCTGCCTTCGCGATGATCGTCCTTGTCAGCAAGCTTACCAGCGGCTCGCCGCAGGCCCAACTGGCGGAATAGATCGCCTGCTCAAACCGCGCGATCAGGCGCGTCCCAGGCGAGGTGGCGGTTCTCGATCACGACCATGTTTTCCGGGCGCACGAAATGCGCATCGGATTTGTAGCCGAGCAGTTGATCCGACGAGAGGTCGAGATTGCGGATCAGGATGCGCGCTTCCTCTGAATTGAAATCGCTCAGCCCCCGGGCGAGCTCCTTGCCGCGCAGGTCGTAGATGTGGAGCACATCGCCGCGGGTGAAATCGCCGGTGATCTCGATCACCTGGCTGCGCTCGATCGCCCGCCCGCGCTCGAGGCGCTTGGCCGCCTCATCGTCGATCACCAGACTGCCGGCCATCTGCAACCGGTCCGCGAGCCATGTCTCCCACAGCGAATCGGGCTTGGGATGCGGCAGGCACTTGGTGCAGTGGCGGCTGCCGTTGAGAACCGATGACAGCGGATATTCCGGCTCGCCATTGGCGATATAGGTGGTGCATCCGGCGTTTTGCGCCATGTTGGCTGCCTGCAGTTTGGTCAGCATCCCGCCCGAGCCGAGCGCGCTTATCCCGGAGGCTGCCTCGATATAGTCGGAAACGTTGGCGACCTCCTCGACCAGACGCGCGCCCTGCTCTTCGGGGTTGCGATCGTACAGGCCGTCAACGCTTGTGAGGATGATGAAATTATCCGCTTCGACCATCTGCGCGATCTTGGCAGCGAGCCGGTCATTGTCGCCCACGCGGATTTCCTCGGTGGTGATCGTGTCGTTCTCGTTCACGATCGGCACGATCCGCGACTGCATCAGCCGCGCGACGGTGTTGCGGGTGTTGAGGAAGCGGCGATGATCTTCGAAATCGCCGAGCGTGAGGAGCAATTGCGCGATGTCGAACCCGAATTCGAGCCCGACCTGCTTGTAGGCATTGAGGAGGAGCGGCATGCCGCAGGCGGCCGCCGCCTGCTTGTCCCGCAGGCTTGCGGTCTCCGGGCGAGCGCCCACTGTGTTGAGCCCGAGCGCGACCGCCCCCGAGGATGCGAGCACGACCTCATAGCCTTCGTCGCGCAGCCGAGCGACATCTTCGAGCAGCCGCTGCAGAAATCCATAGCGCGGGGTCAAACGATCGGAATTGGCGATCAGGCTGGAGCCGATTTTCACGACGAGGCGGTTGGATTTGGGCATTGAATCTCTCACAGGTGAGCTTGACAAATTTGGAACTTTCGGCAAGTCACCTAGTTTATGTATTGCGATAATGCAACTCTGAAGCGACATAATCATTCTTTGAGGTCTATAAAACAAAATTAAATAACCTGAAGCTTAATCAATATTCAGGCTGTGTGACAGGGGCAAGATCAAGATAAAAGCATGAACATCGATCGAACGAATACAGAGGCGCGCCGCATTCTCATGATCGGTTGCGGCAAGATGGGCGGCGCTTTGCTCGAGCAATGGCGGCAAGGGCCGGATCAATTCACCATCTGTGATCCCGCGCTCGGTGAGGCGCCCGGGGGAGTGGAACTCGCCGCAGGGCCCGGCGGCTTGTCAGGCCGCGTGTTTGATATCGCCGTGATCGCGGTCAAGCCGCAGGTGATCGAGCAGGTTGTCCCAGATTATCTCCCATTCCTAGCGCCATCCGCCACTCTCCTCTCGATCGCTGCGGGCTTTTCGATCGCGCGTCTCAAGGCCCTGTGCGGCGAGCGGCCCATCATTCGCGTGATGCCCAATCTGCCCGCCGCGATCGGCCGGGGCGTCAGCGGGATCTGCGCGAGCGCGGATGTCGATCGCGGCGCGCTTGACCATGCAGGCGCATTGATGGGCCTGGCCGGGCTCGTCATCGACGTGCCCGACGAGGATGCGCTCGATCGGTTCACCGCCGTCGCCGGTTCGGGCCCGGGCTACATCTTCGAGATCGCGCGCGCTTATCTCGAAGCTGCCAAGGGCCTCGGCTTCTCGCACGAGGAGGCGCGGCGCATGGTAGTCGCGACCTTCGAGGGAACGCTTGCGATGGCGAGCACAAGCGATCAATCACTCGAGGATCTGCGCAATTCGGTCACCAGCAAAGGCGGGACGACCGCAGCAGGGCTTGCTGCGCTCAATGGCGAGGGCGAGCTTGATCGACTCGTCGCCAACACTTTAGCAAGCGCCTATCAGCGCGCAGTCGAACTGCGCTGATCGCGCGCTTCGGACAGGACACGGACAATGACCGACCAGAATCTCGATCCCCGCATCCACATCGCCCAGCTCGGCGAGCGCGCCAAGGCCGCCGCACGCCAGTTGCTGAGCGCGACGAGCGATGCCAAGAACAGCGCGCTCCTCGCCGCTGCGGCCGCGCTGCGCGCGGCGAGCGACGAGCTGATCGCGGCCAATGCCAAAGACGTCGACAGCGTGCGAGGTGAAAAGCCTGACAGCTTCATCGACCGGCTGATGCTCGATGCCGCGCGGATCGAGGCGATGGCGCGTGCGCTTGAGGAGATCGCGCAATTGCCCGATCCCGTCGGTCGGAGGCTTGCCACCTTCGAGCGCCCGAATGGCCTCGTGATCGAGCGGGTCGCGGTGCCGATCGGGGTCATCGGGATGATCTACGAATCGCGCCCCAATGTCGGCGCCGATGCCAGCGCGCTGTGTCTGAAGTCGGGCAATGCCGTGATCCTGCGCGGCGGATCGGAGAGCCGACATTCGACGCGGGTAATCGTGGAATGCATGCAGCGGGGTCTGGCCGAGGCCGGCCTGCCACGCGATGCCGTCCAGACCGTTCAGACCACCGCGCGCGAGGCAGTGGCCGCGCTGCTCAGCGCAATCGATTACGTCGATCTGGTGATCCCGCGCGGCGGGCGCGGCTTGAACCAATTGGTGCGCGATACAGCCAAGGTGCCAACGCTCCTCCACCTCGACGGCAATTGCCACACCTATTGCCATGCCGAGGCCGATCTTGAAAAGGCGGTGCCGGTGATCCGCAACGCGAAGCTCAGGCGCACCGGGATTTGCGGCGCGACCGAGAGTCTGGTGTTCGACCGCGCCATCGCCGAGCGCGCGCTGCCGCTGGTGCTCGATGCGATGCCCGAATGCGAATTTCGCGGCGATGCGGGAGCGCAGGCGATCGACCGGCGTGTCAAAGCCGCTGACGAAGAGGATTACGGCACCGAATTTCTCGATGCGATCGTCTCGGTCAAGCTCGTTGCCGATGCCGATGAAGCGATCGCCTTCGTCGCGCAGCATTCCTCGGGCCACACCGATGCAATCCTGACCGAGAATGACGAGGTCGCCGCGCTCTTCCTCACACAGATCGACAGCGCGGTCGTGATGCATAACGCCTCGACCCAGTTCTCCGACGGGGGAGAATTCGGCATGGGCGCCGAGATCGGCATCGCCACCGGCAAGATGCACGCGCGGGGCCCCGTTGGCCTCGAACAGCTCACCAGCTTCAAGTATCTGGTCCACGGCAACGGTCAGGTGCGCCCCTGAGCGCAGTTTGATCCGCAGGCAGCCATGCTCGCGGAAAGGCCGGCTTCAGCCTCGCGGGACAGCCGGATCGCAAGGTTGCGGGCAGAATGCCGCCCTTGTGGAAACGCGACAAGTTTCCGCGACCCGATAGCCGATGCCCGGATGGTTGCTTGTCAATTTGCACCAAGACTGTAGGGGTTATTGCGCAAAAGACGGGTGGTGATACGGGTTTGGGCTGACAGCGTGCGCTGCCTGCCTGAATGGAGGAAAGCGGTCTGCCCTTGAGGCAGAGGGGTTGTCGGCGTGTGAGGCTATCGCTGTAACCTGAGTTTGGGGAAACGCCTTGGCTATCGACAAGACTCGGGTTCGACATTCTCG
The DNA here is from genome assembly GCA_036835265.1 of Erythrobacter sp. Lineage (GTDB taxonomy): Bacteria > Pseudomonadota > Alphaproteobacteria > Sphingomonadales > Sphingomonadaceae > Erythrobacter. The sequence goes on along the minus strand of DAITMG010000074.1, from coordinate 1,984 downwards.
AAGCGCAGCTGTTCGGCGAATGCGTGCGCCGGTCACAAGCTGCGAGGTTTCGGCACTCGGCCTGGCGGCATCGGCGCGATCCACTGCCGCGATCGCCTTGGTGCTGACTGCGAGCCTGGTTGCCCCGCTCGATCAGGCCGACCTCAGCGCGCAATCCCAGCAAGTCCCCGCCACCCCCCAGATCACGCCGCCAACCCGCAGCGACCTCCTGCCGCCCGACCGCAGGACCGCGGAGCGCAGCGTCACCTTGACGATCGACGGCGACCTCGAGCGTGGGCCATGCGCGCTCGATCGCCCGGATTATCAGGACATCCGGCTGACGCTGCGCGGAGCCGAGTTCGGCGGTCTGGAAAGAGCTCCCGGCGTCTCGCTCGACGAGGCTTTTGCCAGCTATGTCGGCCGCGAACTGCCGATCTCGGTGCTGTGCGACATCCGCGCGCGGGCCAACGCTATTCTGCGGCGCGAGGGCTATCTCGCCACGGTCGAAATTCCCGAGCAGAACCTGGCGGACGGAATTCCCGAATTCCGCATCGTCTTTGGCCGGCTCGCGGCGGTGCGCGTGCGCGGCGATGCGGGCCCATCCGAGCGCACGATCGCGCGTTATCTCGAAAAGCTGATCGAGCAGCCCGTGTTCAATTCGCGCGCTGCGGAGCGTTACCTGCTGCTTGCGACCGATCTCCCCGGGATCGAGGTGCGCCTCTCGCTGCGGCCGGCGGTGGGCGGCGAGCCCGGGGATCTGATCGGCGAGATCGCGGTGGTGCGCCAGCGCGGCGCGCTCGACGTCAACGTGCAGAATCTGGGCTCCGAGGCGCTCGGCCGGTTTGGCGGCACGTTGCGCGGCGAGGTCTACGATCTGACCGGGTTGGGCGATCGCACCTTCGTCACCGCGTTCACCACGCTCGATTTCGTCGAGCAGCAGACCTTTCAGATCGGGCACGATTTCGCCATCGGAGGCGAGGGACTGCGGCTGGGCACAAGCCTGACCTACTCGACCGCCGAGCCTGACACCGGCCTTACCGGTTTCGATCTCGGTTCGGAAACGATCATCGCGAGCCTCTTCGCCAGCTATCCGCTCCAGCGCTCGCGCCAGTCCAGCGCTTTCCTCAATGTCGGCATCGACATCATCGATCAGGATGTCGAGGTGAACACGATTGCGCTGACCAAGGACCGGGTGCGCACCTTGTTTGCGCGGGTGAGCGGCGATCATATCGACCGCGACAGCGCGCAGCGGCTGGGGGGCTATTCTGCGTTCGAGCCGCGGCTCAGGCTGACTTACGCGGCAGAGCTGCGTCAAGGCATCGGGCTGTTCTCCGCAAGTCCCGATTGCCGGGATGATCTTAACGCGTGCCTGGTTGGCGGGTTGGTGCCGCCGAGCCGGATCGAGGCCGATCCGACGCCGTTTGTCGCGCGGCTCCAGGGCGGGGTGCAATATCGGCCCGATCCGCTGGTGACCTTTTCACTGGAAGCGCTCGGCCAGGTTGCAAGTGCGCCGCTGCCTGCATTCGAGGAATTTGCCGGTGGCAGCTTCTCGATCGGGCGCGGGTTCGACCCGGGCGTTGTTCTGGGCGATGACGGGATCGCCGGAGCCTTCGAGATCCGGTACGGCACGCTCGCGCCCAAAAGCGGCGATGATTTCGTCTTCCAGCCCTATGTCTTCACCGACATCGTGCGCGTCTGGAACCAGGATCCGAGCCGCAGGCCGGACAATCCCGATCAGCTCTGGTCAGCGGGCGCGGGCGTTCGCTCGGCGTGGGGCGCGCGCATGCAAGGCGATCTTCTGGTCGCTGTTCCGCTCGAGCGCCCCGATGCTGCCACACAATTGGGCGATGTTCGCGTGCTCTTCACGCTGACCGCCCGCCTGTTCCCTTGGAGATATTGACATGGCCCGCCTCAACCAGAACCGCGCGCACCTGCTGATCGGATCGGGGACGATGGCGCTGGCGCTGGCGCTCACTTTGGCACCCGAACGCGCGCGTGCGCAGGC
>DAITMG010000073.1:0-11083 GCA_036835265.1 Erythrobacter sp. | reverse complement strand
GCGCCCGACTTCGAGAACCCAGCCGATGAGGGCGCGGACAACGTCTACAACCTCACCATCATCGCAACCGACGCTGGTAACCTTACCGACGAGCAGGATGTCACCGTCACTGTAGTCGGCGTGATTTTCGCAGAAGACTTCGACGGTTTTCGCGGCTTGGGCTTTGCGCCCGAGCCTGCGGCAGGCCAGCTCGACAGCGACATCTTCCGCGTTCTCGGCCTCAGCGATGGCGCCGGGAGCTTTGGCGGCACGCACACGACCGGCGATTTTGCGCGCGGAACCGACATCAATGGCGGAGTTACAACCGGCGGCGTTTATGCCTTCAACACCACCGGCTCCCCGGACGATTACAACATCGGCTTCCAGGCTGCGGGCAGCGATCTCAATCCAGGCTCGCTCGACATCCTGATCACGAACACGGGCGCTGCGACGGACAGCTTCGCCATCTCCTACAACATCGAGTTCAACAACGATCAGGGCCGCTCGAGCAACCTCACTCTCCAGATCTCGACCGATGGCGGAACCACGTTCAGCTCGTTCACCGCGTTTGACTTCACCACGCCAGTCGCCGCTGACGGCAACGGTTTCACCACCGAGGCGCGCAGCGGCACGGTGACGCTCGGGTCAACGATCGCAAATGGCGAGACCTTCATCCTGCGTTTCGCGATTTCCGATGCGGGCGGCGGCGGTTCACGCGACGAGATCGGCATCGACGATATCGTTGTCTCGACCGCGGGATCGGCACCGCCCCCTCCGCCCCCTCCTCCTCCGCCGCCGCCAGCGCCGGGCGCGCTCAGTATCGCCGATGCCAGCGTGCTCGAGGGCAACAGCGGCACCACCGATCTGGTGTTCACCGTTACCCGTTCAGGCGGCAGCGCTGGCGCGGTTTCGGCCGATTACGCGCTGGCCTTCGTCACCGCCGACGCCGATGACCTGAGCGGGGCAACCAGCGGAACGGTCAGCTTCGCCGATGGCGAGACCAGCGCGACGATCACCATTTCGATCAACGGCGATACCGAAATCGAACCGGATGAGACGTTCGAGATCACCCTGTCCAATCCCACCGGCGGGGCGACCATCGCCGAGGCGACCGCAACCGGCACGATCCTCAACGATGACGCCGCGCCGCAGGGGCCGGCCGAAGTGTTCATCAACGAGATCCACTACGATACGGTCGGCGGCGATGTGGGCGAAGGGATCGAAGTGGCCGGGCCTGCGGGCACCGATCTTACCGGGTGGTCGCTGGTGCTCTACAACGGCAGTAACGGCCGGGTTTACGATACCGTGGTTCTCTTGGGCGTCATCCCCGATCAGGATGACGGATTCGGCACACTCGAATTCCCCAGAGCCGGCATCCAGAATGGTTCGCCCGATGGCATCGCGCTGGTCGATCCTGCTGGTAACGTTGTGCAGTTCCTGTCGTATGAGGGGATCATGACCGCCACCGACGGTCCGGCCGTCGGCCTCACTTCCGAGGATATCGGGGTTGAAGAAAATTCCGCTCCGGTCGGCACCTCGCTCCAGCTGACGGGCACTGGCTTCGTCTACGAAGATTTCACCTGGGCGCCTTCTCAGGCCGAGACCTTCGGCGGCGTCAACACGGGGCAGGATTTCGCCGGACCAAGCGATAACGGCGCGCTGTATATCGATGATGCACAAGTCCTCGAAGGTGATGAGGGCACCACCCCGATCATCTTCAACGTCTTCCGCGTCGGCGGCTCGACGGGCGCGGTCGCCGCGGATTATGCAGTGGTCTTCGGCAACAGCTCTTCCGATGCTGACGCAGACGACCTTTCGGGCGCCATCAGCGGCACGGTGAGCTTCGCCGATGGCGAGACCTTCCAGACGATCACGTTGGACGTGGTGGGCGACACCGTGGGCGAGCTCAACGAGACCTTCGACGTGGTGCTCTCGAACCCGACCGGCGGGGTGATCATCGGCGACGGGACGGGTGTGGGCACGATCCTCAACGACGATGAGCTGATCCTGCAGATCGGCCAGATCCAGGGCGCTGGCCACACCTCGCCTTTTGTCGGCAACGAAGTCACCACGAGCGGGATCGTCACCGCCACCGCTTCGAACGGGTTCTACCTGCAGGATGAGGGCGACGGCGACAGCGAGACATCGGACGCCATCTTCGTCTTCACCGCCAGCACGCCTGACGTCGATCCCGGCGACGATGTCACGGTGGACGGGACGGTGAGCGAATTCCTCCCCGGCAACAATTCCTCCAATCTCACCATCACCCAGCTCACCAACCCCACGATCACCGTCAATGGCACCGGAGCGCTTCCTGCACCGGTGGTAATCGGCCCGAACGGCATCACCCCGCCGACCGAAGTGATCGAGGACGATGGCTTCACCAGCTTCGATCCCTTGTTCGACGGCATCGACTTCTGGGAAAGCCTCGAAGGGATGCTGGTCACGATCGAAAACCCGGTCGCAGTCGACAGCACCAACGGCTTTGGCGAATTGTGGACGGTCGCGAGCAATGGCGACGGCAGCCTGACAGCCACGAATGTCTCCGAGGCAGGTCTGGTTGTGATCAGGGGCGGCGAAGGCGGTCTGGGCGTGTTTAACAGCGGCGCCGGTTCGGACTTCAACCCCGAGCGCATCCAGATCGAGGATGCAACGCTTAACGGTCTCAACGCCAGCACCCCCGTCGTCATCCCGGGTACGGTGCTGAACGATGTAACCGGGGTGATCAGCTACGGCTTCGGCAATTTCGAACTGCTGCCGACGGCTTCGGTGACGGTGGCGCAGGCCAGCCCGAACATCGCCGAGACGACCACGCTCGTCGGCGGCGCACGGAACCAGCTGTCGGTCGCGACCTACAACGTGCTCAATCTCGATATCAATCCGGACGATGGCGATGATGACGTCGAAGACGGCCAGTTCGCTGCCGTCGTCAGCCATATCTCGTTCAACCTGGGAACACCCGATATCGTGGTGCTGCAGGAAGTGCAGGACGATAGCGGCGCGGCGAATGACGGGACGGTTTCGGCTGAATTGACCCTTCAGAAGTTATCGGATGACATCTTCGCGGAGACAGGCGTCCGATACTCGTTCATCGACAACCCCTTCATCGCAGACAACATGTCCGGCGGCCAGCCGGGCGGCAACATCCGCGTGGCGATGCTCTACAATCCGGACCGGGTGACGCTCGACCCGGATAGCGTTTTCACCATCACCGAAGCCGATGGCACCACGATCGATGCCGCGTTTGCGGGCGGCCGCCCGCCGCTGGGCGCCAATTTCACCTTCAACGGCGAAACCGTGACGGTGATCGGCAACCACTTCACCTCGAAGATCGGCTCGGACACGACCTTCAGCGCCAACCAGCCCCCCACCAATGCGGGGGCGCTTTCGCGCGCGGCGCAGGCCCAGGCGGTCAATGATTTCGTCGACAGCCTGCTCGACGACAACGCCGATGCCAACGTGATCGTGGTCGGCGATTTCAACGAGTTCCAGTTCGAGGAGCCGATGCAGGTCCTCGAAGGCGGTCTTGTGTTCGACGGGGTGAAGGTTGACTCGTTGGAGGAGGAAGCGGTGCTTCGGAACCTCACCTTCGATCTTGCTGCCAACGAGCAATACAGCATCATCTTCGAGGGCAATGCCCAGATGCTCGATCACATCCTTGCAACCGACAATATCGCGGCCTTCGCCGAGATTGACGTGGTTCACACCAACACGATCACCGGCGGGGTCGGCTCGGACCACGATCCGGTGCTCGCAATCTTCGAGATCGGGCCTCCTCCCCTAGACCAAATCGAAGACGAGCTGATGGTAATCCAACCCAGCGATCCTCAGGGAGTCTCGGATGTGGTCGCGCTCATGCCGCTCGGACCGATTGCGCCCAGCCTGGGGTTTGCCGCTTTCGAGCTCGCCGTCGTTCAATGAGCCTGAGGCTCGCAGGCTGACCTTACATCGCTGAGACCATTCGGAAGGCTGACCGGCGCAAACAGATGCAAGACAGGTTCCAGGAAGCTGCGAAGCTGCGAAGGGCGGCTGTTCAGGCGGAGATGTCAGTCAAAGTCGCATAGTGGAACGGCTGCAATCCTAGAGCTTGATTCTGAAAGCGCGGCATTCGAGGTAAGCGTGCGCCGTGCCTGCGCGGCGTTGGGCGCGGACCGGACCATGGTGCGCTAGATCGGTCATCGGCCCGGCGATGCCAAGGCGCGTGAGCGTATCCGCGAGCTGGCCAGCCAGCGCCATTCTCAGGCTCGAAAGGGCTATGGCGCGCGGTAATCGGGCGATAAGGCGCGGCGATGGATACCTTCGTTCTGTGTCTCATTCTTGTGACCGGCATCGCGATGGGCGGGCGCGACCAGTGGCTTGTTGCGCAGCTGTCCGATGCCTTTGCGCGCGGGCCAGACAAGGCGCGAAGGCCGCTGCCGGTCCTGGCGCTCGGGAGTGTGAGCGCGGCCCTCACAGCGGGGGCGATGGCCTATGCCGGCGCAAGCCTGGCCGCGCTCCTGCCGCAGCGCGCGGCCGAGATGCTGATTGCTTTCGCGCTTGCCATCGCGGCGTTCGAACTCGCCTGGCCGGTGCGCGTCAAGCCGATCAGGGAGCCGACCCGCAACGCCGTTGCGGTCGCCATCGTGCTGGTCTGGCGCCAGCTTGGTGATGCCGCCCGGTTCGTCGTCTTCGCGTTGGCGGCCGAGGCGCTCTACCCGCTCACCGCGTTCCTCGGCGGAGCGCTTGGCGGCATCATCGCGGTCACGCTCGGCTGGACGCTGGGCGCGGACATGCTCGGACGGTTTCCGCTGCGCGCGTGGCGGCTGAGCTTTGCGTGTCTGGCGCTGATTGCGGCGATCTTCATGGGATTGAACGCGCGCTTTCCCATTTACTGATCGCCCCATCAACTGATCGGTTTGGTCGATCAATGCGATGGACAGTTTTCTCGGACCCGATCGGGCCCTGGTTCATTGATAAGCTGTAGTCACATTCGGGCTGCGCTCCTATTGGCGCGGCCACCAAACACCCAAGGAGGACAACTATGCTTGATCCCAACAACAACTCCGTGAACCAGATGGTCTCCGAAATCAACGCGTTGCTGGCCGATCATTTCGCGCTTTACGTCAAGACCAAGAACTTCCACTGGCACGTCAAGGGGCCGCGTTTTCGCGACCTCCACCTGCTCTTCGACGAACAGGCGATCGAAATCCGCGATCAGATCGACGCGATCGGCGAACGCGCCCGCAAGCTGGGCGGCGACACGATCACCTCGCTCGGCATGATATCCGAGCTGACCCAGGTGAAGAACCAGGACAGCGCGACGCTTTCGGCCGAAGACATGATCGCCGAACTGCGCGACGACAACGCCAAGATGGTCGAACGCCTAAAGGCGATGAAGGAAACCGCCGGGAAGGCCGGCGACAACGCCACCGATGGCCTGATCGACGATTGGACCGACATGGCCGAAGAACGCGTCTGGTTCCTCAACTCGTTCCTGGGCTGATCTGCGCGTCCCTTTCGACAAGCAACAAGGGTCGTTTCCGCTAGGCGGGAGCGGCCCTTTTGCTATGATGCCACCATTATGCGCATCCCTCGCCCTCGCATCCGCAATGTCACCATGCACGCTCATGCCAGCGATACGCAGGTGGCGGATTTCATCGAGATGCGCCTGCGCCGTGCGCTCTCGCGTGAGCGCGGCGGCATCGCGGCCGCCTTTCCCGGCGGCTCGACCCCGGCGCCGATCTTGGCCGAGCTCGCCCAGCGGTCGCTGCCGTGGAGCCGGATCAACGTCTATCCGACCGATGACCGCGATGTCGACGAGGATGATCCTGCCTCGAATTATGGCGCGCTGCGCGATGCGCTCGAGCCGGCGGGCGCGCTGGTGACGCCGCTTGCCGAAGGGTTCGATGTGCCGCAATTCTCGCTCGTCTGGCTCGGCATGGGGACCGACGGGCACATCGCCTCGCTGTTTCCGAGCAGCGATCCGCAGGTCGATGACCCGCAGCCGGTCCGGCGGATAATTCCCGATCCGATGCCCGAGGACGCGCCTTGTGAGCGTATCTCGCTGACGCTGCCCGCGCTGCTGGCCAGCGACGAGATCGTGTTCGTCATCCGCGGGATCGCCAAGAGGACGCTGTTCAAGGAAGCGGTCGAGGGTGAGAACGATCTGCCGGTGCGCCGCCTCCTGGCCGCGCGCGATGCGCAGCTTGGAAAGCCGCTGACCTGCTTTACCTGAGGCATCCGGGGCGCGGGCGGGGCGCGCACGCGCAATGCTGCGCCTGATCCCCGGGCCGGTCGCGCGCCGCCTGCTGCCGCTCGCGCACCTCATGCGCCATCATTGGCGGCGCCTGCGCGGGCAGCCCTTGCGCGGCTGCGCGGTGGTGATCGCGAACCCGCATGGCGAAATCCTGCTGCTGCGCCATTCCTACGGGCCCGACGCGTGGTCGCTTCCCGGCGGCGGGATCGGCGCGGGCGAAGCGCCCGAGGCGGCGGCGCGGCGCGAGATGCAGGAGGAGCTTGGCCTCAGCCTTGGCGCGCTGACCTTGCTGGGCACGGCGCAGGAAGTGATCTCGGGCTCGCCGCACACCGGGTTCCTGTTTGCAGCGATCACCGCGGACGAGCCCCGGCCCGATCGCCGCGAAGTGCTCGAGGCGCACTTTTTTGCGCCGGACGCGCTGCCCGAGCCGCTCGGCCGGATCACCCGCTCGCGCCTCGCGCTGTGGCGCGCGCTACAGCAGTGACAATTGCGCGCTGTCCTCGGGCATGGCTGGCTCATCGCCGCGATCGAGATTGGACAGGGTCAGCCCCATCAGCCGGATCGGCTTGGGCAAGGGCAGCGCTTCGCCCAGCAATTCGCGCGCGAGACTGGCAAACTCGGGCTTCTGCTCGACCCAGTGCGGGACCGAGCGCGCGCGGGTGATGATCTGGAAATCGTTGAACTTGAGCTTGAGCGTGACGGTGCGCCCGCGCACCGGGCGCTCGGGCGTGCCCGCTTTTTCCACTCTGTCCCACACGATTTCCACAATGTTTTCCAGCGTCTCGCGCAGCTGTGCGCCGCTCGAGATGTCTTCGCCGAAGGTGCGCTCGCCGCCGACCGATTTGCGCAGGCGGTGCGCGCGGACCGGCCTCAGATCCACCCCGCGCGCGGCGCGGTAGAGATAATCGCCCATGCTGCGAAAATGCGCGCGCAAAAAGGCGATGTCCTTGGCGGCAAGGTCTGCGCCCGTCTCGATCCCCAGCCGCTTCATCCTGCCTTCCGCCTTGGGCCCGATCCCGTGGAACCGACGGATCGGCAGCCCGGCGACGAAGGCGGCGCCTTCCCCCGGGCGGATCACGCACAGGCCATCGGGCTTGTTCTGGTCGCTGGCGAGCTTGGCGAGGAACTTGTTGTAGGATACCCCGGCGCTTGCGGTCAGCCCGGTCTTGGCGCGGATTTCCTGGCGGATGAGCTCGGCGATGCGGGTGGCGCTGCCGATGCCCAAGCGATCCTGCGTCACGTCGAGATACGCCTCATCGAGGCTGAGCGGTTCGATCAGCGGCGTGTGATGCTCGAACACGCGGCGGATCTGGTTGCTGGCTTCCTTGTAGGCCTCGAACCGGGGCCTGACGAACACGAGATCGGGGCACAGCCGCTTGGCGGTGATCGAGGGCATCGCGCTTCTGACGCCGAACCGGCGCGCCTCGTAGCTTGCCGCTGCCACCACGCCGCGCCCGCCGGCACCGCCCACCGCCACCGGCTTGCCCTGCAGCTCGGGATTATCGCGCTGTTCGACGCTCGCGAAGAAGGCGTCCATGTCGACATGGATGATCTTGCGCAGCCCGCCCGGAGCCTCGTCCCTGCCCCCTGCTTCGGCATCGTCCGCGCATCCGGGCTGGCCCTCTGTCATGCGGCCTGAAATAGTCGCTTGGCGGGCATCAGGAAACCTTATTGCCGCGCGACTGGAACTTTCGCCGAGATGAACGATATTGTGCGTATGCGAATAGAGCAGTTTTCAGGTGGAGAGCCCTCTGGCAAGGGAGAGGGCATGGCCCAGCCGGATCCTATGTCCGAGCCCGTGCCCGCAGCCGAACCGGTCCGCCGGATCGGGGAGACCGAGCTCATCTGGCTGATGGCGCTCCTGATGGCGCTGCAGGCCTTCGGAATCGATGCGATGCTGCCCGCGCTCGACGAGCTGGCGCTCGATCTCGGCGTGGTCGGCAATGATCGCCAGTTCGTGATCGGGGTCTACTTGCTTACCGCCGGCCTCGGCGCGCTCCTGCCCGGCGCGCTGGCGGATCGCTTCGGTCGCCGACCGGTCCTGCTGGGCGCGATCGGGCTCTATATCCTGTTTGCGCTTGCCTGCGCGATGGTCACCAGCTTCGAGCAATTGCTGATCATGCGCGGGGCTGCCGGATTCTTTGCCGCCGGGGTCGTCGCGCTCCCCCCTGCGATCATCCGCGATCGCATGAGCGGAGACAAGATGGCGCGCATGATGAGCCTCATCTTCGTCATCTTCCTGATGGTGCCCGCAGTCGCGCCGAGCATCGGCGAGCTCATCCTGCTGGTGGGCGACTGGCGCACCATCTTTGCCGCGATGGCGCTGCAGGGCGTGATCATCGGCTGCTGGGTGTATTTTCGCTTGCCCGAAAGCCTCGCGCCCGAAAACCGCCAGCCGATCCAGCCGCTCGCGATCGTGCGCAACATGGGCGCCGCGCTCGGCGATCGCTCGATCATCGGCTACGTGCTCGGCAGCATGCTGATCTTCGGGGCGATGTTCGGCTTCATCAATTCAGCCCAGCAATTGATCAGCGACGGTTTTGGCCGGGCCGACGTCTTCCCGCTGGTGTTCGGTATCTGCGCGGGTTCCATGGCGCTTGCGAGCTGGTCCAATTCGCGCATCGTCGAACGCTTCGGCGCGCGCCGGGTGAGCCACACCGCGATGTTCGTCTTCATCGCGGTCGCCGCAGTGCAGGTGGTTGCCGCGTTCAGCGGCGCTGAAAGTCTTTGGCAATTCGCTGCGCTGATGGCGATAAACATGGCGCTACTCGGGTTCATCGGCAGCAATTTCAGCTCGATCGCCATGAACCCCTTCTTCCATATCGCGGGCGCTGCCAGCTCGGCCCATGCGTTCGTCCGGATGACCTTTGCTGCGGTGATCGGCGCGGTGATCGGTTATGCCTTCGACGGCACGGCACGTCCATTGGCGCTGGCGCTGTTTGCGAGCGGGATCGCCTGTGTGCTGCTGGTGCTGCTGAGCGAGAAGGGCCGCCTGTTCGCGCCCCCGCAGGCGCAGGAGCGCTTTCCCGCCACCATGCGCAGCTAGTCTTGCGCGCCGAGCCGCCGCCAGGCGAGCTGGGCAAATTCGCACAGCAGGCGCCGCGTATCGCGCGGGTCGATGATGTCCTCGACATTGAAGCGCTCGGCCGAGCGGAATGGCGAGGTCACGCGTCCCAGCCGGTCGCGGATCTCCTCGAGCAGCGCTTGCGGATCGTCGGCCGCCTCGAGTTCGGCCTTGTAGGCGACCTCGAGCCCGCCCGCGATCGGCAGGCTGCCCCAGTCGCCGCTCGGCCAGCAATAGCGATATTGAAACGCTTCCGCATTGCTCATCGCGCTGCCCGCAATGCCATAGGCGCGCCGCAGCACGATGCAGCCAAGCGGCACGGTGGCGCGGTAGATCGCGTTCATCGCATTGACGCCGTAGCGGATCGTCCCCGCCATCTCCGCCTCGCGCCCGATCATGAAGCCGGGATTGTCGACCAGGTGGACGATCGGCAGGCGGAACTGGTCGGCGAGGCGCACGAAGCGCTCGACCTTCTCGGAAGTCTTGGCTTCCCATGAGCCGCCCAGAAAGCTCGGATCGCTTGCCACCACCGCGACCGGCCAGCCATCGAGCCGGGCGAGCGCGGTGATCGCGGCGCGGCCCCAGTGCTTGCCGATCTCGAACACGCTGCCTGCATCGAGGATCATTTCAAGCGCGCGGCGCATCGAATAGACTTGGCGGGGATCGCGCGGCACCAGCCCGAGGAGCGCCTCCTCGCGCCGGTCGGCGGGGTCATCGCAAGGAGCGCGGCGAGCAAGCTGGCCGACATGCTCGGGCATGAAGGCGAGGAAGTGGCGCGCGCGCGCGAAGGCTTCGGCCTCGCTTGCGACCTCGTCGTCGACCACGCCGTTGCGGGTGTGGATATCCGAGCCGCCGAGGCGCTCCTTGGCTTCCTCGTGGCTGGCCACGCCGTCGCGATATGCTTCGCCCAGCCCTTCGACCACGGCAGGGCCGGCGGCGAAAATCTGCGAGAGGCCTTTGACCATGATCGAATAATGGCTGGCCACGGTGCGCGCCGCGCCCAGCCCCGCGGTCGGCCCGAGCGCGAGCGCAACAACCGGGACGGTATCGAGATTGGCGACCACATCGCCCCAGCCGGGCACCGCCGGGATATAGGTCGCGCCGATCTGCTCCAGGGTCTTGACGCTGCCGCCGCCGCCCGTCCCGTCGATCATACGGATTATGGGGAGGCGCAATTCGTGCGCCATGCGCTCGGCCTGCACCATCTTGCGCGCGATCCCGGCATCCGCCGCGCCGCCGCGAATGGTGAAATCGTCAGCCGTGGCGACCACCGGGCGGCCGTGGATCAGCGCCTTGCCGAACAGGAAGGGGGCGGGGGTGACGGCTTCGAGGTCGCCGTACTCGTCATAGCGCGCTGTGCCGGCGATCTTGCCGATCTCGCGAAACGAGCCGGGATCGCACAGCGCGGCGAGCCGCGCGCGGGCGTCCATCTTGCCGCGCGCATGCTGGCGCGCAACCTTGTCGGGCCCGCCCATCGCTTCGGCCATCGCCTCGCGGCGGCGCAGTTCCTCGAGTTCTTTGGCCCAGGTCATTCCCTCTCCCCTCCCTCGTCATTGCGAGCGCAGCGAAGCAATCCAGAGCGAAAGTGCGCAGCCGCGCTGGATTGCCGCGTCGCTTCGCTCCTCGCAATGACGAAAAGTGAGGTCACTCCCCCGCAGGCACCACCACGCACAAGACTGCCTCGACCTGCACTTGCCCGCCGACGCTCGCGGCAAGCTCGGTGACGGTTCCGTCGAACGGCGCCGTCAACGCGTGTTCCATCTTCATCGCCTCGAGCACCAGCAGCCGCTGCCCGGCGGTGACGG
>DAITMG010000072.1:0-11097 GCA_036835265.1 Erythrobacter sp. | reverse complement strand
GCTTCGCTGCTTGAGGACGGATTTCCTTGTCCTATCGCTTCGCTGCTTGAGGACGCGTTGCGTTCCGCGCGCAGTCGATCCCAAAAGTCGAGCCGCTTCCTGACCTCGCGCTCGAACCCGCGCTTCACCGGTGTGTAGAAAGCTTGCGGCGCCATCCCCTCGGGCCAATAGTTGTCGCCCGAAAAGCCCTCGGGCGTGTCGTGGTCATAGGTGTAGCCCTTGCCGTAACCGAGGCTTTCCATCAGGCCGGTTGCCGGGTTGACGATGTTCATCGGCGGCATCAGGCTGCCGGTCTCGCGCGCCGCCTTCCACGCGGCCTTTTGCGCCATATAGGCGGCATTCGATTTGGGGGCAGTGGCGAGATAGAGGCACGCCTGCACCAGCGCCAGCTCGCCCTCGGGTGAGCCGAGGAAGCGGTAGGCCTCCATCGCCGCCATGCATTGCGGCAGGGCGTGGGGATCGGCCATGCCGATATCCTCCACCGCCATGCGCACCAGCCGCCGGGCGAGGAACAGTGGCTCCTCCCCCGCCGTCAACATCCGTGCGAGCCAATAGAGCGCCGCCTGCGGATCGCTCCCTCGCACCGCCTTGTGGAGCGCGCTGATCAGATTGTAGTGCCCGTCGCGGTCCTTGTCGTAGACCGCGACGCGGCGCTGGAGGAAGGCGCCAAGCTGCGCGGGATCAAGCGGCTCGGCGAGCGCTGCGTTGTAGAGCGTTTCGGCCTGGCCGAGCAGGAAGCGCCCGTCGCCATCGGCGCTCGCGATGAGCGCGTCGCGCGCCTCGGGCGTGAGGGGAAGGGGGCCTTCAAGCGCCTCGGCGCGGTCGAGCAGCTTGCCCAGCGCCTCGTGTCCCAGCCGCGCGAGGATCAGCACCTGCGCTCGGCTGAGCAGCGCTGCGTTGAGCGCAAAGCTCGGGTTCTCGGTGGTCGCGCCGACCAGCGTCACCGTACCGCGCTCGACGAACGGGAGAAAGCCATCCTGCTGCGCGCGGTTGAAGCGGTGGATCTCGTCGACGAACAGGAGCGTCTTGCGCCCCGCCTGCGCCATGGTCTCGGCCTCGGCGAAGGCCTTCTTCAGATCGGCCACCCCTGAGAACACCGCGCTGATCGAGACGAACCGCATGCCGACCGCGCCCGCGAGCAGGCGCGCGATGCTGGTCTTGCCGGTGCCGGGCGGGCCCCACAGGATCATGCTCGAGAGGCGGCCCGCGGCGACCATCCGCCCGATCGCGCCTTCAGGGCCGGTGAGGTGCTCCTGCCCGATCACTTCGGCGAGGCTGCGCGGGCGCAGCCGGTCGGCGAGCGGGGCGGTATCGCCGGGCATATCGGCGGCGCGCGTAGCGGGGTCGGGCGCCCCTTCTCCAAACAGGTCAGCCATTGGTGGATCGCCATAGGCCGCTGGTGGAGAATGTGCATGGGAAAATGCGAGGGAGCCTTGCACAGATAGAACGGAGATATATCTTAGACGCTATCAGACCTATCGAAAGGAGCGAACATGACTTGGAACAGAAAATATGGCGGCAGCGGCTGGAACAGCTTCGGGCCGATGATCGCGATGATGGCGGCGCAGGCGGCAAGCGAGTTCGACAGCGATGAGTTTCGTCGCCGCGCGCGCGGTGCGCGCCGCGATTGGACCGACGGCGCGCCGCGCTCCAAGCGGCGCGGGCGGATGTTCGCCTCGGGCGAATTGCGCCTCGCGCTGCTCGCGCTCATCAACGAGCAGCCGCGCCACGGCTATGAACTGATCCGCGCGATCGAGGACATGACCGGCGGCGCCTATGCGCCCAGCCCCGGCGCGGTCTATCCGACGCTGCAGATGCTCGAGGAGGAGGGGCTGATCAAGCAGACCAAGCCCGCCGATCGCGACGAGGACGGCGAGAAAGAGGCCGATACTGGCAGCAAGAAGCCGTTCAAGGTGACCAAGGCCGGCAAGGCCGAACTCGCCGAGCGCGAGGACGAGGTCGAAGCCGTGATGGAGAGGCTCGGCGCGCATGGCGAGCGGGCCGAGAAGGTGCGCGAGAAATCGCCCGATTTGTTCCGCGCGATGGCCAATCTCGCCAGCGTGCTCAAGAACCGCGCGCGCGCGGGCAAGCTCGACCAGGCGACGATCGACCAGATCGTCGACATCATGGACGAGGTCGCCAAGCGGATCGAGCGCTTGTAATCTTGGCGAAGGCGCGCGGCGGCTGGTCGTGAACCGGCTTGCCGCCCGCGCCGCTTGAATTTATCCCTTGCCCTCACGCCGGGCCGCGCCGTGCGATGAGGAAGGGGACAATCATGAAGACCATCGCGGGCGCTCGCCGGATACGCCGTGGCACCTGTGGGTGGTCGGCATCGCGACGCTGCTGTGGAACAGCGTGGGCATCATCAGCTTTACGACGACGCGGCTCGGCATGCTGGGTCAGCTCGGCATGACGCCCGAGCAGATCGCCTATTTCGAGACATTCCCGCTGTGGGCAAACATTGTCTGGGGGCTGGGCGTGTGGGGCGCGTTCGCGAGCTCCGCGCTGCTGCTGCTGCGTTCGCGCTGGGCGGTGGAGGCGCTGCTGGTTTCGGTGGTCGGCCTGGTGGGCACGACGATCTTCGAGCAGTTCGCGACCACCGTGCCCGAAGGCATGTCCAACCCCGCGCTCAACGCGGCAATCTGGGTGATCACCCTTGCAACGCTGGTTTACGCCCGGCGGATGCGCGGGGCAGACGTGCTGCGCTGAGCGACTAGCCGCGCATCTCGGCGGCTTGCAGCGCGCGGCGCTTTTCGACCAGCCGGACATAGGTGTCGGCCACCACTTGGTTGATCGCTTCCCAGCTGTATTCTCCGGCCCGGGTCTCGCCGGCTGCGCCATGCGCGGCGCGCAGCTGCGGATCGGTGCAGTAATGCGCCAGTGCATCGGCGCATCCGGCCGCGTCTGCCGATTGCCCTGCCAGCGGCACCAGTTTGCCTGTTGTGCCGTCTCGCACGAGACTGGCGCTGCCGGTCGCGCTCGCCGCCACCACTGGCAGGCCGCACGCCATTGCCTCGAGCGTGACATTGCCGAACGCCTCGGTGACGGACGGGTTGAAGAACACATCGCCGCTGGCGAGCGCCTGTCCCAGTGCCTCACCCGTTTTGAAACCTGCAAAGATGCCGCCCGGCAAGTTCGCCTCGAACCAGTCGCGAGCCGGACCATCGCCGATCACCAGCACCTTGTGCGGCACCTGGCGGCGGCGCAGTTGGACGATGGTTTCGGCAAACACGTCCAGCCCCTTTTCCATCACGAGCCGCCCTAGGAAGACAATCGCGACATCATCGTCGGCAAGGCCGAGCGCGCGTCGCCATTCGAGATCGCGCCGCGCCGAGGAGAAGATCGTGCGATCCACCCCGCGGCTCCACAGCCCGATATCGTCGTGCATCTTCATCGCCATAAGCTCCTCGATGAAGCTCGGCGAAGGCGCGACCAGGGCATCGCAGCGATTGTAGAAGCGGCGCAGCATGCGGATGATCAGCGGCTCGAGGAACGCCAACTTGTAATAGCGTGGGTAGGTCTCGAACCGGGTGTGGACCGAGGCCAGCACCGGAATATCGTGATCCTGAGCCCAGCGCAGCGCCGCATGCGCGGAAGGATCGGGCGCGGAGAGATGGAGGATGTTGGGCTTGAAGCGCGTCAGGTCCGCGCGCGCCGTGCTCCCAAGCGCATAAGGCACGCGATACTCGCCGCGCCCGGAAAAGGGGATCGCGAAGGAGCGCGTGCCGACCAGATCGCCGGTCGGCGCGAAGGCGGGCTCGGCGACCTTGGGCGAATAAACCCGCACCGCCGCACCCTTATCGAGCATCGAGCCCACCAGCTTGTTGAGCGCCTGGTTGGCGCCGTCGCGGGTGTAGTTGTAATTGCCGCTGAACAGGGCAATGCGCAGATCGGTCGTGTCCATCGCGGATGCGCTTAAGCCAAACTTCGTGCGCTGACCACTATCGAGCCGCGCGTCATGGACAGATGCCACGCTGCCTCAGCCGAATGCCAGTTCGGGGCCGATCGGCACGATCTGGGTCGGATTGATGCCGACATGGCTCTCGTAATAATGGCGCTTGGCGTGCTCCATGTTGATCGTCGGCGCGATCTCCTTGCTGCAGGCGAGATTGAGGGTGAAGCGCTGGAGATTGGGAAAGTCGGCGATGCGTTTGCGGTTGCACTTGAAGTGCCCATGATAGACCGCATCAAACCGCAGGAGCGTCGTGAGCAGGCGCACATCGGCCTCGGTGAGCCTGCCGCCCACCAGATAATCCGCCCCCTCAAGCCGCGCCTCGAGCCATTCGAGCGTGTCGAACAAGGGCTCCACCTCCTCCTCGTAAGCGTCTTGCGTGGTCGCAAAGCCCGCCTTGTAAACCCCGTTGTTGACGCAAGTGTAGACCCGCTGGTTGACCGCGTCGATTTCCTCGCGGTGCCCGGCCGGATAGAGGTCGAGGTCATTGGCGCCAAGCTCGGCAAATGCGGTGTTGAAAATGCGGATGATCTCGGAGCTTTCGTTGTTGACGATCCGCCGCTCGCGCTTGTCCCACAGCACCGGGACGGTCGCCTTGCCCGAAACATCGGGGTTGGCGATCTGGTAAAGTTCGTGGACCGTGCCGGCGTTCTCGTTGGGATCGGAAACGACGCCGGGCCCCTCATCGAAGGTCCAGCCGCGCTCGCGCATCAGCCAGTGCGTGACCGAGACCGGGATCAGCTCCTCGATGTCCTTGAGCGCGCGCACGATCAGCGTGCGGTGCGCCCACGGACAGGCATAAGAGACGTAGAGGTGAAACCGGCCGCCCTCGGCCTTGATCGCGTCCTGACCATCGGGGCCGGGCGTGCCATCGGGCGTGATCCAGTCCCGAAATTCGGTGTCCCAGCGCTTGAACGAGCCGTCCTTGTCGGCATAGCTGTCGCTGCCGGTGTGCCATTCGCCGTGCTTGAGATATCCGCTCATCTTCGCCTCGTTTCTTTCGCATTCGCTGTGCCTGTCGCAGGTGAAGCGCGCGATGCGCCCGGCTGGTTCCGGCAAAGTCGGGCAAGAGACCCTCGAATACCCACAATCCTTCATTGACTTGTCACGCTTCGTCTCTAGAGCGGCCAGCGGGCCACGCGGTCCCAACGCCGCGCGAGCTCTCTGCAAGGAGAGAATACATGACTGCTTACACACGCGGGCTCCTCCATGAGCCGACGCTCAAGCCGGAGCGCCCCCAGTTTTCATCGGGGCCGACGGCGAAATTTCCCGGCTGGTCGCTCGATAAACTGAAGACCGAGGCGCTTGGTCGTTCGCACCGTTCCGCGCTCGGTAAAGCGCGGCTCAAATACGCGATCGACCTCTCCAAAGAGCTGCTGGGTGTGCCTGAGGATTATCTCGTCGGGATCATGCCCGCATCGGACACCGGCGCGCTCGAATGCGCGATGTGGACGATGCTCGATCCTGCGCGCCCGACAACGGTCGCGGCGTGGGAGAGCTTCGGCAACATCTGGATCCAGGATGCAGTCAAGCAATTGAAGCTGCCCAATCTCCAGACGCTGTCGGCCGACTATGGCGAGATTCCCGATCTCACCACCGTGCCGCAAAGGAACGATGTCGTCTTCACCTGGAACGGCACCACCTCGGGTGCAATGATCCCCGATACAAACTGGCTCGAGCACGGCCGCGAGGGCGTCACCATCAATGATGCGACCAGCGCGATCTTCGCGCAGGAGATGGACTGGCCCAAGCTCGATGCGACAACCTACAGCTGGCAAAAGGTGATGGGCTCCGAGGCTCAGCACGGCATGCTGATCCTCTCACCCAAGGCGGTCGAGCGGATCGAGAGCTACGATCCGCCCTGGCCGCTGCCCAAGCTGTTCCGCCTGAAGAAGGGCGACAAGATTAACCCCGGCATTTTCGTCGGCGAGACGATCAACACCCCCTCGATGCTCGCGACCGAGGACTATATCGCCGCGCTCGAGTGGGCCAAGGCGATCGGCGGCAGGAAGGCGCTGTTCGAGCGGGCCGATGCCAACGCCAGGATCCTCCACGACTGGATCGAGGCGACGCCGTGGCTGCGCAACATGGTGGCCGATCCGGCCAAGCGCACCAATACCGGCGTGTGCATGGTGTTCCAGGGCGAATGGTACGAGAGCCTCTCGGCAGAAGCTCAGGCCGCAGTGCCCAAGACCATCGTGAAGATGCTCGAGGAGCGCAATGTCGGCTATGACTTCAACGGCTATCGCGACGCGCCGCCGTCCTTGCGGATCTGGTGCGGCGGCACGGTCGAGCAGGAGGATTTGAAGCGCCTGCTGCCGTGGATCGAATGGGCCTACGAAGCCGTCAAGAACGGCTGATCCTCATCGCACCTGCCCCCGCGCAAGGCGGGACCGCCTGCCATTTGCACCATTTCAAGTTTGCCCCCGCGCCCCCGCCCGCCTGATCTCTCTGGCGCACCGGGAGCCGCTCTCGCCAAGGAATTTCCCATGACCAAGCCCAAGGTTCTCATTTCCGACAAGATGGACGAAAACGCCGCCCGGATCTTCGCCGAGCGCGGCTGCGATGTCGATGTCAAACCCGGCATGACGCCGGACGAATTGAAGGCCGTGATCGGCGACTATGATGGCCTCGCGATCCGCTCCTCGACCAAGGTCACGCCCGAAATCCTCGATGCCGCGACCAATTTGAAGGTGATCGGGCGCGCCGGGATCGGCGTCGACAATGTCGATATCCCCTATGCCAGCGGCAAGGGCGTGGTCGTGATGAACACCCCGTTCGGCAATTCGATCACCACCGCCGAACACGCGATCGCGCTGATGTTCGCGCTCGCCCGCCAGCTGCCCGAGGCCAATGCGCAGACGCAAGCCGGCGAGTGGCCCAAGAGCGGGTTCATGGGCGTCGAGGTGACGGGCAAGACACTGGGGCTGATCGGGGCGGGCAATATCGGCTCGATCGTCGCTTCGCGCGCGCTGGGCCTCAAGATGAAGGTCATTGCCTATGATCCGTTCCTGACGAAGGAGCGCGCGATCGAACTGGGGATCGAGAAGGTCGATCTCGACACGCTGCTCAGCCGCGCCGATTTCGTCACGCTCCACACCCCGCTGACCGACGAGACCCGCAATATCCTCAGCCGCGAGCGGCTCGAGAACGCCAAGCAGGGCATCCGCATCGTCAATTGCGCGCGCGGCGGCCTGATCGACGAGGCCGCGCTCAAGGATTGCCTGACAAGCGGCCAGGTCGCAGGCGCCGCGCTCGACGTATTCGAGACCGAACCGCCCGCCAAGGATCACCCGCTGTTCGGCGCGCCCAATTTTATCTGCACACCGCATCTGGGCGCGAGCACGACCGAGGCGCAGGTCAACGTCGCGCTGCAGGTGGCCGAGCAGATGGCCGATTACCTCGTCAATGGCGGCGTCGCCAACGCGCTCAACATGCCCAGCCTCTCGGCCGAGGAAGCGCCCAAGCTCAAGCCCTACATGGCGCTGGCTGAAAAACTCGGGAGCCTGGTGGGCCAGCTCGCCCACGGCAACCTCACGCATATCAGCATCGAGCGCGAGGGCGCGGTTGCCGAATTGAACGGCAAGCCGATCACCGGCGCGGTGCTGGCGGGCTTCATGCGGCGCTATTCGGATACGGTGAACATGGTCAACGCGCCGTTCCTTGCCAAGGAACGCGGGCTCGAGGTTTCCGAAATCCGCCAGAATCGCGAAGGCGCGTTCAACACGCTGATCCGCGTCTCGGTCGATACCGATCAGGGCACCCGCTCGGTGGCGGGCACGCTGTTCGGCAAGGATTCGCCGCGGCTGGTCGAGATTTTCGGGATCGGGGTCGAGGCCGAATTGGAGGGCCACATGCTCTACATCGTCAACGACGACAAACCCGGCTTCATCGGCCGCATCGGGACGCTGCTGGGCAGCCACAACATCAATATCGGCACCTTCAATCTGGGCCGCCGCGATGGCCACCGCGAGGTCGGCGGCGAGGCGGTGCTGCTCTTGAGCCTTGACGACGAACCGAGCGCGGTGGTGATCGCCGGGGCCAAGCAGGTCGAAGGCGTCAAGACGGTCAAGGCGCTGAAGTTCTAAGGCGGCTTGCATGAGCAAACCGACCGACCTTTTGCCGCAGGGACTCGAAGACCGGCTCCCGCTCGCTGCCGCCGGCATCACCGCCGCGATGCACGCAGCGCTGGGTGTGCTCCATTCGCACGGCTATGACCGGGTGCGCCCGCCGCTGCTCGAATACGAAAGCTCGCTTGCCAGCCGGATGCGCGGGGTCAGGACGCAGCACTGCTTCCGCATGATCGATCCCGCCAGCTTGCGCACTCTCGCGCTGCGCAGCGACATCACCCCGCAGATCGGCCGCATCGCCTCGACCAGCATGGCCAAGGCGCCGCGCCCGCTGCGGCTGGCCTATTGCGGCGATACCGCAGTGATCGCGGCAAGCCCGCTCGATCCTGCGCGCGAGCGGCTGCAACTGGGGGCTGAACTGATCGGCGCCGACACGCAAGGCGCGGCGGGCGAGATCGTTATGCTCGCGATCGAGGCGCTGCAGGCGGCAGGCGCAGCCACGATCTCGGTCGATTTCACCATGCCCGATCTGGTCGATACGCTGGCGGCGATGGACGAGGGCCTCGATCCCGAGACGATCGAGGCGATCCGGCGCGAGCTCGACACCAAGGATGCAGGCGGTCTGAAGGCGGTGGGCGGCGCGGCCTATCTCCCGCTGCTCTATGCCGCTGGCCCGATCGAGGCGGCACTTGCCGAACTGCGCGCGTTCGACGAGCGCGGCGTGCTCGCCGCCCGGCTCGATGCACTCGAAGCGATCGCCGCGCGGATCGCGGCCCAAAACGCTGGCGAGCACGGGGCCGAGGTGCGCATGACGCTCGATCCGACCGAGCGCCACGGGTTCGAATATCAAAGCTGGTTCGGCTTCACGCTTTACGCTGCGGGCGTGCGCGGCGCGGCGGGGCGCGGCGGGACCTACGTCATCGGCGGCAGCGAGGAACCCGCAACCGGCTTCACGCTCTATCTTGATCGCTTGGCCGAAGCGCTCGGCGAGCCCGAGCCCGCCCCGCTCATCTACCTCCCGCTCGGCCACGACGAGGTTTGCGCCGCCGCGCTGCGCCGCGAAGGCGCGCGCACGCTCGCGCAACTGGCCGAAGGCGAGGACGCGGGCGCGCTAGGGTGCACTCATGTGCTCGAGGGGTCCGAGGTGAAGGCGATCTGAGCCGGTGTCCGCTATCGGGTCGCAGGGCGTGTTGCGAGGATGGCCGGAATTGGGGGAAAGCGGCGTGACAGCTCAAGCCGGAGAGAATGGCATTGTCAGCAAGGGATCCAGCGTTAGTCATATGGTCCCGCATTGGAATGTCGCTGGAACTGCTGGAACGCCCTTGCGCTTTGCTCTTGTCAAACACGATGCCGCGATAGCTTTGTCTGTCGTGCGGGGGCTGAGCAGGCGGGTGAGCGACGGGTTGACGCTTCTCGTTCTCGTGCCGCTGCTAGCACTTTTCGCCCGCGCCTGGCTTGCCGCGCTGCCGGATGGCTTTCGCGAGCTCGGCGCATTTGCTGCTGCCTCGCTGATGGCAACCTTGCTTGCAAAGGCGCTGATCGAACGGTTGTGGTTCCATCGCACGGACGGCGTTCTTGCCCGTTATGCCCAGCGGACCCACGACGGGATCGCATACCTTGGGGCGCTGAAGCTCGCCGGAGTTGCTATGGGGTTGAGCGCGTTTGCCCTGCTCGGCCTCCTGGACCTGAGGGGTATGGTGTTGGGGGTATGCAGCGGGTTGCCGGCGGGCCTGCTGTTCCACTTCGTGCGCGAGCATCTGCGCAAATGGTGGCGGCGCTTAGCGCCCAGAAGCCTTCGGTCTTTGGCCCACTTTCAACTTCCGCTGGCCAAAGCGGCGGCCCTCTCAGTGGTGGTCGGGATCTTGAGCTTGGCTTTGCCGGCCGAGCATTACCTGGGTGCCATTGCCATCGGAGTTTATGGACTGGGTGTCATCCTGCTGACGGCGCCGGTCGATGCGCGGGTCGTGCGCTACATGACGCAGGTGGGGCATGGCGGTGCATCGCTGCTGCGCCATTGGTTACCGATCCAGATTGCGCTGCTGTGGCCTGCGGCGCTCGTGCTGCTGGCGGCGCAAGCGTATATGCCTGCAACGGTGGCAGTGCTGATCGCTGCGACGCTGCCGGTGGTCACCGCCCTGCGCATCTTCGCCTATCGCGCGTTCGGCCGGTTGATCGCGGACTGGACGGTGGCGATCGTAATCCTTGCCGCTTGCTATGCCGGATTCACCGTGCCCCCGCTCGGCCCGCTGGTTATGCTCGGTGCTATCGCGTGGCTCGCCCGTCGCGGAGCGGGAACAAGGTGGCTGCTGGCATGACCGCAGCTCTCGCCATCACCGATCTTAACGTCAACCGCAGCGGACAACCGATTGTGCAGCATGTCAGCGCTGCTGTCCTGCCTGCCAGCTGGTTCGGGGTAATTGGCGCCAACGGGTCGGGCAAGACGACATTGCTGCGCGCGATCGCCGGACGGTTGCCGATCGCGCTGGGGGGCTGCGCAGTATTCGGTGAGGAGTGCGCGCAGGATCGCGGCGCGCGGGCGCTGGCTATCGGCTTTGCTCCGCCGATTGAGCACTTTCCGGCATCCTTGCGCCTGCGCCAACTACTCAAGCTGGCAGGTGATCCGATAGAGGTCCAGCTTGAGCGAAACGGGGACTTGTGGAGTGCCCTGGGGCTGAAGGAGTTGCTCGACATTCCCGCAGGCGAATGCTCATCTGGGATGCGCCAGCGCGCGGCTATCGCCCTCGCATTCGCCAAGCCGTGCCGGATCGTCATCCTTGATGAACCGTTCAACTGGCTCGATCCGGTCGCGGCCTTCGATGTCCGCGCTGTGTTGGCCCGGTTGGTGGCAGAGGGGCTGGCGCTGATCACTGCGCTGCACGATCTGACCACGCTTTGCGGGTTTTGCGACAGCGGGATCGTGATGGCCAAAGGGCGCGTCAGCCTCACGCTCGACACAGAGATGCTGCGTGCCGGACGCAATGACGCCGCGCGCTTTGAAAGCGATCTGGTCGCGGCGCTGCGATGACTGCGTTTGTTGGCCCCTGCACGGTACGCTCGAGCGTCCACTTTGAGCGT
>DAITMG010000071.1:0-11933 GCA_036835265.1 Erythrobacter sp. | reverse complement strand
ACCAGTCGCGGCAGGTCACGCGGTTGCCCGACCAGTTGTGGAAATATTCGTGCGCGATCACGCCTTCGATCGCGTCGAAATCCGCATCGGTTGCGGTGTCGGGGTCGGCCAGCACATATTTGGTGTTGAAGACGTTGAGCCCCTTGTTCTCCATCGCCCCCATGTTGAAATCGGAGACCGCGACGATGTTGTAGAGATCAAGGTCGTATTCGAGGCCGAACACCTCCTCGTCCCATTGCATCGCGCGATGGAGCGATTCGAGCGCGTGATCGGTGCGCGCAAGGTCTTCGCGGCGCACCCAGATGTTGCATTCGACCTGGCGGCCCGAAACCGTCGTGAAGGGCTTGGAGTTGGCGACCAGATCGCCCGCGACCAGCGCGATCAGGTAGGCCGGCTTGGGCCAGGGATCATGCCACTGCGCCCAATGGGTGCCGCCTTCGCCTTCACCCTCGGCCACACGGTTGCCATTGCACAGCAGGATCGGGAAAGCCGCGCGCTCTCCCGCCATCCGCACGGTGTAGGTCGAGAGCACGTCGGGCCGGTCGGGGAAAAAGGTGATCCGCCGGAAGCCTTCCGCCTCGCATTGGGTGCACAGCATCCCGCCCGAGGCATACAGGCCCATCAGCTGGGTGTTGGCGGAAGGATCGATCTCGGTCTCGATCTCGATCGTGTGCGATCCTTTGGTGTCAGCTGCATCGGGCAGAGTGAGCACCAGATCGGGGCCGTCCATCCGCCAGTCATTGCAGGCGGCGTGATCGAGCTTCACGCTGAGCGCTGTGAGCCCGTCGCCGTTGAGGCGCAGCTCCCGGGTGGGCTCAGCGGCGGGGTTGCGCTCGATCGTGAGCTTCGAGGCGATCCGCGTCCGATCAAGGCCAAGCTCGAAGTGCAGCTCGGTCTGCGGGATAAGCCACGGATAGGGTTTGTAATCCTCGCGGCGGATGACCGGCGGCTCCTTGGGCGTCGGCGCGGCATCGGCGAGGTGGGGGTTGCCTTCGGGGCTCGTCGGGGTTTTTGCGATATCCATGCGCTCACGATTTAGATTGATTCGGCGCTGCGTCCAGCGGCACTAGGGCCGGGCATGGCGCATTTGTTGATCTTCGGCCTTGGCTACACCGCGAAGCGGATCGCGGCGAGGGTTCGCGACCTGGGATGGCGAGTGAGCGCGACCGGGAGCGACGGCGATCTCGCGTTCGAGGACGCCGCCGCCGTCGACCGCGCGCTCGGCAGCGCGAGCCACATCCTCTCCTCGGTCCCGCCTGACAGGACCAGCGGCGAGGACCCGGTGCTTGTGGGCTACGGCGAGGCTTTGTCCGGGCGCTCGCTGTTCTATCTTTCCTCGACCGGCGTCTATGGCGATCAGCAGGGTGCCTGGGTCGACGAGGCAACGCCGACCGTGGCCGAAACCGGCGCCGGCCGCCGCAATGCGCGGGCCGATGCCGATGCCGCCTGGCTGGCGCTGAGCGCGCGGGCATTTCGCCTGCCCGGGATCTATGGCCCCGGACGCAGCGCGCTCGACCGGGTGCGCGCGGGAACCGCACGGCGGATCGATCTCCCGGATCAAGTCTTCAGCCGCGTTCATGTCGACGACATCGCGAGCGGAGTTGTCGCGGCGCTGACCGGCGATGCGCCCCCCGGCGCCTACAATCTGGGCGATGACCTGCCCGCCAGCGGCAATGCCGTGACCGAACATGCCTGCCGGCTGCTGGGGATCGATCCTCCCCCGCTCGAGCGTTTCGAGGAGGCGAACCTCTCGGAGATGGCGCGCGGCTTCTACCGGGAAAACCGGCGGGTGGCGAACGGCAAGGCGAAGCGGGCGTTGGGGTGGAAGCCGGCTTATCCGACCTATGTCGAAGGGCTCCAGGCGCTGCTCTGAAACGCGTCAGGCCGGTCCGCAGGACTGCAAGGGCGACCGCCCACCCGCAGCGGGCGCAGCTTGGCTGCGCGTCCAGCATGGACCGCGCGCCGGAGAGCGCGCGAAAAGCTAGCGCCGCAGCCCTCCCGATTGCTGCACCTGCACGCTCTTCTGCCGCCGCGCTTTCAAGGCCACCACCATGCCCAGCACGGCGAGCACCATCCCGAGCGCGGTCAGCCCAGTCCAGCGATAGTTCTCGAACACGGTCGAAAGCATCATCGCCACCGCGATCGTGAGGATCGCGTTGTAGGCGGTGCGCCCCGCTCCGATCTCGCGCACGAGATTGTAATGCAGCGGGAAGGTGATCACCGAGCCGATCAGCGCGAGATAGACGATCCCGCCCCAATAGGCCGGATCGGCCGGAAACGGGGGCGGGCCCGCAGTGATGAGCGCGTAGAACAGGTCGAACAGTGTGCCATACAGCATCGCCCAGGCGAGCAGGCTCACCATCGGCACCGCGCGGCCCACCGGATTGGCCTGGATCACATTGGCGATCGAGGCGGCGAGGATGCCGAGCATGGCCAGCGCGATCCCGAGCGCGACATTGCCGCCGACCACTCCCGCATCGGGGTTCGCCCGCCATTCGTGGACGAGGAGCAGCGAGACCCCGACGATCGCCACCGCGCTGCCAAGGACGAACCCGCCTTGCACCTTCTCGCCAAGGAAAAGCCGCGCGAGCGCCGCGTTGGGCACCATCATCAGCGCGAACATCATCGCGACGATCCCCGAGGTCACGTAAAGCTCGGCGTTGTAGACGAACAGGAAGTTTCCGCTGAACTGGAAGATCCCCACGAACACCGCGAGCCGGTGTTCCTTGCGCGTCAGCCTCAGCCGGCGCTTCATGAAATACGCCACCAGAAACAGCGCCGGGGTCGCCAGCGCGAAGCGGTAGAACACCGACCAGGCGGGCTCGACCCCGTTGATCTGGCCGGTGATGACCAGCCAGGTCGAACCCCAGATCGTGCCGGTGATGAGAAACGGCAGGATGACCCGTGCGCTCAGCATCGACGCCGGCTCAGCGGCGGTGCCGTTCATAAGGCCGCGATTGCCTTGCCCAGCACGATCGCATCGCCTTGCGCGGTGTCCCACGAAGCGACGAACCGCGCCGCATCCGCGCCCCAATCGTAGAAGCTGAAGCCTTGCGCGCGCAGCGCGGCGCGCTCGCTAGCGGTGAGGCGGACGAACAACTCGTTCGCCTCGACCGGGTGCATCAGCCGCGCCTCGCCGCAGCCGCACGCGATTTCCTGGGCGGCCTGGTTGGCTGCGCGCGCATTGGCAAGCCACAGATCGTCCTCGAGCATCGCGAGGATTTGCGCGGCGAGGTAGCGCCCCTTGCTTTGCAGGTGCCCGGCGCGCTTGCGGCGATAGCGCACCTCGTGCGCCTTTTCGGGATCGAACAGGATCACCGCTTCGGCATTCATCCCGCCGTTCTTGATGAAACCGAAGGCGAGGCTGTCGACCGGGCCACAGGCCGCGCGCGCCGCCTCGTGGGCCGAGCTGCCGCCGCCGCCGCCGCCGCCGAGAAACGCGGCCGAATTGGCGAAGCGCGCCCCGTCCATGTGCAGGCCGAGCCTGTGCGCGGTGCAGAACTCGCCGAGCCGGGCAAGTTCGCCCGGGCGATAGGTCACACCATATTCGCTCGCCTGCGTGATCGCGACCGCATGCGGCTGGACCTGGTGAACATCATCGCGAATGGGATCGATCGATCGCGCGATGTCCGCGGGCGTCAGCTTGGCGCTTGTCCCGCTTGCCAGCATCAGCTTGGCGCCGTGGAGATAGAAGCCCGGCGCGCCGCCTTCATCGACCTCGATATGCGCTTCCTCGTGGCACACCACGCCGCCATGCGGCGCGCACAGGGTGGCGAGCGCCAGGCAATTAGCGGCGGTGCCCGTCGCGACCCACAGCGCGGCGCACTCGCGCCCGAACAGAGCGGTGAACCGCGCATCGAGCTCGCCCGAAAGCGCATCGCCGTCATAGGGGTTGTCGGGACGATCCGCCTTGCGCATCGCCTCCCACAGCCGGGGATGCACCTGCGCTGCATTGTCCGAAAGGAATTGGGTCATTGCGGGAACGCCTCTAGCCGCCCCACCATTGTTGGCAAGAAGGAGAAAACCGGATGATGGATTCAGGCGATGCCGTGTCGATCACGCATCATGCGCAAGGGCAGGGCGGCAAGTATGTCGCGCATATCGATGGCGAGGAGCTCCAGGGCACGCTCGAATGGGAGCCGCGCGATGGGGCACCCTCGGAGCGCGTGCCGGCCGGTGTGCGCGTGGCCACTCACACGATCGTGCCGCGTGCCATCGGCGGGCGGGGCGTTGCCGCCAGACTGGTCGAGCGGCTGATTGCCGATGCGCGCGAGCAGGGCTTCAGAATCGTCCCGCAATGCTCGTATGTGGAGAAGAAGTTCGAGGAAAACCCCGATTGGTCGGATTTGCGCGCGTAGCGTACCCGCCGGGCCACCGGCTTGGCCACTGACGAAAACATCAACGGCTTTCGAGCTGCGAGAAATCGGTCGCGGTAATCGTCTCGAGGATGCGCGCGCGCAGTTCGCGGGCGCGTTCGAGCGCGATGCCGGGGATGGCAAGTTCGCCGCCCGCAAGGCCCAGATGGAGCGTCGCATAGCCCTTCCAGCGCGCGATCGGCCCCTGCGTGATCTCGGCCGAGTGCAGCTTGACCCGGGTTGCGATCGTGCTGTCGGGCGAAAGGAAGCCGCTGCGCACCATGATCTGGCTGTGATCGAGCGCGTGGCGCTTGAATTGCCAGGCGATTAGCGTGGCGCCCGCGTTGAGCGCGCCGATCCCGAGCGCGACCGCGATCGCCAGAGAAGCCCATTCGGGCGCGTTGAGCGCGGTCACCGTTCCCGCGACTGCCGCGATCGCGCAGAACAGCAGCGCATCGAGGATCAGCGAGGAGGTGCGCGAGGCGATGGTCGCACGGTGCCATTCGGCGCCCTCGTCCGGCAGGCGGAACCCCGCCGCCGCGACAATCGGCGCGAGCTCATCCATCTTGGCGAACGGCGCGACCACATGGCTGGCCGAGCCCGCATCCTGCGCGAGGCTGATAAAGCGCAGCGAATGCCAGCCCAGCCGGTAGCGGATGAAACGCGTGTCGATGCTCAGCGCCTGGACCCGGTGGACCGGCATGACGACATCGGTGCGCGTGAACAGCCCGCGCCGCCGCCGAAAGCCGCGCGCCGTGCGCTCGAGCCGAAATCCCCATTCGCGGCTGAACGTGCGCGCCAGGCCCGTCACCGAGCCGATCAGCGCCACGGCTACGAGGCCGAGCGCGGCGCCGATCGCCTGCGCATAAAGCCCGAGTTGCAAGATCCAGCCGCCCTGCTCGGCGGCAAGCTCACGCCAGAAATCGACATCCCACACCTCGATATCGAGGAACATTTCGGCATATTGCAGGAGGCCGCCCAACACTGCGAAGACGGCGAGCGAGAATTCGAAGAAGCCGAAGATCAACAGCCGCCCTGGTCCCATCGCGAACAGCGCCTGACCCGGCTCTTCCGCCAGGCGGGCTGGCGCTTCCTCGCCCACGCCGGGCGCGGCAACGTCCGCCTCGGCTTCTTCACGCCGCTCGCGCACCAGTTCGCGCAGGCGCTCGCCCTCTGCGCTGGTGAGGTAGGTCAGCGCCAGATCATCGCCGCCGCCCGCGCCGGTCTCGAACTTGACCGAGACGAGGCCCAGCAGGCGCGGCAAGAGCTTTTGTTCAAGGCTTACATCCTGGATCCGCTCATACGGGACCGAGCGCGCCGCGCGGCTGACGATGCCGCTTTCGACCCGGATGTCTTCTGCCCCCACGGTGTAGGTCAGCCGCACCCAGGCGAGATAGCTGAAGAAGCTGCTGATGAGGATGACGGCCGCTGCGACCATCAAGCCAATAAGGATGCCATTGTTGCCGATCCCGGTTGCGAAAGCGGCCGCGAACGCAGGGAAGATCGCCTGCTGGAGCGATCCGAGCGCGCCCACCGCCACGCCGAGCGGCGCGGTGCGGCGCGCCTCGAGGGTCTCCGCGGCGCGCGCAGTCAAGGGCAGCCCCGCCGCGCTCTGCCTGAGCGGGGATTGCTCAAGGTTCACAGGCTGTCCTGCTTGATGCGCTCGCGGATCGTTTCGCGCATCCGGGTTGCGGCCTGGTGCTTGAGGCCGGGCAGGTGGACCGAGGCGTTGTGGGTGCCAGCGGTGTGCAGCGTGAGCGTGGCGATATCGAAGAAGCGCTCGACGGGGCCTTGGTTGACATCGATATGCTGGACCCGGCCGAACGGCACGATCGTGTCGTAATGCCACAGAATGCCGCGCACGACGCGTAAGCGATCGCCGCTCATGTGATAGCCGCGCGAGTGGTAGCGCCGCATCGGCACCCGGATCACGAACACCAGCGCGAGCGCCAGCACCGCCGCCGAGACGATACCGAAGGGAATACCGAGCTCGCTCGCCTCCAGCGCCGCATCGGCGATCAGAGCACCAATCAGCGCAGGGAACCAGAACAGCAGCGCCGAGACGCGCATCGCGGAGACGTAAGCGGGATCGAGCGGCTCGAGGTCTTCGTCCTCGGCGCGCATGACAGCGCTCGCAGCGCCAGCTCGCGCGGCAGCCGGCTTGCGTCCCGGTTCATCGGCAACAATGTCCATGCGCCCTAGATGCGCAACACACCACGCCAAGACAAGAGCAAAGCAGAGCTGAACAGCCCCGCGATTACGATGCGCGCTGGTTGAACCGGCGCCCGATCAGCGCAGCGGCGATGTTGGTCTTCTGGACATCGGTCGTCCCCCCGGCAATGCCCCAGCCGAATCCGTCGCGCAGGCGCTGTTCCATGCCGTAATCCTTGTGATAGCCGTAGCCGCCCATCACCTGCACGCCCATTGCGGTCACCTCGCGCACCATCTCGTTGGCAAAGCACTTGGCGATCGAGCTTTCGTAGACGGTGGGCAGGCCATCGGGCTCGAGCGCGGCATTGGCGGCGGCGCGGTGGATGAGGAGGCGCGTGGCCTCGACCTTCATCGCCATCTCGGCAAGCTTGATCTGAACCGCCTGGAATTCGATGATCGGCTTGCCGAACGCCTTGCGCTCCTGGACGTAGCCGGTCGCCGCTTCGAGCGCGGCGGCGGCAACGCCGAGCGACTGAGTGGCATTGCCGCAGCGCTCGAGCCCGAAGGCGCTCATCAGCCTCGCAAAGCCGCCCGCCCCGATGATCAGGTTTTCGCCCGGCACCGCGACATCGTCGAGCGCGATATCGGCGGTGGGGATCCCGCGAAAGCCGAGCAGCTCCTCGCGCTTGCCAAAGGTGATGCCTTCCATCCCCTTCTCGAGCAGGACCGCGCCGATGCCCTTGGCGCCCGGCTCATCGCTCAAGCGGCAATAGGTGACGTAGTAGTCCGAATGGCCCCCGCCGCTGGTCCAGCGCTTGGTGCCGGTGACGCGGTAGCCGCTGCCATCGGGCACGGCCCTGGTCCTGAGGTCGGTCAGCGCGGTGCCCGCATCTGCCTCCGACATCGAGACCGCGACGATCTTCTCGCCGCGGATGACTTGCGGCAGGATGCGCGCCTTCATCGCTTCGCTGCCGAACCTCTCGATCGTGCGCACCGGCCCTGTCAGCGCCTCGAACACCGGGAAGGCGACCGCGTTTGAAATCTTGGCGAATTCCTCAAGCACCAGCAGCGCTTCGAGGTGTCCCAAGCCAAGCCCGCCATATTCGGGCGGCAGGTTGATGCCGAGAAAGCCCATCTCGCCATAGCTGCGCAGCATGTCGGGCGGGACGGGGTAGTCGCGGGCTTCCATGTCGCGGGCGAGCGTGGGCAGCTCGGTGGCAGCGAATTTGCGCGCGGTTTCCTGGAGCTCGCGCTGCTCGGCGGTGAGTTGAAAGTGCATGGCCGCGCAATACAGCGCCCGGCGATGAAGTCACGCCCTTGCACAGCATGGCCTTCGACCGAGCCGGGCGGGCGGCCCGCTACAGCCCGAGGTCGAACAGCCCCGGATGATCATCCGGGCGGCGACCGAGCGGCCAGTGGAAGAGGCGCTCATCCTCGCGGATCGGCTTTTCGTTGATCGAGGCTTGGCGCCCCTCCATCAAGCCCTCGGCGTCAAACCGCCAGTTCTCGTTGCCATAGGCGCGAAACCAGTTGCCGCTGTCGTCGCGATACTCGTAGGCATAGCGCACCGCGATCCGGTTGCCGCGATACGCCCAGAGCTCCTTGATCAGGCGATAATCGAGCTCCTTTGCCCATTTGCGGGTGAGGAATTGCTCGATCTGCTCGCGCCCTTGCGGGAATTCGACGCGGTTGCGCCATTTCGAGCCGGAGGTGTAGGCCAACGTGACCTTGGCTGTAGCGCGGCTGTTCCAGCCATCTTCGGGCCAGGCGCACCTTCTGGCGAGCGGTTTCCTCGGTGAATTGGGGAAGCGGGGGAAGGGACATGAAGGTTCTGAGCGCAACGGACCTGTCGATGGCGCGCAATGTCGTCACGCTGCTGGACTTCAATATCGGTATCGAACTTGTGCAGCTGGCGATTGCGCTGGTGATCGCGCCAGCCCTGCTCGTGCTTGCTTTCACGCGGCTGTATTACGCGGTGCGGATCGGATTGGCGCTGTTCTGCGCCGCGATCGCCTGCGTCTGGGTGTGGGATCGATATTTCGGTCTGGATGAAGATTTCATCGCTGTTTTCGAAGCTTGGGTCGAGTTCTCGATGGCGCTCGTGTTCGTCGCGGTGCTCGCCTCGGGCGCGATCATTGCCGCTCGCCGCATGCTTGCATCCCAGCTCCGATTGGGCCAACCCGGACAATTCAAGGATAATCCACGCTCACTGCCGGCAATTGCCGCGTTTGCAATCCGGCGCACAAGCGCACCTTTCATTAATGTGACACTTCATCGAAGGGCTGGCCAAGCTGGCAGACGCTCGTGCACGCGACCCGCAGATGATCACCGCGCCGCGATATCGACCTTCTCGGCGGTATCGGCCCAGGCGCGGACCGCTTCACCGCGCTGGTGGTGCCGCGCGGCGCCGGGCCCGAGCGCGGTTCGTCGCGATCGAGGCGTTCGGGCACGGAGGTGGCCTTCGCGGAGAACCTGCTTAAGCCTAAAAATCCGGCACGATTTCTTTGCTACTCCAGTAAGCAGCGAGCCCGATGTCCTCGCAGAGAACCTCGTAGCGCGAGTTCGATCGGAATTCGCGCATGACCGGAGTGAACAGGAACATGGTCATCCGGCTGTACATGTCCGGTACCACGGCTTGAGTCGGGTTTTGTCGGCCGGCTCCCCACTGCGTGCCCCCGTTCAAGAGATAAGCATTCGCGATGCTGTACGCTTCATCAAGCGCATGCAGCTTGGCAAGGGTCATGATCGCTGTTGTGGCAATCTGCGGGCCGCTCTGTGCCGCAGCGAAATGGGCTGCGACAGCTTCGTCGCGGTCGCCCCAGCCGCCGATGGCCGAAATCGAAAGGCGGAACAGTGCGATCGCCGGTGGTGGGATGGACGGCCTCTGATTGGGCCGGTCGAGCATAGTCCAGGCTTCTGGGGCCCTTCCGGTGTAGAGCAAGGTCCACAGGCGTGCAAACCAGACACCGGGGTGCAGCGGCCAGGAATGAAGTGCGCGTTCGGCGACCAGATCCATCTCGTTGAGCTTCGCAAGGCTCCAGAGCAGGTAGATTTGTCGAAACAGGCGATCGGGGGACAGCGGATCACGCTCGATCAGCTGGCGGTTCAACTGCTCACTTGCGCGCACTTGCCCTGTCGACATGTATAATTTGGCGAGCGCGGCACTCGCGAAGAAATTGGCGGCATCAACTGCCAGAACGTCTCTCAGACGCCGTTCGGTCGGTCCCCAATCGCCGTAAAGCGGTGTGAGCGTCGCGAGCGCGGCCAACCCCTCCGACTGGCGCGGATCAAGCGCAAGTGCCTGTCGCGCCGCGACCTCGGCGTTGGCGACCGCTGCCGCTACTTTCGAAGGCGGCCCGAACTCGGCTGCGTCTCGCCACGCGATTGCCAGACGCCCCCATGCGAGTGGGTCTTGAGCCCGGCGCTTCACGGCCTCCTGCAGGAGCGCCAGCGCGCGTTCGTTGGACTCCGGAAGGCCCTGTTTCAACGCGACTCCGGCTTCCTCGATCATCCGCAGGGTCGGGTCCGTCTGGGTTGCCCGCCACTGCCAGACGCCAAGCGCCGGGACGACCATGCCCAGCGCCGCCACGCCGACGACCTGCCGGCGCGACAGACGGGAAGCACCTTTAGCGGCGCCGGAAAAGACGGGTGCAGGCTCGCGCGCGTCGACGACCAACCGATAGCCGAGCTTGGAAACGGTTTCGATGCGAAAGGGATCACCAAGCTCGCGCGCAGCAGAACGCAGCTTGCCGACAGCGCGACCTATGGCATCGTCGGTCACAACCCGTCGTCCCCAACACTGCTCGATCAGCGCGTCGCGACCGAGGGGCTGTCCGTCCTTCAAAGCGACGAGCAGCGCCATGACCAGCGGCTCGAGCTTGACCGACTGGTCTCCCCGCACGATCATCAACAATGACGGGCGAACCACGGCATCGCCGAGCACCAGATCGGGCACCTTGTCGAGTGATGGTATCGAACCGCCGCGGGCGTCTCCGGAACGCACGTTCCATCCCTCTGCTCATCGTGCAACGAGCAGAAATCTACCACTGCGCCCGCGACGGCGCAACTCAGGGGATTGGGTTCTGGTTCAAAACCGCAACCGAACCCCCACGTCGAAATTGTGGCCATGATGGCCTGTTGCAAATTCTACGCCCTGGGAATCAGAGCCGCGCACCGTGCCTGCATCGAACCATCGATACTGCGCCACGACGGCCAATCTGGGGCTGACCCGCGTGTCCAGCCCGGCCATCAGTTGATAGGCGAAGTTGCTGTCGCTGCTGTCGATCAAGGTGCGCGGCGCCTCTGTCGGAAACGGCGCTCGTGGTCCTGACGTCACCGTCCTGACTTCCGCGATGCCAACGCCGCCGCCGATGAAGGGCCTCACTGGCCCTTTCGTAAGATCGAAATAGCCGTTCGCCATGTATCGGTAGACTTCGCGCCCCCCGTCCAGCGGCAGGGTGCCGGCAAACGGGCCGGTCGGCACGATGTATCGATCAACCCCGTTGTCGGCATAGCCGAATTCGCCCTCGACCCTTATCCGGTTGAACGCATAACCGAGTGCGGCCGAACCTCCGAACCCGGCTTCGAACGGGTTGATGATCGTAAGGCCCGCGCCCGGAATCGTTCTCTCCGTGTCTTCGACCTGCGTGACGGACACCTTGGCCGCCACATAAACACCTCGCTCTTCCTCTCTTTCGCCGTCGGACGCGTGCGCCGCATTCGCCGTCACGGTCGCCAGCACCATCCCTGTCCAAATCGTCATTCTCGACACACGGTTCATTGAAATCTCCCTCAGTTAGGAGATGTCGAGCTAGGCCGGGTCGAGCCTCCCGTCCCGACCGCGATCCAAACACTGTCCGACTTTTTTCCGACCAATTGCCCGCAAGTCGCCGCGTCCGTTGCTGGTGAGCCTTGATGTGCAGCGCTGCAGCAGGCTGACCGGCCGCAGGCGAGCGAAATCCTCGTCACCGCACAAAAGCGCGAGGAGAATCTCCAGGACGTGCCGCTCAGCCTCGCCGTGCCGGGCGAAGACGACCTCGAAGACAAAAATCTCAACAGTTTCGAGGACTATGCCCGGCTCCTGCGCAGCCCCTCGTCCGAAAAGACAATCTGTGGAAGCCGCCTGACAGGTTCCGGGATCACACCGGGCCGCCGCCAACGACGCGAAATGGGTGGGGTTGCCCAAGACCCTACAGGGCCGCCGCCGGACACATATTGCCCATGCGGGCACCGGCGCAAAGCGGATCCGCTGTTTCGCAAAGGCGTCTCCCCGCGCTTCGCGTGTCAATCTGAGACAGTGGATCTGCCACGATGGCTAACGCCAATTCGTTCAGGCATTTGCCCGCGATGAATTTCCAATGGGGCAAGTGTTATGAAATCCCCAAAGATCATGTTCGCCGCCGTGCTCGGCACCATCGGCTTCGGCAT
>DAITMG010000070.1:0-13272 GCA_036835265.1 Erythrobacter sp. | reverse complement strand
GTGCTCTTGCTGTCAGAACCGCTCAATTTCGTCATTCCATTATCCTCGAATCCGGGGAGCTGAGGACGCAAGGGCGCCCGCCGGATTCCTCAACTTT
This sequence comes from Erythrobacter sp., assembly GCA_036835265.1. GTDB lineage: Bacteria > Pseudomonadota > Alphaproteobacteria > Sphingomonadales > Sphingomonadaceae > Erythrobacter. Next base: position 13,175 of record DAITMG010000070.1, on the reverse strand, counting down.
ATATCGGGTGCGCGATGAATCAACACGTAGCGCAGGTTTTTTGCATCGACTAAAGTGGCAATCGTGCACCACTTCGGTCACATCGGCCCACAAAGATCGCGCTAAGCGCTTGGCCGCAACGACTTAAGCGGGCGCTCCGCCCGAGCCTTCCTCGACCGATTCCTCGTTCTCGGGCCGCGTCTCGAAGACCTTGTCGACGATCCCGAACGCCTTCGCCTCGTCCGCCTCGAGGAAGGTGTCGCGGTCCATCGCCTTTTCGATCTCTTCTAGCGTGCGGCCGGTGTATTTGACGTAAAGATCGTTCATCCGTTTGCGGATGCGCAGGATCTCGCGCGCCTGGATCTCGATGTCAGACGCCATGCCGCGCGCGCCTCCGCTCGGCTGGTGAACCATGACCCGCGCGTTGGGGAGCGCAACGCGCATGCCCGGCTCACCCGCTGCAAGGAGGAAACTGCCCATCGAGGCGGCCTGCCCCATGCACACCGTCGAGACGCGCGGCTTGATGTATTGCATCGTGTCATGGATCGCCATTCCGGCGGTCACCACGCCGCCGGGCGAATTGATGTACATGCTGATCGGCTTTGACGGGTTCTCGCTTTCGAGGAACAGCAGCTGCGCGGTGATCAGCGAGGCCATGCCGTCTTCGACCTGCCCCGTCACGAACACGATGCGCTCGCGCAGCAGGCGGGAGAAGATATCGAAACTGCGCTCGCCCCGGCTGGTCTGCTCGACCACCACAGGCACCAGCGCGCCGGTCAGGGGATCGCGGGTAAACTGCCCTTGAGTACCGTATGTCTCGCCTTTGTCGCCAAGCAGATCGATCATCGTCATGTGGTCCTTCTTTCGACTGGTACGGTCATGTCGGAGGCTGAGCGAGATTGTTCAAGGGTCTTGCGGCTTTCGCGCGCGATCAGGCGGGGATAGCGGATGTCGGCCCTCATCCCCGGGTGGTGCGAGCAGCTGCCTCGGCGCGGGATCGTCCAACGGTAACGGCCCGATCTATGGCGACATTATGGTTTATCATTTGTGAATAATCATGGTATGATTCTATAGTAAATGACGCCGAGCCATGCAGCAGCAGGCATGGGCAAAGCTTGAGGGTTCAGCTATGAACATGATTGCGCCGATCGATCATTCTCGCCTTGACCGCGTGCCATTCTGGCATCCCACACGCAAGCCCTACAAACGCGATCTGCGCAAGGCGTGGTATCACTTCTTCGAGTTCAAGAAGGACAAGGAAGACACGAGCGAAGTCTTTCGCTTCTTCGATCATTTGCCCTGGGTCGATGTCGATCAGCGGGTCAAAACTTTCCTCGCGACCGACGAAGGCAAGCGGATTTTCGAAACCGAGCCGTTCCTGCCCGAAATCCTTGATGACCACGCGGCGCTGAGGCGCGATTATCCCGCCGGATCGCTCGCCCATGCCTATTGCGACTACATGGAGACCGAGGGGCTCTCTGCCGCAGGGCTGGTCGCCGAGTTCGAGGAATTCAGGCTCGAGGGTGGGCGGCCCGACGACCAGATCGAGTGGTACAATGATCGCCTGCGCGACACGCACGACCTGTTGCACCTGCTCTCTGGGATAGGGCGCGACACCCTGGGCGAGGCAACGCTCGGCGCCTACGTCTTCGGTCAGCGGCCGAGCCACGGGCACCTGATCCTCGGGATCGCCGGCTCGCTCGTGATGAAGGCGAACGTCACGACCAAGGCGCCGGTGCTGGCGGCGATCTGGGATGCCAAGCGCGCCGGACGCGATTGCCTCCCGATTGCCGAACAGTCGATCCGCGATCTTCTTATGCTGACGCCGGACGAGGCGCGCTCAAAGCTCAGGATGCAGCCCGCGCGGCGCTATGAGGAGTGTCTCGCGGTTTGGGCGAAGGAGGGCATCGATCCACTCGCGGTCCTCTCGAAAGAAGACCCGAGCGCAGGCACCCGCCCGGCCAAGGCGAAGCGGCCCAATCCCGCCGCGCATGGCGCCTCGACCTGACCGCCAGCGCTCAGGGCAATCGCAAAAATCTTGCGTTTGGTCCCGCTTGGGGCAAACCCTTGCTTTCATGATCAGCCATCGCTTGCGACTGCGCCTCGCCTCGCTCACCCTTGCAGCCCCGCTCGCCCTTGGCGGATCGATTGCCGTCGCAGGCGCGCAAGATGACCCCTCGCCGTTCGATGCCGAAGCCGATATCGCCCAGCGGATCGAGGCGATCGAGCAGCATGAGGATGGCGAGGACGGGATCAACGCGATCATCGTCCACTCGCTGACCGCCGGCTTCAAGGCCCGCGCGGCAGCAGACGTCGCGCCGCTCCACGGCCGCAGCGTGCTGGTCAAGGACAACATCGAAACCGAGGAATGGGCGACGACCGGCGGAAGCCTTGCGCTTCGATCCAACTTCACCCGGCGCGATGCCCCGCTGATCGCCAATCTGCGCCGCGCGGGCGGGGTTGTGCTGGGCAAGGCGAACCTTTCGGAATGGGCCAACATCCGTTCGAGCGATTCGACCAGCGGTTGGAGCGCGGTCGGCGGGCTGACCCGCAATCCTCATGCGCTCGATCGCAACGCGTGCGGCTCGTCCTCGGGCAGCGCCGCGGCAATCGCCGCCGGCATGGCATGGGGCGCGATCGGGACCGAGACCAATGGCTCGATCACCTGCCCCGCTTCGATCAACGGCATTGTCGGCTTCAAGCCGAGCGTCGGGATCGTCAGCCGGCGCCATGTCATCCCGATCAGCTCGACGCAGGATACCGCCGGCCCGATGACCCGGACCGTACACGATGCAGCGCTCCTCCTCACCGCCATGGCGGGCCCGGACGAGCGCGATCCGGTAACCTTGAGCGCTCAGCGGGTCGCCGATTACACAGCGGAGCTCGATCAGGCATCGCTCAAAGGCGTGCGCATCGGCGTGCTGCGCAAGCAAATGGGCACCCGCGCCGACATCGCCGCGCTGTTCGAGACAGCGCTCGATGATCTGGAGCGCGCGGGCGCGGTGCTGGTCGATATCGACTATGAGACGCCGGGTGAATTCTGGCGCAGCACCACGCCGGTGCTGCTGTTCGAGCTGCGCGAAGAGATGGACGCCTATCTGGCGGGCCTGCCGGGTGAGGCGATGCCGCGCTCGCTTGCCGAGCTGGTGGAGTTCAACCGCGCCAATCAGGCCCGCGAGTTGCGCTGGTTCGGGCAGGACCTGTTCGAGCGTGCGCTTGGCACCGATGACCGCGCGCAATACGAGACCAATCTGGCAACCATCCGCCGCACCACCCGCGAGGACGGGATCGACCGGCTGCTCAAGGAGCATAACGTCGCCCATCTCGTCGCGCCGACCACGGGGCCGGCCTGGTCGATCGATCTCGTCAATGGCGACAATTTCGCTGGCCGGATCGGGGCGGGCTACCTACCGGCGATCGCGGGCTATCCGCATCTCACCGTGCCGATGGGCGCGGTCGAGGGCTTGCCGATCGGTCTCAGCATCATCGGTGCGCGATGGAGCGACCATGCGATCCTGAAGGCGGGCGCAGCGTACGAACGGGCGCGGACAGCGCAGCTGCCCGAGCCTACGTTCAAGCGCTGGTCGCCTGCGCCCTAAGCGGCGCGGATCACTCGCTCTTCGCAACCTTGGGCTTGGCGGCTGCCTTCGGCTTTGGCGCTGCCTTCTGGGCGGTTGTTTTCTGGGCCGGTGCCTTCTGGGCGGGGGCCTTTTTGGCGGGCGATTTCTTGGCGGCGGGCTTGCTTTGCGGCGCTGGCGCCTCGGCCTCAGCCTCGCCGTCCGCCTTCTGCTTGGGCGCCGCCTTCTTCTTGGCCGGCGCCTTCTTCTTCGCAGCGGGCTTGGCTTGGGTCGCCTGGTCGGCCGCGGCTTCGTCTTCCTCGCCCGCCTCGATTGCCGCCTGCAGCTCTTCCTGCGTCACTTCGCGGGTCGTCACCTCGGCCTTGTCGAACAGGAAATCGACCACCTTGTCTTCATAGAGCGGGGCGCGCAACTGGCCCGCCGCCATCGGATCCTGGCGGATATACTCGACGAACCGCTCGCGATCTTCCGGGCGATATTGCTGCGCTGCCTGCTGGACCAGCATCGTCATTTCCGCTTGCGTGATCTCGACCCCGTTGGCCTGGCCGATCTCCGAGAGCAGCAGGCCAAGCCGCACGCGGCGCTCGGCGATCCGACGATACTCGTCGCGTTCATCCTCGATCTGCTTGAGCGCAGCCTCGGGATCGTCCTCGCGGCTCGCTTCCTGCTGGAGCTGCGCCCAGATCTGCTCGAACTCGGCTTCGACCATCGTCTCGGGCACGGCGAAATCGTGGTCGGCGGCGAGCTGGTCGAGCAGGGCGCGCTTCATCTGCGTGCGGGTGAGGCCGGCGGTCTGCTGTTCGAGCTGGCCGCGGATGATCTCCTTGAGCTTGTCGAGGCTGTCCAGGCCCAGATTGGTCGCGAATTCGTCGTTGATCTCGGTTTCGGTCTCGACCCGCACCTGTTTCACGGTGATGTCGAAAGTCGCCTCCTTGCCGGCGAGCTGATCTGCCTGGTATTCCTGCGGGAAGGTCACCGCGATGGTCTTCGCATCGCCCGTCTTGACGCCCACGAGCTGTTCTTCGAACCCGGGGATGAATGCGCCCGAGCCGATCACCAGCGCCGCATCCTCGGCCGCGCCGCCTTCGAACGGCTCGCCATCGAGCTTGCCGACGAAGTCGATCATCACCTGGTCGCCCTCGCCCGCCTTCTTGGTCTTGGCAGCATCCTTGTAGCTCTTGTTCTGCCCGGCGATGTTGAGGATCGCCTCGTTCACCTGTTCGTCGCTGACGGGCACGACGAGCTTCTCGAGCTTGAGATCGTCGATCTTGGGCGCCTCGATCTGGGGCAGGATCTCGACCTCGACGGTCAATTCGGCGTTCTTGCCCTCTTCGTAGCTGTCGCCCAGCGTGATCGAGGGCTGCATCGCGGGGCGCAGTTCCTCGTCCTTCATCAGCTTGTCGACCGCCTCGCGGATGAGGTCGTTCAAGGTCTGCGCGTGGATCTGCTCGCCGTGCATCTTCTTGACGAGATTGGCCGGGACCTTGCCCGGACGAAAGCCGGGCATCCGGACCTGCGGGGCGATCTTCTTGATCTCCGCGTCGATCTTCGCGCCCAGTTCGTCGGCCGAAATGGTGATCTGATAGGCGCGCTTGAGGCCTTCGTTGAGGGTCTGCTGGGTTTGCATTGGGTGCTTACTGTGCCTTCTTGAGCATTGAATCATTGGTCCGACGCACTGACGCCGCGTTGCGAACTGGTGCGGGCGAAGGGACTTGAACCCCCACATCTTGCGATACCAGAACCTAAATCTGGCGCGTCTACCAATTTCGCCACGCCCGCATGCCCGAACGAAGCCGCGCGGGAAACCGATGGTCCCCCGCGCGCGTTGTCGTGAGCCTCTATCGACTGCGGTCAAAAAGGGCAAGCATTGAGCGAGAAATCGCCGTCTAAAGGGCGTGCCGCGCCGTTAGCGCGCAAGAAAGCATGTTGCCCGGGCGGCCCTGCGTCCCTATCGGCAGCCCACTATGACCGATGAAACGACCAATCCCGAGAACCCCGCCCCCATTGCCAGCGATCTGCCCCCGATGAGGCTGGCGGTTCATCCCTCCAGCCCGCATTTCGATGCAGCGGCGCTGCAGCGCGGCATCGGCATCCGCTTCAAGGGTGCGGTAAGGCACGACATCGAGGAATATTCGATTCCCGATGGCTGGGTGCGCGTGCAGGCCGGCAAGACCGTCGATCGCAGGGGGCGCCCGCTGCTCATCAAGCTGACCGGGCCGGTCGAGGCGTGGTATGAAGACCTCGGCGATGATCCGCCGATCGCGCGGGCCGACGGCTGACCACGCTTGCATTGCGGTCTGTGAGCGCGCAAGCGCTCCCGAGCCATGCCCAATCCGCTCAAACCCACCGTCATCATCATCGGCCGGCCCAATGTCGGCAAGTCGACCCTGTTCAACAGGCTGGTCGGCAAGAAGCTCGCGCTGGTTGACGATCAGCCCGGTGTCACCCGCGACCGGCGGATGGGCGATGCCGATATCGCCGGCATGTCCTTCACCATCGTCGATACCGCCGGTTGGGAGGACGAGAACGAACTCACCCTTCCGGGCCGCATGCGCAAGCAGACCGAAGCCAGCCTCGAAGGCGCGGATGCGGCCTTGTTCGTGATCGATGCGCGCGCCGGGCTCACTCCGCTCGACGAGGAAATCGCCCGCTATCTGCGCGAACACGATGTGCCGATCGTGCTCGTCGCCAACAAGGCCGAGGGCTCGGCCGGGGAGAGCGGCGTGCTGGAAGGCTGGTCGCTCGGATTTGGTGAACCACTCGCGCTGTCCGCCGAACACGGAGAGGGCATTGCCGATCTGTTCGGCGGATTGTGGCCGATCATCGGCGAGCAGACCGAAGCCGCCGAGGCCGCCGCTGCCCTGGCCGCCGAGGAGGGCGAGGACGACGAGGATGCACCGCTCGGCCCGCTCAAGCTCGCGATCGTCGGGCGCCCCAATGCCGGCAAGTCGACCCTCATCAACCGGCTGCTTGGCGAAGACCGGTTGCTGACCGGTCCCGAAGCCGGGATCACGCGCGATTCGATCGCGGTCGATTGGGAGTGGACCGACCCCAAGTCGGGCGAGACCCGCGAAATCCGCCTGATCGACACGGCCGGCATGCGCAAGAAGCGCAATGTCGTCGAAAAGCTCGAGAAGCTCTCGGTCGCCGATGCGCGGCGCGCGGTCGATTTTGCCGAGGTGGTGGTCCTGCTGCTCGATGCGACACAGGGGCTCGAACACCAGGACCTCAAAATCGCCAGCCATGTGCTCGAAGAGGGCCGCGCGCTGATGATCGCGATCAACAAGTGGGATGTTGCCGCAGATCCCTCGCACCTGTTCAACGGCATTCGCGCAGCGCTCGATGATGGGCTGGCGCAGGTGCGCGGCCTGCCGCTGCTCGCGGTCAGCGCGAAGACCGGCAAGGGGCTCGACGACATGCTCGGCGCCGCCTTCAGCTTGCGCGAGAGCTGGTCCCGCCGCGTGCCGACCGCGGCGCTCAATCGCTGGTTCGACGATGCGCTCGCCGCCAATCCCCCGCCCGCACCCGGCGGCCGCCGGATCAAGCTGCGCTATATCACGCAAGCCGGCACGCGCCCGCCGCGCTTCGTGATCTTTGGCTCGCGCCTCGACGATCTGCCCACGTCCTACGAGCGCTATCTCGTCAACGGTATCCGCGCCAAGCTCGGCTTCGATGCAGTGCCGGTGCGCGTGACGCTCAAATCGTCCAAGAACCCCTACAACGCCAATCGCGGAGGCGGCGGGAATTATTCGGGGAGAAGCGACCGATCATGATGCTCGACCTCATCGCGACGATCTTCCAGCCGTTCGCGTTCGAACTGCTCGAGCGCACCGCCTCGACACCGCGCGTCCAGCAGGTGGTGCAACTGAGCCTTGCGCCCGCGTTTTTGCTCGGCGCGATCGGGGCGATCATGAATGTGATGATGACGCGGCTGATCTGGATCGCCGGGCGGATCGAGCGGCTGGGCGAAGGCCAGGACGCATCGTGCTCGGTCACCCACGCGGCGGAGATTGCGTGGCTCAACCAGCGTCGCCAACGGGTTCGTTCGGCCATCATGTTCTCGAGCGCCTCGGCGATGATCATCAGCCTCGTGATCGGTCTGCTGTTCATTTCCGCCTATATCAGGATGCAGATCGGCACGGTGATCGCGCTGTTCTGGGTGGTGACCATGGTGCTGTTGGTGATCGGGCTGGGGTTCTTCGTCATGGAGACGCGGCTGTCGGCGCGCGGCTACAAGGAGACCGAGAAGCGGCGCGGCAAATGACTTTGCATGCCTGCGCCAGGGGTGGACAAGCAATGCGGTCCGGACGAAAAAGGGGCGACGCCTTCCGGCCCCGCCCCTAATCTCGGTCGTTGACGCGCGCGGTTACTTGAGCATCTTCATTTCGCGCAGCATGTAGGTGCCCTCGATCGTGCGGATCTTGTTGTAGAGTTCCCGTACGGTGTCGCTGCCGCGATCGATGTTCGCCTTTCCGTAGGCGTCCATGAACGCCATGTAGCGCTCCTTGCTGGGCGCGTACATCTCATCGCTCGGGTAGACGACCACAAGCACGAGGTTGAACTCGTTCGGGCCGAAGGGGACGCCGTAGATCGCGTAGTCCTTGATATGGCCGAGCGATTTGCTGACCTCGTTGGCTGCGATCCAGGTGCCCTTGATCCCTTCGAGATAGGTGTCGAACTGGCCTTCATCGACCTTGACCATGGTCATCTCGACGATTTCCGAGGAAGGCTCGTAATCCTCGTAGACTTGCATTTGCGCGGCCGCAGGCGTGGCCAGCGCCATGGTGACAGCGGCAATGCCGCCAACGAAAGTTCTGAAAAGTGCGTTCATCTTCGTTCTCCAAATTTGCCGGGAACTTGCCCCGACTGACTTGGAAGACGTGAAACGCGACCCTGGAACGCGCACCGCTTGCGGTTTTGCTCCACTCCCACTTCCCCCGATCACAAGCGAGGCCGTTGGGAGGGGCCGAGTCAATGGTTTGGCTATCGCGCTTACAAGCGATGGCGGGCCTTGTGCAAACGGCCCGCTGCGGCGTTTTGCCGAGCGAGCCGTAGCGTTATCTGGAAAATCGGCTGCGGCGAGCCAATAGCAGCGTCGGCTTCAGCCTTCGCCTTCGCTCGCCGGGCGGCTTTGCAGCTGGACGTAGTTCTGCAGGCCCATCCGCGCGATCATGTCGAACTGCGTTTCGAGGAAATCGACATGCTCTTCTTCGTTCTCGAGGATGTGGGCGAAAAGATCGCGACTGACATAGTCGCGCACGCTCTCGCAATGCTCGATCGCATCGCGCAACAGCGGGATCGCGTCATCCTCGAGCGCCATGTCGGCCTTGAGGATTTCCTCGACCGTCTCACCGACCCGCAGATTGTGAATCGCCTGAAAATTGGGAAGCGCATCGAGAAACAGAACGCGCGCGGCGAGTTTGTCGGCGTGCTCCATCTCCTCGATCGATTCCTTGCGCTCATACGCGGCGAGCCTGGTCACGCCCCAATTGTCGAACACGCGGTAATGCAACCAGTACTGGTTGATCGCGGTCAGCTCGTTGGTGAGCGCCTTGTTGAGATATTCGATGACTTTCGGATCGCCCTTCATGGCGCGGCTCCCATGCACAATACATTCTGCGCGGCGCGCAGATTACGTGCCACAATATGCGCGCTTGTCGCCCGAAGGCAAGACGCGCGGAAAAGTTTTTCTTATTTTTCAGGTGTTTGCGATCTTCTCGCAATAGCGCCGGAGCAATTTATAATGCGAGATTCTCGCAAGAGCTGGCAATTCGATGCTGATGGATGATTTCGCCCGCCCGGTTAAGGCACTGTCCGCAATTGGGCCGCTTGCCCAGCGTTGCATAGGTGGCCTCGGCATCGCCATCATGCCCGAGCGCAGCTTCGCGCAGCTCGTTCTCGCGGATCGCATTGCAGATGCAAATGTACATGATGCGCCGAATCTTTCCTGCGAAGCGTTTGCAACACGGAAACTATGCGAGCCGTTCTTAATTGCAAGCGTTTTCGCACTGTGGGAGCACAAATCCCTCACTGCCGGATCGCAAACAGTCGGCGATAGGTAAGGCAGCGCCACAGCCATTCCAGCGGTCCATAGCGAAAACGCTCAAGCCAAGGCTTTGACCAGGCGAGCATCAACACGCTGGCCAGCACCACCACGAGGTAAAGCTGCGGGCGGTTGAGCTCTCCGAACAGGCCCAGCGCCCAGCCGTGAAACACGAACATCATCACGATCGAGGTGCCAAGATAATTGGTGAATGCCACCCGCCCGGCAGCCCTCACGCGGTCGCCCAGCCAGCCGGTCGCCGCCGGCGCCCACGCCGCCAGCAGCGCCGCAAGGCCCAGCACCATCCACAGCCGCGGCAAAGGAGCCCATCCGGCAAAGGCGGCGAGCGTGCCGTAATAGCTGAAGCCGCCAGCCTGGATCGCCAGCCCTATCGCCAGATGCACAAGTCCGCCGACAATCACCCCCGCCGCGCCCCAGCGCAGCAGCCTCGCCCGCTCGAAGCCGCCGCTGAAAAAACCCAGACGATAGAGCGCCATGCCCAGCAGCATCATCGGAAAGGTCTCGAACCCGAACAAGAGGGCGTTGGTGAGCGGCTCGTACCACTGCTGGGTGAGGCGGTGGGTCACCAGCGCGGCGTAATCGCCCGAAGCCAGCGCGGCATTGGGCACCGCGTTTTTCGCCAGGTTCGTCTCGATCGCGGCAATCATCTGGGCGCGCTGTTCGAGCAACTCGGGCGAGGATTCGCCGAATGCGGTGTCGACGATCAGCCACGGCATCGACAGAGCCACACCGAGCAGCACCGCCCCCAGCAAATACCCAACCAGACCGACGGCCAGCTGCGCCTTGATGCTCCAGCGGATGCAGGCAAGCGCAAGCAAGCCGAACAGCGCGTAGTAGAACAGGATGTCGCCCGGCCAGATGAAGAAGAAGTGGATCATCCCGAAAATCATCAGGATGAACAAGCGCCAGGCCTGCAAGCGGCGCGTCGCGCCGCGCGCCCAGGCCTTGTCCATGAACAGCACCATGCCTGCACCGAACAGCAGCGTGAACAGCCCGCGCATCTTGCCGTCGATCAGGACGAACTGCGCAATCCACATCCACCCGCCCGGATCGCCCGGATCGGTCTGGAACGCGCCCGGATACATATAGGCGTCGAAAGGTTGACCGAACGCGATGATGTTGGCGGCAAGGATGCCCATCACCGCGATGCCGCGAATGAAATCGAGGCTCGATATCCGCTCCGCTGCGCGCACGGGCTCTGCCAAGGTTTGCTCCGTGGCGGCTTCAGGCAAAGCCGAAATGGTCGCACTGCTTTCGTTCAAGAATCCGCTCCCAGCCTTCCCGCCCTGCCATAAATAGCAGCCAGGCGCGGCGAGGAAAGTCGATTGATCGATCGCTTGGCGCGTTAGCTCGATTTGGTGACGAGGCAGGCCTGGCCCTGCGCCTTGAGCTGCGAACAGGCCTTGCCCGCCTCCCCCTGGCTCGCAAACCCTTGCGCGAGCAGACGCGTCACCCGGCCTGTGGGAAGAAGCGCCTTGCTCGTGCCCGCGAGCGCGGGATGGTCGGCGAGTTTCTGCCACAGCCGCTCGGCATTGCCGGCAACGCCAAACGCGCCAAGCTGGACCGCCCATTTGCCGCGCGGCGTGCGAGCAGTATCAGTCGGCGGCTGGCGGGTCTGCTGCACAGCAGAAGGCGCAGAGGCAGTCCGGATGGGCGCGGGCTGCGGGGCTGGCGCGGCCTCTGCAAGCCGGGCGGGCTGACCGGCAATCGGCGCATTGTCCGAAACGGGCGAAGCGCCAAGCTCGGCGGCCGCAAGCTCAGCCGCCCGGCGCCGGGTCGCGTCCTCCTCGAGCTCGCGCGCCACCAACTGCGCCTCCTGGCGCTGCTTGATCGGGATGTATCTGTCCATCTGCGTGAGCGCATCTCTGGCCTGGGGCAGCCCGCTGCTCTGCGATAGCGTCAGCAGGGCATAAGCGCGCAGCCAGTCCTTCTCGGCATAATCCGCGTTGAAATGCGCAAGTCCCAGAACATATTGCGCGCGCGGATCGCCGCGATCGCTGGCCGCACGGATAAGCGGCATTGCAGCCTGTTGCTCGCCTTGCTGAAACAGCAGCAGACCATAATTGTCCGCCGCCTTCACATGGCCCTTTTGCGCCGCCTCGGCATAGAGCTCGCGTGCGCGGGCGACATCGAGCGCCACGCCGCGGCCGAGCCGGTATGCCTGGGCGAGATTGAACAGCGCATCTGCATCGCCTTCTTGCGCGGGCAAGCGCCACTCCCCGACGGCGCGGTCAAAATCGCCCGCACTCCAGGCCTCGACCCCGGTCTTGACGTCGGCTGCAACCGGGGCCGCGATCGCGGCCACGCATGCGGCAGCGACGATGGCTAGAACTCGGCCTGACATGACACCACACTCCTTCGCTCTTCATCGGGCGCTGATCTTGGCGCGCCCAGAACGGCCTCTCGGCCTCGATCGCGGGGGTTATAGTGAACGAACCGTTAGCAAATCGTTTCGCATGCCGGGCATGGCGCGCCGCAGCGTCCCGGCTCGTGCCGGCGACGGCGAAATCGTCCGGCGCTCGCTTGATGCTCGGATGTTAACTCTAAATTAGGGGTAGTCTGCGATCCCCTCGGTATCCAGTCGTCATCAGGCGGCCATGTTCGGCAAACCCAGGGGGATTGTAGCGTTGCGTGTACTTGCTTTGGCATCGCAGAAAGGTGGATCGGGGAAAACCACCCTGTCCGGACATCTCGCCGTCCAGGCACAGCGCGCAGGCGCTGGACCGGTGGTCTTGATCGACATCGATCCGCAAGGGTCGCTGGCCGATTGGTGGAACGAGCGCGAGGCGGAATATCCGGCCTTCGCGCAGACCACCGTCTCGCGCCTGGCGAACGATTTGCAGGTTCTGCGTCAGCAGGGCTTCAAGCTTGCCGTGATCGACACTCCCCCCGCGATCACCATGGCGATCCAGTCGGTGATTTCAGTAGCCGAGCTGATCGTCGTGCCCACCCGCCCCTCCCCGCACGATCTGCGCGCGGTCGGCGCCACGGTCGATCTGTGCGAGCGCGCGGGCAAGCCGCTGGTGTTCGTGGTCAACGCGGCCACCCCCAAGGCCAAAATCACCTCGGAAGCCGCAGTTGCGCTCTCGCAGCATGGCACCGTCGCCCCGATCACGCTCCACCATCGCACCGATTTTGCCGCCTCGATGATCGATGGCCGCACCGTGATGGAAGTCGATCCCGAGAGCCGTTCCGCGGCCGAGATCACGGCGCTGTGGAAATACATTGCTGATCGACTCGAGAAGAATTTCAGGCGCACCGTGTTTGCAACTCCGGGCGGGCAAGCTGCCAATGTCGGCGGCGTTCACCGTCCGGCTGGTGGTTTTGGTCGCCGGGTCGCGCACTAGGAGCTGGCCGCCGCCATGTCCGAACCCCTTTTCGCTTCGCTCAGTCCGACATTGCTCGCGCGCAAGGGCGGAGCAAAGCCTGCCATGCGTCCGCAACTCGCCCCGCTGCCGGAAAACTTCGGCGAGGGCGTGGATGAGGACGAGCTCGAAGATCTGGGCTGGAACGATATGGGCGGCGACGACGGCGCCCCCGATCACTCCTCGGAT
>DAITMG010000069.1:0-13316 GCA_036835265.1 Erythrobacter sp. | reverse complement strand
TGCGCGCCCTGCGCCGGGTCACCACCCCCACGGCACGGGCGGCGGAGTGACGGGGCGGGTGAGATCGAACTCCACGCGGAACAGGCGCCCTGCGCGGCTGAGCTGGTAGGTGTAGGTCGCAGGCGTTATCTCGACGCGCCACACGTTCGTGACGGAGGGGGTGAGGCCATTGGCGCGGAACATCGCGATGCTCTCCTGATCCACCGGAAAGTCCTGTGCGGCGGCACTGCCGCTGTCCGCTGTATCCCCGCCATACATCGTCACCGCGTCAGCCGAGCCGTCTTGATGGCGGTGGTCGTGCTTCAGGCGCAGGCCTGCCTGGGTGCGCGTGATGAGCCAGGTTCGGCTGCGGTCCCACGTTCCGTCCGCCGCCTGCACATGAAACGGGATCGCCATGCGATCGCCCGAACATTCGCGGAAATGCACCACCATCGCAGCGCCCGCCATGTCGGCATCGGCAGCGTCGGAGGAGACGAGGCGGCCGGCATAGGCCTTGCCGCAATGGCGTGCCAGCGCGGCCATGAAGCCCACCTGCGCGTCCTCCCCGGACGCCGCGCGCGCGGCAGGCGCTTCAGTCCGGGGCGCAGCGCACCCCGTCAGCACGAGTAGCGGAGCGAGCGCCATTGTCAGCAAAGCTGCGGCGGCGGGAGGGCGGGCGGTGGTGCGATGATCGGTCATGCCCTGTCCTGACCTGCAGCCGCGCAAAAGGCAAACCCGCGCTGTCGCCTCTTACCCGTTCTTCATGTTCTCCAGCCCCTTGATCCCGCCGGGCTTGGTGCTCGGCTGGCTGGCGTTGAGCTTTGGCCCCTTGTCCTTCTTGGGTTTGCGCGTTTCGCGGCTCTTCTTCTGCTGACCCTTGGCCATCGTTTTTCCAATCGGGGCGGAATGCCCAACGTCGTTATAGTGATTTCCCGTTGAAACGCCAAATGAATGCGATGGAATGAGTTTGAGGTGTTCGAGGTCTGTTGAATTTGGCAAAACAAAGCCCATATCTTTATTAACGCTTTAAGCACTGGAAAATGGTCTCGAGGGCCAATGTATGCCCTCTCATCCTTCCCTTATGCCGCTTGGCGCTGCGCACAGGCAGCCAATATTGGCCGCATGCGCACAATAGAAGGAGCCTCGATCATGGCCCATACTGGAACAATCAAGTCATACGACACCGCCAAGGGCAGTGGCATGATCACCCCTGAAAAGGGTGGCGATGCGCTGCCGTTCAACAAGTCCGACCTGCAACAGCAGGCGCAGGAGCCCCGCGAAGGTCAAGCCTACGGCTACGAAACCCGTCAGGTCGATGGCGGCAAGTCACATGCCACCAACCTCCAGATGGAGCAGGGCGATGGCAACAGCAACGCCAATGCCAATGGCCCCCAGGGTCAGAAGGACCAGGCCAGCAAGCAGCAGGGCTAACACCCGCTGAAGATTGCCGGAGGCGCGTGCCCGTCACGCGCCTCCGGCTTTGCTGTTTCTGGGGCTTTGTCCAGCGCAGTTTTTCTCGCGAAGCCGCACCGGCCAAGGAGCCCGACATGAAGATCAGGGATTTATTGCGAGCAGACAGTCTCCCGCCGGTGGACGAACGCAAGCGCAATGGTGGCAAGGCTCGCGAGAGCGAATTTGACCTCATCACGGTTCTTGCAAGGCAGATCCGCCGGCTGCGCAAGTCGGAGCGATCAGCTGGCGCCTCCGGCACGTCCGCAACCGACGCTGCCAACCTGAGCGACAAGCAGGCTGCAACAGGCTGCGAAGCGGCATGAGTCCGCCCGATCACCCGGTCCCGCCAGATCATCCACAGGTTAAAGACCAGACTCTCGCTCGCTGGGACAATGAAGGTGGCGCGCCAAACGGCGAACCTTCCGAACATCTGGACAGCATCGGCGACACTTTCGGCAACGCCCTGCCGAGCGGGATCACCACGCGCCTGGTGCGCGAATACATGGTCGGTCCCTTTCGCTACAACGATCTGGCACTGGCCATCGCCGAGCGCGATCGGCAGGGCAAAGGCGCAGACAATTGAGCGCCCGGGCCAGCCCTGTCTCGGAATTTGCGAATATTAATTAGGTTTCTGCGCAATTGTGTGCTAGCGCAAGCTTGCTGACGTCGGAAATTTGCGACGGAACTTGAACTTTGCGCTCCGCCGCTTGCCCACTGAGCCTCTGGCTCGACCGGCCCCGGCGTTAACCGGACGACGACTTCCTTTCATCTGAACGATTCTGAAGCACAACCTCGCCGCACGTTGCGGCGCGGCAACTCACGTTCTTGAAAGGAACGATTTATGACCAAGACTGGCTCCGTCAAGTTTTTCAACACCGACAAGGGCTATGGTTTCATCCAGCCCGATGATGGCTCGGCTGATAGCTTCGTGCACATCTCCGCCGTCCAGGCGGCAGGCATGCATTCGCTCGATCGCGAACAGCGCCTGAACTACGAAGTCGAGACCGGCCGTAACGGCAAGGAAAGCGCCGTGAACCTCTCGGCCGCTAACTGATTGCAGCTAACTGATCTCAGTTAACTGATCACATCAAGCGGGGGCGCGGCGCAGATTGTGCGCCGCGCCCCTGCCTTCGAGCCAAATCCGGCGCACCAGGAGCATTCCAGCATGGCCCAGTCATATGAATTCTACAACGACCGCGCCGATGAGGCCGCAGCCCGTGCCCAGGAAGCCACGCTCGATAATGTCCGCAACCGTGATCTGCGCGCCGAAAAAAGCTGGCGCGACCTCGCAGACCGGGCGCGCAAGGGCGAACAGGCCCGCGAACAAGCCGCCGCCGCCCGCCGCGAGCTGACCGACGCGGTCGAAGAAGCCGCCGCCGTTTCCTAGCGAGTTTTTGGCGCGGTCGTCTGGCCCAGCGCACAATTCGACGGCCCGTCCTCGGCAAGCAGCGCTGAGCTGGGTTGACCGCGAGGCTTTCCTACTCGCTTGAGATCTGGCTTATCCTGGCGGATGTTTCATGCACCCGTTTTTCGCCCGGTTCACACCTGCAATCCCAATCCATGCCCCGCAGATCCTGCGCGCGACCCAGCTGTGGGTGCCGCGGGCTTTTTTGCGTCTGGACTGTGTAACAGGCGGTTCAAGCGTTGCACGTGTCCGATGAAGCGAGGGGTTTCGCAAGCGCGGCGGGCAACGAGTTCGGCGGGGATTGCGCACAGCGAAGGTGCCCCCGCCGTGCGCGCCTCAGGCGGCGCGGGCAGGCTGGCGTTCGAACTCGAGCCTAGTCCACTCGCCGCGATCCGCCTGGCCGCGGCAGGCGTGGAACTCGAGCTCGGCCGGGTTCATCGCGACCACCGCGTTGGTGGTGGCGCCTGAGCGGTCCTCGGCAAAGCGGTTGATGCTCATCGGGCCATCCGAGCGGTCGGCGAACATCGCCTTCAGGGTCTCGAGCGTGTGCGCCTCGGAGGCGGCGACGAGCTTGCCGATCCGCTTGAAGCGCTGGTGCGTGCTGGGCGAGAGGTCGGTTTCGAGACGCACGTTCTCCTCGAACAGGCAGTGGTTCGCGCGCACGACCGGGCCCTCGTGCGTGCTGCGCGAGCGGGCGCTGTCGGGGGTGCGCTCCCATTCGATCGCCTCGTGCTCGTCGGCGGCCCAGTACGAGTGGCTGCCCGCGACGGGCGCGCGCTCGAGCACGGCGCTGGCCTCGGCGAGGCCCCGCTGGCGGATCGCGAGGTGGAGGACCGAGAGATAGGGCACGCCGATCCGTGCGCCGATGGTCTTGAGGTTCGTGGTACCGACCGCGATGCCGTGCTGGTTCATGCCCATCAGCGTCTGGCAACCGGCGCAGGTGACGCTCCACGTCTCGGGCCCCTCATCGGGCAGGCGGTGGAGCGCGACGATGTACTCGACATCGGGTCCGTTGAGGTCCCAGGTCTGGCCCTGGAGGCTGCGACTCCCGGCGGTGAGGGCAGGGGGGAGGAGCGCGGCGGTGCAGCCCTCGTCTTCGGCCGGCGGCGCCTCGCCGGGGAGGAGGAGGACGTCGCGGATGTCGGTCATGTTGGCGGTGGTGAAGAGGCGCACCGGGTCGATCCCGCAGCCTTGCGCGATGCCGAGATGCTCGGCGTGGCCATGCGGGTCGAACGTGCGGGTGGCCTCGAGACAGGCGGCGCCAGCAGCGAACAGCGCCTCGCTGCCCGGATGGCCGCGCTCGCCGAGATAGGCCTCGACCGCGAGCACCCGGTCATTGACGAAGGCCGCGATCATGTCGCGGAAATGGGCGCCGTACTGGCGGCCCATCGCGGCGGGCGAGCCGGCGACGGTGAGTTGCGGCAATGTGAGGCTCATGGTCGTCGCGCTCCTTGCGATCTTGGCTCGCTCGCACAATGGGCGGCGGGAGCCGAAGGATCAAGCCTTGCGAGCAAGCCGACCGGCCCCGCCAGCATCACTGCGCCGAGGCAGCCTCGCCGGGCTGGTCGCCCGCCGCAAGGCCGAGCGCTTCGAGCATGTGCTTCACGTCCGGATCACGGCCGGCAAAGTTACGATAGAGTTCGTCATACTCCATCGTCCCGCCCCGGCTCAGCAAGGTGTCGCGCAGGTGCTGACCGTTGGCGCGCGTCAGCCCGCCGTTCTCGCTCAGCCAGTTGCGGCTGTCATGATCGAGCATCTGGGTCCACAGATAGCTGTAATAGCCCGCCGAATAGCCGGTCGGGCTGGAGAAGATGTGGTTGAAATAGGTGCCCCGATAGCGCGGCGGCACCAGCTCGACCTCGAGGCCGAGCTCGGCCAATGCCGCGGTCTCGAAGGCGGTGACCTTCTCCGGCGTGTCGATCGCGGCGGCTTCCTCGGCCGAGAGCGAGTGCCACTTCATGTCGAGCAGCGCCGCTTCCATCACCTCGCCGAAATCGTAGCCCTGGTTGAACCGCGAGGCGGCTTCGATCCGCTCGAGCAGCGCGAGCGGCATCGTCTCGCCGGTCTCGTGGTGCTTGGCGTAGTTCTGGAGCACTTGAGGATCGACCATCCACATCTCGTGGACCTGCGAGGGATACTCGACAAAATCGCGCGCGGTCGCGGTGCCCGAAAGGCTGGGATAGCGCTGGTCGGCGAACATGCCGTGCAGCGCATGGCCGAATTCGTGGAAGGTGGTGTTCACCCAGTCGAAGCTGACCAGCTGCGTCTCGCCCGCAGGGGCCTTGGGGATGTTGAGCACGTTGTAGATCACCGGCTTCTCGTCCCACAGATGGCTCTGCGCCACGAAATTGCCCATCCACGCCCCGCCGCGCTTCGAGGGGCGCTGGAAGGGATCGAAGTAGAACAGCGCAAGCTCCGAGCCATCGGCATCGAAGATCGTGTAGACCGAGACATCCGGGTGATAGGTCGGAATGTCGCTGCGGCGCTCGAAAGTGAGCCCGTAGAGCTGGTTTGCCATGTAGAAAACGCCGTCTTCAAGCACCTTCTCGAGCTCGAAATACTGGCTGACCTCGCCCTCACTCACGCTGAAGCGCTCCTGCCGGACCATGTTGGCATAGCGATACCAGTCCCACGGCTTGACGGTGAAATCGCCGCCCTCCTCGGCAATCTTGGCATTGAGCAGCGCTGCCTCGCGGGCCTGCGTCGCGGCCAGCGCGGGGACCATCTGCTCCATGAAGGCGAGCGCGGTGCTGGGCTGCTCGGCCATGTTGCCTTGCATCATGTAGCTCGCCCAATCGGGCTTGCCGAACAGCTCGGCCTTCTCGGCGCGCAGTGCGGCGATCTGCGCCATCAGCATGCGAGTGTCGTATTCGGGATTGGTGCCGTCGCTGCGACCATAGCTCAGCTTGAACAGGCGCTCGCGCACCGCGCGGTTCTCGAGCTCGGGAAGAAGCGGCTGCTGGGTCGTGTTCTGCAGCGCGATCGCATACTTGCCCTCCATTTCCATTTCGCGCGCAAGTTCTGCAGCGGACTCGATCTCGCTTTCGGAGAGACCCGCGAGCTCTTCGGCGGTGTCGACGATCAGCGGCTGGGCGTTGCTTGCGCTGCGGACGGTCTGGCCAAACTGCGTCGTCAGGGTCGAGAGCTCGGTGTTGATGGCCTTTACCCGCTCGCGCTCGGCCTCGGTCAGCTGGGCGCCGGCCTTGACCATGTCTTCGTAGGTCTTCTCGACCAGCTTGGCGCTTTCGGGATCGAGCGAAAGGCTCTCGCGCATATCGTAAACCGCCTTGACCCGCGCAAACAGCGCCGGGTTCAGCGTGATCGAGGAGGAATGCGCGGAGAGCCTGGGGCTGATTTCCTTGTTGATCGCATCGAGCCGCTCGTTGGTGTTGGTGCCGATGAGCTGGCCGAACACGCGGTTGACCCGGCCGAGCATCCGGCCCGACTTTTCATAAGCGACGATCGTGTTCTCGAAGCTGGGCGCCTGCGCGTTGTCGATGATCGCCTGAATTTCGGCCTGCTGGAGGCTCATCCCCTGTTCGAACGCGGGGATGTAATCGTCTTGGGAGATCCGGGTGAAGTCAGGAGCCTTGAACGGCAGCGTGCTCTCGGATGCAAAATAGCCGGTGCCTTGCGGGATCGCCGCTGCGCCGGTTTCGGTTTGCCCCGCTTCTCGGGCCGCACCTTCGCCGGGCGCGGCGCTGGCGCCGGTCGCAAGTCCTGCGATCAGCGCGAGGGCCGAGCCGGACGAGAGGATGGGGGAACGGGCGAGGGTGCGCGACGTGGCGCGGAAGCGATTGATCTGCATATGATTCTATTTGAGGGTTGCGGGGCGCGCGTCAAGGGGTGCGAATGCAAGAATTGCGCCGTTTTCGGCAAGCCGCGCCTCGGCTTCGACGAACGAAATCGTCGCCGCCCTTGCGCTCAGAACGATTGGCGGATCATCGCCTCGAATTCCGCATCCGAAGCGCGCCGCGGGTTCGAGCGTGCAGCAAGGTCCGTCTGCGCGTATTCGACAATGCCGGGAATGTCTTCCTCGGTGACGCCCATCGCGCCGAGCCCTGCGGGAAGGCCGATCGCGCGGTTCATGCCCGCGATCGCTTCGGCCAGATCGGAGCCCGGGGCAAGCCCCATCGCCTGGCGAAGGCGGACATACTTGTCCTCGCATTGGCCCTGGTTGAACCGCAGCACGGCGGGCAGGAACACCGCGTTCAACGTGCCGTGGTGAAGGTTCAGGCGGCGGATGCGCCCGACTGCGTGGCTCATTGCATGGACCGCGCCCAGCCCCTTGATGAAGGCGAGCGCCCCTTCGGTCGAACACATCATCATCTGCCAGCGCGCCTCGCGGTCGCTCCCGTCCTCGACCGCGCGGGGGAGATGCTGCCAGCCGCGCCACAGCCCGTCGAGCGCCACCCCGTCGGCCGGAGGATTGATCTGCGGCGCAAGGAACGCCTCGATGCAGTGCGTGATCGCGTCCATCCCGGTGGCCGCCGTCATCGCAGCGGGAAGGCCGAGCGTGAGTTCGGGATCGCAGATCGCTGCCTTGGGGATGAAGAACGGGCTGGCGAAGGTCATCTTGCGGCCATCTTCAAGGATGATGACAAAGCCGACCGAGACCTCGCTGCCCGTGCCCGCCGTGGTTGGCACCGCGATCACCGGGGCGACCGCCTTGATGAGCTTCGCGCCTCCGCTTAGCGGATCGTATTGTGCAAGCGGCCCGCCGCTACCGGCGAGCAGCGCAACCGCCTTGCCCAGATCCATCGAAGAGCCGCCGCCCAGCGCGATCACCCCGTCGCACCCCTCCTCGCCATACTGTGCAAAGGCGAGCTTGACCGCCTCCTCGGTCGGGTTGCCTGGCGTGCCATCGAAGATCGTTGCGGAGTATTCGCTGCCCAGTGCGGCGACCACCTTATCGACCAGCCCCGCTCCCACGAGGCCCTTGTCGGTCGCGATGAAGGGCCGCGTGACGCCGGCTTTCCTCAACTCGGCGGGAAGCTGGGCGAGCGCACCGAAGTCAAAATGGGTGGTGGTCAGATAAGTCAGCGTTGCCATGATGCGGCGGTTCCCCTCGCAAGAACGGTGTGTGTCGCCCCGCCTAATGCCGCATCCGCCAAGGTCAATGGAGAGGATGCCCGCGGCCATCCATTCCGTCGGCGGGCGACAGCTTTGTGCATTGCAACAAAAGGTGGCGATTGCTAGGCCCCGACTGCAGCCGGAAGGCGCTTACGGGTGCCGATCGGTTGAAAAGCTCGAACGGCGAGAGGAGATCGCTTGAAGATCGCTGTTTTCGGGCTCGGCTATGTCGGGTCCACCGCCACCGGGTGCATTGCCAGCCAGGGGCACCACGTGATCGGCATCGATGTCGCCGAGGCGAAGGTTAAGGCGCTCAATGCGGGCCGCGCGCCCGTGTACGAGCCCGGCCTCGATGCGCTGATTGAAGCGGCCCACACCGAAGGCAGGATCAGCGCGGTGACTCGGCTTGGCCAAGAGCTTGACGATTGCGACATTGCGCTCGTGTGCGTCGGCACGCCGAGCGGGGTCGATGGCTCGCACAACATGAGCTATATCGCGCAGGCGACGCGCAGCATCGCCGAGGCGCTGACGCCCGAGCGCACCCAGAAACGCAAAGCGCCCCTCACGCTCGCTTACCGCTCGACCATGCGTCCCGGCTCGTGCGAGAACATCATCCTGCCGATCATCGAGCAGGCGCTGGGCAGCCGCGCGCACGATCTGGTCGAACTGGTCTACAACCCCGAATTCCTGCGCGAGGCGAGCGCGATCGAGGATTATTTCAATCCGCCCAAGATCGTCATCGGCACATTGGGCGGCAAGCGTTCCGCCAATATGGCTGCGCTCCACCATGGGATCGAGGCGCCCCTTTTCGAGGTGGGGCTGCGCGAGGCCGAGATGACCAAGTTCGTCGACAATTCATGGCACGCGGTAAAGGTCGCGTTCGCCAACGAGATCGGGCGGGTGTGCCAGA
The DNA here is from genome assembly GCA_036835265.1 of Erythrobacter sp. Taxonomy (GTDB): domain Bacteria; phylum Pseudomonadota; class Alphaproteobacteria; order Sphingomonadales; family Sphingomonadaceae; genus Erythrobacter. Next base: position 4,497 of record DAITMG010000069.1, on the reverse strand, counting down.
ATCTCGGCATCTCCGCGCGCGACGTGCATGCGATCTTCAAGAGCGACACCAAGCTCAACATCTCGGCCTATTACACCCGGCCGGGTGGCGCGTTCGGCGGCTCGTGCCTGCCCAAGGATGTGCGTGCGCTGCAATATATCGCGGCCGATACCGGCTCGGCGACGCATCTGGTGGATGCGCTGATCCGCTCGAACGAGGCGCACAAACACCACCAATTCCTGCATGCGACGCATGGGCTCGAGCCGGGCGCCAAGGTCCTGCTGGTCGGGCTCGCCTTCAAGCTCGAGACCGACGACCTGCGTGAAAGCCCAGCGGTCGATATGGCGCGCAAGCTGCTTGAGGCAGGCTATGAACTCGATATCTACGACCCGCAGATCAAGCCGGAAAACCTTGTCGGCCAGAATCTCGGCTATGCCTATGCCTTCCTGCCTCAGATCGACGGTCTGTTGATCGACCGGCACGAGGCAGAGACGCGCGACTATGCGCTGGCCATCGCCACCAACCGGCTGATCGACCAGATCGACGTCAAGGCCGAGCGGCTGGTCGATATCAGCACAATCCCTTGAGCAAGCCTGCGATGGAGGCTCCCCCCACCGACCGCGTCGACGCTGCCGAAGAGGGTATTCCAGCGGTCATCGCGGGTGAGCCGCTCAAGGGCCGGCACGTCCTGATCGTGGTCGAGAACCTGCCACTCCCGTTCGACCGGCGGGTGTGGCAGGAGGCACGCACCTTGAAGGCTGCCGGGGCGCAGGTCTCGATCATCTGCCCCACCGGCAAGGGGCATGAGGCGCGCTTCGAGGTGATCGAGGGGATCGAGATCCACCGCCACCCGCTTCCGCTCGAGGCATCGGGCGCGCTCGGTTTCCTCGCCGAATATGGCGCTGCGCTGTTCTGGGAGACGGTGCTCGCGTGGAAGATCTTCCTGAAGCGCCGGTTCGACGTGATCCATGGCTGCAACCCGCCCGATCTCATTTTCCTCGTCGCCGCACCGTTCAAGCTTCTGGGTGTGCGCTACATCTTCGATCACCACGATATCAACCCCGAGCTTTACGAGGCCAAGTTCGACAAGCGCGGGTTTTTCTGGCGGCTGATGCTGATCTTCGAGCGTCTCACCTTCCGCTTCGCCGATGTCTCGATCGCGACCAATGAGAGCTATCGCAGGATCGCGATCGAACGCGGCGGCATGGACCCTGCGCACGTCCACGTTGTGCGCTCCGGCCCTGATCTCTCGCGCCTCAGGCTGGTGCCACCGGTCGAGATCTGGAAGAACGGGCGCGCACATATGGTCGGCTATGTCGGAGTGATGGGCGAGCAGGAAGGGATCGACCTCTTGATCGACGCGGTGGACCACCTTGTGCGCAAGTGGGGGCGCGAGGACATCCAGTTCGTTCTGGTTGGCGGGGGCCCGGCGCTCGCCGATCTTGAAGCGCTGACAGCGGCGCGGGGCCTGGCCGATTTCATCACCTTCACCGGCCGCGCACCCGACAAGGACCTGTTCGAGGTGCTCTCGACGATGGATATGGGCGTCAATCCGGACCGGGTGAACGCAATGAACGACAAGTCGACCATGAACAAGATCATGGAATACATGTCGCTTGGCAAAGCGATGGTGCAGTTCGATGTTGCCGAAGGGAAGTTTTCCGCCCTTGAGGCATCGCTTTATGCCAAGCCCAACGATCCTGTCGATCTGGCCGAGAAAATCATCGAACTGATCGATGATCCCGACCGGCGCGCGGCGATGGGTGCGTTCGGGCGCCGCCGCGTTGTCGAGGAGCTCAATTGGCAGCACCAGATCGAGCCGCTGCTCGCTGCCTATACTCAGGCACTCGAGCGGTAAGCATACTTCCAGCGCGCTAAACTGGCGCGTGGTTTTCAGCCAAGCCTAACGCGATCTTAAATCATCGGCTCATACGGTTCTGCCCAAACACGGGAACACTGAACCGATGAATGTACCTTTCGACAAGGCCGCAACGCTCGCGGCCCGCCCCGAAATCCAGCCGACCCCCGATTATCAGGTCGCGGTGATCGGTCTTGGCTATATCGGCCTGCCGACCGCGGCTGTGCTGGCGAGCCATGGCTGGAATGTCTGCGGCGTCGATGTTTCTCCTGCGGTGGTTGAAACGGTCAATGCCGGGCGGGTCCATATCGAGGAGAAAGACCTTGATCGGCTCGTCCACCAGGCGATCGAGAGCGAGAAGCTCACCGCGTCGCTCGAGGTGCCGAGCGCGCATTTTTACCTGATCGCCGTGCCAACTCCGCTGACCGAGGAGAAAACTCCCGATGTGAGCTATGTCGAGGCCGCTGCGCGCGCGATCGCGCCGGTGGTTCAGCCCGGCGCCTGCGTCATCGTCGAGAGCACCTCGCCCGTCGGCACGACCGAGCGCGTCGCGCAGATCATCGCCGAGATGCGCCCCGATCTCAAGCTTCCGATCTATGGTTCGCAGGAAGCGGGCGACATCGCGCTCGCCTATTGTCCCGAGCGTGTCCTGCCCGGCAGGATCGTGCGCGAACTGGTCGAGAACGACCGCGTCATCGGCGGGATCACGCCGGCCTGTGCGCAGCGCGCGGCTGCGCTCTACCGCAGCTTCGTCGAGGGAGATTGCCTGACGACCAACGCCCGCGTCGCAGAGACTGTCAAGCTCACCGAAAACAGCTTTCGCGACGTCAACATCGCCTTCGCCAATGAGCTCAGCGTCATCGCGGATGATCTGGGCGTCGATGTGTGGGACGTGATTGCGCTCGCCAATCGCCATCCGCGGGTCAACATCCTCCAGCCGGGGCCGGGCGTGGGCGGGCATTGCATCGCGGTTGATCCATGGTTCCTGGTGGCAAGCTCGCCCAAGACCGCGCGGCTCATCCGGACTGCACGCGAAGTCAACGATTTCAAGGCCGTCTACACCGAGCGGCGGGTGCGCGGGCTGCTCGATGCGGTGCCCGGCGGCAAGGTCGCGCTGCTCGGCCTCGCCTTCAAGCCTGACATCGACGACTTTCGCGAAAGCCCGGCGATGGAGATCGCTCACAGCCTGGCAAGGACGCGCGGCTCGCGGATCCTCCTTGTCGAGCCCTTTGCCGAGGAATTGCCCGAGGGGTTTGCCGGGACTGGGGCGCGGCTGGTCAGCCTTGACGAGGCGCTCGAAACCGCCGAGATCATCGTCGTGCTGGTCGATCACACTGCCTTCAAGCATCTCCTGCCAGCCGATCTGGTCGGCAAGCTTGTGTTCGATACGCGCGGCATGCTGAAAGCATGAGCGCAGGCCCCGGGAAACCGCGCATCCTCGTGACCTTCGGCACGCGGCCCGAGGCGATCAAGATGTTCCCGGTGGTTCATGCGCTCAAGGCGACAGGCGCGCTCGAGGTCCGCGTTGCGGTCACCGCGCAGCATCGCGAATTGCTCGACCAGGTCCTCAAGATGGCCGAGATAACCCCCGATATCGACCTTGACCTGATGCAGCCGGGGCAGACCCTCGACGCGCTTGCAGCGCGGATCATAACCCGGTTCGGCGAGGCGCTCGATGCAGAACAGCCCGATCGCGTGCTGGTGCACGGCGACACTCTGACGACGATGATGGCGACGCTGGCGTGCTATTTCAGGCGCATACCGGTCGGGCATGTCGAGGCTGGCTTGCGCTCGGGCGACATCTACGCGCCCTGGCCCGAGGAGGTGAACCGCAAGGTCACAGGAGCGATCGCCGATCTCCACTTCGCCCCGACGCTCAATGCTGCCACGGCCCTGCGCGCCGAGAACATCGCGGACGCCGCGATCCATGTGACGGGCAACACCGTGATCGATGCGCTGCTCGCCGCGCGTGCGAAGATCGCCGCCGATCCCGCGCTAGCCCCTGCGATCGCGCCGCTCAAGCAGCGCTTCAAGGGCAAGCGCATCATTGCGGTGACGGCTCACCGACGCGAGAATTTCGGCGAGGGCATGCAGCAGATCGCGCGCGCGCTAAGCCAGCTGGCCGACCGCCCGGACGTGGCGATCATCTACCCGATGCACCCCAATCCCAATGTCGCGCAAGTGATGGTGCCCGCGCTCTCGGAGCACGCCGATATAGCGCTGATCGAGCCGCTCGAATATTGCGATTTCGTCGCGATGATGGAAGCGAGCGACATCGTCCTCACCGATTCAGGCGGGATCCAGGAAGAGGCGCCCTCGCTCGGCAAGCCGGTGCTGGTAATGCGCGAGACGACCGAGCGGCCCGAAGGCGTCGCAGCGGGCACGGCGCGCCTTGTGGGAGCGAATGCCGAACGGATCGTCAACGAAGTCTCGCGCCTGCTCGATGATGCTCAGGCTTATGAGGCGATGGCGCGTGCGCACAATCCCTATGGCGATGGCACCGCCAGCGACAAGATCGCCGAGATCATTGCCGAACGCGCGAAGGCTTCCTGCGCGGCTTGATCAAGCCTGAAGCTACCCGGCGGATATAGTAGAGTGCGGCGATGAGCACGATGAGGGTTAGGCCGATATCGGCGAACCAGTTGAGCTTGAGCGGGCCA
>DAITMG010000068.1:0-13351 GCA_036835265.1 Erythrobacter sp. | reverse complement strand
CGGTTCGCCGGACGAAGTGCGCGGCCTGCTGCTCAACCTGTCCAACCTTGGCCGCCTCAAGACCGATGGTGTTGATGTGTCCGTGAACTGGGGCACCGGGCTGACCGACTCCATCGGCTTCGATGTGTCGGTGAACGGCACCTGGACCAACCAGAACCGGTTCCAGGCCATTGCAGGGTCGGCTGACTCGCCGTTTCGCGATTGCGTCGGGTTCTACTCGATCAACTGCGGCTCGATCCAGCCGGAGTATGTGTTCGACACCCGTACGTCGTTCAGCTTCGCTGACGATGCGCTGCTTTCGCTGCGCTGGCGTTACATGAGCAGCGTTGAGCAGGAGCCGCTGGACGTCGCTTCGCAGGGTCCGGCCTTCATCGGCAACACGGAGCTGTTCGGTGACGTGGACTTCACGCAGATCCCGGCGGAGAACTACTTCGACCTGACTGCGCAGTTCTACGCGATGGAAAACTTGACGTTTACGTTTAGCGTCCAGAACCTGTTCGACAACCAGCCGACCATCGTCGGTTCAGACATCGGCACCACCGCGTTCAACAGCGGTAACATCTTCCCGTCGAACTACGACGCTCTGGGACGTCGTTACGCGGCGGCGGTCAGCTTCCGCTTCTAAGCGGGCATCTGATCCAACGAGAAAGGGGGCGGGTCGCAAGGCCCGCCCTTTTTTTATTTGGCCAAGCCTGTAAGGTCCCAGCATCGTTCTACCACAGGAGAACCATGATGATCCTCACTCTTGCCCTATCACTTCCTGCGTTCCTGCTTCAGGCGGCCGCAGCGAACCCGGAGACCGATGCCACCCAACAGTCGAACGGTCAGGCAGCCGAGGTCGTTTCCGCCCAAGCGGAAAGCGCCGGTTCCACCAAATTGGCAGAAGCGGCCGAGCCCGTTACCGACAAGTCCGATCCGGAGTACGTCCGCTGCCGCAGTGACCGGGTCATCGGCTCGCTGGCGAAGCGCAAGAAGACCTGCATGACCAACCGTGAATGGGAAGTCGCCGCCCGCACCGGAAATCGCGGCGCCCGCGACATCGTCGAAAGCCAGCAAGTCGGCATGAACGCGCAGTAATTGGTCTCGGGGGCGGCGTCGGCCCCAGATGACGGATAGCCCTATCGCTGATGGGGCGGGGCCTGCCGCTATCTTCAGTCAAAAAACAAAAAGGGGGCTCGGCCTAAACCGGCCGAGCCCCCTTTTTCAATGCCCCAGGATACGCCGTTTACAACCCGCCCGGCCCGCAATCATTGGCGAGATAATCGAGCATCTTGGTGTAGAGCTGCTGCTGATGCTCGTACATCAGCGTCACCGAGAAGTGGTCGGCACCCTCAAGCGTCACGAACTGGCCGTTCTTGTCCGTCTTCTCGAATTCCTTCTTGTAGTCCACAAAGTGGTAATAGAGCACGCGGCTATCCACCTCGGGGTGGATCATCAGCAGCGGGATGTTGACCTTGGAAACTTCCTTGATCGGATTGACCCCGATCGTGCCGCGGCGCTCGGCCCAATCGATCAGCGCCTTGGGCGCGCGGCTTCCCGCGCGGCCTGCACCCTCGCGGAAGGTCTTGGCTGGATCCGCAACGGCCGCGCCCGCGATCGCGCATTGATAGAGCTGCTCCTCGCGGCTCAGCGCAACCAGCGCGGCATAGCCGCCATAGGACCAGCCGAACATCGCCACGCGGTCAGGATCGACCATGCCCTGCTCGATCAGGTAACGCGCGCCGTCATCCTTGTCGTCCTGCATCTTGCCGCCATGCTCGCCATAGCCGCCGTCGAACAGCTTCTGCCCCCATCCGGTCGACATGCGATATTGCGGCTGGAGCACCATGTAGCCCGCATTGGCAAGCATCTGGCCCCATTCATCGAACAGCACGACTTCGTTCACGTGCGGGCCGCCATGCGGCATCACGATCAGCGGGAACGGTCCCTCGCCCTTGGGCTTGGTGACATAAGCCGGGATCGTCATCCCGTCGCGCGCCTTGTAGGTGATGAATTCGACATCGCTGAGCTGTTCAGGGCTTAGCAACGGGTTACGACTGCCAAGCTTGGCAACCTGGCCATCCTTGACGAGCCAGAAGGAGCCGGGGTCCTTAGGGCCGATATTGTTGACGATCATCGTCTGGCCATCGCGCGAGCGGCTGGTAATGCGCACGAAATGGCCATTGGGCAATTGCCGCTCGAGCGCCTCGTGCAGCGCCTGTTCTTCCTCGTCGAACCATTGGCGCTCGATCTTGGCGCCCGGATACCACGCGGCAACCACTGTATCGTTGCCCGGGATCGAGTGCCTCTGCACCCCCATCACGTCGGCAAGCTCCGGACGGAACATCTCCTCGATGATCTTCCCTTGCGCGAAATCGAATTTGAAAAGCGCAGCCTTGTCGCCGCCATCGGGGTTGTCGACCAGATAGCCGATATTGGGGTTTTCGGGATCGAACGCCTTCACCCCGTGAACACCGCCGAGGAAACGATAGAGGTTGTTGTGATCGTTCTGGTCGTAAGTCGGCCCGAATTGCTTCCACGAGCCATCGCCGGGCAGGCGATAATAGGTCTTGATCGTGAAATCGTCGTCGACCCCTTCGGCATAGCGGGGGTTGCCCTGGTTATCGAAGAGGATGTTGGAATATTTGGTGTTCCCCTGGATCACGAGCTTGCGCGTGCCGCGCTTGAGATTGAGCTTGTAGTAGCTGATCGGGCGAAACGCGGCGAAGGGATCGATGCCGGTGTTGTCGGTCACATCCTTGCCGGTGCCGATGAGGATTTCATCGGGTTCGTCGGGCAGATCGTTGACGAGGCGGAAGGTGCCGCGGACCTGCTGGAACTTGTTGTCCTCAAGGCTGTAGAAATAGCTTGCGCGGTTGTAGGTCTCGTCTTCCTGTTCGCGCACGGCCTTGCGCACCTGCTGCCAGGCGCTGCCGAAGATCACGTCATCGCTGACCCAGGTCGCGCCGGTGATCTCCATCGGATCGGCGTTGAGCCGCCGGAAGGGCTTGGAGAGATCGTCGGTCTTGTAGATTTCGAGGATGTACTCACCCTCGCGGGTCTCGGTCTTGTGGACAAGGATGTGCTTGCCATCGGGCGAGACCTCGACGGCGTTCACCACGTTGCGCAGCGCCCACACGTCGATCGGAACGGTGGAGGTGCCGGCATTCCGGGTTCCGGCAGTTTGCGCCTGCGTTTCCGATCCTGCGAAGCCAAGCCCGAAGGCACAGACTCCGGCCAAGAGAGCCGCGGCGGTCATCTTTGCAATGTTCATGGATAAAGCTCTTTTTCGATCAAATTGACTGCGGACCCCGTGGGCAGGAGCGCCGGCCTCCACTCCAACCTTCCTGCCACCGTTTCAGTAAACCAAAAAGGCGGCCTCTCAGCAAGGGCGAGAGGCCGCCTTTTCTGGCTCATTCGCGTGAGATCATCGTCCCTTAGAAGCGATAAAGCACCTGCGCGAAGAACTCGCGGCCGTCATAGTTGTAGGGGCTGCCGATCGGCACGTTCGAGACGCCGAAGACCTGTGCGGTGTCGATCAGCGGCGGGGCCGTGTCGAAGATGTTGGTCACGCCCGCGATGATCCGGATCGTGCGATTGTCCCACCGCACCGATGCGGTGTGCTCGAACCACTCGTCGGCAAAGCCGACATCGCGGCAGAACACGCCGTCGCCCGCGACGACGCCGTTGGGCGAGCCGCCACCAAGGCAGGTATCCGAGAAGAAGCCGGTCGGCTGGCCATCCGGGCCATTGCCGAAGACGTCCGAGAACTCATCGATCCCTTCTTCATCCTGCTCGACATCGCCGACATAGCGGGTCTGCCAGGTGAAGCGGAAATCCTTCCAGTCGACGAACAGCGTCGCGCGGCCGGTCCAGCTCGGGAAGAAGAATTCGCCTGCGAAGTCTTCTTCCTCGATATCGCCATTGCTGTTCACGAACAGGATCGAGCGCTCGATCAGGTGGTTGGCGCGCAGATCGAGCGAGACGTCGAACACCTCGTCGCCGATGGTGATGTCCTTGCCGAAGGTCGTGTTGATGTCGATCCCGCGAACCGCTTCCTCGTTGAAGTTGATGAAGCCCTGAAAGACGTCGGAGACGAGGAAACGATCGGCCGGGTTCTGGCTGGCCGTGATCCGGTCGCAGAACGGGCTGCGGGTCCCGTCTTCGCGCGCAAAACAGTCATTGATGATGAACTGCGCGCCCGGCTCGATGATCGCGTTGCGGATCTGGATATCGTAATAGTTGAAGTTGAACGAGAACTCGAAGCCGCTGGGGAAATTCTCCTCGAATGCAAAGCCGGTCGTGATCGAGGTCGAGGTTTCGGGATTGATGTCGAGCGTGCCGCCCGAACCGACCTCGACCGAGGACACATCGAAGGTGTTGAGCCCCTCGGAGTCAATCCCCACCCGGGTCGGATCGCGGCCCTCGCGGATGCAGTTGGCGAGGATCTGCGGATCGCGCTCATCGAGATTGGCCTGATAGCCGACCTGCGCATCGAACGCATCATCGGGCACCGCGCACGGGTCGAACAGGCTGAGAAAGCCCGATTGGCCCTTGAGGAAGTTCTCGCGCAGGTTGGGCGCGCGGAACGAGGTGCCGTAGGAGAACTTGAACAGCAGCGGCGTGACCGGGCGCCAGCCCGCCTTGAGGCTGTAGGTGCCGTTGGTGCCGTAGAATTCCTGCTCAGTCAGGCGGCCCGAAATGTTGATATTGAGTTCCTGGACGAGCTCCTCGCCCGCGATGAGCGGCACATCGACCTCGCCGAAGATCTCGCGGATCCAGGCCGAGCCGACCGCGCCGCTATCGTTAGAGAACCCGAAGAAGAGCCCGTTCGAGGCGACGAAATTGGGGTTCGATTCGATCGAATCCTCGCGCCATTCGCCGCCGAGCACGACCCCGACGGGGCCGGCCGGAAGCTCGAACAGGTCGCCGGTGACAAAGCCGTTGATGAGGATCTGCTCATAGGTCGTATCGAACGAGCGCACACCGAAGAGGTAGTCGCGCTCGGCCTGCGTGGCGAAATCGCCGATGACCTGGCCGAGCACCGAGTCGCTGAACAGGTTCGCCGGTACGCAGCCTTGGGCGAGGTCCGCCGGCGCCAGCTGGGGATTGGCAAGCGCAGAGACATCGCACGGCGTGATCGTGCCGGGATCGCCGGCAAAGAAATTGACGCCCTGGTTGTAATCGTCCGCGATCCCGTCGCCGTCGTTATCGACGATGCCATCGCCATCATAGTCGAAGGTGGGATCAAGCCCGATCGCAAACGCCAGTTTGTCTTCGCGCACGCCGCGCCGGACCGAACCGCCCTCGGCGCGCGAATAGACCCCCGCGACCTCGAAGGTCCAGGTCGAGCCGATGAAGGGCAGATCGCCGCGCACACCGAGCACGCCGCGATATTGCTCCTGCGTGATCTCGACATTGTTGCGGTCGCCGCGGATGTTGAAGATCGGGTTGGTTGGCAGGCTGAATCCGGTCGAAAGCGGACCAACCCCGCTGCCCGGGTTGAAGATGTTGGGGTTGGCCAAAAGCTGGAAGGCGTTGTCCGCAGCGCGGCAATCAGCCCCGCCAGCCTGGATGTTGCACGGGTTGAACGCGTTGCCGCCGGGAACCACGGGGAAGAGCTGCGGCGTGCCGGAATTGGGAATGCTGATCTCGGCGCGCGAATACTGCGCCTCGAAGAACGGCGTGATGTTGGCCTCGCCCGGGAAGGTGTATTCGCCATAGGCGAAGACGTTGATCAGCTCCTGCTCGGAGATGAAAGTCTGGTCGAGGTTGGCGGCGTTGGTGTTGACGTTCTGGAAATCGACATCGCGGATGCCGTCATTGTTGACGTCGAGATCGATATTTCCGAGCGCGGTGTTGTCGCCGTAGTCGAGGCCGGGAATGTTGGCGATGTTGCCGTTGGCCGGGAAATAGACCGAGCCGAGCCGCGTGAACGGGATGAAGACGCGGCCCGAAATGCCGGTGATCTTGCACTCGTCCTCCGCCACCGTGATGCCGGGCGAGCGGGCCCGGACGATCGCATTGTCGGCAAGGCCGACGGTGCGGCGATTGCCGTCCTGATCGATCTCGAGATGGGTGTTGCAGCCGCGCAGGAATTCGCGGTCACGCAGCGTAACCTCGTCGCGGAAGGCATATTCCGCGCCGATCCCGAACACCGCGCGGTCGGTGTTGAAGCCCCACGCGGCGCTCACCGTGTAATCGTCGCCGCCGCCTTCGGGGTTGATGTTGCCGTTGGCCTGCAATTCGACCCCGTCGAAGTCCTTGCGCAAGACGATGTTGGCGACGCCCGCGACCGCGTCCGAACCATAGACCGACGAGGCGCCGTCGAGCAGCAGGTCATAGCGGTCGACCAGGGTCGAGGGGATGAGGTTGATCGAGGGCTGCGTCGGCGCGCCTTCGACGCCGCCCGGCGCGAACCGGCGACCGTTGACGAGCACGAGCGTGCGATCAGCGCCAAGGCCGCGCAGGTTGATCGTCTGCGAACCCGGGCCGTTATCGAGCACGAAGCCCTGGAAGGTCGCATCGATCTGCTGGCCCGAAGCCGCTTCGGAGCGCTGCAGGATCTGGGCCGGGTCGAACGCGCCGACCGCCTGCTGGTTTTCGGTGGTGAGCACCTGGAGCGGCGAGATCGAGGAATAGGTGTCGCGCACGATGCGCGAGCCGGTGACGGTGATGGCGCCGGAGCGGGCGGGTTCGCCGCTGGCATCGGTCGTGACCTCGGCCTGCTCCTCTTCATCGTCGGCCTGCTCTTCTTCAGGCTCGGCTTGGTCCTGCGCGGCAACCGGGGCGGCCATTACCATGGCAATGGCGGATGCCGAGAAAGTCAGCGCCTTGAGCGTGTGAAATTGCGTTTTCATGTTCTCTCCAGTTGCAACCACGAGGGACCTGGAGCGACACGATTGACAAGGAAACTGGCTTGAGAGCGCAGCTTGGCAATGCTTTTCGGTACACCTACGCAATCAAGTCCCTGATGCGATGACAGATTTGTGCAATGCTGTCAGAACGATGTCAAAGAGGTTCATCTGGGCTTCATCTTTTTGCCACGCTTGTTGCGCTATTCCCACAGGGTACCCTGCGAATCTAACGCCATGCATTGTCAGGCAGGCAAAATATTGCGTGAAGACGCAGCCAAGGCTTGGCTTACTTGAAACAAAGTGTGCTTTCGGCCGATTTGGCCTGGTTCAAAACCTGAGCGGCCCGGGCCGCCATCAAGGCTGTTCGTCGATCCTGATCGACAGTTGGCCCTCGCCCTCGTCGATCGACAGGGTCGTTCCATCGAGCACTTTGCCTTCGATCAGCATCTGGGCGAGCGGGTCCTGCAGATAGCGCTGCACGGCGCGTTTCAACGGCCGCGCGCCATAGACCGGATCATAGCCCACCCGGCCCAGCCAGCGCAGCGCCGCCTCGGTCAGCTCGAGCCTGATCTTGCGATCATCAAGCAGCTTCTGGACGCGCTTCACCTGAATCTCGACGATCGGGGCCATATGTTCCATCGCGAGGCGGTGGAACAGGATGATCTCGTCCAGCCGATTGATGAACTCGGGGCGGAAATGCCCGCGCACAACGTCCATCACCTGATCCTCGACATCCTCGACCTTCCCGTCATCGGGCAAGTTCGCAAGATGCTGGCTGCCCAGATTGGAGGTGAGGATGATCAGCGTGTTCGCGAAATCGACGCGGCGGCCCTGTCCATCGGTAAGCTGGCCATCGTCGAGCACCTGCAGGAGCACGTTGAAGACATCCTGGTGCGCCTTCTCGACCTCGTCGAACAGCACGACCTGATAGGGCCGCCGCCGCACCGCCTCGGTCAGCACCCCGCCCTCGTCATAGCCGACATAGCCCGGCGGCGCGCCGATCAGCCGGGCGACGGCGTGCTTTTCCATGAATTCGCTCATGTCGATGCGGACCATCGCCTGGTCATCGTCGAACAGGAATTCCGCAAGCGCCTTGGTCAGCTCGGTCTTGCCGACGCCGGTCGGCCCCAGAAACAGGAACGAGCCGAGCGGACGATTGGGATCCTGCAAGCCTGCCCGCGCGCGGCGCACCGCCCGCGAGACAGCCGCGATCGCCTGGCTCTGGCCGATCACCCGCTTGCTCAGGATCTCTTCCATCTCGAGCAGCTTCTCGCGCTCGCCCTCCAACATCTTGTCAATGGGGATGCCGGTCCAGCGGCTGACGATGCCGGCGATGTCCTCTTCGGTCACCTCCTCGCGCAGCAGCGCGTTCTCGCTCATCGCCTCGGCTTCCTCGAGCCGCTTTTCGAGCGCGGGGATGGTACCGTAGGAAAGCTCGCCCGCGCGCGCGAGATCGCCCGAACGCTGCGCCTGTTCGAGTTCGAGCCGGGCTGCGTCGAGTTCCTCCTTGATCCGCCCCTCGGCCTCGATCTTGTCGCGCTCGTTGCGCCAGCGGGTGGTGAGCTCGGAGGACTGCTGCTCGAGTTCGGCGAGCTCCTTGCGCAGGTTCTCGAGGCGATCGAGCGAGGCGCGGTCGTCCTCCTTCATCAGCGCCGATTCCTCGATCTTGAGCTGGATGATCCGCCGGTCGAGCGCCTCGATCTCCTCGGGCTTGCTCTCGACCTCCATCCGGATGCGGCTGGCGGCCTCGTCCATCAGGTCGATCGCCTTGTCGGGCAGGAAGCGGTTCTGGATATACCGGTCGGACAGCTTGGCTGCCGCGACGATCGCGGTGTCGGTGATGCGCACGCCGTGGTGCAGCTCGTATTTGTCCTTGATCCCGCGCAGGATCGAGATCGTGTCCTCGACGCTCGGCTCGTCGATATAGACCGGCTGGAAACGCCGCTGGAGCGCGGGGTCCTTCTCGACATATTTCTGGTATTCATCGAGCGTGGTCGCGCCGATGCAGTGCAGTTCGCCGCGCGAGAGCGCGGGCTTCAAAAGGTTCGAGGCATCCATCGAGCCTTCCGAAGCGCCCGCCCCGATCAGCGTGTGCATCTCGTCGATGAACAGGATGATGCCGCCGCCCGCGTTCTTGACCTCGTCGAGCACGCTCTTCAAGCGCTCCTCGAACTCGCCGCGATATTTCGCGCCCGCGATCAGCGAGCCCATGTCGAGGCTCATCAGCGTGCGGCCCTTGAGGCTGTCGGGCACATCGCCATTGGCGATCCGCAGCGCGAGCCCTTCGGCGATCGCGGTCTTGCCGGTGCCGGGCTCGCCGATGAGGGCAGGATTGTTCTTGGTGCGCCGCGCGAGGATCTGGATCGTGCGGCGGATCTCCTCGTCGCGGCCGATCACCGGATCGAGCTTGCCGTCGCGCGCGGCTTGCGTGAGGTCGCGGGCGAATTTCTCCATCGCATCATAGGTGCTCTCGGCGCCGGCGCTGTCGGCGCGCTTGCCGCCCCGGAGCGCTTCGATTGCGGTGTTGAGCGCCTGCGGGGTGACGCTCGCGGCTTTCATCGCCTCGCCCGCAGCGCCCGGTGCCATGGCGAGCGCGGTCAACAGCCGCTCGACCGTGACATAGCTGTCGCCGGCCTTCTCGGCCAATTGCTCGGCGCTGTCGAGCACGCGCACGGCATCGTTGTCGAGCCCGGGGGTCGCCTGCGCGCCGCTGCCGGTCACCGCCGGGATCTTCGCGAGCCCCACATCAACCGCGCCCGCCGCGAGGCTCGCCTCGCCGCCGGCACGCTGGATCAGCCCGGAGGCCATGCCTTCCGAATCCTCGAGCAGCGCCTTCAGCAGGTGCAGCGGCGTAATCCGTTGATGGTTCATGCGGATGGCGACGGTTTGCGCTGACTGGAGGAAGCCCTTCGCGCGGTCGGTGAACTTTTCGAGATTCATGTCAGACAGCCCCTCATGGTGTGTACCCGTTCCATATAGTGTTGCATAGTTGCAACACAAGCGGCGCCTTGCGCGCGATTTCGCTCAGGTGTGTTGCCCGGCTAGGTGGGCTTGTTTGCACCCTTTGCAAGTGCTGATCGTCGGTGCTTGACGCGCCCGCGCCGCGCCGCAATTGTCCGCGCCACGAAATGCTCAGGGGAGACTTTGCCGGATGACATGGAGCAAGCGGTTTGGACTAGGGATTGCAGCCTTGCTTGTGCTTGGTTTCATCACGCTCGCGACGTGGGAGCCGTTCATGGCGAGCCCGGCGAAGGCTGCGTCGGGCAAGACCTATCGCGCCGAGATCCTGCGCGATGAATACGGCGTGCCCTTCATCCGCGGCAAGACCGACGCCGACGTCGCATTCGGCGTCGCGATCGCGCATGCCGAGGACGATTTCTTCACGCTCCAGGATGTCGCTGCGATGAGCCGCGGGCGCTATGGCGCGATCGCAGGCGAGGAAGGCGCAAGCTTCGACTATGTCTACCACCTGCTCGATGCGCGCGGCACGGCGGAGCGCGAATACAAGGGCCTGCCGGCCGATACCCGCGCGCTGTTCGAAGCCTATGCGGCAGGGCTCAACCATTATGCCGCCGAGCATCCCGGCGAGGTCAAGCTCACCAATCTGTTCCCGCTCAACGGCGAGGATGTCGCGGCGGGCTTTGCGCTGCGCCAGCCGTTCTTCTTCGGCATTGGCTCAGCAATTCAGCCATTGGTGGCAGGCGAGGAGCTGCGGCGCGAATACGGGCCCGATATCCCGGGCTTCCCCCGTGTCGATCCGTTTGCACCGGCAGATGAACAGGCAGATCAACCAGCAGACGAGCCGGCCGCGGATAAAGCCGAACTGGCAGCGCAGGCGCATCGCTTCGTCCATCCGCTGCCATGGGGCGAGGAAGCGGGGCTGCTCGGCTCCAACGCCTGGGCGATCGCGCCCGAGAAGACCGGCGGGCCAACCACGCTCATCTCCAATTCGCACCAGCCGCTGCGCGGCGGGGTCGCGTGGTATGAGCTGACGGTCGAGAGCGAGGAAGGCTGGCATTTCACCGGCGCGAACTTCCCCGGCTCGCCCTTTGCCTTCCTCGGCCATAACGAGCATCTGGGCTGGACCAACACGGTCAACCGGCCCGACATGGTCGATATCTACCAGCTCGAGATGAACGAGGCGGGGACGCAATACAGGCTCGATGGCGAATGGCGCGATCTCGAGACCAAGACGGTGATCCTGCCGGTGCGGATGGGGCCGGTCATCCTGCCGATCTTCCGCACCGTCCATCGCAGCATCCACGGCCCGGTGATCGCCAACGACAACGGCTTTTTCGCGATCCGCTATGGCGCGATGGGCAAACTTGACCAGCTCGATGCCTACTATCGGCTCAACAAGGCGACCACCTTCGATGAATGGGAAGCGCAGATTGCCCGGCTCGCGATCCCCTCGACCAATTTCCTCTATGCCGACGAGACGGGCACCATCGCCTATGTCTACAACGCCGCGCTGCCCAACCGGCCCGAGGGCATCAAGGCGAACTGGCGCGGGGTGCTCGACGGCTCACGCTCGGAGCTGATCTGGGAGGGGACGGTCGATTACGCGGTCCTGCCCAAGCTGATCAATCCCGCATCGGGCTGGCTCTACAATTCCAACAACGAACCCTACACCGCCGCAGGCGCAGGAGATGATCTTGACCCGGCGGATTTCTCCCCGGTGCTCGGCATCGAGCGCAAGCAGACCAACCGCTCGTGGCGCGCCTACAAGCTGATGAGCGAGGCCACGCGGTTCGACCGGGCGACGCTCGAGGCGATCAAGTATGACACCGGCTATGAGCGCCGGGGGTATGTCGCGGCGATGCTCGATGCCGCCGAGGGCCTCGAGGCGAGCGGCAAGCTTGGCGAGGCGCGCGATCTGCTCCTGACGTGGGATCTGAATTCGGACGGCAAGGGGCGGGCCGACGCAATCGCTTACCTGATGCTGCGCGATTTCATGTCGGCGGAATACCAGAACAAGCCGGCTTTTCCCAACATCGAGCAATCGCTGCGCGATGCGGCCGATCACCTCGAGACCCATTTCGGGCGGCTCGATCCGCCGCTCGGCGAGCTGCTGCGCCTGCGCCACGGCGACGTGGATCTGCCGCTCGATGGCGGCTCGGACACGCTGCGCGCGGCGACCACCTGGAGCGTCGAGGAGGATGGCCGGCTCAGCCTCGTTCACGGCGATAGCTACATCCAGTGGGTCGAATGGCCCGCGCCGGGCTCACCGGGCCGGGTTGCCTCGCGCTCGGTCCAGCCGTTCGGCTCGGCGATCACCCGGCCGGGCAGCCCGCATCAGACCGATCAGATGCGGCTTTATGCCGAGCACAAGCTCAAACCGGTGCGGTTCTGGCGCGAGGATGCGGAGGCTGCGGCGCGGCGGCGATATGTGGTTGAAGCGAACTGACAGGCGTGTAAGGACGCAGCCCGAGGGACGTCGGGACCCGTCAATCGCCAAGTCAGGCGAGACAGGAGCGTCGGCCTTTACCCCAAACTTTCCAAGGGAGATAGAGAATGTCAGTTGCAGGTACCTACAAGACCGTCGTCAAGAGCCCGATGGGCGACCAGACCGGCACCTTCACCGTCGTCCCCGGCGATGATGGCAACACCTTCACCGGCACGATGGCCGGCGGCATGGGCCAGATGGCGGTCGAGAACGGCAAGATCGACGGCCACACGCTGTCCTGGGACATGAACATGACCGTGCCGATGCCGATGAAGCTCGAGTGCGAAGCGACCGTCGATGGCAATCAGCTCACCGGCAATGTCAATGCGGGCGCGTTCGGCGCGATGCCGCTTACGGGCGAGCGCGAAGGCTAAGCCGCAAGCGCCCCCGAGGGCCAATCAGAGCCGCCCGCGAGCCACAGCGCTCCGGGCGGCTTTTTGCTGCCTCAGCCCAGCTTGTCCTTGAGCAGCTGGTTGACCACCGCGGGATTGGCCTTGCCCTGCATCGCCTTCATCGTCTGGCCGACGAAGAAGCCGAACAGCTTATCCTTGCCGCCGCGATATTGCTCGACTTTGTCAGCATTGCCCGCGAGGATCTCGTCGATCGCGGCCTCGATCGCGCCCGTGTCGCTGACCTGCTTCAAGCCTTCGGTCGCGGCGATTTCGCCCGGTTCGCGGCCGGTCCTGAGCACGATCTCGAAGATCTCCTTGGCTTGCCCGCCGCTGATCTCGCCCGTGTCGGCCAGGGCGAGAATCGCGGCCTGCGCCTGCGCGGTGGCGTTGGCCGGATCGCCCTCGTCGCCCAGCGCCTTGATAACGCCCGGCGCCACCGAAAGCGCCCAGTTGGCGACCTGCGTCGCGACTTCGGGTTCGCGCTTGCCGGTCGCTGAAGCGGTGGCGGCGAGCAGCGTCTCGAAGCGCGCGAAGGTTTCGACCTCGGCGGTCAGTTCGCGGGCGTTGTAGGGGGTGAGGCCAAGGTCCTGCTCATAGCGGCGGCGCTTGGCATCGGGCAGTTCGGGCAGGCTCGCGCGGCATTGCTCGAGGAAATCCTCCTCGAGCACCAGCGGAAG
>DAITMG010000067.1:0-13852 GCA_036835265.1 Erythrobacter sp. | reverse complement strand
GGCAATTTTCGAACCTCCAAAATCCATGAAAAAAACATGAAAAACATATACGGACACCCTCGGTCACGCTAGATTGTTTTTATTGCATTTTCTTGTCCGAGTAAAGCCGTATTTGTCCGTTTGCCCACCCTTGGTAAGGGTGAGGTCGGGAGTTCAATCCTCCCCAGCAGCACCATTCCCATGAATGACCGTTCGATCCTGCATTTCGGGCCAGCTCGCGACAGGCCGATCGGCTGCGGCATGCAGCTTCAGCTCGTATTTGCGCCTGCCCGCGCTCAGACCGCGCGCGGGGCCTTGGCGACGCTGTCGCGCTCGATCAGCGCGAAGGGCTCATCATCCTGCATCGTGGGCGGATCGGCGACCGGATTTGCCGCGAAGATCAGGCGCTCGCACGCGTGTGCGAACAGCCGGATATAGGGGTGGCAGATGACCGAGATCGGCGGTCTGGAGCGCGTCAGGCTGGCCCGGTTCTCGAGGCTCAGCAACGAGAGTTCCTGCGGCACCGGGATCGCGAGCGCATTCGCCACATCAAGGATTGCAAGCGCCACTTCCTCGGTTTCCGCGATGATCGCGGTCGGGCGGATGGTAGGCACGAGCCAGCTGTTGGCCAGCGCCAGCGCCCCGGCAAAGCCGAGCCGCTCGTCGGCGACGAAATGGCGCTGCGCCCGGCTGCCCGCGCTCGCCATGATCCGGCGATAGCCCACGATCCGGCGCTGCGAGCGCTGGGGGTCGGCAAACCCTGCGACGAACCCGATCTGCTTGTGGCCAAGCTTCAGCAGATAGCGCGTGGCCGCCTCGCCGAGCGCGCCATCGTCGATGCCCGCCGAGGCCGTGCCGAAATCCTGCCGGTGGCCTAGGCAGTCGGCCGCGATGCCGCGCAAGCTCAGGGCTTCCTTGAGGTCGCGGCGATCATCGAGCGGCGGGGTCAGGATCACGCCATCGGGGCTGAGCGCGGTCAGCGTGCGCGAAAAGCTGAGCAGGCTGGCCTCTCGATCCCGCTCGAGCTGTTCGAACAACACGTGATAGCCCGCTTTCGCGCAAGTCTCGAGCCCGGCGAGCAACATGCCATCGAGCGGCAAGCGTCCGGTCCGCTCACCGACTCCCGCCGCCGCCGCGCCCTGTTCGATAACTGCGAGGAGGAGATAGCTGCGCGCCCCTCCCATCCGGCGGGCTGCCGCATTGGGGACATAGCCCATCGCGCCGATCGCCTGCTCGACCCTCTCGCGCACCGCTTCGCGCACGTTGGGGCGTCGATTGATCACGCGCGAAACCGTCTGCCGCGATACGCCCGCAGCCTTCGCCACGTCTTCGATCGTGATCTTGCCCCAACTCAAATCCAGCGCCTTAGCCTGGTGCGTCAATCTCGCGCGCAACCCGTATGACTACCCAGCGTTGCGAATTCAAGAAACCCTTTGCCAAATTGGCCCACGAGAAGGATCAACGGCGCGACTATCGCCTCATCCGAAATACAGCATGTTGATCGTCATCGACTGCATCTCGTTGCCCACCGTGAAGCGGGTCTTGTCGATGCCCGGCCGCCCGAGATTGAAGATGTTGATCGAGGGATTGTTCGACATCGCGCCGCCATCCTCGCTGATATCGGTTTCGTTGTTGTTGTTGGCGTCGTGGCGCGCCGCGATCGCATAGGCGCCGGGCTTGGGGAGGGGCACGCAGAAGGTCATGCTGCCCTTCCTTGCCGGCACTTCGATGCGGTTGATCCAGCGGTCCTTCTCGAGCCAGTCCTGCTTCGTCGCACGGTAGCTCTGCAGCCGGATCTTGCCGGTCGAGCTCTTGATGCCGCGGATCGTCACCCGCACCGCCGGACCCTGGCCGGGCGCACAATTGCGCATCGAGTTGCCGATCACCTCGCCATATTGTGCGCGCGCCGGGGAAGTCGCGCCCGGCACAAGTCCCGCCAGAAGCGCGCCCGTAAGAACCGTGCCCGCCAGAACCGCGCACCGTGCCGCTACAAATGCCTTCATGAGAGACCTTCCGTGTAATCGAACCAGTTGAATGAGTGCCAAGCCGGGTGGAGCCGCGGATCGCTCGATCCACGCTTGCCGCGCATCAGCTTTTGCTTGGCGCATCGAAGTTATCGCTGCTGAGCGCGAGTTCAATGGTGCTGCTTGCCTTAACCTGATCTGACCTGAAGTCCGATCAGCGCCGCCACAACCCTGCTGGCCGCTCCCGGACGCGGTCACAGTGGAAAACACCGGCTGCTTGGTTGTGGCGGGCTCTTGGGTAATTTAATTACAGGCAGACGCAAAAAGAGCCCGCTGCCCTTGACCAGCCTTACGCCTCTCATCTCTCCCTCGATCCTGTCCGCCGATTTCGCGCGGCTGGGGGAGGAGGTGCGTGCGATCGATACGGCCGGTGCGGACTGGATTCATATCGACGTGATGGACGGGCATTTCGTGCCCAATCTCACGATCGGGCCGGACGTGATCAAGGCGCTGCGCGGGCATACCGACAAGCCGTTCGATGTCCATCTCATGATCGCGCCGGTCGACCCTTATGTCGAAGCGTTCGCCTATGCCGGCGCGGATATCATCACGGTTCACCCCGAGGCGGGGCCGCACATCCACCGCACGCTCCAGTCGATCCGCGCGCTGGGCAAGAAAGCGGGCGTGGTGCTCAATCCGGGAACGCCCGCAAGCGTGCTCGAAAACCTGATGGATCTGGCTGACCTCATCCTCGTGATGAGCGTCAATCCGGGCTTTGGCGGGCAGAGCTTCATCGCCTCGCAGCTCGGCAAGATCGCCGCGATCCGCGCGATGATCGCTGCCTCGGGCCGCGCCATTCACCTCGAGGTCGATGGCGGGGTCAATCCCGAGACGGCGCGCCAGTGCGTTGCAGCAGGAGCCGATGTGCTGGTGGCAGGCTCGGCGACCTTCAAGGGCGGGCCCGGCTGCTACGCGGCCAATATCGCTGCGCTCAAGGCTGCGGGAGAGGCGCGCTGATGGAGACGCTGTTCCGCGACGAGCATGCAGCGCAGGAGAGCGCCGATCGGGCGATCCCGCTCGGGCCGGGCGAAGAGCCGCTCGCCGAGCGCTCCGATGGCGACAGCCTCCCCGACGGACTGGCGTCGCCAACGAACCGCGCGCTGGTGCTGAGCGATGTCATCGCGCCGAGTGTTCGCCCGGGCGAAGCGCTGATCCGGCTGGCCTATCGCCTGGGCTTGCCCGGCCATGTCCTTGCTGCGCCCCTGCGCCGGGCGAGCGCGCCGCGCATCCTCGCGATCGTCAACAATGCTGTCCCCGGTGACCGGGCGAAGGGCATGGCGCTGCGCGCGGGGCACTTTTACGTGCATGGCGCCAAGGTCGCGATCAGCGAGGTCGATTTCGCCGCCCAGTCGCGCCAGGCCCCCGGGCTCGAGCGCACGCTCCACAGCTTCAGCTGGCTCGCCGATATTGCCGCGTGCGGGGTGCGCCCCGAAACGGCCGCGATCGCCGAGCGGCTGGCGCGCGGATGGCTCGCGGCGCATCCCCATCCGCCACGCGCCGCGATGCGTCAGGGCGCGTGGGATGTGGAGCATGCCGGCCTCAGGCTCATCGCATGGCTCGTCCATGCGCCGCTGGTGATGAGCGGCGGCGATGCGCGGCTGCGGCGCGATCTGCTCGCCGCCATCTCCCAGACGGCAAGCTGGCTCGACCGCGCGAGCCTCAAATGCGGCCCCGGGCTGGGGCAGGTCATCGGCTGGGCCGGAGTGACGGCAGCGGGGCTGCTCCTGCCCGAAGGGCGCCCGCGCCGGCTTTATGGCGAGGCGGGCCTGATCCGCGCGCTGGGCGATCTCGTCGGAGAGGATGGCGGGGTGCTCGCGCGGTGCCCCGAAGCGCAGATGCAGGCGATCGCGGTCCTGACCGACCTTGGCGCGTGTTACGATGCGGCTGATGTAATTGCGCCCGAAGCGCTGATGCTGATGCGCGAATTGCTGGTGCCGCCGCTCCTTGCGCTGCGCCACGGCGACGGAGCGCTGGGCTCGTGGCAGGGACAGGGCGCGATCCCGGCGGACCGGGTGAGCGCGCTCATCGCCGCGAGCGGGGTTCGCGCCAGGCCACTGGCCGAGCCCCACAGCTGGGGCTTTCAGCGGCTGAAGGGCGGCAAGACGCTGGTCCAGTTCGACGCCGCGCCGCCGCCGCGCGCGCGCCACGTGCGGACCGGCTGCGCCTCGACGCTCGCTTTCGAGATGTCGGACGCAGCAAACCGGGTGATCGTCAATTGCGGCGGCGCGGCGCTCGCAGGGGGCCAGGTGCCCGCGCACATCGCGCAAGGGCTGAGGGCAAGCGCTGCGCATTCGACGCTGGTGCTCGACAATGCCAATTCGACCGCGGTCCTGCTCCACGGCAAGCTTGGCAAGGGCGCCGAGACCGTGGAGTTCGAACGGCGCGCGCTCAGCCGCAAGGGAACCCGGATCGAGGCGTGCCACGATGGCTATGCGGCGCGCTTTGGCCTCCTCCACAAGCGCATCCTCTCCTTGGGGGGCGACGGACTGGAGCTTGCGGGCGAAGACATTCTCGTGCCCGCCAGCCGCAAGGGCAAGCGCGGCAGGATCGCCTTCGCCATCCGGTTTCATCTCGGGTGCGGGGTTGAGGCGCAATTGTCCGAAGATGGGCGCGGAGCCAGCCTCCTCTTGCCCGATGGCGGCTTGTGGCAGTTTCGTCTGGCCGGCCATGCCGTGGGCGCGGGCGCGGGTGAGGGCGAGGTCAAACTGTTGCGGGAGGACAGCCTGTGGGTTGACGGGCAGGGCCGGCCTCATGCAACCGAGCAAATCGTGATCGAGGGGATGACTTCGCGCGGCGGCGGCCAGTTCTCGTGGCTGCTGCGCAAAGTCGGCTAGGGCAAGACACACATGGCGGACACAGCAATCAGGCGGGCGCTGCTCTCAGTGTCCGACAAGAGCGGGCTTGCCGAGCTTGGCGCAGCGCTCGCGGGGCGCGGGATCGAGCTGGTGAGCACTGGGGGCACCGCGCGCAGCCTGCGCGAGGCGGGGCTAACGGTGCGCGACGTGTCCGAGCTGACCGGATTTCCCGAGATGATGGACGGGCGGGTCAAGACGCTGCATCCCAAGGTCCACGGCGGGCTGCTGGCGCTGCGCGACAACGCCGAGCATGTGGCGGCGATGGAAGCTCACGCGATCGGCGCGATCGATCTCGTGATCGTCAATCTCTATCCGTTCGAGGCGACCGTCGCCAAGGGTGCGGAGCGGCCCGAGATCATCGAGAACATCGATATCGGCGGGCCGAGCATGGTGCGCTCGGCAGCGAAGAACCATGCCTTCGTGACCATCGTCACCGACCCGGCCGACTATGCAGCCCTGCTCGCCGAACTCGCGGCGCACGATGGGGCGACGAGCGAGGCCTTTCGCATCCGCATGGCGGCCAAGGCCTATGCGCGCACCGCGGCCTATGATGCCGCGATCGCGGGCTGGTTTGCGTTTGGCGATGCCTTTACCCATCCACTCGGGCCCGAGGCGCTCCAGGCCACGCCGTTTGCCGAGACGATGCCGCTGGCGTTCAGACGCGCCGATACCCTGCGCTATGGCGAGAACCCGCACCAGAGCGCGGCGATCTATGTGCCACAGGTCGTTGGCGCTCGCGGAGTGCCGCAGGCCGAGCAATTGCAGGGCAAGGCGCTCTCCTACAACAATCTCAACGATGCCGACGCCGCGCTCGAGCTGGTCGCGGAGTTTGCGGGCGGCGACCCGGCGGTGGTGATCGTCAAGCACGCCAACCCGTGCGGCGTCGCGCAAGCCGGGTCCTTGCTCGAGGCGTGGGAAGCAGCGCTGGCGTGCGATTCGGTCTCGACCTTCGGAGGGATCGTCGCGGTCAACACCGCGCTCGACGGCGCGACGGCTGAGGCGATTGCGGGGATCTTCACCGAGGTTGTGATCGCTCCCACAGTCAGCGCCGAGGCGCGCGCGGTGTTCGCGGCAAAGAAGAACCTGCGCCTGCTCGAATGCGGCACGCTGCCCGATCCGCGCCGCGGCGGGTTCGCGATGAAGACCATTGCAGGCGGCATGCTGATCCAGTCGCGCGATGCAGGCGCGGTCAGCCGCGATGATCTCAAAGTCGTGACCAGGCGCGCACCCACGCGGCAGGAGCTGGCCGACTGCCTGTTTGCCTGGACTGTCGCGCGTCACGTCAAATCGAACGCGATCGTCTATGCCAAGGACGGCGCGACCGCAGGGATCGGCGCTGGCCAGATGAACCGGCGCGACTCGGCGCGGATCGCCGCTATCAAAGCGCTCGAAGCGGCGCAGGCGCATGGCTGGAGCGAGCCCCGCACGATCGGCAGCGCGGTCGCCTCCGACGCGTTCTTCCCGTTTGCCGACGGTCTCATCGCCGCGGCTGAGGCTGGCGCCACTGCGGTGATCCAGCCGGGCGGCTCGATCCGCGACGATGAAGTGATTGCCGCCGCGGACGAAGCCGGGCTGGCGATGGTCTTCACCGGAATGCGCCACTTCCGCCACTGATCGGCGATAAAGCAGCGGCTTGCGGCATCCGCCCGCCTTGGGGCGGGTACGAGCGAATCCTCGTTTGGGCGCGCCAAGTCATGCTTGGCCCTCGCTCCCCTCATCTTTTGCCGCCCTGATGCGTAACTGAAGGCGAGTTTGTCGCGAATTGTCTATCGAAGACGGGCTGAATGCGGCTGTTCATTGCGATGCAAGGCAGCCGGCAACATAGACGTCGAAGGCATCCACGTGGCGATCGGATCGCTCGGACACACATTAGCGAGGCGGAAATGAAGTTCTTCAAGCCTGATCTTTATCGCCAGTTGGTGATCGGCTTTTTCATCGGCACCGCGCTGGTGGTGGCGGCGAACGCGGAAAACTGGGTGGGCGATCTCGCGCCCGCCGCGCAGGCCGCCCCCAACCTTCGCGCCGGACATGACCTCGTTGCGCCAACGGCCGAGTTCCTGATCGAGCAACAGCCCTCGCAAGGGGCGCGATAGATGCGCCGCTACGCCATCGCGCTGGTTGGCGCGCTCGTCGGCCTCGGGATCGTGGCCGCAGGCGCGGGCACGCCGGCACAGGCCGAACGGGTGGTCAACGCGCCGGCTGCCAAGCGGATCGCCAAGGAAGGGGGCGGGCTCAAGACCGCGATCTTCGCGGGCGGCTGCTTCTGGGGGATCGAAGGCGTCTTCAGCCATGTGAAGGGCGTCAAATCGGCCGTCTCCGGGTTTCACGGCGGCTCGGCTGGCACGGCGCAGTACAACACCGTCGTCACCGGGGTGACCAACCACGCCGAAGCGGTCAAGATCACCTACGACCCTAACGTGGTGCGCTATGATCAATTGCTGCGCATCTTCTTCTCGGTCGCGACCGATCCGACCCAGCTGAACCGTCAGGGACCTGATGTGGGCGCGCATTATCGCTCGGCGCTCGTGCCGCTGAGCAAGGAGCAGGGCGCGGTCGCCAAGGCCTATCTCGCGCAGCTCGAGGCGGCCAATGTCTGGGGCAAGCCGATCGTCACCAGGATCGAGCCGCACAAGGCGTTCTACCCTGCCGAAGGCTATCACCAGGACTACATGGTGAAGAACCCCACCAGCCGATACATCATCGCCTACGATCAGCCCAAGGTCACCGCCTTGAAGGCGATGTTCCCGCGCGACTACCGCGCGCAATTCCTGCGCGACGGCGACTGAGCGGCAAAAGCCCCGCGCCGGGCCGGGCCTGCTGCAAGGGGCCTGTCATACTCCTTGACCCCCAAGGCTGTCAGTCATAGCTTACATCGGGGAGACGGGCAGCTTTCGTTGCTTGGCTGAGGCGTTCATCGACACGTGCCAATCGAGCGTGTAAGGCTGCGACATATGACTGAGAAATTGCAAACTCCGCTGCTGGATCAGGTGCCTACACCTGAAGAACTGCGCACCCTCAAGCCTGAGCAATTGCGCCAGCTCGCCGATGAACTGCGCGCCGAAATGATCGATGCGGTCAGCGTCTCCGGTGGACATCTGGGTTCTGGGCTGGGCGTGGTCGAGCTGACCGTCGCGATCCATTATGTCTTCAACACGCCGCAGGATCGGTTGATCTGGGATGTCGGCCACCAGTGCTATCCGCACAAGATCATCACCGGGCGGCGCGACCGGATCCGCACGATTCGCCAGGGCGGCGGGCTCTCGGGCTTCACCAAGCGCGCCGAGAGCGAATACGATCCGTTCGGCGCGGCGCATTCGTCGACCTCGATCAGCGCGGCGCTGGGCTTTGCCATCGCCAACAAGCTGCAGAACCGCCCCGGGCGCGGCATCGCGGTGATCGGCGATGGCGCGATGAGCGCAGGGATGGCCTACGAGGCGATGAACAACGCCGCTGATGCGGGCAACCGGCTGGTCGTGATCCTCAACGACAACGACATGTCGATCGCGCCGCCGGTCGGCGGGCTTTCCGCCTATCTTGCGCGGATGGTCTCCTCGAGCGAATATCTCGGCCTGCGCAGTCTCGCGAGCCGCGCGGTCAAGAAAATGAGCCGCCGGATGCACGAAGGCATCCGCCGCGCCGAGGAATACACCCGCGGCATGGTCACCGGGGGCACGCTGTTCGAGGAACTGGGCTTCTACTATGTCGGCCCGATCGACGGGCACAATCTCGATCACCTGATCCCGGTGCTCGAGAATGTCCGCGACACCTCCGAAGGTCCGGTGCTCATCCATGTCGTCACCGAAAAGGGCAAGGGCTACGGCCCGGCCGAAAACAGCGCGGACAAGTATCACGGCGTCCCCAAGTTCAACGTCATCACCGGCGAGAAGGCGAAGGGCAAGGCAGGCCCACCCAATTATCAGGACGTCTTCGGCGATGTGTTGACCAAACTCGCCGAGAGCGACAGCCGCATCTGTGCGATCACTGCGGCGATGCCGTCAGGCACCGGGGTGGACCGGTTCGCCAAGGCGCACCCGGCGCGCAGTTTCGATGTCGGCATCGCCGAGCAGCACGCGGTGACATTCGCCGCAGGGCTGGCGGCCGAGGGAATGCGTCCGTTCGCCGCGATCTATTCGACCTTCCTCCAGCGCGCCTATGATCAGGTGGTCCACGATGTCGCGATCCAGGGCTTGCCCGTGCGCTTCGCGATCGACCGTGCGGGGCTCGTCGGCGCGGATGGCTGCACGCATGCCGGCTCGTTCGACGTGACCTACCTCGCAACGCTGCCCAACATGGTGGTGATGGCCGCGGCGGATGAGGCCGAGCTCGCGCACATGACCTACACCGCGGCCGAATATGACGCTGGCCCGATCGCGTTTCGCTATCCGCGCGGCGGCGGCACCGGTGTGCCGATTCCCGAACAGCTCGAAAAGCTCGAGATCGGCAAAGGCCGGGTGGTGCGCGAGGGCACCAAGGTTGCGATCCTGTCGCTTGGCGCGCGGCTCGAGGAAGCCAAGAAGGCCGCTGACCAGCTCGAGGCGCGCGGTCTTTCGACCACGGTTGCCGACATGCGCTTTGCCAAGCCGCTCGATATCGGGCTGATCGAACGCCTGATGCGCACCCACGAGGTGGTCATCACCATCGAGGAAGGGGCGATCGGCGGGCTTGGCGCGCATGTCTTGACCTACGCCTCGGACATGGGGCTGATGGACGGCGACAATGCAGGCACACTCAAGGTGCGCACGATGCGCCTGCCCGATAGCTTCATCGATCACGATTCCCCCGAAAAGCAGTATGAAGAGGCCGGGCTCGATGCAGCCGCAATCGTCGAGACGGCGCTGAAAGCGCTCAAGTACAACGCGACCGACCTCGGCGAGAGCATCATCGGGGAAGTGCGCGCCTGATAGCGGGCGCGGCATCAATTTGCGGTCCGTGTAAAGCCTTGAGCGTGGCTCTGGCGGTCGAACCTATGGCGCCGAGCGCGGGCGAGTGATCACGAGGATTGGTTTCGCGCCCGAGCCAGCGGCCAGCGGCGGCGGTTCCTCCACGTGTGTTGACGGTTCTTCCGGAGCACGGCCGGGCACTGCATCATCCTCGGCGAATTCACCCGTGCCTTCGACTTCCGCGAGGATCGAGGGCGGCTCGGGCGGTTCCTCGCCCTTGAGCTCGGCAATCGTGCGCGCGCGGCGATAGAGATAGGTGTCGCGCCGGGCGGCATAGGGGTCGACCGTCTGGTCGATCCGCTTCAATTCCTCGTCCACTTCAAGCCGCGCATCGAGCGAATTGATCACGAAATAGGGCAAGGCGAATTCAAGCTGGTTGAACGGCTTGCCCACCGCAATCGGCAGGAGCAGCTGGTCAAGCCCGCTCCCCGTCACATCGCGCGCGCTCGTCGCGCCGGTGACCGGGAGGTAGAGATAGGGGCCCGGCCCGATGCCGTAAAACCCCATGGTGTTGGCCCAGCCATTGCGGCGATAGGGCAGGCCGATGCCGGGCCGCTTGGCGATATCGAACAGCCCGCCCACCCCGATCGTCGAATTGATCAGCAGCCGGCCCAGCGATTCGAAAGACTTGCCGACCTTGCCCTGCAACAGGAAGTTGAGCGCATTGTTGGGCTCGCCGATATTGCGCACGACATTGCCCAGCCCATCGCGCACCGGACCGGGCAGCCCGTCGCGATAGGCATAGGCGAGCGGTTCGACGAACGCCCCGTCAATCTGCTGGGTGATGCGATAGCTCGTCTCGTTGACCGCGGCGATCGGATCGCCCTCTGGCGGGCCGTATTCGCCTTCGACCACGATCTCGTTCTCGGGCTCATCGGAGGGTGCAGGCTCGCTGGCGGGCGGGGGTTCGGCCTCGCTCGTCTGGGAGACCGCAGCAGGCGAGACCGTCACAATCGGCTGCGGCGCAAGAGGGGGCGTGGCCCCGAGTGCGGCTCCCGGCACTTCGCCCAGCAGCAGCGGCATCGTCAGCGCGATCAGCGAAAGATTTGCCACACCCACCTCCAGCGCTCGCTCGCGCACAAGTCCCTCAAGGTCGTGTGCGGACTTCCCGGTTGCAACTGCCACTCACCGAACTACCAAAGCGGCCATGTCGTTCTTTGCAGAAAAACGTGACGGCTTCGTCGCGACCATAACGTTTGACCGTGGCTCCTCGATGAACCCGCTTGGCGCGCCGGGCGACGGGGATGAGTTCGCGGCCGCGCTCGAGGCGATCAGTCGCGACGCTTCGGTTCGCTGTCTGGTTCTGACCGGGGATGGCAAGGCGTTCAGCGCCGGGGGCGATATCAAAGCGATGCGCGATAAGACCGGCACGTTCGGCGGGAGCGTGCCCGAGGTCGCCGATGGCTATCGCGACAACATCCACAAACTGCTGCGTGCGCTTTACAACGTGCGCGTGCCAGTGATCGCCGCAGTCAACGGGCCGGCAATCGGGCTCGGCTGCGATGTCGCGTGCCTCGCCGATATCCGCATCGCCAGCGAGAAAGCCAAGTTCGGCGTGACCTTCCTCAAGCTCGGCATCATCCCGGGCGATGGCGGCACTTGGATCCTGCCGCGCATCATCGGGCAGGCGCGCGCGGCCGAGCTGTTCTATACAGGCGAGGTGATCGATGCCGCGACCGCGCTCGAATGGGGCCTCGTCAGCCGGGTGACAGGGCATGAGGAACTGCTCGATGTAGCCATGGCGATGGCGCAAAAGATCAGCGCGCAGCCGCCCCATGCCTTGCGCCAGGCCAAGATGCTGCTGCGCCAGGGCCAGCAGATCGGCTATGACACCGCGCTCGAGCTCGCCGCGAACACGCAGGCGATGATGCACACCACGCGCGATCACGCTGAAGGGGTGGCCGCGCTGATCGAGAAGCGCGAGCCGGATTTCAGGGGCGATTGAGCGGGCCAGCCGGGCCACCCCGCTCGGGGGGTCAGCCGAGATCGATCCAGCGCCAGATCCCCGCAGGTATGCCGCCCGCGCGCATATGCAGCCAGCTCAGCCCCACGAACAGCGCGATGCCGCCGATCCAGGCCAGCGCGCCCGCGCGTGCAAAGCCGGAGAGGCGCGGCCAGTAGCTCGTGCCGCTTTCCCACTGCACCCAGGCCTCGCCCATCAGCGCCTCCTTCTTGCGGTCCTGCATGGCCGCGCCGACCAGCGCGAGAAAGCCGATTGCAAACGCGGTGATGACGCTGCGCCAGCTCCACCACAGCACGATGTGCGAGAGGGCCCACAGGCCGAACGCCCACATCATCGGATGGCGGGTGATTGTGAACACGCCGCGCGGCGTGGCGCGCGCCTGCGCCTCGGCCATCGGCGTTGGCAAAGCGGGGTTGCCGATGAAGGAGCCAGCCAGGAGCACCGTCGCCGGCAAGGTCAGCACGGTGGCGATGATCCAGCCTGCATCGCCGCTGCCGGGCAGGTCCGCGCCCGGCGCCGCGGTGAAGGCAAAATAGACCCACGCCAGCGTTGCGAGGCTCACCAGCGCATAGACGATCTGGAAGCCGGTCGCGCCCAGCATCCCGACCATTGTCCGGCGCAGCGGATGCGACATGGCGAAATGCGTGCCGACAAAGGCAACATTCGCTGCGATGAGAGTGATGAGGGCCCCGTCCACATCGCAGGATGTATCACCATCATTGCCCCGTGGGAATGATTGTTGCTTGCGCGGTCGCAACATGGAGCGGCGGCTTGTCGGCGCTCTCGGCCCAGACATCGGCACGCACCACCACCTGCCGCTTGCCCGGCTTGATGACGTGTCCGCGCGCGCGCAGCTTCTCGCCGATCGCGGGGCGCAGGAAATTGATCGTGTAGCCCCCCGTCACCACATCGCCGATCACCGAAGCGCCCGCCCACGCACAGGCATTGTCCGCCATCAGGCCGACGATCGCGCCGTGGGCAAAGCCGTGATGCTGGGTCATCTCGGGGCGCAAGGTGAGCTCGAGTTCGGCCTCGCCCTGCCACACCCTGATCGGCTCGACGGCCAGCCAGCGGGAGAAGCCCGAGCCGCCCACCGCGACCTGCTTCATGTAAGCGAGCGATGCCTCGGCGCTGTCAAACCGGGAGGGGGCCATGCGATATCTCCTCTACATCTGCTTTGCAGACTTTATGCCTCTTGCCACACCGACGCGCAAGTCTGATAATGAGACGGATGAGATCCTATCGCCCCTCCCGTTCGCCCTGCCCGATCGGCCGCGCCGCGCGCGTGCTGGGGGATCGCTGGGTGTTGCTGATCCTGCGCGAGGCGTTCCTCGGAGCCGAGCGGTTCGAGGAATTCGTCGAGCGGCTGGCAATCAATCGCGCCGCGCTGACCTCGCGCCTCGCGATCCTGCAGGAGGCGGGGCTGATGCGGCGCGAGCCGCCCGAGGGCAAGCGCGCGCGCTATCTGTTGACGCAAAGCGGGAGGGACCTGCGCCCGCTCTATCGCGAACTCGCCGAGTGGGGCTCGGCGCATCTGTTCGGGGAAGACGAGGCGCGGGGGAACTGGCGCCAGCCGGGCTAGCGGGCAGATTGGCGCCAGATTATCGGCCAGGTTACCGGCGAGCTTAGCGGTCGGCGATCTCGATGAGTTCGACCTTGAAAATCAGCGTTGCCCCGCCCGGGATCGGCCCGCGGCCGACCGGGCCATAAGCGAGATCGGCCGGTGCGGCGAGCTCGATCACGTCGCCCACGCCCATCTGCGGGATGGCGAGCTGCCAGGCCTTGATCAGCCCGCCGAGCGGAAATTGCGCCGGCTCCCCGCGCGCATAGGAGCTGTCGAACACGGTCCCGTCGAGCAGCTTGCCCTCGTAATGGACGGTAACGGTGTCGCTGACGCTGGGCCGGGTCTCGCTCGCAGCGTATTCGAGATAGCGCCAGCGCAAACCCCCATCGAGCGTGTACCAGCCATCGCTCGCCAAAAGCCCCGAAGGGTAGGCCTGCTGCGCGCTCATCCAGGCGAGATCCTGGCGAGTGTCAGGCGCGGCGGCCGGCTGTGCGGCGGCGGGCGCCGCGAGCAGCGCGGCAAGAACA
>DAITMG010000066.1:0-14122 GCA_036835265.1 Erythrobacter sp. | reverse complement strand
ATGTATGGCGAGCCCGCCGTTGCCGCCTGGCTTTATCCCACGTTTGAAAGCTGGGGGATGACCTACGACCAGTCGCATCTGGTCGGGTTCATCATCGCGCTTGGCTGCATCACCTATCTGCACGTCGTCTTCGGAGAGATGATCCCCAAGGCGCTCGCCCTGCAACTGCCCGAGCAGGTCAGCCTGTCGGTCAACCCGATCATGCGCTTTTTTGGTGTCGTATTCCGGCCGATGGTGTTTGCCTTGAACCAGATCGCGTTTGGCCTGATGCGAATGCTGGGCATTCCCGATCCGGGCAAGAGCGCGTCGCTCTATACCAGCAAGGAGCTCGAATTCGCGACCGAGGAGGTCGCTGCGAGCGGCCAGTTCGATGAGGGCCAGCGGATCCTGATCGACAATATCTTCGAAATGGAGGATCGCACGGCGGAAGAACTGATGACTTCGCGCTCGCGAATGAAGGCGATTGCATTGGACACGCCGCCCGGCGATCTGGTGGCGCTGATCGCGTCCTCGAAAGCGACCCGTTATCCGATCTATTCGACCTCGCTCGACGATATCGGCGGGGTGCTCCACGTGAAGGACTTCATCCGCGCGCGCACACTGGGCAGCAGCCAGCCGCTGTCGGGCATGACCCGCCCGCTGCCGCGGGTGGCGGCGACCACATCGGCAACCGAACTGCTGGCGCTGTTCAGAAAGCAGCGCATCCACGCCGCGCTGGTGGTGGACGAGCACGGCGGCACGTTGGGTTTCGTGACGCTCGATGATCTGGTCGAGGACCTGATCGACGAGGAGACATCCGAGGACACCGACTGGGTGCGCAAATTGCCCGATGGCGGGTTTCTGCTCGATGGCGAAGTGACCCTTGCCGAGCTCGCCGAGGATCACGCGGTCGATCTGGTCGAAGGCGACATCGTCACCATTGCCGGGCTGGTTCTCGCGAGGCGCGGCATCGTGCCCGAACAGGGCGAGAGCCTCGATGTGCCGGGCTATCGCCTGATCATCGAGCAGACCGAAGGCTACAAGATCACCAAGGTGAAACTGGAGCCGGTGAAATAGCGCCCGTGAGGGAGGCGTTTCCTCAGCGCTTCAGGACGCACAGCCTCAATACAGCCAGATGATGGCACAGCACACCGCCGCGCCTACGACCAGGTTCATCGGCACCCCGATCTTCACGAAATCGATAAAACGATAATTGGCAGCGCTGTAGACCAGCGTGTTGGTCTGATAGCCGATCGGGGTCGCGAAACTGGCGCTTG
Organism: Erythrobacter sp.; assembly: GCA_036835265.1. Lineage (GTDB taxonomy): Bacteria > Pseudomonadota > Alphaproteobacteria > Sphingomonadales > Sphingomonadaceae > Erythrobacter. Next base: position 12,866 of record DAITMG010000066.1, on the reverse strand, counting down.
CACCAAACATCACCGCCACGACCAAGGGTCGCGGGTCGACGCCCAAGGCGGTGGCAAGCCCGATCGCGATGGGCGTCAGGATCACCGCCACCGCGTTGTTGGTGACAACCTCGGTGAGAATGCTGGCAAGCGCGTAGATCGCGAACACCAGGAACACCGGCGGCATGATGTCGAGCAGCGGCTGCAGGCTGGCAACGATCAGATCGACCGTCCCTGCATTATCAAGCCCCTTGCCAAACGCCAGCATGCCGAAAATCAGGACCAGCGTGTTTCCGTCGATCGAGGCCCAGGCATCCTCGGGCTCCATGCAGCGCAGCAGTAGCACGACACCCACGCCCGCCAGCGCCAGCGCTTCGATGGGCCAGCCCAGCACGGCCGCCATGATCACGACGCCTGCCAGGGTGGCGATCGCAATCGGAGCCTTGGTGCGCCGGAACGCCTGAACCCGTGCCTCGCCGACATCGGCCAGCCCGACGCTGGATTGCAGCGCCTGCGCTGCATCGCTGCCGGCCGCTATCAGCAGCCGATCGCCGGCTCGCACCCGGACATTCGCCAGATCGGGGCCGGCCACATGGCGCGGCCGGGCAAGCCCGAGCACCCGCACTTTGAGGCGCGAGAGCAGCGGGATCTCAGCGAGCCTGCGGCCGATCACCTGATGCGACGGCGAAATGACAGCCTGGATCAAGCGCAGGTCCTTGGGCCGGTCTGCCCCGGCGGTGGCGACCCCGCCCCCGACACCCATCAACCCGGTTCTGAAGCCGCTGACCTCTGCCAGCGATGCCAATTCAGCGGGGCTGGCCGCGACGATCAACTGATCGCCGGCCTTGAGCACCCAGTCCTCGCAATCGCGGCGGTCGATGGTCTTGCCGCGCTGGATGCCCAGCAATCGGAGGCCCGGCCGCCGGAAGAGCGCCAGATCGCCGATCCGGCGCCCGATTATCGAACTCGTCGGCAACACCGCAAGGTGAGAGAGAAATGCGTCGCCTTCGCCTTGATCGTCGAGCGCGTGGGCAGCGCGATCAGGCAGCAGATACTTGCCTGTCGCGGTCAGCAGCGTGAGCCCGGCGGCAGCGCCGCACAGTCCCACAAGCGTGATCTCGAAGATGCCGAAGGCTTCGAGCCCTTGATCCTGCGCCACCCCGTCGACGAGCAGATTGGTCGATGTGCCGATCAGCGTGAGCGTTCCGCCCAGGATGGTGATGTAGGACAGCGGGATCAGCAACCGCGTTGCGGCAATCCGCAGCACCCGCGCCATGCGCTGGACGATCGGGATCATGACGATCACTACCGGCGTGTTGTTCATGAAGGCGGAGGCTACCAGCGTGCCGGCGGCAATCTCGCCAAGCGCGAGCGCGGGCTTGCGCAAGGTCCGCCGGATGATCCAGCCCGAAACGGCTTCCAGCGCGCCGGTGCGCAGCAATGCGCCCGACAGCACGAACATCGCTGCAATGGTGATGGGAGCGGAATTGCTGAACACCCCCAGCAATTCGGCAGGCGGCAGGAAGCCGAGCGCCACCATCACCAGTCCGCCGACCACCGCGATGACGACCGGCGGCTGGCGTTCCATCAGGAATGCGACGAAAATCGCGACCAGCAGGACCAGGCCGATCTGGGGGCCGAAATCGCTCAGGAATGACTCGGCGCCGATGTCCATCGCGGCGCTTGTGCAACGATTTTGCGGGTAGCGCTAGTTAGTCGAATCTTCGTGACGCACGTTTTTTGCTGAAGCGCGCTCTGCCAAAGCGCCGAGGCTCTGCGTGTCAGTGCAACAACGGCAAAAGATAGATCGCGCTCAGCAGGATCGCACCGCTGCCGGCCGCAAAGCGGCACCACAGACGCAGCACCATCAGATCATTCGCTCGCACACGCGAGACGAACCCGGCGCGGCAGCGCGCGGCGAGGATTGCACTGCCGAGCGCGGCAAGGCCCACATGCAGCCCGCCGAACAGTGCGAGCATGAAGACGCAAGCCGCATAGGCATGGCTCGCCGCGGGCGGCGCAAGCAGCAGCGGGATCAGCGCGAAGCCCAGAGCCGCCGCGATCCCGCCAGCGCCCACGATTCCAAGCGATCCCAGCCGCAGCCGGACATTTCCCCGCCGGTTGGCGCGCGGCGCAAGCTCCGCGCCGGCTGCCAGCGCGCCCAGCCCCGCCGGACCACAATAGGGCATGGCAACCATGAGCAGCCCCCGTGCCGCGCATCAGCGCTTGTTCAGCGCGAGCCCGGCGGCCCCTGCAACCAGGACCAAGCCGACCACCGATGCCAGCGGGTTGCAGCGCAGCATGGTGTAGATGCTGGTTTCGCGCATGTTCTGATCACCATAAACCTCGCCTTCGCCGCCGCCGGTTGCAAATCCGCCGTCCTGCGGGCGCTTGGGCTTGTCCTTGTCGAGCGCCGTCTTGAAGAAGGAATAGGCGAACACCTGATCCGAAAAGTTGGGAAACAGCGTGGCAAACAGCGTCATCGCTCTGCCCGATCCGCCGATGATCATGTCACGCGTGGGATGCTCGGCGGCACGGCAGATCGCCTTGGCGACGATATCGGGCGAATAGACCGGCGGCGGCACCTTGGAGCGTGCGTCCATCCGGTTGAGCGCATGCTCGCCGAATGGGGTGTTGATCCCCGATGGCTGGATCAGCGTGACCGAAACCGGCGCCTTTTCGTGGATCAGTTCGAGCCGCAGCGAATCGATATAGCCTTTCACCGCATATTTGCTGGCGGTGTAGGACGAGAGCACCGGCGAGGGCATTTGCGACGAGATCGAGCCGGTCGTGATCAGCGCGCCGCCATGCTGCTTGAGATGCGGCAAGGCCTCGGTCGCGCCGTGCACCACGCCCCAATAATTGGTATCGAACAGCTGGCGGTGATCCTCGTCGCTGAGCTCCTCGAGCTTGGCATAGACGCCAACGCCGGCATTGCTGACCCGTGTATCGAACCCGCCGTGGCGTTCGATCACCGTTGCAACCGCGGCCTTCACCTGCTCGCGCTTGCCGACATCTGCGCTGATCGTGTCGCAGCGCCCGCCTTCTGCGCGGATCTGCTGCGCTGCTGCCTCGAGGCCGTCCTCGTCGCGCGCGATGATGACGACATTGGCGCCGGACTGCGCAGCGCGCTTGGCGGTCGCGAGGCCAATGCCAGAGGATCCGCCGGTGATGACGATGGTCTGTTGTTCAAGAGGCTTCAGTTTCATAGGTAACTCCATTAATGTTCAGATGGGCCGAGCATCGTGCCTGTGGCCGTGGATAGGGTTGGTGATCCGGATCAGGGTTGCTGGCTCCGCTGGAGGGCCCCGGCTCCGTTGCGATCGTCATCCGCGCTCGTCGCCTGCAAAGACGATCCGGTTGCCGAAACGCTTGGAGCCATCAACCTTTGGCGTTTGCCGCCAGATCACCTCGAAGCCATCGATTCCGCGACCGGTCAGTCGGCCCCGCCCCAGCGCAGTGCCCGAAGTTTCGCTTTCGCCTGCTTCGACAAAGGTCAGGTAGATCATCGCGTTGCTCGCGAAATCGGGGTGGAGCGCGACATCCATCAGCCCGCCCTGCCCCTCTGGCACCACATCGGGCGTTCCCGCCAACGGCGCGGAAACCGTGCCGTCAGCCGAAACGATCACCAGATTGCCCGGCTTCTCGGTCACGAGCATCCGTCCGTCGGGCAGAACGGCGAGCGCCCTCGGCATATCGAGCCCTTCGGCGACCTTGCGGACCGATAGCACCGCATCCTTGGTCACGGCGGAGTCGACCTGGTCATCGGGCTGGGCCGATGCGGAAAAAGCGGGCCCGGCGAAGGCAATTGCCGCTAGCGCCATGGCGGCGGCGACAGTTCTGGCGATCGTGTGCATCTCCTTTTGGCGCAGGGTCATTGCGCGCCGCAACGGGCGCCTGGTAAATCAATCGCAGCCGGCTGGGAGTGTTCCGCTTGCGAGCGCCGCCCACCGGAGCGCGGGCACGACTGAGCGCAAAGGGCCGGTGCCGCTAGCTCTAACTCTTCGTTGGCGGCCCTAAACAAATGTCATGCATCAGCCCAAAATAAGTTATTCGGAGTGGATTCCCTGATCCCTTTGGAACCTGGCTGTGCGTGGACAGTATCCAAAGAGCTAGAAAACTTGCACGACTGATCTTTTTTGCCATTCGATAAGGCTTAAGGCGATCGAGGTGAGAATATCAAACGCGACAACTAGGTTCTCGGTGACAAACGATCGCGAGTTTGAAGAATTTGGAGATTACGATGCGCTATCTACTTTTACTGTCGGCATTTGCACTGCCCGCCTGCGCCCAGCTTGGGCTTGATGGACTCGGCACCAATGGAAACACGACCGCAGCGGGGATGCCGACAGCGTCATCTCCCAGCGAATATGTCGCGATGGCCGGGGCGAGCGATCTCTACGAAATCGAGTCCTCGCGGCTGGCGCTCGAGCGCTCGAGCGACCGCCAGGTGCACGACTTTGCGCGCGGGATGATCGAACAGCACACCCAGACGACGAACACGGTCATGGGAGCCGCCCGCAGCGCCGGATTGACCCCGCCTACGCCGCAGCTCATGCCGATGCAGCGCGAGATGATGGAGGAGCTGCGTCGCAACAATGGCGCGGAGTTCGATCGCGTCTATCTTTCGCAGCAACGCCGGGCTCACGACATGGCCCTGGCACTGCACTCGCATTTTGCCGAACGCGGTCAGTCCGAGCCGCTGCGCCGGGCCGCTCGCACCGCCGTCCCAGTTGTCGAGCGTCACATCGATATGCTGCGTTCGATGCCGATGCGCTGACGATCACGGTTCACATCTGGCCCGGTTCACATCTGGCCCGGTTCACATCTGGCAGCGAGTGACGCAGAAGAGCTCCAAGGGGCGACCACTTCGGCGCGCGGACGGCTGGAACCGCCGGGTAAAGCCGATCCGGCGACTAGACCGTGATCGATCCTTTGCCGTCCGCGCCGCGATCCTCATCGCGCTGCTACGCGGTGGCGGGGGCGACGAGCGCGGCGGCAGCGGCCAAAGCGACGAAGGCGTGCCGGGCGCCCGTCATCGTGCGCCCTTCACGATCTGGCCGTCCTTCATGATCACCGCAAAACTGCGCTCCGGGTCGGCGATCAGGTCGATATCGGCGAGCGGATCGCCGTTGACCAGAATGAGATCGGCCAGCGCGCCTTCCTCGACCACCCCGAGCCGCCCTTCATAGGGCGTGCGCGGCCCGGACAGCGCCAGCAATTGCGCGTTGTCATGGGTCGCGAGGCGCAGCAATTCTGCAGAGCTGAAATAGGGCTTTAGGCGCAGCAGATAAGCGTTCTGCTGCTCGTTGAGATCGGGCTCGAACAGGAAGTCAGTGCCCCACGCGAGCTTGACGCCCAGCCGCTTGGCCATCGGCCAGACGATCTTCTGCCCGTCGATCACGGGCTTGCGCTTCTCACGCCGCTTTGGGTCCATCGCCTCGGTCGAATCGACCAGCATCTGGCCCGACAGCCACACGCCCTTCTCCGCCATCAGCCCCAGCGTATCCTCATCGAGCAGATTGCCGTGCTCGATCACCTTCACTCCCGCCTCGATCGCCCGGCGCACCGATTTGGGGTGATAGGCGTGGACGGTGACATAGGTGTTCCAGTCGGACGCCGCGTCAACCGCCGCCTTCATTTCGTCGAGCGTGTATTGCGTCACATCGAGCGGATCGTATTCCGAACTCGTCCCCCCGCCGGCTGCAATCTTGATCTGGCTCGCGCCCAGCCGCAGGTTCTCGCGCACCGCTGTCAGCACCTCGTCGCGCCCGTCGGCGATCACGCTCGCCCAGACCTGCTGGGCGCGCGGCACCTTGCCGGTGAAGCGGCGCGACGGCTCGTCGGGGCCGCGCAGATCGGCATGGCCCGAGGTCTGCGAGATCATCGGGCCCGAGGGCCAGATGCGCGGTCCCATCACCCTGCCACTGTCGATCAGCCGCTTGAGCTCAAACGAGGGCCGCCGACATCGCGCACCGCGGTGAAACCGCGCAGCAGCATCGCGCGGGCCTGCGCTGCAGACAGCTGCATGACCTTCTCCAGCCCCATGTCCGGCTCGAGCATCTGGGCGGGCGAGAGGCTGTTGAACATCATGTGGACGTGGTTGTCGATCAGGCCGGGCATCAGCGTGCGCCCGCGCCCTTCGATCACGAGCACATCGTCCGCCGTCGCCTCGGCATCCTCGCCGATCTGCGCAATGATATTGCCGCGAACGAGCACGTTCGTCGGAGCCGACAATGTCTCGGAGGTGCCATCGAACACGCGGACATCGGCGAACAGGATCTCGCCCGGCGTTGTGTCCTGCGCGGCCAGGGCAGGCGCAAGCATCACGGCGAGCAACGCCAGCAGCGTGTGCAAGACGAAGATTGCGCGGCCCGGTCGATACGCTGCGCTGCTGAAAGGCATTTTCCACCACCCCCTGACAGTGTCCGATGGAACCGGACGTGATCCGACCCAGACATGATGACAGACTGGCGTGAAAATGGCTTATAACTTTTGCGTAATTATGATGCGTGACCGATCGAAGAATCGGACAACGCCCGCGCAGCTTGCTTGCGCGCTCGGCTAGTCCGGCAGGCTCTTGGTCAGCCGGTCGAAAGCCTGAAGGGTCCGCAGCAGCGCCGCGAGCTCATTGAGCGGCACCATGTTGGGACCATCGCTCGGCGCGCGGGCCGGATCCTCGTGCGTCTCGATGAACACCGCCGCCACACCGATCGCGATCGCCGCGCGGGCAAGCACCGGAACGAACTCGCGCTGCCCGCCCGAACTTGCGCCCAGCCCACCCGGCTGCTGGACCGAATGGGTCGCATCGAACACGACCGGAAAGCCCGTCTGCGCCATGATCGGCAGCGCGCGCATGTCGTTGACCAGCGTGTTGTAGCCAAAGCTCGTGCCGCGCTCGCACAGCAGCACGTTGGAATTGCCGCTCGCGACGAGCTTGTCCGCCACGTTGCGCATGTCCCAGGGCGCGAGGAACTGGCCTTTCTTGACGTTGATCGCCCGCCCCGTGCGCGCGGCCGCCACGAGCAGATCGGTCTGGCGGCACAGGAAAGCGGGGATCTGGAGGACGTCCGCCACCTCGGCGACGGGCGCACATTGCGCGGCCTCGTGGACGTCGGTGATCACCGGACAGCCGAACCGCTCGCGGATTTCGGCGAACACGTCGAGCGAGCGCGCAAGGCCCAGCCCGCGCGGTGCATCGATCGAGGTGCGGTTGCCCTTGTCGAACGACGACTTGTAGATCAGCCCGATGCCAAGTGCGCCGCACATCTCGCTGAGCGCGCCCGCCATCTCGAGCGCATGGACCCGGCTCTCCATCGCGCACGGACCCGCGATCAGGACGAAGGGCCGGTCGTTGGCGAGTTCGAGCGCGCCGATCGCAACCGTTTGTGGCGTCGCCGTCTGCATCGCCGCCGTCTGCATTGCCGCCACTCCCTAGAATGCGCCGAACCGCGCGAGGATATCGCCCACATCCTCACCGCGCACCGCGCTGATCCGGATGCCTGCCTCGTTCTCGGCCGCCTCCCACGCCGCCTCCTCGATCTGCGGCCAGCGCGCGCGCGGGATCACCACGACCCCGTCCTCGTCGGCGAACACCACGTCTTCATTCTCGATCTCGATGCCCGCGATGGCGATCGGACGGTTCATCGCGCGAAGTGTGCCTTCGAACTTGATGTCGTTGCAGTGGCTGCCATGCGCATAGACGGGAAAACCGAGGCGGCGGACCTCGGCGGTATCGCGCGTCACACCGTCGATCACCGCGCCCACGGCTCCGGCACGGATCGCGAGATTGGCGTTGAGATCGCCGAAATATGCCCGTTCGGGCACTGCGCTGGCGACGACGATCACGTCCCCCTGCCGCACGAACCGATAGGAATCGAGCGCACCGTAGATCCCCTCCCAGCGCGAGGCGCGATCGGCCGGATCGAGCGCCGCCAGTTCGAGCGTGCGCGCGCGGCCGAGCAACCGGCCGCCGCTGGTCGGCCGGATCCTGGAGGGAAGGACGGCATGGATGCCTTGCTCCTTGCAGATATCGGCCAGCAGGCTCGAGGCGAGATGCGGCGCAATCGCGGCAAAGCGCATCGCCTCGCGCGCGCGCTGCCCATCGGCGATGGCCTGCGCGAGCGCGAGGTCCGCCTTGGTGTCGACGTCGACCTGTTCGACCGGGTCAAGCTCGAACAGGATCGGGCGCGCGCCGAAGCGGCGGGCAGGGGCTGCGCCGGTTGGCCCCGCGCGGACCATGTAGAGGCTCATCGCCTCGATCACCGTCTCGGGGAGATCGACGCTGTTGGGGATGCGCCCCTGCCCATAGACCGGCCGCTCGCCCAACCAGCAATATTGCCGCGCGCGGCTGACCCCGACGAGGCTGTCAGCCTCCGGGTTCGCCAGCAGCGCCGCGATCGCGCGCGAGATCGTCTCGGCGGTGATGAAGGGCGCGGTGCAGAGCAGCTGGATCCAGATATCGGCATCCGGCCGCTGGGCGCATTCCCACTCGAACAGCTCATGACCATCGGTGGCATTGGTCGCCAACCGGGCTGGCCGGATGAGCCGCGCGACCGGCAGATCGCTCGCGGCGTTCGCGATCTCGGCGTTCTCGGTATCGAGACACACCTCGCTGATCGCCGGACAATCGAGCGCCTGGATGAGCTTGCGCCGGAACAGGTAATCCCCGTCGAGGATCGCGAGGTTCTTGCCCGGGATCCGCTCGCTCGTGGCCTTGGCCGGAATGAAGGCGACGATGTTCACCGCTCAGCCCAGCACATCGGCGGCATGGAGCATCCCGGCGAGCCGACCGGTGGCATCGAGCACCGGGAGGACGAGCCAGCCTTGCGCGCCGCTCTCGCGCATGAGCAGCACATCGCCGAGCGTGGCGTCGCAGCGCACGGTGCGCGGGCTCGTCTGCATGAGGTCGCCGGCCGTGACGCCAAGCATCCGCGGCCCCGCTTGCAGGTGGCGCCGGATGTCGCCATCGACCACGATCCCAAGCAGAAGATCGTCAGCCGCCACGACGCAGGCCGCGCCCATGCGCTTGGCGGACATCACCGTGAGCAGGTCCAGCAGGTCGGTGCCGGGCGCAACCGTGGGCAGATCCTCGCCCGTGCGCATGATCGCCGTGACCGGGATCATCCTGCGGCCAAGCAGCCCGGCGGGATGCTGGGCGAGGAAATCCTCGCGGGTGAAACCCTTGATCCGGCTCACCGCCACCGCCAGCGCATCGCCGATCGCAAGCTGGAGCGTCGTGCTCGATGTCGGGGCCATGCCGATGTGATCGGCTTCCGCCGCGATTTCGGCCGCGATGACGCGATCGAGCGCGCGGGCCAGCGGCGAATCGCGGCGCCCGATGATGCCGACGAGCGCGCAGCCGCGCGCCTTGAGGAAGGGCACGAGCCGCAAGATCTCGTCGGTCGATCCGCTGTTCGAAAGCGCGACGACGACGCTGCCGGGTGCAATCGCGCCGAGATCGCCGTGCGCCGCCTCGGCCGCGTTCACGAATAGGGCAGGCGTGCCCAGGCTCGAGAAGGTCGCTGCGACCTTGGCCGCGATATGCGCCGATTTGCCGATCCCGGTGAAAGTGATCGGCTGGCGCTGCGCCGCCAGCAGCGCGATCACGTCGGAGACCACCTCGCAGATCCCCTCGGCCACCCCGCCGTGCGCTGCATCGAGGAAGCGCGAGAGCGCCTCGCGTTCGGCCGCGATCACGCGGGTGAACCAGACGGTCGGTAGGTCGGCACGTTCGGCGCGTTCGGCTACGAAGGCGGTGAGCGCGTTCATGCGGGCTCCATGGTCCGCATTTGCGCAAACGCTTCGGATTTGCGCTCCCAACGCGCGGGATCGACCGGGCGATCGAGATGCGCGATGATCTCCGGGGCTGTGAGGTCGGGTGCCTTCGACCAGAGCAGGTTGTTGGCGACATGAAACGCGAACCATGTCCTCGCGCGGGCACGATCGGGCGTCGCCGCGCTGCCTTGCGCGATGTCGCTGGCGAAGGCTGTGATATCATCAGCGGCGTTCAGCCAGTCGCCTGTCTTGAAGCGGGTCCGGCGCAGGATCGGGGTGCCGATCAACCCGGCCACCGAGAACACCTTGGAATCGCCCAGGATCACGCCGTCCACCTCGCGCAGCAGCCGCCAGGTCGTCCTCGCGCAAAGCGGATTGTCCGGCGGCAGCAGGCGCATGCGCGAAGGATACGCGAGCGCGAGGTTGCGCAGCGCCGTGTTGTCGACATGCGCCTCGTTGAGCGGATGGTTCGTCAGCGCGAGAAACACGTGCTCGCCAAGCTGCCCGAGGAGTTCCTCGACCATGGCCGCGTTGGGCCGTGCCCCGATCCGGTGGATCGTGAAGAAGTTCTCCTCGTGCTCGTATTCAAGCGGGAGGCACAGCACGGGCCGATCATCGGGCAGGCCCGCCCATTCGCGAAAGCGCCGGCGCTCGGCCTCCTCGAATTGCACCGATGCGGCGAGCGCTTCCCAGTGGGGCTCGATCAGCCGGTCAAGCTCAGCGATCTGCGCGCCATCAAGCGGGGGCAGCACCCCGTGATCGAACGGGCTGGCGGTAAAATGGATCGCGCTGGGCGCCAGCACCAGCGGATCGGCCGCGCCCTCGGTCAGATGCCGCACGACGCCCGGAAACAGCTCGGTCGTGCGCAGATCGGCTGACCGGCACAGCACGTAATCGGGCTTGAGCGAGGCGACGAAGGAGACGATCGCATCGCGCTGCGGCGGATCGGTCCGCAAGCTGGGATGCGCCGCGTCTTGCACCAGATGCCAGCGGACGTGCGGCAGGTGAGCGCACAGGTCCACTTCTTGCTGGCCGATGCCGGTCCCGCGCCAGGGCAGCGGCGCGAGCACTTCGATTGCGTGCTCGCCGGCCAGCTTCTCGATCAGCGGGACGAGGATGTTGGCAAACCACCAGGGCGTGACCACGGGCAGATAGAAGAGAATGCGCATCGCTGGTCCCGGCTGCTGAGAGGAGTTCGGCCGGAGCGATCTAGGGCGCGATGTCTCACCATCGGTTAACCATCGCACTTGGGGACTTTAACTAGGTAATCGCCCCCAGCGGATTCGCACGCAGTGCCGATCGCATGCCTGCCGTGTGCCAGGGGGTATGCCAATATCGAGCTGATCGACGACGCGAGCCCTGCCTATTGCGCGGGCCGGCTGACCAGGAAGGCACCGCGCAGCTCTCCTGCAGCATAGCCCGTGGCCTTGTCCTGTGGGTAGGCTGCAGCGATGGCGTTCGTTACCTCGGGTGCGATGGCGGTCCCATGGCAGGCCGCGCAAGGTTGATCCTGCATCGGAATGGCGCGCAGGAACACGTCCCTGTCCGCCACTCTGGCGGCGAGGAAGCGTGGTTTGCCATTGCTCATCGGTTGAGCTTCGAGCTCGCGGTAAAGCTCGGCCAACTCGGCAGGCACCGCATTGCCGGGATTGCGGTTGCGGCTGGCGATGCGGCTCACCTGCAGGCCGCTTATCTCGGACAGTTGCGCGGCGATCGCAGGCGCGGTCGATTGGCAGACCCCGATCGCGCCCACCGGCCCGACCTGCCCCATCGCCTCCATAAGCGCCTTCTGCAAGCTCGCCTGGTGATCGTCAGCCAGCGCGTTGGCCTGGTCGATGAACGCCTGTTCGGGTTGGGGCGCGGGCGCGGGCGCCGCCGCCGGTTGACTGCAAGCGGAGCCGGAAAGCAGGCCGATGATCGACAGGGTCGCCAGCAACGAGCGGCGCATGGGAGGGGTCATCATCGGGTTCCTTCTAGGGCTTGATCCAGAGGCGAATGACGTAAGCCACAGCCCCCAGCACGGCGACGCTGGCTGCCCAGATCGCCGCCATCCACAACAATCGCTGCCACAGCGGCGGTTCGGGTTCTCGCTCGGGCGGCGCCAGCATCATGCCTGTCCCGTCGGTTCGGCTTTCGGCCGCGGTTCGCGTGGGTTCCCCGGGGGCATCAGTGATACCCCTCCTCGCCCACCTTGCCGCGAAACACCCAATAGGCCCAGATGGTGTAGCCGATGATCAGCGGCATCGTCAGCCCGACACCGATCAGCATGAAGATCTGGCTGCGCTCGGGTGCGGCGGCATCCCAGATCGTCACCCCGGGAGGGATGACATAGGGCCAGATCGTCACGCCGAGCCCGCTCATCCCGAGGAAGAACAGCGCGATCCCCAGCCAGAACGGCGAGGAATCACCGGTCCCCCGGATCGCGCGGATCAGCGCCAGGGCGACCAGAGCGGTGATGATCGGCACCGGCGCCACCCAATAGATCTGCGGCGCAGTAAGCCAATGTTCGGCATAGGTGGGATTGAGGCTGATGTTGTAGAGGCTGACCGCGCCCATCAGCACGATCGTGGCGATCGCGGCGCGAAAGGCGACATAGCGGGCATGGTTCTGCACCCCGCCATCGAGCTTCCAGATCAGCCAGGTGCTCCCCAGCAAGGCATAGCCCGCGACCGTGCCCACCCCGGTGAGGAAGGTGTAGGGCGTGAGCCAATCCCACCAGCTCCCGGCATAGGCGCGCCCCTCCACCTCGATCCCCTGCAACAGCGCGCCAAGGATCATCCCCTGCGACATCGCCGCGACCACCGATCCGCCGAAGAACGCTGCGTCCCAGAAGCTCTGATGCGCCGGATCGCGCCAGCGGAATTCGAACGCCACGCCGCGAAACACGAGGCCGAGCAGCATCGCGATGATCAGCGGATAGGTCGCCGGCAGGATCACGGCATAAGCGAGCGGGAAGGCAGCAAACAGCCCGCCGCCGCCCAGCACCAGCCATGTCTCGTTGCCGTCCCACACCGGCGCGATCGAATTCATTGCGCGATTGCGACCCTTGCCCACCCGGAAGGTCGGGAACAGGATGCCGATGCCCAGATCGAACCCGTCCATCACCACAT
>DAITMG010000065.1:0-14205 GCA_036835265.1 Erythrobacter sp. | reverse complement strand
ATCTTCATCGAGCAGAACTTGGGCCCGCACATCGAGCAGAAATGAGCAGACTTGGCGCCTTCGGCTGGCAAGGTCTGGTCGTGATATTGCTCGGCCGTGTCGGGATCGAGGCTCAGGTTGAACTGGTCGCGCCAGCGGAACTCGAACCGCGCCTTGGACAACGCATCGTCGCGCACTTTCGCGGCCGGGTGGCCCTTGGCGAGATCGGCGGCGTGGGCGGCGAGCTTGTAGGTGATGACGCCGACCTTGACGTCGTCGCGGTCGGGCAGGCCGAGATGCTCCTTGGGGGTGACGTAGCACAGCATCGCGGTGCCGAACCATCCGATCATCGCTGCACCGATGCCGCTGGTGATGTGGTCATAGCCGGGCGCGATATCGGTGACGAGCGGGCCGAGCGTGTAGAACGGCGCCTCGCCGCAGGCGGCGAGCTGCTTGTCCATGTTCTCCTTGATCTTGTGCATGGGCACGTGGCCGGGGCCCTCGATCATCACCTGCACGTCCTGCTCCCAGGCGCGCTTGGTGAGCTCGCCCAGCGTGTAGAGCTCGGCGAACTGCGCCTCGTCGTTGGCATCCGCGATCGAGCCGGGGCGCAGGCCATCGCCCAGCGAATAGGCGATGTCATAGGCCTTCATGATCTCGGTGATCTCGTCGAAATGCTCGTAGAGGAAGCTCTCCTTGTGGTGCGCGAGGCACCATTTTGCCATGATCGAGCCGCCGCGGCTGACGATCCCGGTGACGCGCTTGGCGGCCAGCGGCACGTAAGGCAGGCGCACCCCGGCATGGATGGTGAAATAGTCGACCCCCTGCTCGGCCTGTTCGATCAGCGTGTCGCGGAAGACTTCCCAGGTCAGCTCCTCGGCCACCCCGCCGACCTTCTCGAGCGCCTGATAGATCGGCACCGTGCCCACCGGCACGGGCGAATTGCGGATGATCCATTCGCGCGTGTCGTGAATGTTGCGGCCCGTCGAGAGGTCCATGATCGTGTCGGCGCCCCAGCGCGTTGCCCAGACCATCTTGTCGACTTCCTGCGCGACATCGCTGGCGACCGCGGAATTGCCGATATTGGCGTTGATCTTGACGAGGAAATTGCGCCCGATCGCCATCGGCTCTGATTCGGGGTGGTTGATGTTGACAGGGATGATCGCGCGCCCGCGCGCCACTTCGTCGCGGACGAATTCGGGCGTGATGACATCGGGGATCTCGGCGCCCCAGGCCTCGCCATCGCGCACCAGATCCCTGGCGATTTCGCGCCCGAGATTCTCGCGCTCGGCGACATATTCCATCTCGGGGGTGATGATGCCTTGCCGGGCGTAGTGCATCTGGGAGACGTTCATCCCCGGCTTGGCACGCAGCGGCCGGTTGATCGCACCCGGATATTGCGGAACGCCGCCCGAACGATCGGGGCCGAGCTGGCCGTTATCCTCGGGCTTGATTTCGCGTCCCTCATAGTCCTCGACATCGCCGCGCGCCGTGATCCATTCGCGCCGCAGCGCGGGCAGCCCGGCGTTGATGTCGATCAGCGCGCCGGGATCGGTGTAGGGCCCGGAGGTGTCGTAGACCCGCACCGGCGGCTCCCCGCCGGCAAGGTCGATCTCGCGCATTGCCACGCGCACGCCCGATCCGGTGCGCGCAGCCACATGGATCTTGCGGCTGCCGCGGATCGGCCCGGTGGTGACGCCAATCTCTACCGGTGAATTGATATCGGCCATCTAACGCTCTCCTCACGGGCGGGACAGCGGACCTGCGGCGTTGCGGCGTTGCAAACGACCAGCCCACTCCCTCCGCCGATGCTAATCGGTTCAGGTTCAACGGGTCGTGCGGAGCCTACCCACACCTCTCAGGCTTTCCGTTGGTCCATCTGTGCCAAGGCCAGATGGCGAAGCTGCCTCCCCGGGGATGGCCGCGATGATAGCGGCAATGGAAGCGCATGGCCAGCGATCGCTTCGACAAGGGGGCGATCCGCGCGTGACGGGGCACGCGATTGGCAAAGCGTTAACCATTGCCTAAACCTCTTGGCTTATTCCCGGCGCGCCAATGGGAGCCTGAGGATGAACGCGCAGACCACGTTTCCGGAACTCGAACAGCAGCCCTTGAACGCCAAGGGCGCGGCTATCGGTCTGCGCGAGGAGATCGAGGGGATCGAGCTCGGGCTGGCTGAAGAGACGATCGAGGCCAACGATTTTGCCCGTCGCATCAACGACATGCCGATCGCCGAGAAATTCGCGATGTATCACCGCGTGCTCAAGGCGATCTTTGCCGCGGCGCTGGTCTCGGGCTGCCTTGCGCTCATCGGGGGCGGCTGGGCGATCGCGGCGAGCATCCTGGTCGCACTCGTCTGCCTTGGCGGAATCGCCTTCGTCTCGATTGCGGCCAATGCAATGGGGCGCGATTTCCTCACCCCGCTGACCAAGCTCGTGGGCGAGACCGAGCGGGTCGCCAATGGCGCGCGCGATGTGACCCTGCCGGGCATTGCGCGGCGCGACGAGATCGGCAAGTTCGCGCGCACGATCCGGTTCCTGGTCAAGGCCGGGACCAAGATGGACGAGATGTTTCTCGAGCGTCAGCGGGCCGAGGCCGAGCGCAAGGAGGTGGCCGCCCGGCGCAAGCAGGAGCTGCTCGATCTCGCCAGCGAGCTTGAGGCCAGCATCGCCGATGTCGCCGCCGGGGTGGCCGCCGCAGCCCAGCAGCTGACCTCGTCCGCCAAGATCATGGCCAATTCGGCCGACGGCGCCGTCACCCAGATCAGCGAACTTTCAGAAGCGATGGAGCAGGTCGCCAAGGGCACCACGGCAGCGGCCGCCGCCTCGGACCAGTTCGCGCTCTCGATCGAAGAGATCAGCCGCCAGGCGGCAAGCTCGGCCGAACTTGCGCGCACCACCAACGAAGCGGCATCGGGCACCGACGAAACCGTCTCGGCGCTCTCGCTCAAGGCCGGGAACATCGGCAAGATCGCCGAGCTGATCGACACGATTGCAGGGCGCACCAATCTGCTGGCGCTCAACGCCTCGATCGAGGCCGCACGCGGCGGCGAGACCGGGCGCGGCTTTGCGGTGGTCGCTTCGGAGGTGAAGGAGCTGGCGAGCCAGACGAGCAACGCCACGGGCGATGTTGCGACCAGCATCTCGCAGATGCAGCAGCAATCAGATGAGAGCATCGCCCAGCTGCGCGCGATCCGCGACCAGATCCGCGAGCTCGAAATGGCGGCGACCTCGATCGCGAGCGCTGTCGATGAACAATCGGTTGCGGGCAAGGAGCTGGCGGTGAGCATCGATCTTGCCGCCAACAGCGCAGGCGAGGTTTCCGAGACGACCGGCAAGCTGCGCGAAGCCGCGATCCAGGCGGGCGCTGCGGCAAGCCAGATGCTGACCTCGTCGAACGATCTGCACGAGCAGGCGGTGATCATGAAGGAAAAGGTCGGCCGGTTCCTCGCGCATATCCGGCAAGAATGATCGCGGCGCGGAACTCTTCCCGCGCCACTCTCAAAACCCATTCTATCTCCCGTTGTTCTTGGCTAAAGGCTCGTCGCGAAGCCTTTGGAGAGACACACCACCATGTCGGTGCCGTTGAAGCGGGTGCAGGCCTTTGCCAGTCTTTCCCCGGCCGCGCTCGAGAGCCTTGCAGCGGCCGCCGAGACGCGCCCGATCAGGGGCGGCGAATTGCTCGTGCGCTATGGCGACGAGGCCGATGCGCTTTACATCGTCACCGCGGGGCGCTTCCAGGTGCAACTGCCTGACGGGCGGATCGTCGCCGAGATCGAGGCGGGCGAGCCGGTCGGCGAGCTCGCCTTCTTTTCGGGCGGAACGCGCACCGCCGATGTCCGCGCGACCCGTGATGGCGAGGTCTTCGCGCTCACCCGCGAGGCCTATGACAGCGTGGTTGCCGAGCACCGCGAGATCACCGAGAGCATCCTTGCAGCGGTCGCCCGCCGGCTCGCTGCGACCACCGCTTCTGCCGCTGCGATCGGGGCCAAGCCCGGCCGGGTGATCGCGCTGCTGCCCGCAGGCAATGCAGCCATCCCCGAGGGCTTTGCCGAGCGGCTCGAGCGCAGCCTTGCCAAATACGATGCCCCGCGGCTGGTGCGCGAGGCGGATATGCCTGCGGGGCTGTGTCCCGAGGATGCAGGGTTTGGCCGCTGGATCGCCGAGCTCGAACACAGCGCCGGGCGCGTGCTGCTGCGCGCGAGCGGGAACGATGGCTGGAACCGGGCGATCGCTAGGAATGCCGATGATGCGCTGCTGATCGCGCCGCTCAAGGGCGCAGACCCTGCGCCGAGCGAGCTGGAAACCTATGCGCTGCCGATCTTCCAGCCCGCCAATCGCACGATCGTGCTGTGGCGCGAGCGCCAGGCGGACGCAATCGCGGGCGCCGGGCGCTGGCTTGAGGGGCGCCATGTCAAGCTTCACAACCACGTGCCGCTCGATGCCGAGAGCGCGTTCGACCGGGTCGCGCGGTTCATGGCGGGCCGGGCGAACGGGGTCGTGCTCGCGGGCGGGGGGGCGCTCGGCTGCGCGCATATCGGCGTCATGCAGGCGCTGCTCGAGAACGGCATCCCGATCGATTATTACGGTGGCACCAGCGCGGGCGCGGCGATGGCGGGCGCGCTTGCGCAAGGGCTGACGGCCGAGGAGACGCTCGACCAGATGCACGAGATGTTCATCGCCAACAAGGCGATGAAGCGGGTCACCATCCCGGTCCACTCGCTGCTCGATCCGCGCGTGTTCGATGCCCAGCTGCGCGACCGCTATGGCACCACGGACATCGCCGATCTGCCTTACAATTTCTTCGCCGTCTCGACCAATCTCTCGACCAACGGGATCCATGTCCACACCCGCGGGGCCCTGTGGGAAGCGGTGCGCGCCTCGGGTTCGCTGCCCACGATCCTCCCGCCGCTGATCACCGCTGATGGCGATATCCTGATCGACGGGGGCGTGCTCGACAACATTCCGGTCAGGATCATGCGCGAATTGAAGGCGGGGCCCAATGTCGTCGTCGCGCTGCGCGCCGATGCAGGCGCACAGTGGCGGATCGATGCAACCTATGACGACGTGCGCAGCCCGGGCCAGCTCGCGCGCGACATCATGCTGCGGCGCAAGCCCGAGCGCAGCTTTCCGAGCCTCGTCGAGATCATGTCGCGCTCGATGGTGGTCGCGAGCGAGGGGAGCGTCGAGGCAAGCCTCGCGCAGGCTGATGCGCTGCTGGTGCCGCCGATCCCGGACGGGATGCAGATCCTCGACTGGCATCTCGGCCGCAAGCTGGCCGAAACGGCGCGGGCCTACACCGCCAAGGCGATCGCGGCGCGCGATGATCTTGCCGCAATGAAGGCGGCGTGACCTAGTCCTGCGCCGTCAGCGTGAAGCGGGCTTCGATAAGATACCAGATCGAGCGCGATTCGAACCCCGAATCCGAAAGCACGATCAACCACAGATTGCCGTTTTCATCGCTCGTGACGATCGGTGCGGTGTCAGGCTCGGTGGTCAGCGTGTCGAGCGCGAACGGTCCTTCAAGGCCGCAATCGGTGAGGCCTGGCACGGCCAGATCGCCGATCACCACGGCATCATCGCCGCCCTGCGACTGGTTGCCCTTGTCGAGATTGAGCAGCTGCTGGGCCTGATCGACCTCGGGTTCGACCGCGCTCGCCCCTGCCTTGATATAAACCGATTCGCCCGGCGCCCCGCCCACGCCGGCGCAGCCCTCGGGCACGTTGGAGGCGATGTCGAGTTCGACCTCGATGCGATAGGCCTGATCGGGCTCAAGATCCTCAATGCGGCGCCAGGTGAACATGGCGAGATCGTCCGAGCGGTTGGTGCCCGCAAGCTTGAGGCCGGTGACACCCTCATTGTCCGGCACGGGCTCGACCTCGGCCTCGAACATCACCTGTTCGCGCGAGAAGCCCCATTCAGCGATATCGCTCGTCCATTCATCGCCCACCTCGCCAAAATCGAAATCGAGCGTGACGATGCCCGGAGTGGGCGTGGGTGTGGGCGTGGGCGTGGGCGTCGGGGTCGGGGTCGGTGAAGGGGTGGGCGCAGGCCCCGGTCCGCCCACCGGCGGGGGCGGATCGTCATTGCCGCAAGCGACGAGACACAGGGAGGCGATGCCGGCGAGGAGGATTCTGCTGCTCAGGGTCATGCGCGCTTCTTTGATCGTGGCGCGAGCCCCGACAATCGATTTTAGGCAAGCGGCCCGGATTGCAAGACCAACGGCGCAGCCGGGTCTGCCAAAGCCATTCGTCGATCAGAAGGTGTAGGCCAGCCCCACCCCGCCCAGAAACTGGTTGGGATTGCCGCGCAGGTCGGTGAAGGGGGTGCTCTTCCCATCGCCCACCAGCCGCGAATAGCCGAGCACCGTGTAGATGCTGAGCCCGCCGTTGAGCACATTTGCGTCGAGGTCGAAATTGAGGATCGTCAGCGAGCCTAGCGAATTGAGCCCGCCTTTGGCGTCGAATTGCGGCAGGCCGCTCGCCGCGCTCTGCGCAGGGGTTACGCTGAAATAATATTCGGCAAAACTGTTATCGACGAGCTGGAAACCGGCCTGCGTCTGGAAGATGATCCCAGTGCCGAAAGTGCGCCGATAGCCGATCTGGGGCTCGATCACCATGCCATCATGCGCGCCAGCCACATCCCAGCGCACCTGCGCTCCAAGCGTCAGCGAGTCGCGCGCGGTGAAGACGCCGGGGAACGAGACGCCGACATTGCCGCCGACCTCGAAGGCAAGATTGAGCTTCTCGAGCCGATCGACCACCTCGTCGCCGATCTGCTGCGCCCGGTCGGCCCGCACGCGCAACGCAGGGCCGGCGCTGAAGGTGGTCTTGCGCGGCCCGAAGGTGGGCGCGGGCGAGAAGACATCGAGCACGAAGCCCGGCCCGTTGGGGCTGATCCCGACCCCGCCGACGCGCCCGGCGATCAGTGGGAGCGGGAAGGCCTGGTAATCGTCCGATCCCGCATAGCTCGGCACGACCCCGAGCCCGATGCCAAGCGAGACCCAGGTGTCGTCGAACACGGGCTTTTGCATCGCGAACGGGCGGGGAGCCGGGACCTGAGGCTCGTCCTGTCCCTGCGCCTCACCCTGATCGCTCGGCCCCAGCGGCGCGGGCGCTGCGGAGGCGCCGGGCGACAGCTCGAACGCTGGGACCTCCGCGCTGGCGATTTCGCGCCCGGTGCCCTCGCCCCGGTCCGCTTCGGCCGCTGCCGGCGCTGCGAGCGCACCCCCCGTGTTCATGGTCGTGAACACGGCCATGAAGGCCAGCGACAATGCCAGTTTCATCGTTATTCCCCCTGCCTTCAGCGCGCGGCAAGCCCGGCGCACGGATCGCCGATCACAAAACGCGCCCGCGCGAATGCCGGGGCGCGATCGAGAGCTAGATCACAGCTTGGCTTGCGGATTCAAGAATTATCGCAGATGCGCACTCGATCCCGCAGCACCGCTCAGAAGGTGTAGCCGATGCCCAGCCCGCCGAAGACCTGATCGGCGCTCCCGGCGATGCTGGTGAAGCGCGACTCCGCCGCATCGCCCATCAGGCGGGTGTAATTGACGACGCCGAACAGCGCGAGCCCGCCATTGAGCAGATCGCCATCGAGATCGACGACAACGAGGCTCGTCAACCCCGCCCCCTGGAAGCCCGCATCGGCCTTGAACGCGGGCAGCGGGGTGCCGGGGGCAAGCGCGGGATCGACGGTGTAATAGTAGTCGGCATAGCTTTCATCGATCCAGGTGGTGTGCGCCGACAGCGTCACCGCCGCGCCGCGGCTGACCGGGGTGAAATAGGTCGCGCTGCCGCGCACCGAGAGCCCGTCATGCGCGCCCGCAACATCCCACAGGACATCGGCGGTGAGCGTGAAACTGTCGACCGAATGAAGCACACCGTCGATGCCGACGCCGATCGTCGGCCCGAGCTCGACCGCGATATCGCGCCGGGGAAAGGCGTCGACCAGCTCGTCGCGAGGGTCAACCGCGCGGTTGAAGTTGAGTCTGAATGCAGGCCCCGCCTGAAGCGAGACGCGCTGATCCCGATCGGGGACGACATTGAGCGCCACGCCCGCCGGGCGAGGATTGATGCCGATCCCGCCAACACTCCCCTGCAGCACCGGCACCGGCACGATCTGATAATCATCTGACCCGACATAGCTCGGGGCAATCACGACGCCGACCCCCGCGGCGAGGAAATCACCGGCAAACACGCTGTCCTCGATATCGGGAAGGCCATCAGCGGAAGGCATCTCTTCGGCGGGGATCTCCTCGGCAGGGATCTCCTTGAGCGGCTCGGGCGGGCCCACCTCCTGCGGCGCGGCCTTGAGGCAGGCCGGGCTGGCCCCGAGCGCGAGCGCGATGACGCCCGCGTTGAGGGTGAACGCGGCAGGGAAACGCTTGTAGGAGCGCAGGGCTCCAGGTCGGATAATCATGCAACAGCCTTGGTTTGGACAAACAGAGTTGCCTTATCTACGGGTGGGCCCGGCTTTCGTTTCTGTCTTCTGCAAGACACTTGCGCGGTGTTGCGACCTGCGCGGCTGGATCATTGCCCAGCGCCCCCCTGTGCCCTAGGGCATTGTCACAGATGAGCGAATCCACACTCGATGCAGCCATTGTCGGCGGAGGCCTTGCAGGCGGGCTGATCGCGCTCGCGCTGCACCGGGCGCGGCCCGAGTTTCGCATTGCGCTGATCGAGGCAGGGCGCACGATCGGCGGCAATCACCGCTGGAGCTGGTTTGCGAGCGATCTTACGCCCGAGGGCACCGCGCTGATGCAGGACTTTCGCCAGACCTGCTGGGACAAGGGCTATGATGTTCGCTTCCCCAAGCTCAAGCGCACGCTCCAGACCGCCTATCACTCGCTGACCTCGGCCGATTTCCACGAGGGGCTGGCACGGATGTTGCCGCCAAGCGCGCTCATGCTCGGGCGGCGCGCGGCCGCGCTCGATGCGCGCGGCGTCGAGCTCGAGGATGGCACCAGACTCAATGCGCGCGTGGTGGTCGATTGCCGCAGCTTTGCGCCCAGCCGCCATTTGAACGGCGGCTGGCAGGTCTTCATGGGCCGCCATATCCGCCTGGACGAGCCCCACGGGATCGAGCGCCCGGTAATCATGGACGGCGATGTCGACCAGCTTGCGCCGCACGGCAACGGCGCGGCCTATCGGTTCGTCTATGTCCTGCCGCTCGGCGCGCACGATGTCTTCGTCGAGGACACCTACTATGCCGATGATGCCAAGCTCGATCGCTCGGCGCTGTCGGGCCGGATTGACCAGTATTGTCACCGCCATGGCTGGACCAATGGCACGCCGGTCGGCCATGAGGCAGGGCTCCTGCCGGTGCTGACCGGGGGCGATTTCAACGCCTATCTCGACGAGGTGCGCATTCCCGGGGTTGCCATCGCCGGGGCGCGCGGCGGGTTCACTCACCCGCTCACCAGCTACACGATCCCGCTCGCGGTCGAAAACGCGCTGACGATCGCGCGCGAGGCGGATCTGGCCGGGCCGCAGATGGCCGCGCTGATGGAATCGCGCGCAAGGCGCCACTGGCGGCGCACCGCCTATTACCGGATGCTCGCGCGCTTCCTGTTCCTCGCCGCCGAGCCCGATCGCCGGGTTGATGTGTTCCAGCGGTTCTATGGCCTTGGCCAGGGCCTGATCGAACGGTTCTACGCCGCGCGCTCCCCGCTGCGCGACCAGGTGCGCGTCCTGTGGGGCAAGCCCCCCGTATCTATCACGCGCGCGATCGCGGCGATATTCGGCGAGGGTGAGCCCTTGAAAATCGAGCGCGGCGCCTCAACCGATGCGCTTGGCAAACTTGAGGCCAACCCTGAATTGAAGACGGAGAAGACGGCATGAACGCGGATGCGAAATTCGATCTGGGCACCCCTAAAAGGCCGATTGTGAAAGGCATCGATCCGCGCCTTGCCAAACGCTACGAAGGCAAGCGCGCCTGTGTCATCGGGGCGGGCTTTGGCGGGATGGCGCTCGCGATGCGGCTGCAATCGGCGGGCATCGCGACCACCGTCATCGAAGCGCGCGACAAGCCGGGCGGGCGCGCCTACTACTGGGAAAAGGACGGCTTCACTTTCGATGCCGGCCCCACCGTGATCACCGATCCGCCTTGCCTGGAAGAGCTCTGGGCGCTCACCGGCCACGACATCGCCGAGGATGTCGAATTGATGCGCGTCATGCCGTTTTACCGGCTCAACTGGCCCGACGGCACCAATTTCGAATATTCCAACGACGAGGAGCAACTGAACTCCGAGATCGCCAAGCTCAATCCCGATGACGTCGTCGGCTATGCCCGCTTCCTCGAATATTCGCAGCGTGTTTACGAGGAAGGCTACGTCAAGCTGGGCCACACCCCGTTTCTCGATTTCAAGACGATGCTCAAGGCCGCGCCTGCGCTGGTCAAGGAACAGGCCTGGCGCTCGGTCTATTCGATGGTGTCGAGCTATATCGAGCACCCCAAGCTGCGCGAGGCCTTCAGCTTCCACTCGCTGCTGGTCGGCGGCAACCCGATGAAAACCTCGTCGATCTATGCGTTGATCCACAAGCTGGAGAAGGACGGCGGGGTGTGGTGGGCGCGCGGCGGGACCAACCGGCTGATCGCGGGGATGGTGCGCCATTTCGAGCGGCTGGGCGGCGTGATGCGGGTGGGCGATCCGGTCGTCCAGGTCCACACGATGGGCACGCGCGCGACCGAGGTCGAGACGAAATCGGGCTGGCGCGAGCGGTTCGACGCGGTCGCCTCGAACGGCGATATCATGCATTCCTACAAGGATCTGCTGTCAGGCTCGCAGCGCGGGGCAAAGATGGCCAAGAGCCTTGGCCGCAAGAGCTACAGCCCCTCGCTGTTCGTCGTCCATTTCGGGCTCGAGGGCACCTGGCCGGGGATCGCGCACCACATGATCCTGTTCGCCAATCGCTATAAAGGCCTGCTCGACGACATCTACAAGAACGGCGTCCTGCCTGAGGATTTCGCGATCTACCTGCACCACCCGACCGTGACCGATCCCTCGATGGCGCCGCCGGGCAAGAGCACGTTCTACGCGCTCGTGCCGGTCGCGCACATGGGCAAGATGCCGATCGATTGGGACGTCGAAGGCCCGCGGCTCGAGAAGATGATCCTCGACGAGATCGGCCGACGCCTGATCCCTGATATCCACGAGCGCATCATCACCAAGTTCAGCTATGCGCCCAAGGACTTCAAGCAGGATCTCTCGGCCCACATGGGCAGCGCCTTCAGCCTCGAGCCGGTGCTGTGGCAGAGCGCCTATCTGCGCGGCCACAACCGCGATGATGTGATCAAGAACTTCTACCTCGTGGGCGCGGGCACGCATCCGGGCGCCGGCATTCCCGGCGTCGTCGGCAGCGGCAAGGCGACCGCGGGGCTGATGCTGGAGGATCTTGCAAAGGTCGACGCGTAAATCCGATCGTTGGCTTTGCCGAACCGCGCTTTTTGAAAGAGGGGCAGGTGCCGTGATCACAAAAATCGTCTGGACGATCGGCTTCCTGATCGGGACGATCACCCATACGCTCGACCTCATCAATCTGGGATGGCTACCCTATGATTTCAGGCCGCTTGGCTGGAACATCTATTGGACCAGCCTCACATTCCTCGATCCGTTGGCGGCGGGGCTGATATGGGTGCGCGAGCGCTGGGGTATCGCGCTCGGCGCTGCCATCATGGCTTCCAATGTTGCGGTGAACGGCTACACGCTGGCGCTTGGCTACGATGCTTTTTTCTATCCCTTGGTACTGCAAAGCGGGTTTGCCGCGTTTGTGTTTTTCGTCGCTTGGCAGCATTGGCACACGGATGGATCGGCCCGGTCGCCAGCGCGGCGATCCAGAACATCGTGATGAGAGATTGGAAGAATTGATGGTGCCTCTGCTTCAGCCTGCGGCTGGTGCTCCTCTTGTTACAGGGGAAGCTTAATGAAGCGCCTTGCCGTCTATTGCGGCTCTGCCTCGCCCGCCGATCCGCGTTATCTTGCGCTTGCCTACGAGGTTGGCGCCGAGCTCGCTGGGCGCGGCATCGGCGTCGTCTATGGCGGCGGGCGGCTCGGGCTGATGGGCGCGGTCGCCAAGGGCGCCAAGGATGCAGGCGGCGAGGTCATCGGGATCATCCCTGAAAGCCTCGTGCGAGCCGAAGTCGCCAATCACGAATGCGACGAGCTCATCTCCGTCTCGGGCATGCACGAGCGCAAGCAGAAATTCACCGACCTCTCCGACGGTTTCGTCACCCTGCCCGGCGGCGTGGGCACGATGGACGAATTGTGGGAGGCGCTGAGTTGGGCGCAATTGGGCTATCATACCGACCCGGTCGGCCTGCTCAACGCTTTCGGCTTCTACGATGACCTCATCGCCTTCAACGCCCGCATGATCGAGGTCGGCTTTGTGCGCCCGGTCCATTCGCGCATCCTGATCCATGCCGAGACGCTGCCCGACCTGCTGGAAGCAATGACGGTCTATGAGCCCCACACCCCGATCTTCCGCATGAAGGCCGAAGACTTGTGAGGCGAGGCGTGATGTGCCCCTCCTGCGCCACCCCAACCGGCGAGCGCGCGCCCGATGTCTGACCTGCGGCACGATCCCGCGACCCGCGCGGCGCTGGTCGATCATGCGCGGCTGACGATCAAGCACGGCTCGCAGAGTTTTTCGGCCGCCGCGCGCCTGTTCGATCCGCAGACCCGCGAGCGTGCCTGGCTGCTCTATGCCTGGTGCCGCCGCTGCGACGACATTGCCGACAACCAGGTGCTGGGCGGCGAGCTGGGCGAACAGTCCGACCTCGCTGCCCGTCTCGCGCTGATCCGCCGGCTGACCGCGCTCGCCTTCGCCGGCCAGAAAACCGGCGACCCTGCGTTCGATGCGCTGGGGATCGTCGCGCACGAATGCGGGCTCACGCCGCAGATGGCCGAAGACGTGATCGCGGGCTTCCAGCTCGATGCCGAGGACTGGCGCCCGCGCACCGAGGCCGACATGCTGCGCTATTGCTACCATGTCGCGGGCGCGGTCGGCGTGATGATGGCGGTGGTGATGGGGGTCTCGCCGCAGGACACCGACACGCTCGATCGCGCCTGCGACCTCGGGCTCGCCTTCCAGCTCTCCAACATCGCGCGCGACATCGTCGAGGATGATGCCGCGGGGCGCTGCTATCTGCCGATGGAGTGGCTGGTCGAACAGGATATCGAGCCCGGCCAGCATACGAAGCCGCATCACCGCGCCGAGCTTGCCGAGATGACCGCGCGGCTCGTCGCGCTGGTCGAGAAGCACGAGGCAGCCGCGCGCGTGGGCGCAGCTCGCCTGCCGTTCCGCAGCCGGTGGGCGGTGCTTTCGGCCGCGCGGATCTATGGCGCGATCGGGCGCAAGGTTGCGAGGCGCGGGACCGAGGCGTGGAACAACCGCACCTATGTGCCGCGCTCCGAAAAAGCGCTCTATGGAATGCGCGCCTTCCTTTCCGCAGCGCTCAACCGCGAAAAGCGCCCCGCCGAACCGATCACTTGGGGGATCGCCGATTTCCGGCCTGATCCGGCTTGAAGGCAGCCCGGGCACCGCGTAGCCAGTGCTCATGAGAGCAACCTTCATCATCGCCGCCGCGCTCGTCGCCGCTCCTGCATCGGCCCAACGCGACGAGGCAGACCCAGGCGCGCTCACCGCCGCCGCTGACGGCTTCTTTGCCGCCTTGCGCAGCCCGGACAAATCGGCGCTGCGGCCCGTGATGCACCCCGACGGCGTGATCATCATTCACAGCCGGATGGACAACGGGCAGCCGGCCTTGCGGGTGCTCACCAACGCGGATTACCTCAAGGGCCATGAGGCGCGCACCATCGTGATCGACGAGGTAATGCGCTATGAGGCTGTGCTTATCGATGGCGGCATGGGGCACGTCTGGGGGCCCTATCGCTTCCTTGTCGCGGGCGAGACGAGCCATTGCGGGATCAACTCGATGAGCTTTGCCAAGGCCACGGACGGGCGCTGGCAGGTGACGAACACCAGCTTCACGATGGAGCCGCCCGAGCGCTGCGAGGCGCTTGGCGCGCCGGAGGCGACTGCCGGGGTTTCGGCACAATGATCGCCAAGCTGCTCATCGCGAACCGGGGCGAGATCGCCTGCCGCATCATGCGCACCGCGCGCAGCATGGGGATCGCCACCGTCGCGGTCTATTCCGATGCCGATGCCAAGGCGCTGCACGTGCGCCGGGCCGACGAAGCGGTGCATATTGGCCCCTCGCCTGCTGC
>DAITMG010000064.1:0-14255 GCA_036835265.1 Erythrobacter sp. | reverse complement strand
CGGCTGAAGCGCAGCATGGCGCTCAAGAAGCTCAAGAAGCTGCGCCAGGCGGCGTGATGTCCCGCGAACGCGCATCCGCGCGTTCGTCCTCGGCGTCAGCCCTCCGCTTTGCTGCGGGGCACCTGCGGGCGGGCGGTCGGCCTAGGGCGCTGCGCAACGGTGGCGCTTTTTCGGGGATATCCTCAAGACCGCTGTTGTTCACATTTTGTTCCCTGCTATGAGAAGGTATGGAACAGCCGATTCTCCTGATCGCGGCCATGATTACGGGCCTTGTCCTCGGAGGCCTCGCGGGGTGGTTCTTCGCCTCGCGGCCGCTGGCAGAGCTGCGCGCGCGGTTGGCGACGCGCGAGAGCGATGCAAAGGAGCTCGATGGCCAGCTGCGCGATGCGATGACGCAGCTTGCCACCATGTCCGAACGTGCGGCCCGCACGCCCGAACTGGAGCGCGAGCTTGCCGAAGAGCGCACCAGGCGCATGGCGCTGTCCGAACGGCTGGCGCAGGCGGAAACCTCGGCGGGAGAGCGCGAGAAGGCGTTTGCTGAGCAGAAGCGCGCGCTGATCGAGGCGCGCGATGCGCTGCTGAGCGAGTTCCGGGCGACCGGTGCCGAAGTGCTCAAGGCCAATCAGGACGAGTTCCTCAAGCGGGCCGAGGCGCGCTTCCGCCAGTCCGAGGCGACCGGCGAGGAAAAGATCAAGGCGCTGCTCTCGCCGGTTGGCGAGCGGTTGAAGAAATACGAGGAGCAGGTCGAAACGCTCGAGAAGCAGCGCGTCGATGCGTTCGGGCAGCTTACCGGGCTGATCCAGTCGATGCGCGAGGGCCAGGAACAGGTGCGGCGCGAAGCGCAGCGGCTCGGCAATTCGCTCACCAACGCCCCCAAGGCGCGCGGCCGCTGGGGCGAGCGGGCCTTGCAGAACCTGCTTGAGCAATGCGGCCTTGCCCAGCACACCGATTTCATCATGGAGCATTCGATCGACACCGAAGAGGGCCGCCTGCGCCCCGATGCGATCATCAATGTGCCCGGGCAAAAGAAGCTGGTGGTCGATTCCAAGGTCTCGCTCAACGCTTACCAGGCCGCGTTCGAGGCGGATGATGACCAGGAGCGCGCCCGCCATATGGAGCTTCACGCCAAGAGCATGCGCAATCACGTGCAGACGCTCGGCGCGAAAAGCTATCAGAGCCAGTTCGAAGAAGCGCCCGATTACGTGATCATGTTCATCCCGGGCGAACACTTCGTGACGGCCGCGCTCGAGGCCGATCCTGGCTTGTGGGATTTCGCGTTCGAGCGCAGGGTATTGCTCGCGACCCCGACCAATCTCGTCGCCCTCGCGCGCACGGTCGCGCAGGTCTGGCGGCAGGACGAACTTGCCAAAGAGGCTCAGGAAATAGGTCGCCTCGGAAGCGAGCTTTATGATCGCCTTGCCAAGGCGACGGGTGATCTCGCAAACATGGGCACCCATTTGAATAGGGCCGTAGGTAGCTACAACACCTTTACCAGCAGTTTTGAATCTCGAGTCTTGGTGTCTGCACGCAAGATGAGCGAAAAGGGAATCGAGATCGGTAAGCGCGAGATTGATGTAATCCCGAAGATCGAAGCGGTTCCGAGCCTCCCTAAGTCGATCCCCACATCGGATCATGACGAAGCAGCGGACCGAAATGCCGCGCTCAAATAACCTGTCGCTAGCTAGGCCTCCAGCCGCGCCAGCACCTCATAGGCCAGCACCGCGCCAGCCATTGCCGCGTTGAGCGAATCCGCCCGGCCGCGCATCGGCAGCGTCACCCGCAGATCGCACTCGACCTCATATGCCTCGGGCAGACCTTGCGATTCGTTGCCGATGAGGATGAAGCACGGCGCCGCATAGGCCGCTTGGCGATAGGGCACCGCATCGCGCAAGGACGCTGCCACCAATTGGCCGCTCCCGCCGCGCAGCCACGCGATGAATTCCTCCCACCGCGCGCGGGCAACCCTTTGCGTGAACAGCGCTCCCATGCTCGCGCGCACCGCCTCCGCGCTGAACGGATCGGCGCAGTCGTCGATCAGGATCAGCCCGCCCGCGCCCACCGCATCGCCGGTGCGCAGGATCGTGCCCAGATTGCCCGGATCGCGCAGCTCCTGCGCCACCAGCCAGATCGGCGCTGCTTCGCGGTCGATCGCACCGAGCCCCGTTTCCCATTCGTCGAACACGCCGACCACGCTTTGCGCGTTGGACTTGCCGGTGATCTTGGAGAGGATCTCAGGCGTCGTGGTGACGATCTCGCCGCCGCTCGCGCCAACCGCCTCCTCAAGCCGCGCAAGGAGTGGGGGATGCTCGCGCCCCTCGGCGCGGATCAGCGTGCGCGCAATCCGCCCGCTCGCACGGGCATCTTCGAGCAGCCGCAGCCCCTCGACCAGGAACTCGCCCGCGCGCCGGCGCTGCTTCTTGTCGCGCAGTGAGCGCCAGTGCTTGACCGACGGGTTCGAAAAGCCGGAAATGTGCCTGTGCATCAGGCGCTCGCCTGTGAGCGGGCTCGAGTGCTCCTGTCAACGGCGGCGTCAACGGCGGCTTCTGCGGGAGGCCTAATCCTCGCCAAATCCGCCTTCGATCAACGCGACCAGTTGGTCGAGCACCTCGCTCGCGCCATCGCCCTCGACGATCACCTCGACCACATTACCTTTCGCTGCCCCCAGCATCATCAGCCCAAGGATCGAGCCGCCCGCCGCGCTTGCCCCATCCTTGACGACGCGCACCTTGAGGTTGCCATCGAGCGCCGCCACCGCGCCGACGAACTTCGCGCTCGCGCGCGCGTGCAAGCCGCGCTTGTTGACGATCGTGACGCTCCGCGACACCGCGCTCATCGCCATGCTCTCATGTGGCCCACAATGCAGCCTGCCATGCAGCGTCAACCCTTGGCCTTTTGAGCGAGCGTCTCCTCGCCCGCGCCGAGCAATTCGCTGGCGATGGTGATGTAGTTGCGCCCCGCGGTCTTGGCGGCCTCGGTCGCCTCGACCACGTTCATCGACTTGCGCGCGCCGGCCAGGCGGATCAGCATCGGCAAGTTGATGCCGGCGATCACTTCGGTGTGTCCTGCGTCGAGCAGCGAGATCGCAAGGTTGGACGGGGTGCCGCCGAACAGGTCGGTCAGGATGATTACGCCTTCGCCCCGATCGACCGTGGTGATTGCGCCCGAGATTTCCGCGCGGCGCTGTTCCATGTCGTCATTGGGGCCGATGCACACGGTGGCGATCGCATCCTGCGGACCGACGACATGCTCCATTGCCTCGACGAATTGCTCGGCGAGACGTCCATGGGTGACCAAAATCAAGCCGATCATGCGTGAAAAATGTCTCGCTCTGCCGCCGCGCCCAGGCGCTGCCTCTACCTGTCTTGTGCAAACCAAGGCTAACGCGGGCAAGCTGTCCGATGGCTTAAGAGCGACCCTGCCCCTCGACCCCGTCTGCCGCGCGTGACCCCAGATTGCGGTGGCGGACCGTGGGGGAAAAACCTGCATCGCGCAAGCTTTGAGCCATATGCTCGGCGGTGAAGACCGAGCGGTGTCTTCCCCCGGTACAGCCGAACGCGACGTGCACATAGGGCTTGCCCTGCGCCGCATAGCGTGGAAGCAGCGTCAAGAGCAGATCGCGCATCTGGCCAAACGCAATGCTGAAAGCCGGATCGCGCGCGATAAATTCGCCTACGGCTCCATCCTGCCCAGTCAATTCGCGCAGGTCCTCGACCCAGTGCGGGTTGTCGAGAAAGCGCATGTCGAACACCAGATCGGCGAGCGGTTGCATGCCGCGGGCAAACCCGAAGCTCGAGAGCGTCAGTGTCATCGCGCCTTGCGCGCTTTGGCCGAAGAGATCACGCACATGGCCCTGCAATTCGTTGGTCGAGAGCGCGCTTGTGTCGATCACCCGGTCGGCCCAGCGCCGCAGCGGTTCGAGCAATTCGCGCTCGGCGGCGATCGCTTCGCGCACCGCGCGGCCCTGCGCCATGGGATGGCGGCGGCGCGTCTCGTTGTAGCGCCGCTCGAGCTCGCCGCTGGCACAATCGAGGAACAGGAAGGTGACCGCGATATCTCGGCGCGCGGTGAGCGATTTGGCCAGCGCGATGATCTCGGCCGGGACGAAGCCGCGGGTGCGGGTGTCAAACCCGATCGCCAGCGGGGCAGGCGAGGGCTGCGCCGGGCTGGGCGCCGAGCTCACCAGCGGTTCGAGAAAGCGCACCGGGAAATTGTCGATCGTCTCCCAGCCGAGATCCTCGAGCACGCCGAGCACGGTCGATTTGCCGGCGCCGGCAAGCCCTGTCAGCAGGAGCAGGCGCTGGGCGTTATCGTCAGCCTTGGGGGGATGCGCATCGTCCATCATCGCCCTCTCTTGCGGCTCCCGCAGCCGATGGGAAGTGCTTTTCTAGCGGTGGGCGCCAAAACGTTCGTGGGGTGCCCCCGGCTCGAGCCCGTGCATCCGCAGCGCCCACTCCGCCCGTAGCGCAGGGGCGATCGCGCCCGGCGCAAAGCCCAGGCACGGGACCGCGCAGCCCAAGACATCGCGCGTGCCCGCGCGCTCGGGCAGGCGTTCGGGCGCATCCTCCAGCGTCAGGATAAGCGCAAGCGGCGCCGGCTCGGCGAGCGGCATCGCCACAAGCCCGACATTGCGCACCTCCAGCAGCCCCGCGCAGCGCGGCGGCGGAGCGACCATCACGTCGGCGCCCAAGCGGGTCAGTTTGATCCCGTCATCGCCGATCAGCCGCGCGCCGCGATCGATCAGCGCCAGGCACAGTGCGCTCTTGCCGCTGCCGGGCGGACCCCCGATCAGCAGCGCGCGGCCTTCGATCGCTACCGCGCTCACCCCGATCACCAATTCGGGCCGCGCGGCGGATGTCACCGGGCCGGAAGCCGCAGCCGCAGGCAGGCCCCGCTTGCGCCATCGGGCCGCGCATGCGCCGATAGCGTCCCGTCATGCGCTTCGGCGATTGCGCGCGCGATCGCGAGGCCAAGCCCGGAATGGTTGCCGAAATCCTCGCGTTCGGGGCGCACCGAGTGGAACCGGTCGAACACCTTCTCGCGGTTTTCCTCGGCGATGCCCGGCCCGTGATCGGCGACGGTGAGGGTGATGCAGTCGCCATCGTTGCGGATCTCGACCTCGATCGGCGCCTCGGGCGGCGAGAAGGAGACGGCGTTGTCGAGCAGGTTCACCACCGCGCGCTCGAGCCGCGCGCCGACGCCGCGCACGACCGGGGCAAAGCCGTGCAGGGCAAGCTCGATCCGGTGGTTTGCATTTTGCGCCCGGTGTTCGCGCGAGCCGATGATCGCGCGCACGAGATCGGCAAGGTCGATCCGCTCGAGCGTGGCGCGCGACATCTCGGCATCGATCCGGCTCGCATCGGAAATCTCGCTGATCAGCCGGTCGATCCGGCGCACGTCGTGGGTCGCGATCTCGATCAGCTCCTGGCGCAGCGCCGGGTCCTCGACCCGGGGGAGCGATTCGATCGCGCTGCGCAGCGAAGCGAGCGGGTTTTTGATCTCGTGCGCGACATCAGCGGCGAAGCTGTCGACCGCATCGATCCGCTGGCGCAGCGCGAGCGTCATGTCGGAGACCGCGCGCGCAAGCAGGCCGATCTCGTCGCTGCGCTCGGGCAGGCGCGGCACCTCGACCTCGCGCTCGCGCCCCTGGCGAACGCGCATTGCCGCGCGGGCAAGCTGCGAGAGCGGCGTCACGATCGTGCGCGCCAGGAACAGCGAGAGCAGCGCCGAGGCGAACAGCACCAGCAACACGCCGATGCCCAGGGTCGAGCGGGCCGAGCGCACGTTCTCGGTGATGTCGACCGCATTGCGCACGGTCAGCAGGGTCGAGCCGTTGAGCCCGACCGGCGCTGCCGCGGTGATGACCGGGGTGCCGTCGCGCCAATCATAGAGGCTGACCTGGCTCACGCCCTTCTCGCGCGCGCGGGCGAGCTCGGGCCAGGCATCGGCCATCTGCGCCTCGGGCTCGACATAATCGGTGACCGGCTCGGCGGCGACGATCGTGTCGACAGTGCGATCGAGCCACCGGGCAAATTGCTCCTCCCAGGTGTCATCCGCGATATCGTCGAACTCGAAAGCGGGCTCGGCGAGCGCGAAACTGTCAGCCCACAGGCGCCCTTCGGCATCGAACATGCGCAGCCGCATGCGCTGTTCCTTGCCGATCTGGACGAGGAGCGCCTCCTGACGCCGCTTGCTCGCCCCAGCGAGCGCTTCGGCGGTGATCTGCGCTTCGATCCGGGCCATCTTGAAGCGCTCGTCGATGAGCTGGGTGCGATAGCTGTCAAGATAGAACAATCCGCCGCCCAGCAGCGCGAGCGGCAGGATGTTGACGACGAGGATGCGCGCGGTGAGCGGGAAGCGCCCGGCGAAGGTGGGGCGCCCGGAGGCGCGCAGCGGGGCGTCCGGCTCGATCCGGTCGCGCAGCCTGGAAGCGGCGCTCATGTCGTTCATTCCGCGCCCAATCCCGCCGCCGGGTCCAGGTCAGCCGTCATTGAAGCTGTAGCCCGCGCCATAGAGCGTATCGATCGCATTGAAACTGTCATCGACGCTGCGAAACTTGCGCCGCATGCGCTTGATATGGCTGTCGACGGTGCGATCGTCGACGAACACATCGTCGGGATAGGCGGCATCCATCAGCTGGTTGCGGTTCTTGATGACGCCCGGGCGCGCGGCAAGCGCCTCGAGGATCAGGAATTCGGTGACTGTCAGGCTGACCGGGCGGTCGTTCCAGCTGACGAAGTGGCGAGCGGGATCCATGTAGAGCCGGCCGCGCGCGATGACCGGATTGATCGGCGCACCGTCCGTCGCTTCATCGCCGCGCTCGTGGAGGCCAGGCTCGGCCCGGCGCAGGATGGCGCGGATCCGCGCTGTCAGCAGGCGCAGCGAGAAGGGCTTGGCGATGTAATCGTCCGCGCCCTGCTCGAGCCCTGCCTCCTCGTCGGCCTCGTCGTCCTTGCTGGTGAGGAAGATCACCGGAAGCCGCGATCGCTCGCGCAGGCGGGTGAGCAGTTCCATCCCGTCCATCTTGGGCATCTTGATGTCGAACACGGCCAGGTCGGGCGGATTTTCGAGCAGCGCCTTGAGCGCGGTCTCGCCGTCCGAATAGAGCCGCGTGACATAGCCCTCGGCTTGCAGCGCGATCGAGACCGAGGTCAGGATGTTGCGATCATCATCGACCAGCGCGATCACGCCTGCGGTTTCGTTCGCGCGCGCGGTCTCGCGGGGGGTCTCGCTGGCGGTCTCCGGGACGAGACCATCGGCGTCGAGCGCGGGATCGCTCATGGCGCGGTGCAGGGCGGCTGGGGCATGCCGCTAGACTAGCTGCTTTGACCCGGCAAAACAATCCGCACCCGGGCTCAGGCCGCTGCCTTGGCACCGGCGTCCTGCGCGGCACGGCTCGGCCTGATCGGTTTGACGCCGCCCTGTGGCCCGCCTATGCGAAAAGCAGAAGAGGAGAGGGGTCCTGGCTTGCACCGACTCGGATGCCGGACGGCGCTCCGAACAAGCTAGCGCCTGTTCTTGGGATTTTGGTGACAGAACGTGCTTAGGGATTGCATTTTCAAGCGCGTGCTTCATCGCTTGGGTCATGTGCAGCGATCCCTTTCGCGCACCTCATGCGCCAAGGGACATGGACGGAATTGGACAAGATGAGCTTGAATTCGCCTAGCACCGCACCCCTTTCACAAGGCGTCGAGAACATCTTCGAGACAGGCTTTGAGACTGGCGCCGAGGTCCGGGCCAATCTGGGCACCGCGCAGCTTGTCGAGGCGGCGCTGCGGGGCGGCGAGGGCAGGCTCTCGAAGGATGGCGCGCTGGTGGTCGAAACCGGCGCGCACACCGGGCGCAGCGCCAAGGACAAGTTCATCGTGCGCGACGACACGACCGAGGAAACGGTGTGGTGGGGCCGCGTCAACGCGTCGATGACGCCGGAGCAGTTCGCCGCGCTCAAGCAGGATTTCCTCGCGGCGCTGGCCGACAAGGAGACGCTCTATGTCGCCGACCTGTTCGGCGGCTCGCAGGCCGAGCACCGGGTCAATGTTCGCGTCATCAACGAGCTTGCCTGGCACAACCTGTTCATCCGCACCCTGCTGGTGCGCCCGGCCGCGGATGAGCTCAGCGGGTTCGCGCCCGAATACACGATCATCGACCTGCCAAGCTTCCGCGCAGACCCTGCGCGCCACGGCTGCCGCAGCGAGACGGTGATCGCGGTCAACCTCACCGAGAAGCTCATCCTCATCGGCGGCACGCGTTATGCCGGCGAGATGAAGAAGAGCGTGTTCGGCATCCTCAACTACCTGCTGCCCGCCAAGGGCGTCATGCCGATGCACTGCTCGGCCAATATCGGGCCCGATGGCAAGACGGCGGTGTTCTTCGGCCTCTCGGGCACCGGCAAGACCACGCTCAGCGCCGATGCCAGCCGCACGCTGATCGGCGACGATGAGCATGGCTGGTCGGACACCGCGGTGTTCAATTTCGAGGGCGGCTGCTATGCCAAGATGATCCGGCTGAGCGAAGAAGCCGAGCCCGAGATCTATGCCACCACCAGGCGCTTTGGCACCGTCCTTGAAAACGTCGTGATGGACGAGGCGACCCGCGCGCTCGACCTCGACGACAACAGCCTCGCGGAAAACACCCGCGGCGCCTATCCGATCGACTTCATCCCCAACACCTCGCCCGACAATCTCGGCCCCGTCCCCGCGCATGTCGTGATGCTGACCGCCGATGCCTTCGGCGTCCTCCCGCCGATCGCGCGGCTGACCCCCGAGCAGGCAATGTACCATTTCCTCTCGGGCTACACCGCCAAGGTCGCCGGGACCGAGATCGGCGTCACCGAGCCCGAGGCGACCTTCTCGACCTGCTTTGGCGCGCCGTTCATGCCGCGCCATCCCAGCGTCTATGGCAACCTCCTGAAGGAGCGCATCGCCCAAGGCGGCGTCCAGTGCTGGCTGCTCAACACCGGCTGGACCGGCGGCAAGTATGGCACCGGCCACCGGATGCCGATCAAGGCGACCCGCGCGCTGCTCAACGCAGCGCTGGGCGGCGAGCTCGACGATGTCGAATACCGCATCGATCCGCATTTCGGCTTCGATGTGCCCGTGAGCGTGCCTGCGCTCCAAGCCGCGGGCATCGACCAGGCGATCCTCGATCCGCGCAGCACCTGGAGCGATTCGGCAGGCTACGATGCGACCGCAAGCAAGCTTGTGCACCTGTTCATCGACAACTTCGCCGAGTTCGAGGCGCATGTCGATGAAGGCGTGCGCAACGCAGCGCCGATGGCCGCGTGAGCACGAAGAGCCTTTGTTCTGTCATGGCTTCCCGGTAAGCCGGGGCGGGATCACTGAAGGGAGAATCGCTCATGAGCATGTTCAATTCCATTCTCAAGAATATCGGCGGCGCGCCCGATGATGTCGCCAATCTCGCGGCCAAGATCGGGATCGATCCGGCGATGGCCGAAAAGGCGATCGCCATGCTCGGCCAGACGCACCAGATGGAAGGCGATACGGTCGAACTCGCGTCGGCCAAGACCGGGCTCGATACCGGGATCCTTTCCCAGATCGTCGAACAGATCGGCGGCGAGGGCTCGCTGATGGAATTCGCCAATGCGATCCAGAAGGATCCCTCCTCGTTCATGAGCATGCTCGACCGCGACGGCGACGGCAATCCGCTGAATGACATCGCCGGGATGGCGAGCGGGCTGTTCGGCAAGAAATAGACGTGACATGCCGGGCTTGCCGGCGAGGGAAAACTTGCGATGAGCCTTGCACAGATGTTGCAGCAGACCGGCGCGATTGCGGCGATGGCGAAGGAACTCGGTGTCGACGAACGCACCGCGCAAACCGCCGCCGGTGCGCTGTTGCCGGCGATCGTTGCGGGGATGGGCCGCAGCGCCACCGGCGGGACGACCACGCCCGATCCGCTCGGCGGCTTAGGCAATCTGGCGGGCGCGATCTTCGGCGGCGGTGCGCGCAGTGCAGGCGGCGCGGCCGCCACGGCTGCGGCTACTGCTACGGCTTCAGGCGGCCTTGGCGGGCTGATCGGCGGCGCGCTGCTCGATGCGGTGGTCGGCTCCAAACCCACCCCGACCGGGCCCGGCAACGACATTCTCGGCACGATCTTCGGCAGCAAGGATGTCAGCCGGTCAGTCGCGGGCGAAGTCGCCGGTGTGACCGGGCTCGATGAAGGGCTGCTCAAGCAGATGTTGCCGATCCTCGCGATGGCAGTCACCGGCTATCTCGCCAAGCAGGCGACCGGCGGCGGGGCCGGGACCAAACCCGCAGCCGGGGCGGGGGCCGGAGCGGGCGCGGCGCAGAGCCCGCTTGGCGGCATCCTCGGCTCGATCGTTCAGGGTATGATGCGCTGAGCCTGCCGCACTTCGATTAACGGGCGCGGCCCTAGCGCATCTCCTGCGCGATCAACTCGAGCATCGGGAAACCTTCGCCCTCGGCGCGGCCCTGCAGCATCGCCATAAGCTCGCGCATCTGCTGGCTCCTCGGGCCGCCATGCGGATGCGATGCCAGTGGCTGGAGCGCCGCGCGCGCCTGCGCGATCCGGCCATCGTGAATGTGCATGAGGCCGACGATCAGCCACAATTGCGCATCGAACGGGGCAAGCTCGGCGGCGCGTGCGATCGCCGCCTTGGCGAGTTCGCTCGGCTCCTCGCGCTGCGCGACATAGGAGCGATAGGTGAGGATGAGCGGAAGCGGGTGATCGTGCTCGAGCCCGTTGAGCGCGCGCAAAGGCGCCATCGCGGCCTCGATCCCCGCAGCGCGTCCGCCCGGATCGCTCTCGCCCGGATCGCTCACACTTTGCGCCTGGCGAAACAGCGCCAAACCCTTGTTCGCGAGGGCCGCCGTCTGCGCGGGATCGAGCGCGAGCGCGGCGTCGGCCGCCGCGATCGCGGCTGCATCGTCCCCGGCGGCATATTCCGCCTGTGCCAGCACAGCCTGGACTGCGGCATCCGCGGGATGGTCCTGCGCGATCGCGCGCGCCTCGCGCGCCAGCGCCTGCGCCTCTTCGCCAGACACCCCGCGCGCAGCCCGGATGCGCACGTCCATCATCGCCGCCTCGCCCTTGGGCAAGAGCCGCAGCGAAACCTCGCCGATCGCCAGCTCCTCCGGCCGCAGCACATAGCCGTCCTTGCGGCCCTTGCGCCAATGCGCCGTAAGCTCGCGTTCGAGCTGCGCGATGCTGCCAAAGGCCTTGCGCGCCGCCTCGAGCGAGGGCGTTCCGTCAAGCACGTCGAGCCAGTAGGCGCGCAATTGCCCGGCGCGCTCCGGCTTCATCGAGAGGAAGTGGTAGAGCAACCACGAGCGCGCATAGAACGCCTCGCGCCCGAGCCCGCGAAACGGATCGGCGGGGTCGAAATCGAGCAGTTCCTCAACCGAGATCCCCCGGGTGCTGGCAAAATGGAGGTCGCGCCAGCGATGCGCGGCGGTGAGCCCGAGGATCAGCGAGCCGTCCTCGGCAAAGCCCGCTGCCCCGAAGAACTCGGCTGCGCCCTCGTTCATCCACAGCGGCATCGCAAAGCGCGCCGAGGACATCAGGAAATGGTGCGCGTATTCGTGCTGGAGCACGATGGTCGAAAGCTCGGGGTAGCCGGCTGTGTTGCGGATCTCCTGGACGAACGCCGCGCTGCCGCCTGCGCGCGGGATATAGAAGCCCGCGATCCCGCTGGTGCCCGCGAGCTTTTCGACCGCCGCCGCCTTGCCCACGACATAAACGTTCACCCGGTTGGACGGGCTCGGCGGCTCGAGGTCGCGCCCGGTGAACCGCTCGAGCGCGGCGTGATAACGCTCGAGGTTCTCGGCGAACAGGCGGACATCTGCCTCCATGTCATCGGCATAGATCACGAAATGATCGCTCGAAGCCTCGTACCAGCCCGCGCGCACAGGGCCCGGGTGGAGGAGCGCGAGGAGCGCGAGCGCAAGCGGCGCGAAGCGGGCGGGCAGGGTCATGGGCAAGGTTCGCAGCGTGAGAGTAGCGCGCCAGCATAGAGCGCCCAGGCAGCATGGCCAGCCAGCCTTAATGCGCGCTGTCCCGTGCGGCTATTCAGCCGCTTCCTGCACTGCCTTGATCGCACTGCGCGCCTGCGCGCGCGCATCAAGATAGCTCCAGATCCGGCTCACCACGACCGAACCCTCGCCGACCGCGCTTGCCACCCGCTTGACCGAGCCCGCGCGCACATCGCCGACCGCGAAGATGCCATCGGCGCTCGTTTCGAACGGGCTTTCGCGGTTCACCGCAGCGCCGGTCAGCACGAAACCCTTCTCGTCGGTCTCGACGAGGCCAGAGAGCCAGCCGGTGTTGGGCGCGGCCCCGATCATGATGAACAGCGCGGCGGTTTCGATTGCGCGCTCGCCCTCGGGGTTGGTGAAGGTGACGCCGGTCAGCCAATCCTCGCCCATCAAGGCGCTGACGCTGGTGTTGTAATGGATCGTCACGCGCGGGTCCGCCTCCAGCCGGCTCGAAAGATAGCTCGACATCGAGGCGGCAAGGCTGGCCGAGCGGACCACGAGATGGACATGGCGCGCCGCGCGGCTGAGGAACATCGCCGCCTGCCCCGCAGAATTGCCCCCGCCGATGACGACCACCTCGGTGTTGGCGCAGAAGCGCGCTTCCATCTCGGTCGCCGAATAGAACACCCCTGCACCTTCAAGCTCGCGCAGATTGTCGATCGGCAGGCGGCTGTATTGCACGCCCGTAGAGACCAGCACCGCGCCCGCGCACACTTCCTGCCCATCTTCTAGGCAGGCGCAGTAGGCGCCATCCTCGCGCCGCGTCAGCTGCTCGACCCGGCGCGGCATTGCAAAGCGGGTGCCGAATTTCAGCGCCTGGACCTGCCCGCGAAAGGTCAGATCGGTGCCGCTGATGCCGGTGGGAAAGCCCATGTAGTTCTCGATCCGGCTCGACGTGCCCGCTTGGCCCCCGATCGCGGTATCCTCGATCACCAGCGCATTAAGCCCTTCCGAGCCTGCATAGACCGCCGCCGCGACGCCCGCTGGGCCGCCGCCCACGATCAGCAGATCGTATACCTGCTGCGTGCAGATATCGAGATCGAGCCCGAGGAACTGCGCGACCTTGCGCGGGGTCGGATCCTCGATCCGCTCGCCGGTCGCGAGATAGATGCCGGGCTGGTGATCGAACTGGCTGCACACCTCGCGCACTTCGGCATCGCCCGAATTGAGATCGTAGCTCTTGAACGGGATGCGGTTGCGCGAAAGGAACCGTTCGACCGCCTGCACCGCGCCGCTGCGATCGGCGCCGATGCACTTGATCGCGCCGTTGCTCAATTCGAACTGGCGGCGGCGGCGCGCGGCGAAGACGGTGATGAGATGATCGGAGAGCTCGGGCACGCGGCTCATCAGCTTGAGCATCGGCCCGCGCGGCGCCTCGATCACGCGGGTATCGCAGGCGGCGCGCATCCGCATGACATTGGTGCCGCCATTGAGAAAGGCGATCTCGCCCATGAACTGGGTTGGCCCGAGCGTAGAGGGGACGAGCCGCTCGCCGGTGTAGGGATTGACGACCTCGATCTCGCCTTCGAGCACATAGACGAACGTGTCCATCGGCTCACCGATTTCGGCGACGATCTCGCCCGCCTTGTAATGCCGCTCGCCGCCGATCGCACAGATCGCCTCGACATGCGCCTCGGCCAGCGGCACGCGCCGCATGGTCTCCAGTTCCTGTCCCAAGCCTTCCATCTGCGCCTCCTTGCTGGCCGTTTCCGCGCCCGCGCGGATGCGACCTCAAATTAAGGACGGAGCCCCGATCGACAAGCCTTACCCGGCGCTCGTCCCGCCGGCGCTGGCGATATGGCGGCTGACCGTAT
The DNA here is from genome assembly GCA_036835265.1 of Erythrobacter sp. Lineage (GTDB taxonomy): Bacteria > Pseudomonadota > Alphaproteobacteria > Sphingomonadales > Sphingomonadaceae > Erythrobacter. The sequence goes on along the minus strand of DAITMG010000064.1, from coordinate 430 downwards.
CCTCGACCACGCTCAAGGGCGCGTTGCCGCCCAGCACGATCGCCGTGTTGAACTCGCGCATATCGTACTTCTCGCCCAGTTCGGCTTGCGCCCGCGCGCGCTGGCGCACCATTTCGCTGTGGCCGATCTTGTAGCCGCACGCCTGACCCGGCCAGCTGCAATAACGATCGACCTCGCTCGCGACTTCCTCTTCCTTCGAGCCGTTGCGCTCGACGAAGAAGGCCCGCGCTTCCTCGCGGGTCCAGCGCTTGTGGTGCAGCCCGGTGTCGACCACGAGGCGGCAGGCCCGAAACGCGATCGCCTGGAGATAGCCCAGCCGCCCGACCTTGAACTCGTCATAGGCGCCAAGCTCATCAGCGAGTTGCTCGGCATACAGCGCCCAGCCTTCGGAAAAGGCGTTGAAGGCGAGGATCGAGCGGATCAGCGGCAG
>DAITMG010000063.1:0-14943 GCA_036835265.1 Erythrobacter sp. | reverse complement strand
TTCTGGGGCTGTTTGGGAAGGGAGGGCTGGAGCGGGTAGCGGGAATCGAACCCGCCTAGCCAGCTTGGAAGGCTGGAGCATTACCACTATGCTATACCCGCGCATCAGCGAGCCCGTGGGCTGCGGGGCGCTCATGCCATCCGCGGCGTCCCAGCGTCAACGGGTTTGTGGGGCGAGCGAGGCGTGCCACCTGGTCGCTCCCACGGTCGCGCTGTCCAGCCCGGCCGGCTTCACTCGACCGCCATATTGTCGATCAGCCGGGTCTTGCCGATCCGCGCCGCGACCAGCAGGCGCGCAGGGCTCTCGCCGAGCGCGCCGAGTTCTTCGAGCGAAGCGCTGTCGGCGAGGACGGCATAATCGACGCTTCCGAAGCCCGCCCCGATCAGCGCTGCCTTGAGCGTCGCAAGGCTGGGCCCGGCCGGCGCCCCAGCCCGGATCGCCGCGATCGCCTCCCTCATCGCACGCGGCAGATGCCCCGCCGCCGCGCGCTCCGGACCTGAGAGATAGCGATTGCGGCTCGACAGCGCGAGGCCATCAACCTCGCGCACGGTCGGGACCGCGATGATGCACTCAGGGGCCGGGCGCGTCAGATCGAGATCGCGCGCCATGCGGCGGATCACCGCGAGCTGCTGGAAATCCTTCTCGCCGAAGAACGCCATGTCGGGCTGGACCTGGTTGAAGAGCTTGGCGACGATCGTCGCCACCCCTTCGAAATGGCCCGGCCGGGCCGCGCCATCGAGCCCCTCGCTCACCCCTGCGACGCGCACCTTGGTCGCGAACCCCGCCGGATAGATCTCGCTCACGCCGGGTGCATAGAGCAGCGCGCAACCTTCGGCCTCGAGCATCGCGGCATCCTCCTCAAGCTGGCGCGGATAGGCATCGAGATCCTCGTTGGGGCCGAACTGGGCGGGGTTGACGAACACCGAGGCGACGACATGATCGCATTCCTCGCGCGCGCGCCGCACGAGCGTCAGATGGCCCTCGTGGAGCGCGCCCATGGTCGGGACGAACCCGATCCGGGTCGCCGGATCGCCGGATCGCAGAGCGGCGATCGCTTTCCCCAACATATTGCGCGAGTTTACGGATTGCACAAAAACGTCCCCTTGGGATAGCGCGGTGCGCAGGCTATAGGTGCGATGGGCAACGCGCTGCAAGACCGCCCCGCATCCGCTCCGCCGCCCAGCCCTCTGGCCGGACGGCGCGCCACAGGAGGACAGTCATCATCAAGAGCGAAACGACGACCTTGCCGGCGCGGAAGCCTGTCAAGGCGGGCCAGGCGCACCGGATCGTCTTTGCCAACGAGAAGGGCGGCACCGGCAAGTCGACGACGGCGGTCCATATCGGCGTTGCGCTGGCCTATCTCGGTGCGCGCGTCACCATGCTCGATCTCGATCCGCGCCAACGCACCACCTTTCGCTATCTCGAGAACCGCGTGGGCACGATGATGAAGCGCGGGCTCGATCTGCCGACGCCGGCGGCCGAGGTGTTCAAGGGGCGCAGCCCCGAGGCGCTGCTGATCGCGATGGAGCGGCTCGAGAAGGACGCCGATTTCCTCATCATCGACAATCCGGGCCGCGACGATCCCTTCGCGCGCGCAGCGGTCGAAAATGCCGATACTTTGGTGACGCCGCTCAACGACAGCTTCGTCGATTTCGACCTCATCGGCCAGGTCGATGGCGAGACATTCAAGGTCAAGAAGCTGTCCTTCTTCGCCGAGCTCGTCTGGGAGGCGCGGATCAAGCGCAGCCGGGCGACGTTCGAAGGCAAGCGGCCCGAGATGGACTGGATCGTGGTGCGCAACCGGACGGGCTTTATCGAGGCGCGCAACCAGGCGCGGTTCGAGAGTGCGCTCAAGGACATGGCCCAGCGGGTCGGCTTTCGCAGCGTGCGCGGGCTCTCCGAGCGGGTGATCTATCGCGAGCTGTTTCCCTCCGGCCTCACCCTGCTCGACAAGGGGCACCTCGGTGATCTGGGCACCAGCCACCTGGTTGCGCGGCAGGAATTGCGGGCCTTGCTCAAGGCCTTGAACCTGCCCGAGTTCAACTCTGTGACCAAGCCGATGGCGCTGGCGTGAAGACCGCGAATGCAGTGTTTGTGAGCGTTCACAAGCCTCACGATTGCCCGCATACCGCGCGCTGCGGCGCGGCAGGATAAGCATGTTCAAGTTTGCCATCATCCTGCTGTTGGTCTGCCTGCTGTTTCGCTGGGCGCTCGGCTTTTGGCCGTGGCAGATGCTGCGCACGCGCGGCGGACGCCCCCTCTCGCGTGCCCAGCGGCTGGAGGAAGCGCGCGCGCTGCTGGGGGTGGGCAAGGGAGCGAGTGGAGCGGAGATTCGCGCGGCGCACAAGCGCCTCGTCTCGCGGGTCCATCCCGATCGCGGCGGCACTGCGACCGAGTTTCAGGCAGCCAACGATGCGCGTGATCTGCTGCTCATCGCGCGCGGCGACAAGCGCGCCGAAATAGATCAGGAGAGCTGACACAAATCACCGAAACGGGCGCGAAAGCCGCGCCCGTTTCGCACCCGTGACACAGATGGCGGGCAGGCCGGGAACAAGCGGGCGAGGGGCGCAGCGCCAACTTGGGTTAGCGGGCCAAACTGATCATCGCGCTATGCCCGGCAAGGCGCGCCCGCTTCTTGCCACAAACATCCACGACAAGGGAGGTCCGCTCCATCATGGCTCATGCTTTCGACCACACCATTCTTCGCGAATACGATATTCGCGGCATCATCGGCGAAACGCTCGGCACCGACGATGCCCGCGCGATCGGGCGCAGCTTCGGCTCGATGCTGCGGCGCTCGCTCGAGCAAAAGGGGCGCGCCAAGCCGCCGTGCGTCGCGGTGGGCTATGACGGGAGGGTGAGTTCGCCGATGCTCGAACACGCAGTGGTCGAGGGGCTGAGCGCGAGCGGCTGCGATGTCGTGTGCATCGGCCTCAGCGCCACGCCCATGCTCTATTATGCCGAGGCCTCAAGCGAACAGGTGGATGGCGGCATTCAGATAACTGGCAGCCACAATCCCCCCAATTACAATGGCTTCAAGATGGTCTTTGAGGGGCGCCCGTTTTTCGGCAGCGATATCCAGCGGCTCGGCGAAGTGGCGGCGAGCGGCGAATGGACCGATGGGGCCGGAACTGTCAGCGAGCGCGCACTCATGAGCGAGTATGTCGAGCGCCTGCTCGAGGCTCTCGCAGGCATCGAGCCCGCTGCGCTCGCCAACCTCAAGGTCGGCTGGGATGCCGGCAACGGTGCCGCTGGCCCCGCGCTCGAGGCGCTTGCCGCGAAGCTCCCCGGGGAGCATCATCTGTTGTTTACGCAAGTTGACGGACATTTTCCGAACCACCATCCTGATCCCACTGTCGAAGCCAACCTTGCCGATTTGCGCGCGCTCGTCGCGGCAAAGCAGCTCGATTTCGGAGTGGCTTTCGACGGCGATGGCGACCGGATCGGCGCGATCGACGGCGAGGGGCGCGTCATCTGGGGCGATCAGCTGTTGATGATCTATGCCGAGGATGTGCTCAAGACCCATCCCGGAGCTACGATTATCGCCGATGTGAAGGCCAGCCGCGCGCTGTTCGACCATGTCGCGGTGCTGGGCGGCGAGCCGCTGATGTGGAAGACCGGCCATTCGCTGATCAAGTCCAAAATGAAGGAAACGGGTGCGCCGCTGGCGGGCGAGATGAGCGGGCACATCTTCTTTGCCGACGATTACTACGGGTTTGACGATGCGCTCTATGCCGGCGTGAGGCTGATCGCGGCAGCGGCGCGGCTCGGCAAATCGGTGACCGAGCTCAAATCCGCGATGCCCGCCATGATCAACACGCCCGAAATGCGCTTCCAGGTGGACGAGCCGCGCAAGTTCCCCGCGATCGCCGAGATCAGCGAGCGCCTCAAGCGCGAGCCAGGCCCCGAGATCGAGGACGTCAACGCGACCGACGGCGTGCGCGTCACCACCAGGGACGGCTGGTGGCTGCTGCGCGCCTCGAACACGCAGGATGTGCTCGTCGCGCGCGCCGAGAGCGACAGCGAGCAAGGGCTGGAGCGCCTGCTCGCCGCGATTGACCATCAGCTTGCGCTTTCAGGACTGGAACGCGGCGACACTGCGGGGCATTAAATCACGGTCCAACAGCCGGAGCACTGCCGATGATTCGCCGCCCCCTCCTCGCCGCTGCCAGCGCGCTCGCCTTTGCCCTACCCGTCCCGCTCGCCGCCCAGGAGGGTGAAACCGCCAGCTCCGACAGCGCAATCGACGCCGCCGCCGCCGATGCCGACGCCGAGCTGCAGGGGATCGACGATTTTACCGGCCTCCTGGGCGACCTCTTCCCCGCGGCCGAGCCGCTTACGCCGCAGCAGGAAGCGGTGCTTCCGCTGGCGCAGGAAGTCGTCATTCAGATCTTCCCCGAGGGAACCTACACCCGGATGATGGGCGAGACGATGCAACCGATGCTGGACAGCATGATGGGCACGCTCACCGATCTGCCGCTCGGCCAGGTTCAAAAGCTCACCGGGCTTTACGGCGACGATTTCTCGCAGCTGGGCGAGGGGACCATCGACGAGGCGATGGCTATCCTCGATCCTGCGTTCGGTGAGCGCAACAAGCGGATCGGCGATGTTACGATCGAGCTCGTGACCGAGGTGATGACCGAGATTGAGCCGGCTTACCGCGCGGGCCTCGCGCGCGCCTATGCGGTGCGCTTCAACGAGGCGGAGCTGGCTGATCTCAAGCGCTATTTCTCGACCCCTGTCGGGTCGAAATACGCCGCTGAAAGCATGCTGATCTATGCAGACCCGCAAGTCATGTCGGCGATGAACGAGCTCATGCCCTCGCTCATGGCCTTGATGCCGCGCATGATCGAGCGGATGGATGCGATCAATGCCTTGCTGCCGCAAGCCCGCCGCTATTCCGAACTCGACGCCAATGAGCAGGCGCGCCTTGCGCAGCTCCTGGGCGTCACGCCCGGAGCGCTGAGCGAAGCAGAGCCGCAGGACTGGGGAGAAGGTGCGGACTACGGGGGCGAGGATCTTACCGGAGATGAGGCGCCAGCGGCTCCCGAGACCCAGGCGAGCGAGCCCGGCGAGGTTGCCGCGCCCGCCGCGTGAGCGGGTCCCTGACGGCGCCGGGCATCGCTGCGCACGAGCGCAGCGTCCCGCCCGAGATCCAGCACTGGTTCGATGCGCGCGGCTGGCGCATCCGCCGCCACCAGCTCGACATGCTCGCAAAGGCGCGGCAAGCGCGCCACGCGCTGCTGGTGGCCGATACCGGCGCGGGCAAGACGCTGGCGGGGTTCTTGCCCACGCTGTGCGACTTTGCCCCCTCGGCCGGGGCGCCGCCGCCCGATGATTGCATCCACACGCTCTACGTCTCGCCCCTGAAGGCGCTCGCGCACGATGTGAAGCGCAATCTCCTTGTGCCGATCGACGAGATCGGCCTGCCGATCCGGGTCGAGACCCGCAGCGGCGATACCTCTTCGGACCGCAAGAAGCGCCAGCGCTCGGCACCGCCCCACGTCCTGCTGACGACGCCCGAGAGCCTCTCGCTGCTGCTCTCCTACCCCGAAAGCCTCGCGCTCTTTGCCGGCCTCAAGCGCGTGGTGGTCGACGAGGTGCACGCCTTTGCGACCGGCAAGCGCGGCGACCTGCTCGCGCTCGCGCTCGCGCGGCTGCAGCGCCTTGCGCCCGCCATGCAGCGCGCCGCGCTGTCCGCAACGCTTGCCAATCCGCTCGCCTTCCAGGAATGGCTCGCGCCGCAGGAGCCGGGCGAAACCGGCGAGATCGCCGCCGCTGACCTGGTTCTGGGCGAGAAGGGCGCCGAGCCCGATGTCCGCATCCTGTTACCGGTCGATGCCCGCGTGCCGTGGGGCGGACATGCCGGGCGCTGGGCGGTCGATCAGCTCTACCAGGAGATCAAGGCCAATCGCACCACGCTGATCTTCACCAACACGCGTTTCCTCGCGGAATACATCTTCCAGTGCCTCTGGGACATCAACGAGGATCATCTGCCGATCGGGGTCCACCATGGCAGCCTCTCCAAGGAAGCGCGCCGCAAGGTTGAAGAGGCGATGGCGCAAGGGCAATTGCGCGCGCTGGTGTGCACCTCGAGCCTCGATCTCGGGGTCGACTGGGGCGATGTCGATCTCGTCGTGCAGATGGGCGCGCCCAAGGGCTCCTCGCGGCTGCTCCAGCGGATCGGGCGCGCCGGCCATCGGCTCGATTGCCCCAGTCGCGCGCTGCTGGTGCCGGGCAACCGGTTCGAATTCATCGAAGCGATGGCGGCAAAGGACGCGGTCGACGAAGGCGTGCGCGATGGCGACGAGTTTCGCGCAGGCGGGCTCGATGTGCTCGCGCAGCACATCATGGCCTGTGCCTGCGCCGCGCCGTTCCACGAGGACGAGCTGCTCGCCGAGATCCGCTCCGCATTGAGCTACGCCTGGCTCGACCGGGCGGGGTTCGAGCGGGTGCTCGGCTTTGTCGAAAGCGGCGGCTATGCTTTGCGCGCCTATGACCGGTTCAAGCGCATCATCCGCGGGCCCGGCGGGGTCTGGCGGCTCGCCCATCCCAATCAGGCGCAGCGCCACCGGATGAATGCCGGGATCATCGTCGATTCCGAAATGCTGACCGTGCGCTTCAGGAACGGGCGTCAGCTCGGCAAGGTCGAGGAGCGGTTCGCCGCGCAGCTTTCGCCCGCCGACACGTTCTTCTTTGCCGGCATGAGCCTCGAGGTCGAGAGCGTCAAGGACATGGACGTGATCGTGCGCGCGGCGAAGAAATCGGCGACCATCCCGTCCTATGGCGGGCTGCGGCTGCCGCTGACGACGCATCTGGCAACGCGGGTTCAGGCGATGCTGAGCGACCGCGCCGGCTGGGGCCGCTTCCCTGACGATGTGCGCGAATGGCTCGAAGTGCAGGATTATCGCAGCCGCTTGCCCGCGCCGGGCGAATTGCTGGTCGAGAGCTTCCCGCATGGGGGCAGGCACTACACCGCCTATTACACCTTCGAGGGCTGGAACGCGAACCAGTCATTGGGCATGTTGATCACGCGGCGGATGGAGGATCGCGGGCTGATGCCCGGCGGGTTCGTGGCCAATGACTATTCACTCGCGGTGTGGGGGCTCAAGCCCGTGGGCGACCCCGCCCCGCTGCTTTCGCCCGATATTCTCACCCGCGAATTCGTCGACTGGGTGACGCAGTCGCACCTGTTGCGCCGCGCCTTTCGTGAAGTCGCGGTGATCAGCGGGCTGATCGAGCGCCAGCATCCTGGCAAGAAGAAGACCGGCAAGCAGGTGACCTTCTCGACCGACCTCATCTACGACGTGCTGCGCAAATACGAGCCCGATCACGTGCTGATTGAGGCCGCCTGGGCCGATGCGCGCGCGCGGATGACCGATGTCGGGCGGCTCGCCGACCTGCTCGAGCGGTCCGAGCGCGAGTTGGTTCATGTCGAGCTCGACCGAGTGTCGCCGCTGGCGGTGCCGGTGATGACGATGATCGGGCGCGAGGCGGTGCCGCAAGGGGCGCTCGACGATGAATTGCTGATCGAGGCGGAGGGGCTGATCAGCGAGGCGATGCGGATCGACCCCGATGATGGCCCTCGCGCGCTCGAGGGCGATTAGGGCCTGTGCGTCATCGCGAGGGAGGCCACCTTCGCCCGGATGAGCGAGCGCAAAAGAAAGGGCGCCCGCAGCGTCATCCGCCGGGGCGCCGTTTCATGCGCGAAAGCGCGAAGGCTCAGCCCGCGCCGGGTCCGCCGGTGCCGAAGCTGCGGTACTTCTCGTTGCCGACAAAGCCGAACTTGGTGACCCCGCTTGCCTTGATGATCTGGAGCACCTTGGCAGAGAGATCGTAGCTCGCCTGCGGCTCGGGTTCGAACTGCAGCTCGGGTTCGACCGACATCTGCGTCGACTCCTGCAGCAGAGTGACGAGCTGGCCCTGGGTAATCGGCTCGGCGTTCCAGAGGATCTGGTCTTCGCCAGATAGCACCAGCTTGTTCTTGATCGGATCGATATCGGGCGGCGGATTGGCCGAATTGTCCTGCGGCAGATCGATATCCACCGAGTGCGTGGCCACCGGGATGGTGATGATGAACATGATCAACAGCACCAGCAGCACATCGATCAGCGGTGTCATGTTCATGTCGAGCATCGGCTGCCCGTCGAGCTTGCCTCCTGACATCCCCATGTGCGTTTCTCCTTAACCTAAGCCTGAATTGGGTTCGTGTGCGCCGACGTCATCAGCCCGGATCGACCGGATTCGAGATGAAGCCGACGATGGGATAGCCTGCCGCCTGCACGTTGTAGATCGCGCCTGCCACACAGCGCCACGGCGCGTTGACATCGCCGCGGATGTGGACCTGCGGGATCTGCTCGGGGTCTTCCATCAGCGCCTCTGGGCCACCGGCGCGGGTCACGATGTTGTCGAGCCGAGTGAAGGCCTGATCGTAAAGCTGCTCCGAAGTGACGGGCGTGAGGTTGTTGAAATAGACCCGGCATTCGCCGTTGCGCGAGGCGCCTTCGAAGCCCGGCTCGCCCGCGCTGCGGCCCGCTGCATCAGTGGTGCTGACGGTAAGCTGGAGGTTTTCGACCTTGTTCTTCGATTCGGCCGATTCGAACACCGGAATCTCGAGCCGCTCGATAGTCTGGATCGCGACCGGGACCGCAATCAGGAAGATGATCAGAAGAACCAGCATCACGTCCACCAGCGGGGTCGTGTTGATGTCTGACATCGGGGTCTCGCCCCCACCTGACATCGAAATGGCCATGAAGAATTCCTATTTCTGGCAGATCAGTTGAAACTTCGTCGACTGCGCCGGTCGCGAGGGAAGGCTGCTGCCGTCCTTCGCGACCGGTTGCGGTCGAGGCCTTACTTCGTGGCCGGCTTCACGCCGCCAGCGGTGGTCGCCGGCTTGGCAGGCTGCGCGGGCGGCGCGGCCTGGATCACCGGCTTCACCGTGCCGTTCGAGCCGATATAGGCGAGGATGTCGTTCGAGAAGTCGGTCATCATCGCAGCGATGCGACGGTTGCGCGACTGCAGCCAGTTGAACGCGAGCACCGCCGGAACCGCGACGAGCAAGCCGATCGCGGTCATGATGAGCGCTTCGCCGACCGGACCTGCGACCTTGTCGATCGAGGCCGAGCCTTCGATGCCGATGTTGATCAGCGCGCGGTAAATCCCGATCACCGTCCCGAGCAGGCCGATGAAGGGCGCGGTCGCGCCGACCGATGCGAGGAACGACAGGCCGCCGGCGAGGCTGGCGTTGATCGTTTCCTGGCTGTGGAGGATGCTGTCCTGGACATAACCGACCTCGCTGCCGGCATCCGCCATCTTGTGATGGTCTTCCTGCGCCTTGACCGCATCATCGGCGAGTTGGCGCCAGGCCGAGTTCTTCTCGAACTTGGTTGCGCCGTCCCTGATGCTCGCCGAGCGCCAGAAGGCGGCCTTGCCCTTTTTGTACTGGGCCATCACCTTGTTCTGTTCGAACAGCTTGGTGAACAGGATGTAGAACGAGCCGACGCTCATGATGACCATCACGGTCAGAATTGACCAGGCGACCGGGCCGCCCTCTTCCATGGCCTTCCAGAAGCCAAACTCGTTCACCGGTGCTTCGGTTGCTGCAAGCAGTTCCAAGATCATTGCGAAAAGTCCTTTGTCAAAGTGTCCCCAGTGAAGATTTGCCCGGACGCTTCGCCCGGGCAACCCCCAAACTCAATTCTAGTTCAAGCGATAGGTAATCCGCGTGGCATACGAACCCGAAATCGGGTCGCCGGCAGCGTTGAGCGCCGGATTGAACCGAGCATAGCGCTCCATCCCCACGCAGGCGGCCTGGTCGAGATCCGAGGAGCCGCTTGACGCAGTGACCTGGCAATTGGCTGCCCGGCCATCGGGCGTGACCGTGACGCGAACGCCCACGGTGCCCTCGACTTCCTCACGCAGCGCGCGCGAGGGATAGTTTTCCTGGATACGGGCGGCCCAGCGCCCCTCGTCGCGGGTCGACGCACCGCGCGCCTGGGAGGGCGCTGGGGGTGCAGGCGGCGGAGCGGGCGGCGCGGCGGGCGCGGGCGGCGGAATGCGCAGCGCCGGCGGAGCGGGCGGCGGAATGGTCGCCTGAGTTTGAATGGCCGGCGGCGCGGGCGCAATTCTGATCGGCGGCGGCGGCGCGACCGGCGGCGGCGGCGAAACCTCCTGTTGCGGCTGGTCCGGCGGCGGCTCGTCCGGCTCCTCGGGCGGTGGCGGGGGCTCTTCGATATCGATCGTGGTGACCCGCTCGGCGATCTCCTTGACTGCCGAGACGGCCAGGCCCGAGATCAGCAGATAGCCGATAACCACGTGGATCAGCGCCACGATAACGATGGAAGTAACCTTACTTCCACTCATTTCTTGGTCAGCGTAAGCCATCCAGTCGCTTTCTCTCCGTTGCGTGCAAGCCGGGGCGCCTGACACTATATCCGCGTACCGGTCCGGGTGGAACGGGCGCGAATCCTAATGGTCATGTCTCCTTCCCGGGCGGAAGAAGCACTCAGGTGAGGCGGTTCACGCCCGGTAAAGCGATGAATGTGCAAGAAAACACACTCACGCCCTTGCCTGCGTCGGCCAGTCCCCGAACCAACCGCAAGCATCTTTGGCTTTAACGAGCAACATCTATGCAATCAAACGCTTTATCAGAGCCCGGGCGATTCACTTGTCTCAATGTGAGCCGTGTGGGATGATGAAAGCAAGCTCAGGCCGCAGCCGGAATGGATAGAGAATGTCGCGCGTTAACTTAAAATTAATGAACAGTTTCAAAAGCATGACACAGGTTTGCGGCGCCCCGCTCGCGTTCGCCGCCGGCGCTTTCCTGCTACCCCACGCCGCGCTCGCGCAAACCCCGCGCGAAACCGCCCAGCGCCCTGCAGCTCCCGCTCCCGGCGGGGCGACCTATGCCGATCTCGTCTCGCTTGCCGAGACGAGCGGAATGGTCGTGAGGGCACAGATTCGCCGGCAGACCGAGGTCAAACCCGAGCGCGCGCCCGGGCTCGCCCCGGGCCACGCGCGGCTGTATGTCGAGGCAGAGACGCAGGCGCTGATCGCCGGGCGCGAGGCGGTGGGCGAAGAGCTCGTCTATCTGGTTGATCTGCCGCGCGATGCCAAGGGCAAGCCGCCGCGGCTCAAGGATCGCACGGTGCTGCTGTTTGCCAACACCGCAGGGCTCGGCCCCAAGGGAAGAGCCCAGCTCCAGTTGACCGGCACCAACGCGCAGCTCGACTATACCTCCGAGCTCGAGGCGCGGCTGCGCCCGATCCTGGCCGAGCTGCTGGCCGCCAATGCGCCGCCGGTTGTCACCGGGATCAAGGATGCGCTGGCGGTGCCCGGCACGCTGACGGGCGAATCGGAGACGCAGATCTTCCTCGCGACGCGCTCGGGCGCGCCGGTTTCGCTGACCGTCCTGCGGCGCCCTGCGCAGGAGCCGGTGTGGGGGGTCTCGTGGGGCGAGATCATCGATTCCAGCGCGCGCGCGCCCGACCGCCAGACGCTGCGGTGGTATCGTCTCGCCTGCGCGCTGCCCGCCGAGTTGCCCTCGAGCGCCAATCTCTCGCGTGAGCCCGCTGTGCGCGCACTCGCCGCGCGCGATTATGCCTTCGTCCGGAGCGAACTCGGCGAGTGCACCCGCGCGCTGACCTGATGCGCGCCGCCTGCGCGCCGCGCTCCCCCGGCAGCACCACGATCCTCTCCCCTTGACGCGTGCGCGGCGCGCACTAGGGAGCGCGCCAGCGTGATCCTCTTCCGACGATCGCGAACAGGAGCGCTCAGCATCGTGTCTCAAGCCGCCGCCAATCCGCCTTTGCGCCTCGCGATCGCGGGCCTTGGAACCGTGGGCGTGGGCGTGATCCGCCTGATCGACACCAATCGCGATCTCATCGCCGCGCGCGCCGGGCGGCTGATCGAGGTCAGCGCGGTGAGCGCGCGCGACCGGACCAAGCCGCGCGGCGTCGATCTGGCGCGCTTCCAGTGGGAGGACGACATGACCGCGCTGTGCGCGCGCGACGATGTCGACATCGTGCTCGAACTGGTCGGCGGATCGGACGGCCCGGCGCTCGCGCTCTCGCGCGCTGCGCTCAAGGCGGGCAAGGGCGTGGTCACCGCGAACAAGGCGATGATCGCGCATCACGGGCTCGAACTGGCCGAGACGGCCGAGGCGAACGGCGCGCCGCTGCGGTTCGAGGCGGCGGTCGCGGGCGGGATCCCGGTGGTCAAGGGCCTGCGCGAAGGGATCAGCGCCAATGCGCTCACCCGGGTCTATGGCATCCTCAACGGCACCTGCAATTACATCCTCTCCGAGATGGAAGCCACCGGAGCGGACTTTGCCGATGTCCTCGCCGAGGCGCAGAAGCTGGGCTATGCCGAGGCCGATCCGACCTTCGACATCGAAGGCATCGATGCCGCCCACAAGCTCGCGATCCTCGCTGCGATCGGGTTTGGCGCGCGGCTCGATTTCGGCTCGGTCCGCGTGACCGGGATCACCGGGGTGCGTGCCGCCGATATCGCGCAGGCCGATACGCTGGGCTTCGTGATCCGTCTGATCGCCGCGGCCGATGTTCACCATCAGGGCGGCGAGGAGCGGCTGCTCCAGCGCGTGCGCCCGTGCCTTGTCGCCAAGGATCACCCGCTAGCGCCCGTCGATGGGCCGACCAATGCGGTGGTTGCGGAGGGCAATTTCTCAGGGAGGCTGCTGTTTCAGGGCGCCGGCGCCGGCGACGGGCCGACCGCGAGCGCGGTGGTCGCCGACGTGATCGATATCGCGCGCAGCTTAGAGGGCGGCGGCCGAGCGGGCTCGCCCTTCTCGATGCCGGTCAGCCAGCTTTCAGCGCTTGCTCCGGCCGAAGCGGGCGACCTGATCGAGCGCAGCTATCTGCGCTTCACGGTCAAGGATCGCCCCGGCGTGCTCGCCGAGATCACCGCCGCGATGCGCGATGCAGGGGTTTCGATCGAGAGCCTGATCCAGCGCGGGCGCGGGCCCGATGGCGGCGAGGTGATGGTCGCGATCGTCACCCACGAAGGCCCCGAGCGCCACATCGCGCATGCGCTCAGGCTGCTCGAGGGCTCGGACAGCCTGACGGCCGAGCCGCTGGTGCTGCCGATCCTCGAGCCGTAGTTCTCGATCCAAGGTCAACCCGGACAGCGTATCGGCAGGATCCGGGTGAAAGGGTGGGGGCACGGCCAGCCACGCCCCGCCTCACGCCATCGCGTTTCAGCCCCAGGCTTCAGCGCCTCATCTCTGCTCGCGCTCGAACCTCGGCGGGGGCAGGCCGAGCGCCTCGCGGCGCTTGCGGAGCTGCTCCTCGGTGAGCTCCTCCTCCTCGCCCAGCGGGGGGAGCCCGCGCGCGATCCGGTCGGCGTCCGAGCCCGGCGGCGCCTGCGGGAGCGCTTCGACGTCGATGATCAGCGCGGGCGGCGGCGCGGAGCCCAAGGCGATCGGATTGCCGTGATTGGGAATGCCGAATGTGTTGGGCGTGCGCGGATCGCCCTGGAAGGCGGTTTCCTGCGCATAGCGCCGCTGTGCCGCTTCACGCCCGCCGCTGAAAGAGTTCGAAGCGTCCTCGCCGATCTGGCGGCACACCACGATCTCGCCGCTGATCGCGCCCGCATCGGCACGCTCCTCGCATTCCCTCGCCTGCGCCTCGCTGACCTCGCCGCGCGGGATCGTGACGAGAATGTCGATCGCGCGGTTTGCCGGCTCGTCCGGTTGGGCCGGGGCGCCCACCTCGCCCGGCTGCGTCACCACACCGTCATCCTGCGCCGCCAAGAGAGCGGGCATGACCATCAGGCTGACACCGCATAGCGCGGCGATCAAGCCGCTCACAGTCCCCGTTGCATTGCTCGACAAATCAGGCTCCCTGGGACAAAGCGACGGACACGGCCCAGGCACATCCGCGAGCCTTGGGCATTCAATGATCTGAGGGATGAATTCACGATGAGCTCCACCACCCGGCAACCCAGCCATACCGACGTTCTCGCCGCCAAGGAACCCACCGATGGCAGCTCGCTCGACCGGGTGCTGGTGCTCGAGATGGTCCGCGTCACCGAAGCGGCGGCGGTGGCGGCCGCGCAGTTGATCGGGCGCGGCGATGAAAAGGCCGCCGATGCCGCCGCGGTCGAAGCGATGCGCCGCGCGTTCGATACGCTCTACATGGATGGCACCGTGGTGATCGGCGAGGGCGAGCGCGACGAGGCGCCGATGCTCTATATCGGCGAGAAGGTGGGCATGGGCAAAGGGCCCCGGATCGACATCGCGCTCGACCCGCTCGAGGGCACCACGATCACCGCCAAGGCCGGGCCCAATGCGCTTGCGGTGCTGGCGGCATCGGAACAGGGCGGTCTCCTGAACGCGCCCGATGTCTATATGGACAAGCTCGCGGTCGGCCCGGGCCTGCCGGAGGGCATCATCGACCTGGCAAAGTCCCCGAGCGACAATGTGCGCGCCGTGGCCGAGGCCAAGGGCAAGGCGCCGTCCGAGATCAATGTCTGCGTGCTCGATCGCCCGCGCCACGCCGATCTGATCGCCGAACTGCGCGAGCTGGGCTGCGGGGTGTTCCTGATCGGCGATGGCGATGTCGCCGGCGTGATCGCGGTGACCGACCAGGACACCTCGATCGACATGTATATGGGCCAGGGCGGCGCGCCCGAGGGCGTGCTCGCGGCCGCCGCGCTGCGCTGCATCGGCGGACAGTTCAACGGGCGGCTGATCTTCCGCAACGAGGACGAAAAGGCCCGCGGGCGCAAATGGGGCATCACCGATTTCGACCGGATCTACAAGCTCGAGGATCTGGCCAGCGGTGATTGCATCTTCGCGGCGACCGGTGTGACCGACGGATCGCTGCTCGACGGCGTCAAGAAGCGCAGGAAAGCGAGCGGCGCGATGATCATGACCACCGAGAGCGTGGTGATGCGCGCGTCGTCAGGCACGGTGCGCTGGAT
>DAITMG010000062.1:9121-14963 GCA_036835265.1 Erythrobacter sp. | reverse complement strand
GCGAGGGCGCGCCAATGGCGGACCTGCCGCCGGGATACCGCCGCTGGGACAGCCTCTCCGCCGAAGCCCGCGCCCTCTATGCCGCCCGGATGGAAGTGAACGCGGCAATGCTGGAAGCGATGGATTTCCACATCGGCCGGCTGATCCGGCATCTCGAGGCGAGCGGCGAATACGACAACACGATCTTCGTGATCACATCGGACAACGGGCCGGAACCCTCGCGCGGGGACAACAGCGCCAGCCTTGCCGCTTTCCATTGGCTGACCGGCTACGACATCGGCCTTGAGACCATGGGCGGCCCGGGTCATTGGGGCTTCATCGGTCCCGAATGGGCGGTTGCCGCCGCGACGCCGGGAGCGTGGTACAAGTTCTACGCCACGGAAGGAGGCATCCGTGTGCCCCTCATCGTGGCCGGCCCCGGCGTCGAGGCGCGGCGGATCGAGAGCCCGGCCATGGTGAGCGACATTGCCCCGACCTTGCTCGATTGGCTGGGCGTCGATCCGCAAGCGACGCCGGGCAAAGCCATGACGGGGCGCAGCCTGCTCCCGGTGCTCGATGGCACGGCGAAAAGCGTCTATGCCCATGACGACGTGCGCGCAGTCGAGGTTTCGGGCAATTCCGCGCTCTACCGGGGCGATTACAAGATCACGCGCAGCATGCCGCCGGTCGGCGATGGCCAATGGCGGCTGTTCAATCTGGCGCTCGATCCGGGCGAGACCACTGACCTCAGCGCCAGCGAGCCGGAAGCCATGCAGCTGCTGCTAGCCGAGTATAACGCCTATGCCGAGCGGGTGGGCGTCCTTGAGATGCCCGAGGGCTACGATTCCATGGCTCAGGTCACGACGAATGTCGGCGTCCGCCTATTTTCGAACTATCCCTGGCTCTACGGTGTCCTTGCAGCGTTCGCGCTGGTCTTCGTCGCATTGTTGTGGCTGGCGCTGCGCCAGCTCAGCAAGCTCGTCCGCCGTCGCACCGCCGCTCAATAGGCCCGCGTTGCGATCACACGGGTCCGCTTGAGGCCCTCGTCCCTGTCGCCAAGGCCTTTTCTGTAGTCCGGCATTTGTTCCATCGCGAAGATCGCGGTCGAATCGGGATAGATCATCGCCGCCACGTCATCCCATGGCTCCTGCCATCCGAGACTGCGCGGCGCGACGAGCACGGCCTTGATCCGGCCGGCAAACAGGAATTGCCCGCCCACGGCATGGACCGCCTTGAACGCTTCGCGGCCATAGCGGAGATAGGCTTCGCGCCCCTCCTTGCGGTCACCCTTGCGCGGCGAATAGTATTCGAGGAAGTTCACCATCGCGACCGGCGTCTGCGGCGCAAGGGCCTGCGCCCGCTCGATCGCCGCCATCGTCGGCAGCAACTCCCGGCGCCCTGCGATGGCATCGAGACTGGTCGGCAGGTGGCCCGGCGGGCGGCGGGTCAATCCGAACAGGTGCTGCAGCCGCAGCATCCCGGGCAGGATGGCGGGAACCTGTGTCAATTCGATTTCGGCGACGAACAGGTCCGCAAACCCGGACCTGGCCCTGAGGCGGGATGCAATGTCGGCTCCAGCCGGGAGGATGACGTAATCCGTCCAATAGGCCTCACCCTCACCCACCAGCGTGAACAGCGCCCGCGATTTCCACAAGGCGTCCTCGGCCATCAAACCTGTCGCGGGATCGTCTGCCGGGTTCTCCTGCCGCAAGGCCACGAAGATCACGCTGGCATGTCGGTAGATGCGCTGCGAGGGCTGCTGCAGACCGGTTATCCAGGCCGCAAGGATCGCGAGAATGGCGAGCGCCAAGAGCACGGCCAGGGATCCGAGGACTATGCTCATCTTTGACCTCCACCATAGCGGACCCGCTTGACCGGACACGGTTCGGCGCCCCCACCATTCGGTCGGGTCTTCACCCGCGCTCAATTGGGCCACCGGATGTGTCCGTCCTCTCTGGAGTATGGCTGGTCGATCGTCTTGTCGAGCACGACCGCGCCGATCAGGCTGCAGGGCCACAGCGATAGAACTGCATTTGCGTGGCGCGTGGCAACTCGCTCAGGAAGCGGGGTTCGGCCTTTGGGGACCTGATCGTGGCGACGCCGCCCTCCAGACCTCTTGTTGTTGCCGTGCGGATGCCAAACTCGGTGGACACGCTCACCCTCACAATCGTGCCGGGCGGCCACGGAATAATTGCCTGGGCCAAAGGTTTTTTGGGTTTGCGGTGATTTGCCCCAGCGACTAGCTGCATTCGCCATGCGCAAGCTCACCCATCTCGAACGGCTTGAGGCCGAGAGCATCCACATCTTCCGCGAAGTCGTCGCCGAGGCTGAAAAGCCGGTGATGCTCTATTCGGTCGGCAAGGATTCCTCGGTGATGCTGCACCTTGCGCGCAAGGCGTTTTATCCCGCCCCGCCGCCTTTCCCGATGCTGCATGTCGCGAGCGGGTGGGATTTCCAGGCGCTGCTCGAGCACCGCGACAAGACCGTGCGCGAACACGGTCTCGAGCTCATCGTCGCAGCGAACGAGGATGCCGAGGAGCAGGGGATCAATCCGTTCGACACCGGCAGTGCGCGCTATTCGCAGGCGCAGCTGACCGATCCGTTGAAACGCGCCCTCACCGAGCACGGGTTCGATGCGGCCTTCGGCGGCGGGCGGCGCGACGAGGAGAAGGCCCGCGCCAAGGAGCGCATGTTCTCGTTCCGCACCGCCTCGCACCGCTGGGACCCCAAGAACCAGCGCCCCGAGCTGTGGAGCCTCTACAACGCGAAGAAGAACGCGCGCGAGAGCATCCGCGTCTTCCCGCTGTCAAACTGGACCGAACTCGATATCTGGCAATATATCGCGCTCGAACAGATCGACATCGTTCCGCTCTATTTCTCCGCGCCGCGCCCGACGGTCGAGCGCGACGGGATGCTGCTGGTAGTCGATGATGAGCGCTTCCGACTGGAGGAAGGCGAGGAGCCGGTGATGCGCCTGGTGCGGTTTCGCACGCTGGGCTGCTACCCGCTGACGGGGGCCACCCAAAGCGAAGCGACCGACATGAGCGCGATCATTCAGGAAATGCTGCTGGCGACCGGCTCCGAGCGCCAGGGCCGCGCGATCGACAAGGGCCAGTCGGCGAGCATGGAAGACAAGAAGCAGGAGGGGTATTTCTGATGGACACGCCCGCTGCGCCCTCGTCATTCCAGACCGAAGCCCTTATTGCCGAGGATATCGACGCCTACCTCGCCGCGCACCAGCACAAGAGCCTGTTGCGCTTCATCACTTGCGGAAGCGTCGATGATGGCAAGTCGACCCTGATCGGGCGGCTGTTGTACGATTCCAAGATGATCTTCGAGGATCAGCTGGCAGCGCTCGAAAGCGATAGCGCCAAGCACGGCACGCAAGGGCGCGAGATCGATTTTGCGCTGCTCGTCGATGGCCTCGCCGCCGAGCGCGAACAGGGCATCACGATCGATGTCGCCTACCGCTTCTTCGCCACCAGCAAACGCAAGTTCATCGTCGCCGATACGCCGGGGCACGAGCAGTATACGCGCAACATGGTGACCGGTGCCTCAACCGCCGATCTCGCGGTCATCCTGATCGATGCGAGGAAGGGTGTCCTCGAGCAGACCCGGCGGCACAGCTATCTCGTGCACCTCATCGGCATCCGCCACCTCGTGCTCGCGGTCAACAAGATGGACCTTGTCGGCTACGATCAGGCTCGGTTCGACGCGATTGTCGCTGAATATGCCGAATTTGCGCGCGGGCTCGGGATCGAGGAGGTGACCGCGATCCCGATTTCCGGCTTCAAGGGCGACAACATCACCGCAGCCCCCTCAGCCAACACGCCGTGGTATCGAGGCCCCTCGCTGATCGCGCATCTGGAGAGCGTCGAGGTTTCCGCAATCGCGGCGCAGGAGCGACCCTTCCGGATGCCGGTGCAGTGGGTCAACCGGCCCAATCTCGATTTCCGCGGCTTTGCCGGTCAGATCGCGAGCGGCACTGTCAAACCCGGCGATCCGGTGCGCATCGTGCCGTCGGGGCGGACCAGCACGGTCAAGTCGGTGGTCACCTTCGACGGCGAACTCGATGAAGCGGTCGCGGGTCAGTCGATCACGCTGACGCTCGCCGACGAGGTCGATTGCAGCCGCGGCGATGTGATCGCGGCCGCCGACGATCCCCCGCAGGCCTCCGACCAGTTCTCCGCTACGATCGTATGGATGGACGAGAGCCCGCTCAAGCCCGGGCGCGGATACTGGCTCAAGCTGGGCACGCAAACCGTCACCGCGACGATCCAGGAACCCAAATACGAGATCGACGTGAGCAGCCTCGAGCATCTCGCGGCCAAGACGCTTGGGCTCAACGCGATCGGCGTTGCGGAACTCGCGACCGACCGCAAGATCACGTTCGAGCCCTATGAAGACAGCCGCGAGCTCGGTGGGTTCATCCTGATCGACAAGCTGACCAATTCGACCGTTGCTGCAGGGATGATCGAATTCTCGCTGCGCCGGGCGGACAATGTCCACTGGCAGCCGACCACGATCACCCGCGAGGATCACGCGGGCCTGAAGAACCAGACGCCGCGCGTGCTGTGGTTCACCGGACTATCGGGTTCGGGCAAGAGCACGATCGCCAACGAGGTCGAAAAACAACTCGCGCTGATGAACCGGCACACCTTCCTGCTCGATGGTGACAATGTGCGGCACGGATTGAACCGCGACCTCGGCTTCACCGAGGCTGACCGGATCGAGAATATCCGCCGGATCGGCGAGGTCGCGAAGTTGATGGCGGATGCGGGGCTGATCGTGCTCACCGCGTTCATCTCGCCCTTCAGAGCCGAGCGCGACATGGTGCGCAAGATGCTGCCCGCGGGCGAGTTCATCGAGATCTTCGTCGAGACCCCGCTCGAAGTTGCCGAAGCGCGCGACGTCAAGGGGCTCTACAAGAAAGCGCGCGAGGGCAAGCTCAAGAATTTCACCGGGATCGACAGCCCGTATGAGCCCCCGCAGGCGCCCGAGATCACGGTCAACACGGTGACGATGACCCCGCCCGAGGCGGCGCAATACATCATCGCCCGCATCATGCCGCTCAAGTGAGCGCGCCTGTCATGATTGCCCATGCGATGACCGACGCCGAGCTTGCCGCGCATCTCGCCGAGACGGCGGGGCGGATCCTCCTCGAGGTGCGTGCGAGCGGCGTGTTCGAAGGCAAGGCGCTGGGCCAGGCGGGCGATGCGACGGCGAACGAATTCCTGTGCCACGCGATCCGCGCGGCGCGGCCGGACGACGGGCTGCTCTCCGAGGAGGAGAAGGACGACACCAAGCGCTGCGCGCTAGGGCGGGTGTGGATCATCGATCCGGTCGATGGCACGCGCGAATATGGCGAACACAGGAGCGATTGGGCGGTCCATGTCGGTCTCGCGATCGACGGGGCCGCGCATACCGGTGCGGTTGCCTTGCCCGGCCTCTTCGATCGCGGCGTTGTCCTGCGCAGCGACCAGCCGCGCGCATTGCTTGCCCTACCTGAAAAACCGCGCTTCGTCGTCAGCCGCACGCGGCCTGCGTCCGAGGCCAAGGCGGTGTGCGCGGCGTTCGGCGGCGAACTTGTGGCGATGGGCAGCGCCGGGGCCAAGGCGATGGCGATCGTGCGCGGCGAGGCCGAGATCTATCTCCATTCGGGCGGCCAATACGAATGGGACAGCTGCGCGCCGGTAGCTGTCGCGCTCGCACATGGCTTGCACTGCTCGCGGATCGACGGTTCGCCGCTGCGCTACAATTGCGCGGACACCTATCTCCCCGACCTGCTCATCTGCCGTCCGGATTATGCTGACCGAGTGCTCGAACTGGTCGCCGGGCTGGAGAGGACCGAGGCTTGATCAGC
>DAITMG010000062.1:2405-9021 GCA_036835265.1 Erythrobacter sp. | reverse complement strand
GCGGGTGTGCCGGCATCCAGGCCGATCACGATTTCGACCCGCCGATTGGCCGCGCGGCCTTCAGGAGAGGGTGATCCGTCGGGCAGAGCGTTGGGCTGGAGCGGGTTCTGTTCGCCCAGCGCGATGACCGTGATCCGGTCGGCATCCACCCCGCGCTCGATCAACCACTTGGCCACCGCAAGCCCGCGCTCCTCGGAAACCTGAAGATTTGTCTCATCATCGCCGGCCGAATCGGAATGAGAGCGCAGCGTGATCGGCCCACCGCGCTCCATCTGCTGTGTTGCCATCACCCGGCGCAGGATGGCCTTGGTCGGCTCGTCCAATTCGGTGCCGCCTTGCGGAAAGCCGATGATGGCTCTGAATGCAGTGAGCGGGGGCTTGACCGGTTCTCCATCAGGCCGTTCGATATCGGGCCGCAGGATCGAGACAGTCGCGGTTTCCTCGGGGTTGGGCTGGTCGCCACCCTGCGGCTCCGCAGGCTCGGCGGCCGGGCTTTCCTCTGGAGCTCGCTCGCACGCGCCCAGCGCTGCGGTGAGCGGCAGGATGAGGAGATATCGGAGAAACTGCATAGGTGGCCTCGTTGTCGAAGTCTGGTCTGGTGGCAATCATGTGGTTTGCGGGATGGCGGGGGAAGCGGGCGCGGCGCGCTTGGGGCTTTTGTCGGCGCCGCGTTCGTCGGGCGTCTTCATTTGTGGCGGGGAGAACGAGATGATGATGTCGCCCGCGCGGGGCTCCGGCCGGGCGGCATGAGTGAAGAAGCGCACCTTCCCTTGGCCGCGCATCAGGAGGAGCATGTTGGCGCTTTCCGGGAGCTTTTCCTGCGCCTGCTCGAAATCGAACTCGTCCGACAGCTTGGTCTTGCGGAAAACCCAGCCTTGCTGCTGCCGCTCGTTCACCTCATCGACGCCCCAGCCGCTCTCGAACAGCGCGCGCCCGCGCAACGTGTGGGGCAGCTGGCGTTTGTCTTCGCCCTCGTCGGTGCTGCCGAGCTGGTAGACCATGTCCCGCCCGATCTGGTGAGCGAATTCGTTGCAGACGAGCGTGTTGTAGGCCTCGTTCTCGGTTGCCGCGATCAGCGCCTGATAAGGCGAGAGATCGAGATTGTGCTCGGTCGCCTCGTTGAGGATTTCGCCGTGATAATAGGGCAGCCCTTCGCGGCGCGCGAGGCCGAGGCGCTGCCAACTGGGATCGACGATCATGATCGGCGCGCCGAGCTGCTTCATCTGGCGGGCGAGCGCGATGGTCCAGGGGGTTGAACCGACCACCAGCAGTCCCGGGCGCGAGGCGCCCTTCACCCTGAGCCACTTGGCGGCGATGTCGATCGTGAAGCCATGCGCGATCACCGTTGCGACGACCACGAGGAAACTCAAGGCGGTCAGCACCTGCCCATCGCCATAGCCGAGTTCCGACAGGCGCAGCGCGAACAGGCCCGAGATGGCAACGAGCACGATCCCGCGCGGCGCGATCCAGGCGATGAAGGCGCGCTCGTTCCAGGGGACGCTGGAGCCGAGCAGGCTGATGAACACGGTGAGCGGCCGCACGACGAACAGCAGCGCGAGTACGAACAGCACGAAGCGCTGGCCCACCGCCTCACGCGGGTCGAGATAAGCGAGGTCGGACATGGTCAGGCTCGAGGCGAGCAGGATGAAGATGCCCGAGACGAGCAGGACCGCGACGTTCTCCTTGAACGGGTGGATCGCGCGCAAGCTGGAGGAACCGGTGTTGGCAAGCGCAACCCCCATCACGGTCACCGCGACGAGGCCGGCTTCGTGCTCGAT
This sequence comes from Erythrobacter sp., assembly GCA_036835265.1. Lineage (GTDB taxonomy): Bacteria > Pseudomonadota > Alphaproteobacteria > Sphingomonadales > Sphingomonadaceae > Erythrobacter. The sequence goes on along the minus strand of DAITMG010000062.1, from coordinate 7,243 downwards.
GAGGTTTGCCAGCACGAACACGCCGATCACGGCGGTGAAGAGCACCGGCACCTTGAGATACTCGGGGATCGCCCCGCGCACGAAGAGGTAGGCGAGCGTGCGCGCCGCGCCATAGCCGAGCAGGCCTGCCAGGATGGCCGCGATGATCAGCGGCGGGACGACATCCACCACCGAGGCGCCGGGATTGTCCGCGACCAAGCGGAAATATTCATACGCGATAACCGCGCACAGCGCGCCGGTGGGATCGTTGACGATCGCCTCCCACCTCAGGATCGAATTGGGCCGCTGCTGAACATTTGCTTGGCGCAGCAACGGGATAACGACGGTCGGCCCGGTGACGATGAGGATCCCTCCAAAGAGGATCGCGACGGGCAAAGCGAGCCCGGCGATCTCGCTCGCGGCAAGCGCCCCCAGCGCCCAGCCGACCAACACGCCGATCGTCGCGAGCCGGTAGACCGCGGTGCCGGAATGGCGCAGTTCGCGCAGATCCAGGCTGAGACCGCCCTCGAACAGGATCAGAGCGACCCCGATATTGATCGCGGGCTCGAGCAGCGGCCCGAATGCAGCTTGGGGATCGATCAGGCGAAAGCCGAGCTCTTCCGCCACTGGCCCGGCGAGAAAGCCTGCCGCAAGCATCAGGACGATCGCGGGCCAACCTGTGCGCCAGGCAACCCACTGCGCGCCGATCCCGAGCACGCCGATCAGCGCGAGCATGAGCGATTGAGATTCCATTGAGCGTGGCGCGCGCCTCCTGCAGCAACAATGGGCGGGCTCGCGCAGTGTTCCGAGAGTGTTCCGGGATGGTGCGCCATCGTCCGGCGGTTCGCGTACCGCGGCGGGTTCCTCGGCTGTGGCCCGGCTGGGGCTGCGTCAGTCGCCCTCGAACTGCATCAGCGCATCGACCTGGAGGCCTGCGCCGCGCAATCGATCAGCGCCGCCAAGGTCGGGCAAGTCGATGACGAACAGCGCGCTCAGCGTCTGCGCGCCCGCTTGTCGCAGCAATTGCGCGGTGGCAAGTGCGGTGCCGCCGGTCGCGATTAGGTCATCGACGATCGCGACCCGCTCTCCAGAGGCGACCGCTCCGGGGTCCATCTCGAGCCGGTCGGTCCCGTATTCAAGATTGTATTCGATCCCGATCGTCTTGATCGGCAGCTTGCCAGGCTTGCGCACCGGCACGAACCCGATCCCCAGCATCACGGCTACCGCTGCGCCAAAGATGAAGCCGCGCGCTTCCATCCCCGCGATCTTCTGCGCGCCGCCCGCCCGGGCGCGCTCGGCCAGATGCGCGACGCTCGAGGCCATGCCCTGCGGATGCCCGATCAGGGTCGTGATGTCGCGGAACTGGATGCCCGGCTTGGGAAAGTCCGGGACGGTGCGCACCAGCGAGCGAAGCTCGTCGAGTGTCAGATGTGATCCGCTCATTATCCCCCCTGATCGGCTCGGATCACAGCGCCATAAGCCAGGCGGCGGGGAAGCACACCTACAAAAACGCTCGAATAACGAGCCGGGTTCAAACGCCGAGCGCCCCACCACTCACTTGGAATGGCAGGGCGCCCGATATGGCCGTCGATTGGCAGGCTTACGCGGATTTCTTCGCCTTCTTGGCCGCCCAGATCTGCTTGTAGGACAGGAAGGCGAGCGCGGTCGCGAAGATCAGGAAGCCGATCACGAACCAGCCGGTCTGCTTGCGCGCCACCAGCGAGGGTTCAGCCGTCCAGGTGAGGAAGGCGGCGACATCCTGCGCCATCTGCTCGGGCGTGGCCTCGGTCCCATCGGCGTAGGTGATGAGATCGGGGTAAAGCTGCGGCGGCATCGCGATGTTGATGTTGTAGAAGTACTCGTTGAAATAGAGCCCCGACGGCGTTTCGAATTCGGGCGACTTGGCCACGTCTTCGGGATCCGGCTCGTTATAGCCTTGCATCAGCGAGTAAATGTAGTGCGTCCCGTCCGCGCGAGCTTTGGTGATCAGCGAAAGATCGGGCGGATAGGCGTTGTTGTTCGATGCGCGCGCTGCGGTTTCGTTGGGATAGGGCGAGGGGAAATAATCGGTCGGCTCGCCCGGGCGCGTGGTCGCCTCGCCGGTGTCGGGGTCAATCCCCGGCACGTTCCAGTTCGCTGCCTCGGCGCGCACTTCAGCCTCGGTGTAGCCGAGCTGCTCGAGATTGCGGAAGGCCACATACTTCATCGAGTGGCAGGCCGAGCAGACCTCCTTGTAGACCTGATAGCCGCGCTGGAGCTGGGCATAGTCCCACTTGCCGAGCGGGCCCTCGAAGGCGAAGCCGCTGGCCGGCGCGATATTGTCTTCCTGAAACGCGTAATAATCGGGACGCTCAGGGCTGGCGTAATTGATGATGCCCGGGATCATCGCCCACAGCACAAGTATGCCGGTGAAGACGAGGCCGAAGATTATGCCAGCGAGGCGAATTGTCATGACCGAACGCTTTCTCGTGTCTGAGAGAGGAGAGGGGTTTCGCGGGGACCGGCTGGCCCCCGCGTGACTATGGGCCGGTTACTCGGCAGGCTGAAGCGAACCATCGGAAGCGCCGGGCAGGGGCTTGACGACCTTGCCGGGATTGTCGCCCCCGGAGTCCTTAGTGCCATCACCGCCCTTCTTGCCGAGCACCGCCTCGGTGATCGAGAATGGCAGCGGCTTTGGCACCTCGATCTGGCTCACGATCGGCAGGATCACGAGGAAGTGGAGGAAGTAATACGCCGTCGCAACCTGGCTGAGGAGCACATAGGGCTCTTCGGCCGGCGCCCCACCGCAATAGGTAAGCACCGCAAAGCAAGGGATGAGCCCGAAAAAGAAGAAGCGCGCGAACAGCGGACGATAGCTGCCCGAGCGCACCGGCGACTTGTCGAGCCACGGCAGGAAGAACCAGACGAGGATCGAGCCGAACATCGCGATCACGCCGAGCAGCTTGGCCTCGATCAGGGCGATGCCGGTGAAGGGGATCGTCAGGTCAGCGGTGAAGGCGCGCAGGATCGCGTAGAACGGCAGGAAGTACCATTCGGGGACGATGTGCGCCGGCGTCGAGAGCGGGTTGGCCTCGATGTAATTGTCCGGGTGGCCCAGCACGTTGGGCGCGAAGAACACGAACAACGAGAAAATGATCAGCACGAGGCCGAGAAACCAGCCGTCCTTCGTCGTGTAATACGGGTGGAAGGGCACGGTGTCGCTTTCCGCCTTCACTTCAACGCCCGTCGGGTTGGACGAGCCGGGGATGTGCAGGGCCCAGATGTGCAGGATGACAACGCCGGCGATCACGAAGGGCAGCAGGAAGTGGAGCGAGAAGAACCGGCTCAGCGTCGATTCGTTGGGCGCATAGCCACCCACCAGCCAGATCTGCAGCGGCTCGCCCACGAACGGGATCGCGCCGAACAGGCCGGTGATGACCTTGGCGCCCCAAAAGCTCATCTGGCCCCAGGGCAGGACGTAGCCCATGAACGCGGTCGCCATCATCAACAGGAAGATGACGACGCCCAGCAGCCAGATCATCTCGCGCGGCGCCTTGTAGGACGAATAATAAAGGCCGCGGAAGATGTGGAGATAGATCACGATGAAGAAGAAGCTTGCGCCGTTGGCGTGGGCGTAGCGCAGGGTCCAGCCGTAATTGACGTTGCGCATGATGTGCTCGACCGAGGCGAATGCGGAATCGACGCCCGAGGTGTAGTGCATCGCAAGGACGACGCCGGTTACGATCTGCACCATCAGGAAGAAACCGGCGAGCACGCCGAAGTTCCACATGTAGTTGAGATTGCGCGGCACCGGATAGCCGCCGCCGACCGCATTGTAGACCAGGCGCGGGACCGGCAGTTTCTCGTCGATCCACTTGGTGAACTCAGACTTCGGCTCGTATTGCTTTGCCCAGGCGAAACTCATGGCTCTCTCTCGATCTTGCTTACATCAACTCACAACGTCTAGCATAAACTCGGTACGGACGATCAGCCCACTTGGATGACGGTTTCCGAGTTAAATTCATATTCCGGCACGACCAGGTTGGTCGGCGCAGGGCCCTTGCGGATCCGCCCGGCAACATCGTAGTGCGAGCCGTGGCACGGACAGAAATAGCCGTTGAATTCGCCCTTGTTCTCGCCTTCGGCGGCGCCCAGCGGGACGCAGCCCAGATGGGTGCACACTCCGAGGGTCACGAGAATGTCCATCTGGGTTTCCTTGGTCCGCTCGGCGAGCGTCTGCGGATCGCGCATGTCGACGGCGTCGTCAGCCTGTGCCTGCGCGATCTCGGCCGGGGTCAGGCGCTTGACGAACAGCGGCTGTCCGCGAAACACCGACTTGACGGTCTGCCCCGCCTCGATCCCGCCAACATCGACCAGGGTCGTGCTCGCGGCAAGAACGTCGGCGGTGGGCGCCATCTGCGAGACCAGCGGGATCACCACGCCGACCGCGCCAACGCCCGCTGTGCTGAGCGCAGCGATGTGGATCCAGTCGCGCCGGCGGACGCCTTCTTCGGAAGCGGTTTCAGCAGTCGTCATGTCAGCCCCAGTGGAAGCCATCGTCGGTCACACCTTTGTTTGTCTGCCATCTTCGCGATTTCGCCCACACAAATGCACAGCTCATCGCAACCCATTTTGCGGCAAAACGCCGCACTTCGCGAAAATATCCCGAACCATCCGCTCGACATTGAACTTTTTCGTATCGCCGGATGGCGCGGCGTCAAGACCGGTCGGCAGCGCTTGAAAGACTGCTTCTTTTCGGCCTCTTTTGATTGGGATGGTGGCTTAACCAGATAATGCGCATCTGCCAACTGTGTTTTGAGCACCTCGTGTTCACCCTGCTGCAAGCGTTCACTCCGCTGCAATCCGGGATATTCGCTGAG
>DAITMG010000062.1:0-2305 GCA_036835265.1 Erythrobacter sp. | reverse complement strand
CGCTCAGGCGCGCGCGATCAACGAGATCTGGCGGCCGTAATCGGGCTCGCCGCGCTGCGAGGCCCGGCGATAGGAGTGATAGCGCGCGGGGAGGCCGAACGTATCGAGCGAGAGCGTGTCGATCCGCTCGAGCCCGGCCGCACGCAGCCGCCCGGCGATGTAGCCCGGCAGGTCGAACAGCCAGCGCTGCTTGCCCTCGCGCGGCGGCATCGCAGCGAAATGCGCCTCGTCGGCGGCGGTGAAGTGCGCGCGGAAGGGCGCATCGACCTCGTAGCTCGCCTGCGCGATCGTCGGCCCGATCGCGGCAACGATCCGCCCAGCCGTTGCGCCCAGCGCCTCCATCGCCGCGATCGTGTTCTCGCAGATCCCCCCTTGCGCCCCGCGCCACCCGGCATGCGCCGCCCCGACCACGCCCGCTTGTGGGTCGGCCAGCAGGACCGGCGCGCAATCGGCGGTGACGATCGCAAGCGCTAGCCCGGGCCGCGCGGTGACGAGCGCATCGGCCTCGGGCCGGCCCGCAGGCTGGTCCACCCACGGCTCGGTGACGGTGAGGACCGTGGTGCTGTGCGTCTGATGCGGCGCGACGATTGCGGCATCGGGGAGCAGAACCCGGGCCGCCTCGGCGCGCACCGCGCCGATCGCACGCGGTTCGCCCGGCCCGCCATAGCCGAACTGGTGTAGCCCCCCGCCCGAACCGAAAAAGCCGTGCGGCACGCCTGCCAGCGCAGCCGAACGCTCGATATCGAAGTCTGATTCGGCGCTCATGCGCTCAGCCCGCGAGGCTGCGCGTGACCTGTTCGAACGTATCGCGCGAAAGATTGCCCGCCGCCGCGATCCGCTCGAGCTCGGCGCGCATCAGAGCCGCGCGCCCCGGCTCGATCCGCCGCCAGCGCCCGAGCGAAGGCACGAAGCGCGCGGAGGTCTGCGGGTTGATCGGATCGAGCGCGAGGATGACATCGGCGACCATGCGATAGCCTGAGCCATCGGCGGCGTGGAAGCCCTGCGGATTGGCGGCAAACGCCATGTGCAAGGAACGCACCCGATTGGGATTGCGCATGGTGAAATCGGGATGTTGCGCCAGCGCTTCGACTTGGGCGATCACGTCCGGGTGCAACGAGAGCGCCTGAAGCGTAAACCACTTGTCGATCACCAGATCATTGCCTTTGTAGCGCTCGTAGAACGCACCGAGCGCACGATCGCGATGGGCGCTTTGAAGCCCGGCGAGTACCATCAGCGCGCCCTGGCGATCGGTCATGTTGTCCGCGCCGTCAAACTGGCGCGCAGCGAGTTCGGCGGCCTTGGCAGAATCGCTCGCGGCGACGAGGACGAGCGCTTGCGTCTTCACCTTGCGAGCGCCGCGCCCGTTCGGATCGGCGTAAGGCGTGCTCTCGGCGCGCTCGTATAGCGCATCGAGCTCGCCCGCGCATTCGCGCCCGATCGCGGCCTTGAGCGCCTCGCGCGCTGTGTGGATCGCTCCGGGATCGGCCTTGCGCTCGCCGGTCGCCCCAGAACCGGCCATGGCTTCGAACAGATAGGTCTCGCTCGGCAGCATCATCAATTCGCCGCGCATCGCATCCTCGAGCGCGTCGTCAGTCAGAATCGCGCGGTAGGCCGCGATGATCGCCGCCTCTCCCGCTTGGGCCGCGTCTCCGCCGGCGCTTGCGACGAGATGGCGCACGGTAAGCTCCTGCATCGCCTCGGCCCGCGCGAAGGGTTCATCATCGCGCGCGGCAAGAAAGACCAGATCCTCCTCGGCCAGCGCGCGCTCGATCACCACCGGGGCGGTGAACCCGCGGTTGATCGATACCACCGGGGCGGGCCCCGCGAGCGGGAGGCGGAAGGTGTCCTGCGGCTTGGTGAGCACGATCAGCTGCTCCTCGCCCAGCGTGCCCGTTTCGCGGCAATGGACGGCGATGCGCAGCGGGATCGGCATCGCCTGTTTGTCCTGCTGTCCGGGCGTTGGCGGCACACTCTGCGACACGGTGAGGGCGAGCGCATCCGCTTCGAGCGCTTGCGCGACCGCGATGCGCGGCGTGCCCGCCTGGCTGTACCACAGGCGGAATTGCGTCAGATCGAGGCCTGCGCCCGCTTCGATCGCTCGGACGAAATCCTCGCAGGTCGCCGCTTCGCCGTCGTGCTGCTCGAAATAACGGTCGCAGCCGGCGCGGAACCGCTCGGCGCCCGCGAGCGAGCGCATCATGCGGATGACTTCGGCGCCCTTGTTGTAGACTGTCGCGGTGTAGAAATTGCTTATCTCGCGGTAGCTGTCCGGGCGAATGGGATGCGCGAGCGGGCCGGCATCCTC
>DAITMG010000061.1:0-15055 GCA_036835265.1 Erythrobacter sp. | reverse complement strand
AGCGGTTGGTCGAACGGGCGCTGGCGATGCTGCGCCTTGACGAATGAGCTGCGGCCTGGCGCGGCTAGTCGTTGGCCGCCGATCCGCCCGGCGGGATGATGTCGCCCAGCGTCTGCTTGACCGCCTTGACCTTGACGCCTTGCGCGATCTCGATCTCGACATAGGTATCATCGACCTTGGCGACCTTGCCGACGATCCCGCCCGCGGTCACCACCTGATCGCCCTTTTTGACGCTCGCGATCTTCTCGCGGTGCGCCTTTTGCTGGCGCATCTGCGGGCGAAACAGCAGAAAATAGAAGATCAGCACCATGCCCACGATGGGCAGGAAATTGATCCAGGCGGGCGGCGCCTCGCCGGCCCCGGCGGCCGGGGCGGCGGCGATGAGGAGCGAGGCTGCGCTGGCGGCGGCGACGAAAAGGTCGATCATGAGAAGACGTGCCTGTCGAATGCGTTCGTGAAAACTGCTGTGGTCTGCTTGTCCGGGGGGCACGAGCAGCAGGGCTCGCACCGCCCTTGGGGGGTGCGCAATCGCCCTGTTGCACTCGCCTCAGCAACAAGTGGGCGCGGTTAGCAGCATTGCAAGCAAGCCGCAACGCACCACGGGCGAAGGCGTTGATCGCGCGCAGGGCAGCTGCCGCAAAGGGGCGACACACAGGTGGCTTGCCAGCCTCGCCGCTCCCCCCTATAGCGCGCGCCTCCGCTGGGTTCGGGAAGTAGCGCAGCCTGGTAGCGCATCACACTGGGGGTGTGGGGGTCGCAGGTTCGAATCCTGTCTTCCCGACCAGCGGAGCATCCTTCCCTAGCCGAGGCGCCGTTCGGTCGGCTCCGGATCGCCGTTCATCGAAATTTGCTGTGTGCGCAGCCCCGTCGCGCTGACGGCCGCTGATCCGGGATACCTGTCTGCTTTGTCTCTGCCCAAGGTCTTGATGCTTCTTCGCTTTGCCCCTCGTGCGCCTTTTGCGAGCGCGCTCCTCGCGGGCGCTGCCATCTTTGCCCCTGCCCCGCTGGCGGCGCAGAGCGAACAAGGCGAACCCGCGCCCATCGCGGCCGAAGGCATCGCAGCAGGGGATGCGGAAACCAGCGGTGGCACCAGCACGCGGCGCACCTTCACGCCTGAGGATTTTGCCCGCTTCGCACCGCGCTCGGCGCTCGACATGGCCCGCCAGATCCCCGGCTTCTCGATCCGCGAAGGCGACGGCGCGCGCGGCCTCGGCCAGGCCGATACCAACGTGATCATCAACGGGCGGCGCATCTCGGGCAAATCGAACGGTCCGGTCGCCGCGCTCCAGCGCATCCCGACCGAGGAGGTCGTCCGGCTCGAGCTCGTCGACGGGGCCAGCCTCGATGTCGGCGGGCTTACCGGCCAGGTGCTCAACGTCATCACCGCGAACAGCGGCGGTATCAGCGGACAGTTTCGCTACGCCCCGCAATTTCGCAGCTTCGGGACCGACCCCCGGCTCTACGAGGGCCGAATCGCGATCGCGGGCGGCGGCGCCAAGACCAATTGGACGCTCGCTCTTGGCAACAATTCAGCGAGGATGGGCGACGAGGGCCCCGAACTCGTGTTCAACGGCGCGGGCGCGCTGATCGACACCCGCCAGGAACAGCGCACCGAAGATTTCGATGACATCGGCCTCTCGGGCTCGTTCACCCGCGTCGCGAACAACGCCAACGTGCTCAACCTGACCGGCGAGATCAACGGCTTCCTGCTGCGCGAAACCGAGGTTTCCGAGCGCAGCGGCACGAGCTTCCCCGTCGATCGCGTGCGCGATTTCCGCTTCACCGAGGACGAATACAATTTCGAGGTCGGCGCGGATTACCAGTTCGCGTTTGGCCCCGGCCGGTTGAAGCTGATCGGCTATCACCGCTACGAGGACAGCCCCACGCTCGCGGTCGCGACGACCGTCTTCGCCGACGAGCGCGCGGCCGAAGGCAATCGCTTCTCCCGCGATGCCGATGAAGGCGAGACGATTGCGCGCGCGGAATATTCGCTTGGCGCGCTTGGTGGGGATCTGCTGTTGGCTGCTGAAGGCGTGCGCAATTTTCTCGACATCACCAGCGCGCTGGAAGTGCGCGATGCGGCGGGCGTGCTGCAACCGGTCGAGCTTGAGGGCGCCAGCGCGCGGGTCGATGAAGACCGCGCCGAATTGCAGGCAACCTACAGCCGCAGCCTGGCGCGCAATCTCCAGTTCCAATCGAGCCTTGCGGGCGAGTATTCGCGCCTCAGCCAGAGCGGCCCCTTCGGACAGACGCGCACCTTCTATCGCCCCAAGGGGTTTGTCTCGCTCGACTGGAAAGCTTCCGAGCGGGTCAACATCGCCGCGCGGCTCGAGCGGCTGGTGGGCCAGCTCGATTTCTTCGATTTCATCGCCTCGGTCGATCTCAATCAGGACCGCACCGACGTTACCAACGCCGACCTCAAACCACCGCAAAGCTGGCGCGCCGAGATCGAAACCACTCTTGGTCTCGGGGCGCTGGGCACGCTCAACCTGCGACCGTTTTACGAGGACATCATCGACATCGTCGACCAGATCCCGATCGAGGGCGGCGGGCAGGCGCCGGGCAATCTTCCCGCGGCGCAAGCTTACGGGATCGAGACCGATCTGACGCTGCTCTCCGAAGGGCTCGGCTGGCGCGGCACGCGGATGGATGTCGGCCTGTCGCTCCAGGGCAGCTCGATCCGCGATCCGCTGCTCGGCACCACGCGCGAGCTTTCGGGCAACAGGCTGCTCAACCTCGCTGCGGAAATCCGCCACGATCTTGCAGCGACGAGCTGGGCCTTTGGCGGCGACATCTTCTACAACGAGTTCGCCGAGGATGTCCGGCTCGACGAGATCGCTCTCAATGGCGAGAGTTTCGGCTTTGCCCGCGCCTTTGTCGAGAACAAGGATGTCGCCGGGATGACGGTGCGCGTCGCCGTCTCCAACCTGCTCGACCGGACCAACCGGTTCGAGCGCACTGTCTTCCTCGACCGCTCGGAGGGTCTCGTCGACTTCTTGGAGACCCGCGAACGCCGTTTCGGCACCATCTTCACATTCGAACTTGAGGGCTCGTTCTAGCGCGACTAGGCCAAGCGCAAGGGAGAGCGAGATGGCACAACGCATGCGCAGCTGGCTGTTTGCGCCCGGTGACAGCGCGCGCAAGATCGAGAAAGCGATCGCGAGCGAGGCGGATATCGCGCTGCTGGATCTGGAAGATTCGGTGACGCCCGAAAACCGGCCGGCAGCACGCCAGCAGATCGCCGAGGCGCTTGGCGGGCTTGAGGATCGTGCCCGCGTGTGGGTGCGGATCAATCCGCTGCAGGGGCCCGATGCACTGCTCGATCTCGCCGCGATCATGCGCGCCGGCCCGGGCGGAGTGATGCTGCCCAAGGCGCAAGGGGCAGCTTATGTCTCACAGCTCCACCACAATCTTGCAGCGCTCGAGGCGGCCAATGGCGTCGCAATCGGGCAAACGAGGATAGCGGCGCTCGTCACCGAGACCCCGGCCGCGATGTTTCGCACGCACGAATATGCAGGCGACTATCCCGGCGCTGCGCGGCTTGCAGCGCTGAGCTGGGGCGCCGAAGACCTCTCGAGCGCGCTCGGCGCGGCTGAACAGCGCGGGCGCGATGGCGAATATGCGCCGGTCTACGAGCTTGCGCGCAGCCTGTGCCTGCTCGCCGCGGTCAATGCCGGCGTTGCCGCGATCGAGACCGTCCAGCCCGATTTTCGCGACCTTGGAGCGCTCGAGGCGCGCGCGCGGGCGATGCGGGCGAGCGGGTTTCGCGGGATGCTGGCGATCCACCCGGCGCAGATCGCCCCGATCAACGCCGCCTTCACGCCGAGCGCGGAGGAAATCGCCCATGCGCAGCGCGTGGTGCAGGCCTTTGCCGAAAATCCTGGCGCGGGCACGATCGCGCTCGAGGGCGCAATGCTCGATCGCCCGCACCTCGCGTTGGCGCAGCGATTGCTGGCAGAGGCGCAGGACGACACGGCGGACATACCTTAACGTCACGATCGTTTTCCTACTTGAACCAAATGGGATAGCTGTGCGCTCGATTCGGCAACAGGAGCGCGGCTGGCCATGGGAATTTTCGAAAGTCTGATCGGTCCGATCACCTCGATCATCGACAAGATCATCCCCGACCGCGAAGCGAGCGCCAAAGCCAAACTTGAACTCTTGAAGCTCGAAGGCACCCACGAAATGCGGCTGATCGAAGCGCGGCTGCAAGCGATCGTAGCCGAGGCGCAGAGCGCCGATCCCTGGACGAGCCGCGCGCGCCCGAGTTTCCTTTATGTGATGTATCTGCTGATCCTGTTCGCGCTGCCGATGGGCGTGATCGCCGCGTTCGATCCGATCCTCGCGCGCGCGATCGGCGAAGGGATGACCGCCTATCTCGCCGCGCTGCCGGAGCCGCTCTATGCGCTCTTTGGCACCGGCTATCTCGGCTACACTGCGGCGCGCCAGTGGGGCAAGGTCAAGGGCGTCGAGAAGTAACGCGGCGGCTTCCCGGCTCCTGCCGTTACGGCAGAGCCACTTTTTGCTCGCTTTTTCGACGCGCCCCCGCAAGACTGTGCTACGTCACACCGCTCAAGGCCCGCCAGCAATAGGCCAGATACAGCCAGACAGAGCCAGACACAGGGAGACCATGCGCACATGAAGATCTCGGACCTCGTCGAACTGACCAGCAAATCAGCGCCGCTCACCTGCGGCCCGGACACGATTGTGCAGGACGCGGTGATGCTGATGGCGGAGAAGAATTTCGGCTCGATCATCATCACCGACGCAGACAATTGCGTGATCGGGGTCATGACCGAGCGCGACATCTTCCGCCGGGTCATCGGCGAAGAGCGCGATCCCAAGGCGAGCCGGGTGAGCGATGTGATGACCACGGAAGTCCGGCTTGCGCGCATGAACGACAACGTCATCGACCGGATGCAGGTGATGTCGAACGAGCGGTTTCGCCGCCTGCCGATCGTCGACGATGAAAAGCGGCTGAGAGCCGTCCTGAGCCAGGGCGATTTCGTCGCCTATAGCTGGCCGCAGATGATCTCGCAGCTGAGCCTGATGACCAAGGCGACGCTCGCGCCGGCGTTCAATCCGATCGCGATTGCGCTGGGCGTTGCGGGCTATGGGCTGGTGATCCTCCTGATCGTGCTGGCGTTCGTCGGCGCGAACTGATCGCCCGCAAGACCACATCCACACCCACGTGAGCGAGCGAGCGCCGGGCGAAGCAGCGATCGAACAGCGCGAATCGGCAAAGTGGCCGCGCTTTCGTCTTTGCGTCGCACGCGCAGGGCGCTAAGGGCTCGCCATGAGCGATCTGGTCTATGTCCTCAACGGGCCCAATCTCAATCTTCTCGGCCTGCGCGAGCCCGAGATCTATGGCTCGGCGACGCTCGACGAGATCGCCGACATGCTCGAGGATCGCGCCCGCGAGCTCGGGCTGCGGCTCGACATCCGGCAGACCAATCATGAGGGGATGCTGATCGACTGGATGCACGAGGCGCATGCCGAAGGCGCGCGCGCGCTGATGGTCAATGCCGGCGGCTACACTCACACCTCGATTGCGCTGCTCGATGCCGCGCGCGCGATCACCCCGCCGGTGATCGAGGTCCACCTCTCCGATCCGCGCGTGCGCGAGACCTTTCGCCATGTCTCCTATATCGGGATGGCCGCGGTCCGCACATTCCAGGGCCACGGCCCCGACAGCTACCGTCAGGCGCTCGAAGCGATCGCCGCAGGAGAGATCTGAGCACCGCGCCCGGGGGAGCCACATTTTTCCGCTGCATTGCCACTTGCCAGCCGCAATTGGCGTCAATAGTCATCGGTTAAACGAGGACAGGGGCGATATAAGGGTTATGCATGGCTGATCAAAAGCCGGGTGCCGGTGCGAAATCCGGCATGAATGTCGACACCGCGCTGGTGCGCGAACTTGCCGAACTGCTGAGCGAAACGGGCCTGACCGAAATCGAAGTCGAAGACCATGATCGCAAGATCCGCGTCGCGCGCAATCTGCCCGCGAGCGGCGCTGGCGCAGGTCTGACGCCCGCCCAGATCGCCGCTTTCACAAGCATGACGGGAGGCGGAGCGCAGCCGGCTTCCGGGCCAGGCGCAGCGCCGCAGAGCGCAGGTGGTTCGGCTGGCGAGGCCGAGCACGCCAACGCCGTGCGCTCGCCGATGGTGGGCACCGCATACCTTGCGGCCGAGCCCGGCGCTGCCAATTTCATCAAGGTCGGCGACAAGGTGAGCGAAGGCGACACGCTGCTGATCGTCGAGGCGATGAAGGTGATGAACCCGATCCCGGCTGACCGCTCGGGCACGGTGAAGGCGATCCTTGTCGGCAATGCGCAGCCAGTCGAATTCGACCAGCCGCTCGTGACGATCAGCTGACGCACAGCCGATGGGTATCAAGCGCATATTGATCGCCAATCGCGGCGAAATCGCGCTGCGCATCCACCGCGCGGCGCACGAGATGGGGATCGAGACGGTCGCGGTGCACTCGACCGCCGATGCCGATGCGATGCACGTGCGGCTCGCCGATGCGGCGGTCTGCATCGGCCCTCCCCCTGCACGCGAAAGCTATCTCAACCACGCCAACATCATCTCGGCAGCCGAGATCGCGGACTGCGATGCGATCCACCCGGGCTATGGCTTCCTTTCGGAAAACGCCAAGTTCGCCGAAATCGTCGAGGCGCACGATATCGCCTGGATCGGCCCCAAGCCCGAACATATCCGCACGATGGGCGACAAGGTCGAGGCCAAGCGGACCGCGGGCGCACTTGGCCTGCCGCTGGTGCCGGGATCGGACGGCGCGGTGAGCGATCCCGTCGAGGCAAAAAAGATCGCGGCCGAGATCGGCTATCCGGTCATCATCAAGGCCGCGAGCGGCGGCGGCGGGCGCGGCATGAAGGTGTGCGAGAGTGAGGACAAGCTCGAGACGCTGATGCAGCAAGCCGGCAACGAGGCCAAATCCGCGTTCGGCGATGCGACCGTCTATATCGAAAAATATCTCGGCAAACCGCGCCACATCGAGTTCCAGGTGTTCGGCGATGGCAATGGCAATGCGGTCCATCTGGGCGAGCGCGATTGCTCGCTCCAGCGGCGCCACCAGAAGGTGCTCGAGGAGGCGCCCTCGCCGGTGATCACGCCCGAGGAGCGCCACCGGATGGGCGAGATCTGCGCCCAGGCGATGCGCGACATGGCCTATCGCGGCGCGGGCACGATCGAATTCCTGTGGGAAGACGGGGAGTTCTTCTTCATCGAGATGAACACCCGGCTGCAGGTCGAGCACCCGGTAACCGAGGCGATCACCGGGGTCGATCTGGTGCGCGAGCAAATCCTGATCGCGGCGGGCAAGCCGCTCTCGTTCAAGCAGGAGGAGCTTGAATTTCGCGGGCACGCAATCGAGTGCCGGATCAACGCCGAAGACCCGTTCACCTTCGCGCCCTCGCCTGGCCTTGTGACCTATTACCACGCCGCAGGCGGGCTCAATGTGCGCGTCGATTCAGGGCTTTACGCGGGATACCGGATCCCGCCGCATTACGATTCGATGATCGCCAAGCTGATCGTCTCGGGACGCACGCGCGAGGGCTGCATCATGCGCCTGCGCCGCGCGCTCGAGGAGATGGTGGTCGAAGGCGTCAAGACCAACATCCCGCTCCACCAGGAACTGCTCCACCAACCCGATATCCTGAGCGGTGACTATTCGATCAAGTGGCTCGAAAACTGGCTGGCGGAGCGCCTGGCCTGATCGCCCGGCGCTCCGCCGACTTCGTCAAAACCCGTCCACGCTCTTGCTGACGAGGATGTTGACCGCGACCCGCCGGTTCTGCGCCTTGCCATAGGCGCTCGAATTGTCGGCCGCGGGATCGGCCTCGGCCATCCCGGTCGGCGTCAGCATGCGCCAGGGCTGCCACCCGCATTGCTGCTGGAGATAGTTGACGACGCTGCCGGCACGCTTTTCGCTGAGGGCCTGGTTGACCTCGTAGCTGCCGGTCGAATCGGTGTAGCCGACCACCAGCAGCAAGGCGTTGTCGATTGCCTGCGCCTCGCTTGCCGCGGCACACAGCTCGCTGCGCGCCTGCGCGGAGAGACTGGATTTGCCGGTGTCGAAATAGACGTTGGTGGTCGATCTGATGTTGTACTGGTCGATCGCGCCAAACCGGCTGCGCAGCGCTTCGGTCGCCTGGGTGTTGGCCTCGATTGCCGCGCCTTGCTGGGCAAACTGGCGCGAGGTGCCGCGATTGACCAGCAGCGCGGTCTCGTAATCGTCCTTGCTGAAGCGCACCGTGCTGGCAACGAGCGCCTGGCCCCACTGCACCGTGTCGATCTTGACCGGGAGACCATCGAGCAGCGAATCCACCGTCAGCTCGGTCCGCCCGAGGCCCAGAAAGCCGCCCGAAGCCTTGATCGAGGTCCCCTGGCTCACCCGCACTGTCGTCGCCGAGCCATCCTCGGCGATGATCTGCATCGCATCGCCCTGCTTGGCGGAGATGAACCCTTCGATCATGGGGCCTTGCTCGAAGCCTTCCAGATCCGCCGGAGGCGCGCCGACCACGGTCGTCAGCACCGCATCCTCGCCCTGCTGCGCCATCGCGCCCACCGGCGCAAGCGCGCCGATCGTGGCAATGCCTGTGAAAATCCCGATCCTGCGCAAGTTGAACTGCATAGTCTTCCTCCGTTACCCTTACCGTTCAATGGCGATCAAGCACCCTGGTGGGTACTTATCCAGCTTTGCGCACATGGTATACTGCGCAAGGCCGCTGTTCTAAACCGCTGTTCGAACTGGTTCGCACAGACTGTCTCGAAGATTAACGTGCAGGCAAAGCGAGAGCGAAGCGCGACTGGCCGAGCCGGGCACGGATGTTCAATCGAAGGTGAACCCCGCTGCCTTTGCCTCGGCGATCACTTCTTCGCCGGTTTTCATCGGGCTGTGCTGCGCGAGATCATACCAGTCGGGCTTCTCGTCGACGAAAATCTGGTGCTTGATCGGCCATCCTGCGGGCAGATCAAACAGGCCAGCGAGGAAGGTGCGATTGCCGGTCGGCAGAAAGGTGAACCACAGGCATGAGCCGCAGGTCTTGCAGAAGGCGCGCTCGGCCCACTCGCTCGAGCGGTAGGTCGCGACATGCTCCTCTCCCGAGATCGCGAAATCCTGCGCCCCGACGCCTGCATACATCGAGCCGGTCCACTTCTGGCACATCGAGCAATGGCAGACATCGACCTCGGCCTCGGCGCGCCGCAGGGTGAGCGAGACGGCGCCGCACAGGCAGGCACCCTCAAGCGGCTGGACAAGGCCGTGCGCCTCGGCCTCGGCGCCGGTCAAAGCGGAACTCCCGGCTCCTGCTTGGCGGTGCGGATCGTGAGCGAGGTCTTGACGCTGTCGACATTGGGCGCAGGGGTGAGCTTGCCGGTGAGGAATTCCTGAAAGCTCTGCAGGTCCTGGCTCACGATCTTGAGGATGAAATCGATCTCGCCATTGAGCATGTGGCACTCGCGCACCTCGGGCAATTCGCGCATTCGGTTCTCGAATTCGCGCAGCGCGCTTTCAGCCTGGCTCTTGAGGCTGACCATCGCAAACACGGTGATCGCAAACCCCAGCTTGGAAGGGTCGAGATCGGCGTGATAGCCTCTGATCACGCCCTCTTCCTCAAGGCCGCGCACGCGCCTCAGGCATGGCGGCGCAGTCAGTCCGACGCGCTGGGCGAGCTCGACATTGGTCACCCTCCCCTCAGCTTGCAATTCACTGAGCAGACGTCTGTCTATATCATCGAGATTGGCCATATGGCGATAGCTCCGGTGCAAGGGCGCGGCTGGGGACGGCGCCATTAAACAATAGAAGGCAAGAAGCTGCGTGCGAAAGCGCGTCGCGAACTAATTTTATTAGGTCTGCCAGCAATTGTCCCGCTTTGCAACGCATGACGTGAACGACGCTGCATCGCCCGTCGCGAATGATAAACATATCATTGGGTCATTGGGCTTGTGAAAGGCGCGCGAAACATCCACCAGATCGCATCGCCCGGTCCCGCACCGCATCGCGCCGCACCCCGCCCGCAATCGTCGGGGCAAAACAAGGAGACGGCATGTTCATCGACGACCGCCTCGCAACGGTTTTGCGGCAGCCCGGCTCGGGCGAAGCGGCGCGGCGCACCCAGTTTCGCCAGCTGCTCGATATCCTGGGCAATCGCAAATTCGGGCCGGACAACGCGCGCGCGACGAGCCTTGTCGCATCCGCCTGGCTGCGGATGGACGCGCTTGCCAAAGTCATCCCCCCGCAAGAGCGCGCCGCGATGATCCGCGAGCCGAGCTGGCGCTTTCGCAGCGCCGATCTGGCAGCGCATCTGGCTGACTTCGAACCCGAAGTCGCCGCAGCAGCGCTCAGCCGGGCGCAGCTTTCGACGGAAGACTGGTCGGCGCTGATCCCACGACTGCCGGTGCGCGCGCGCGGATTTCTGCGCCTGCGCCGCGATCTGCCGGACCAAGCGGTCCGGTTGCTCGATCGGCTGGGGGTGCACGATCGCGGCCTTCCGGCCCCTTCCGCGAGCTTTGCCGACGCAAATCGGTCCGCGCTCCCGCTCGAAACCCGCGAAGCGAGCGAAGGCCTGATCGAGGTGGGCGATGACCCCGCGTTCGTTCCCGATCCGCCAGCGACCAGCACACCCGCCCTGCCCATCGCGCCGCGGCCGCAGGAGACCGCCCGGGCGGCACCCGATCCGATCGAGACCGGCCGCAGCGAAATCTCGGCGCTGGTCGAGCGCATCGCCCAGTTCAAGCGTACCCGCGAAGCGCCCTCGCTCGATGCAGAGCGCTCGCCGCGCCTGCCGCTCGGCGAGGAGCATCTGGTGCGCGAGGTGCGCGTGCTCAGTTTCGGCTTTGCGGCGGATGCCGGCGGGCGGATCGAGTGGGCCGATCCCAAGGTTGCCGCGATGATCGTCGGCACGCGGCTGGTGACGGTGCCGACTCTCGGCGACCGGTGCGAGCGGTCCGGGCTCGAGCGCGCCTTCGCGCAGCGCCAGCCGATCATCGAGGCCCGGCTCGATCTGCGCGGCGCCGACGCGATCGCGGGCGAATGGATCGTCGATGCCCAGCCCTCGTTCACCGACGACGGCAGCTTCACCGGCTATGTCGGCCGTTGTCGCCGCGCGCCCGATCCGGCCAGCGCGAGACCCGACCCGCAAGCCCGTGCGGCAGACCGGATCCGCCAGCTGCTTCACGAATTGCGCACGCCCATCACAGCGGTGCAGGGCTACGCCGAGGTGATCCAGCACGAGATGGTCGGCCAGGTCGCGCACGAATACCGCGCGCTCGCCGCCGTCATTGCGGCCGATGCGGCGCGCATCCTGGCAGGTTTCGAGGAGCTCGATCGGCTGGCCCGGCTCGAAGTCGGCCTCGCTTCGGTGGGCCCGGGCGAAACCGATCTTCCCGAGTTGGTGGCACACACCGTCAGCCAGCTGGCGCAGGTGCTCGGGTCCCGCATGGCTGGGTTCGACCTCACGGTCGATGCTCGCGAACCCTTGATCGCTGCGCTCGATCAGGACGATGCCGAGCTTATGATCTGGCGCGTGCTCGCCACGCTGGGGGGCGGCTGCGCGGCCGGCGAGACGCTTCGCGCCGCGCTCACCGCAAGCGCGGCCGAGGCGCGCCTCGTGCTCGAACTCCCGGCCCAATTGCTGGCCGAGGACGATATCTTCATCGCTGAGGCAAGGCCGGTCACGAGCGCCATCACTGCCGGCCTGTTCGGAGCAGGCTTTGCCCTGCGGCTCGCCCGCGCCGAAGCACGCGCGGTCGGCGGGGATCTGGTCCAGAACGAGGACAGCCTGCTCCTGCGTTTGCCGCTCGCAAGCGCCCTGCCCTTGACCGCGCGCAGCGAGGCCAATAGCTCACAGGTTGAGCACAAGGCCCAGCAGGCTTTCTGACGCGCGACTTTCAAGCTATGAGCGGGGGGCAATGACAAGGCGGATGCGCAAGCTTGATCCACTGCCTGGCTGCCCATCGCGCCCGCTCTCACTCGTTGCACTCGCTCGTCCTGGCTCGCCGGCGCGCCTGTGCCCATGACACCGCCCCGCGCGCCCCAACTGCGCGCACCCCAACCTGGCGCCCGCGCACACTTTCCCGGCGATTTCGGCACCAAGGTGCTGTTGACAGTCGATGTCGAGGAAGAGTTCGACTGGAACGCGCCGTTCCAGCGCGAGGGCCACACGCTCGAACACGTCGAGGAGCTCGAGCGGTTCCAAGGCTTTTGCGAAGCGATCGGCGCCATGCCCGTCTATATGATCGACTGGCCCATCGCCAACGATCCGCGCGCCGCCCGGATCATCGCCGATGCAGCGCAGCGCGGCGCGGCGGAAATCGGCACCCAGCTGCACGCCTGGGTCAACCCGCCCTTCGAAGAGGCGCTGAGCCAGCGCAATTCCTTCGCCGGCAACCTCCCGCGCGAGCTTGAGCGCGCGAAGTTCCACGCCCTGCGCGATCGGATCGAACACGCTTTCGGCAGCGCTCCTGTGGCATACCGCGCCGGGCGCTACGGGCTTGGCCCCGAAACCGCTGACATGCTGCGCGAGGCCGGGATCAGGATCGACAGCTCGGTCCGCAGCCTGTTCGACTACAGCCACGACGGCGGGCCGGATTTCTCGAATTTCCCGGCCTATCCCTATTGGCTGGATGAGGGGCGCACCTTGCTCGAGCTGCCCGTGACATCGGTCTATCGCGGCATCCTGCGCACGCACGGGCACCGGGTGCAGCGCATGCAGCGTTTCATCCCCAATTTCTTCGCCGCCTTACCACGCTTTCGCCTGCTCGAACGCATCGCCCTCACCCCCGAAGGCGTGACCGCGACCGAGGCTATGCGCGGGATCGACCAGGCGCTCGGCGATGGCCTGCCGGTGCTGGTGATCTCGTTTCATTCGCCCTCGTTGAGGCCGGGCTGCACGCCTTACGTCAAAAGCGAAAGCGAGGTCGCCGCGCTGTATGACTGGTTTGCCCGCGTCTATGCCCATCTCGCCGCGCGCGGGGTCGCAGGCACGCGCCTTGCCGAAATCATCGCGGCGGCAAGGTAAGCCTCGCGCCCGGGGCTCATTGCGGTTGTCGCTTGTAAGCGCGCTGGCTCTTGGGTAGAGCCCCCGAGCGCCCGTGTTCCTGAGGGTGGGCTGGCGCTTCGTCCGGGTGCGATCAGGGCCTGTAGCTCAGCGGTTAGAGCTGGCCGCTCATAACGGCTAGGTCGCGGGTTCGAATCCTGCCGGGCCCACCGGGACAAGTGGCGGGATCGATCGCCCGCTCGGCGAACAAGTGTCGGGGAGTAGCGCAGCCTGGTAGCGCATCTGCTTTGGGAGCAGAGGGTCGCAGGTTCGAATCCTGTCTCCCCGACCAATCGCCATCCTTCAGCGCGGCTCGGCTTCATTCGCTGCCCGGCCGACAAGCCGCGATTGAGCGCCTTCTGGGCATGACTTTTTTTGGGGCCTGAGCGGCGCTTTGCATCTTCCGCCCGATGAAGCCGAGCGCATCCGCACCGAGGGCGCGATTGTCACCCACCTCGAAAACATCGAGCGCAATGAAGGCTATAAGGGCTTCAACAAGCCCGGCATCGACGGCGTGCTGCAAAAGCTCGATCCGCGCCGCTATGGCGAGCTCAAATCCGAGCAGGCGGCCACGGCCTGATGGCGAGCGCGTCCCGGATCGCTCCAGCCTCCGAAGTAGCAACGGCGCTCGCAGCGCTGCGCGAACACTTCGGTGACAAGCTGCAGACGGGCGAGGCGCTGCGCTCGCAGCATGGCGCGATCGAGGGGATGACGGGCGGCGGCATTCCCGATGCGGTGCTGTTTGCCGAGAACACCGATGATGTCGCGGCGGCGGTCGCGCTGTGCGCCCAGCATCGCCTGCCGGTCATCGCGCGTGGTGCGGGCAGCAGCTCGCTGCGATCAAGGGCGGCTTGTCGATCGACCTAACCGGCATGAACCGGGTCATCGAGGTCAATTCCACCGATCTCGACGTGCGCGTCGAAGCGGGCGTCACCCGCGAGGCGCTCAACGTCGAATTGCGTACCCACGGCCTGTTCTTCCCACTCGATCCGGGCGCCAATGCCACGCTGGGCGGCATGGCTGCGACCCGCGCGAGCGGGACGAACGCGGTGCGCTACGGCACGATGCGCGAGGTGACGCTCGGCCTCACCGTCGTCACCGACACGGGCGAGATCATTCGCACGGGCACGCGCGCGCGCAAATCCTCCGCAGGCTATGACCCAACGCGGCTGTTTGTGGGCTCCGAAGGCACGCTCGGCATCATCACCGAGCTGTCGCTCAGGGTGTTCGGCATCCCCGAGGAGATCGCGAGCGCGGTGGTGCAGTTCGAGGCGCTCGAGAACGCGGTCGAGGCAGTGATGCTGATGATGCAAATGGGCCTTCCGCTGGCGCGGATCGAGTTGCTCGATGCGGTGCAGATGGGCGCCTGCATCGCCTATTCCGACCTCACCGAGTACGGGCCGCTGCCGACGCTGTTTCTCGAATTCCACGGTTCGCCCGCCGGCGTTGCCGAACAGGTCGCGACGGTCCGCGATCTGGTCACGGATTTCGGTGGAGGCGAGTTCGTGTTCGCGACGCTGAGCGAGGACCGCAGCCGGTTGTGGAAGGCGCGCCATAACGCCTGGTTTGCCGCCAAGGCGCTGCGTCCGGGGGGCGAAAGCTTTCGCGACCGATGCCTGCGTTCCGATCTCGTGCCTTGCCGAAGCGGTCGCGGCGGCAAAATCGGCGGCGGAGGCGGCGGGGCTGGTTGCGCCGCTGGTCGGGCATGTTGGCGATGGCAATTTCCACATGCTGCTGCTGTTCGATCCCGCATCGCCCGAGGAGCAGGCGCGCGCGCACCCGCTGTCTGACACCGTCGGCAGGATCGCGATTGGCCTCGGCGGCACCGCGACGGGCGAGCACGGGATCGGGCTGCACAAGCTCTCGACGATGGAGACCGACTACGGCGCAGGGGCGCTCCGGATCATGGCACAGATCAAGCAAGTGCTCGATCCCTTGGGGATTCTCAATCCGGGCAAGACCGTCCCGCAACTCTGCTAGAGCGGGCGAAATGGCCG
>DAITMG010000060.1:0-15283 GCA_036835265.1 Erythrobacter sp. | reverse complement strand
TTGGACCGCATCACTGCGTCAGGATTTCCTGTTCCTTCCTGGCCGCCGCCTCATCGGTTTCCTTGACATGCTGGTCGGTCATCTTCTGGACCTCGTCCTCGAGGCGCTTGCGATCGTCCTCGGAGATTTCCTTCTTCTTCTCGTCGGCCTTGAGGCTCTCCATCGCATCGCGGCGGACATTGCGGATCGCGATCTTCGCTTTCTCGGCATATTGCCCGGCAAGCTTGGCGAGATCGCGCCGGCGCTCCTCGGTCAGGTCAGGCATCGGCAGGCGCAGCGTCTGCCCGTCGATCATCGGATTGAGCCCGAGATTGGCCCTGGCGATCGCCTTCTCGACCGCGATCATGTTCGCCTTGTCCCACACCTGGACGCTCAGCATCCGCGGCTCGGGCGCGGAGACGGTCGCGACCTGGTTCAACGGCATCATCGAGCCATAGACCTCGACCTGCACCGGATCGAGCAGGCTGGTGTTGGCGCGGCCCGTGCGAAGCCCTGCAAGATCGCTCTTGAGCGCTTCGACCGCGCCGGTCATCCGGCGCTCGATGTCTGACTTGTCATACTGGGGCATCGCTTAGTCCTTCTGTACAATTGTCTGCACGCCCTCGCCTGCCAGCACGCGCGCCACATTGCCTTTCTGGCGGATGGAAAAGACCACTATCGGTATCTCGTTCTCGCGGCAAAGCGCAACAGCGGTCGCATCCATCACCTTGAGGTTGTGCGCGAGGACATGATCGTAAGTGATCGTTTCGAAACGGGTTGCAGCGGGATTGTGCTTGGGATCGCTGTCATAGACCCCATCGACGCTGGTGCCCTTCAACAGCGCATCGCAGTTCATTTCGGCAGCCCTCAGCGCGGCGCCGGTGTCGGTCGTGAAGAAGGGGTTGCCGGTGCCGGCCGCGAAGATCACGATCCGGCCTTTCTCGAGATGGCGCTCGGCCCGTCGGCGGATATAGGGCTCGCACACGCTGCTCATCGGGATCGCCGATTGCACGCGCGTTGGCACGCCCAGTTTCTCCAGCGCGTTCTGCATCGCAAGCGCATTCATCACCGTCGCGAGCATGCCCATATAATCGCCCGTCGTGCGATCGAGGCCTTTTGCGGCGCCCGAAATCCCGCGAAAGATGTTGCCCCCGCCGATCACGAGACACACCTCGAGCCCCTCATCCTTCGCGGCTTTCACCTCTTCGGCGAGCCGCGCGACATATTCCGGATCGATCCCGTAATCCTGCTCGCCCATCAGCACCTCGCCCGACAGCTTGAGGAGAACGCGCTTGATCCGGGGCATCGCGGTTGGCTTGGTCATGAGGTGCAAGGCTCGTTGGGTGAAGGGCAATCGGCTGGCGCGGGCCTTAGCCGCGATGGCCGCATCGCGCAAAGGGTAAGCGCGCGGCTTTTCCCGAGATCGGAAGGTGAAAGGCCGCTGCAGCGCGCGCTGCAACGGCCTTCCTTGTATCCGTTTGCTGGCGCGATCAGCCGCCGACCGCCGCCGCGACCTCGGCCGCAAAATCGGTCTCTTCCTTCTCGATGCCTTCGCCGAGCTGGAAGCGGACATAATCGACGAGCTTGACCGCGCCGCCATTGTCCTTGCCAAACTTGGTGACCGCCTCTTCGACCGTGACCTTGTTGTCCATCACGAACATCTGGCTGAGAAGCGCATTTTCCTTGGCGAACTTCTTGATCGCGCCGTCGACCATCTTTTCCTGGACGTTCTCGGGCTTGCCGCTTTCGGCCGCCTTCTCCGCTGCGATCCTGCGCTCGCGCTCGATCACTTCAGGGTCGAGGCCATCGGCATCGAGCGATTGCGGGAACATCGAGGCGATGTGCATCGCGACCTGCTTGCCGAGCGGCTCGAGCGTATTGGCGCCAAGCTCGCTCTCGAGCGCAACGAGCACGCCGATCTTGCCGAGGCCTTCAGCGGCGGCATTGTGAATGTACGAGACGACCGCGCCCGAGGAGACGCTGACGGTCTTCATGCGGCGGATCTGCTGGTTCTCGCCGATCGTTGCGACATTGTCGGTGAGCTTGTCGGTCACGGTCCCGCCATCGGGATAGGCCGATGCCTTCAACGCCTCGACATCGTCAGATCCGACGCTCAGCGCGACCTCGGTAACCTTGCGCACGAAATCCTGGAACTTGTCGTTCTTGGCAACGAAATCGGTTTCCGAATTGACCTCGACCGCAGTGCCCCTGGTGCCCTGGACCGTGACGCCAACGAGACCTTCGGCCGCAGTGCGGCTCGATTTCTTCTGCGCGGTGGCAAGGCCCTTGGCGCGCAGCGCATCGACCGCGGCTTCGATGTCGCCATTGGTCTCGGTCAGCGCCTTTTTCGCGTCCATCATGCCGGCGCCGGTCATTTCGCGCAGTTTCTTCACATCAGCGGCGGAGAAATTGGCCATCGGAAGGTATCCTTGTTCTTGAATTAAGGGCGCCGGGCATTCGGGCGGCCCGAGGGATTGCCCGGCGCGCTAATGAAGTTTTGTGACGGGCGATTGACGAGCCCGTCCATGAGCATCGCGATCAGGCGTTTTGCGCTGAGACTTCCTCGGCCGCGACCGGTTCATCGGCCGGCTCTTCAACGGTCGGCTCTTCAACGGTGGGTTCAGCTGGCGGTTCGGCCATTGCACCGAAATCGGCGCCCGATGCTGCCATCGCGCCGCCGCGGCCTGCGCGCGCTGCATCGCTGATCGCCTGGCAATACAGGCGCACCGCCCGGCTCGCATCGTCATTGGCGGGCACAGGGAAGGCGATGCCGCTCGGATCGACATTGGTGTCGAGGATCGCGATCACCGGGATACCGAGCACGGCGGCTTCCTTGATCGCGAGGTCTTCCTTGTTGGCATCGATCACGAACATAACGTCGGGCACGCCGGCCATGTCGCGGATGCCGCCAAGCGACATCTCGAGCTTCTCGCGCTCACGCGTGAGATTGAGCACTTCCTTCTTGGTCAGACCGCTGGTGTCGCCCGAAAGCTGCTCTTCGAGCGTCTTGAGACGGCGGATCGATCCGCTGATCGTCTTCCAATTGGTCAGCATCCCGCCGAGCCAACGGTGGTTGACGAAGTGCTGGCCACACTGGCGCGCCGCTTCAGCGATCGGCTCCTGCGCCTGGCGCTTGGTGCCGACGAACAGCACCTTGCCTCCGCTGCGCACGGTCTGCTCGACGAAATCGAGCGCGCGGGCGAACAGCGGGACGGTCTGCGACAGGTCGATGATGTGGACCCCGTTGCGAGCGCCGAAGATATACGGCTTCATCCGCGGGTTCCAGCGGTGGGTCTGGTGGCCGAAATGCGCTCCGGCCTCGATCAATTGCTGCATGGTGACGGTAGTGGCCGCCATAGTTCAGTTCCTTTCCGGTTTGTCCTCTGGAAAGCTGGAACCGCTTTTCCCCCTTATTCAGGGGAGCGGCACCGGTATGAAGTGCTTTCCATGTGAATTTCCCGCCGAGCAGCGCCGCACAAGGACTACGCTCCCGCCGAGAGGGTGAGCCCTTAGCCTTCAATGCCGGAGAAATCCAGCCCCTTGTGAAAATCCGGCCCCATCCAGAATTATCCGTTGACACTTCGGAACAGGTGGTGAACAAAGCACCGGAACACATACAGAACATCTGCGGAGTGACCGATCATGGCCAACCTTCTTGTCGCGATATTGTGCGTTGTTGTTGCGGTGGCGGGGTTCCTCTCGCTCGCTGACAGCTGGATCGCAGGGCGACACGCGTTCGCCCGCCTCAATGCCGAGCGCAAGCTGGCGCTTCAAGGCTCTGGTCCGCCCCTGCAACGCTCCGATACGCAGCATCGGCGGATGCGAGCAATCGCCAGCGGCGCGCTGCGAGGCCGGCGCCAACATTCTGGCGCTATGTGCCGGATTCAGCCCCTGCCTCGGCCGCAGCGCGCGCTCGGCGCTGCTTGATCCGGCTGTATTTGACCATCGCATAAGGCATGAGCGCGATGTAGCACGCGGTGATTGCAATCAGGCTCCACCATGGCTCGAGCAGGAGTGCGGCAAAGGCGATGCTCGAAAGTGCGATGAGCCAAAGGCGAACCGTTCGGCGCGGACGGACAGCGGCCCAGCTCAAGGTGGCCATGTTGGAAATCATCAGGATCGCGATCCCCGTAACCCACAGCGCAATCAGGAGCGGTTCGCGAAATTCCGGCAATCCGGTTGCCTGCCACAAATAGAACGGGAGGAACGCGAGGCCCGCGCCAACCGGCGCCGGCACTCCTGTCAGAAACCCTGCCGATTTGTGCGGCTGGTTTTCGACATCGATCTGGGCGTTGAACCGCGCAAGCCGCAGCGCGCAGCAGATCGCAAAGGCAAGCGAGGCAAACCATCCGAAGCGCTCAAGATCCTGGAGCGACCACAGATAAAGAATGACCGCCGGCGCCATCCCGAAAGAGAGCGAATCGGCAAGACTGTCGAGCTCGGCGCCAAACCGCGACTGGGCGTTGAGCAGGCGCGCGATGCGCCCGTCGATCCCGTCCAACACGGCTGCAAGCACCACTGCGAGGATCGAGTATTCCCACTCGCTCTCGATTGCGAACCGGATACCCGTAAGCCCCGAGCACAGCGCAGCCGCCGTGATCGCGTTGGGCAGCATGGCGCGCAAACTGAGCCCGTTGCCATCCCCGACCGCCTTGCCATCCTCATCTTCGGACGCCTTCGGGCCGAGCCGCGCAGGCATCCGCGGGAAAGCTCGCGTGGATCGTGGGCGAGGCTTGTCCTGCTTCAATCGACGCCCTTGGATGCGTGACCAGGGGTGCAGCCGAGAATGCGGCTGAGTGAAGCCGATCTCATTGCGCGATCCCCTCAAGCAAGCCCTGCTGAACGCCGAGTTCGGCAATCACCGTTTCGCCTGCAAAGACGCGCTGGCCCATCAGCACCCGTGCGTCGGTCCCGGCCGGCAAGTAGACATCAACCCGGCTCCCGAACCGGATCAGCCCCACGCGCTGCCCCTTGGCGACGGTGTCGCCCGGCTTGACGAAGGGAACGATCCGGCGCGCAAGCAGGCCCGCGATCTGGGTGAACCCGATGAGCAGCCCGTCGCTTCGCTCGATCAGGACGTGCTGGCGCTCGTTTTCCTCGCTCGCCTTGTCGAGCTCGGCGTTGACGAACTTGCCGGGGATATAGACAACGCGGCGCACAGTGCCCGCAATGGGCGCACGATTGATATGCACGTCAAACACGCTCATGAAGATCGAGACGCGCGTGACCGGCCCCTCAGAGAGGCCCGGTGCATCGGTGCCATCGGGGACTTGCAACTCGAGCGGCGGTTCGGCGAGCGTGATGAGCGAGACGATCCCGTCAGCGGGCGCGACCAACGCTGTCTCGGTCTGCGGCACGACGCGTTCGGGATCGCGGAAAAACGCAAACACCCAAACAGCGAGCCCCATCAGCGGCCAGCCGATCAGCTCCCAATCGAGGAACAGGATGAAAAAAAGGCTGATCGCAACCGCGATGATTCCGTATTTGCGCCCCTCGGGATGGATCGCTGGCCATGACCAGCCTCCTTCTCCGCGCCCCTGATTATCGAGTATTTCACCTGCCATAGCCGCATACTTAGGAGCCGCGGCGAGCCCCCGCAAGCAAAGGGCTCGGCAAAGGCCCGGCAAAAGCGATCAACCGATCGTCCCGCCGGCACAGCAAAAGGCGCGAGGCTTCGCTACTGCAAAGGGGCTCGCCCCTCAGGATACCTTGCGGACAAACACCGCGCCGGCCGAATAGCCCGCGCCAAAGCTGCAGATAAGCCCCTTGTCCCCGGCGGCAAGGTCGTCGCTGTGGAGGTGGAAGGCGATGATCGAGCCTGCGCTTGAAGTGTTGCCGTAGCTATCGAGCACGGTCGGGCTTTCGTCAGAACTCGCTTCATGGCCGAGGACACGCTGGGCGATCAGGCGATTCATTCCGGCATTGGCCTGGTGGAGCCACATCCGCCGCAGCTGCATCGGCTCGATCCCAAGCCGCTGCGCCTCGTCGAGGATCATCTGGGCAACCAGCGGCACGACCTCCTTGAACACCTTGCGCCCCTCCTGGACGAACAGCTTGTCCGGCGCGCCGCTGGTCTCAGGGTGCGCGCGATTGAGGAAGCCGAAATTGTTGCGGATGTTGTTCGAGAAGACGGTCCTGAGCTTGGTCCCGAGGATTTGCCAGTGCTGCGCCGGGGCGATCGCCGCATCCTCAACCAGCACTGCGGTCGCGACATCGCCGAAGATGAAGTGGCTGTCTCGGTCGCGCCAGTTGAGATGACCCGAAGTGATCTCGGGGCTGACGACCAGCACGCTCTTCGCATGGCCTGCGCGGACATAATCGGCGGCGGTCTGGATCCCGAAGGTCGCCGAGGAGCAGGCAACGTTCATGTCAAAGGCGAACCCCTCGATGCCGAGCGCGTGCTGGATCTCGATCGCCATTGCAGGATAAGCGCGCTGCATGTTGGACGCAGCGCACAGCACGGCGTCGACATCGCCGGGGGTTCGCCCTGCCCGCTCGAGCGCCTGGCGCGCGGCGAGAACGCCGATCTCGGCCATGATGGAGATTTCATCATCGGCGCGCTCGTCCATCCTCGGGCACATCGTCTCAGGGTCGAGGATCGGGGCTTTGGTGAGCACATGGCGCGCCTTGATCCCGCTCGCCTTCTCGATGAATTCGACCGAGGAATAGGCAAGTGCCTCGATCTCGCCGGCGGCGATAGCGTCTGCGTTGTGCGCATTGTGGCGATCGACGAAGGCGTTGAAACTCGCGACCAGCTCCTCGTTGGTGATCGTCTCGGGCGGGGTGAACAGACCCGTTGCCGAGATGACGGGATGACCGGTGAGAGCGGCCGGCTCGTGCGGCTGGTGTTGCGCGCGGTGCATTTCGTCTTGCATGGCTGGGCGTTAATGCCTGACTTCGCCACCATCAAGAGCTAGCAGCAGGTTGTGCAATCCAATCCCGCGGCGCCGCTCGCAGCGCACTCAGATCGCGGAGCTGAACCTGCGGGTGGTGGCCTCGCGATAGGGATCGAACAGCGCGGCGATGACCCGCGCATAGGGCAGCCCCGCGGGGAGAATCGACAAGGTTCCCTGATCGAACGCCGCGAGCCCGCGCCCGCGAAACGGCTCAAGTCTCGCGCTCACCTGCGCGAGGAGCGCTGGTGCAAGCTCGACCGATCCCGCGCATAGCAATTGCTCGATCAGCACGCTGCGCAACTGGTCCTCGCCCGAGCGCACGATCCCGGTCTGTGCGCTCAGAAACCCTTGCGAGGAAAACATGCGATAGCGCCCGTTGTTCTTCTCATTCTGCGCAAGGAGATCGGGAAAACCGCTGATCGCCGAGGAGCCCAGTCCGATAAGGACGCGCGCGCGATCGTCGGTGAAGCCCTGGAAATTGCGGCGCAGTTCGCCCTTGTGGGCGGCCTTCGCCATTGGGTCGTGCACCTGTGCAAAGTGATCGAACCCGATCGGGCAATAGCGCTCGGCGGTCAGCAATTCAAAGCCCATCTGAGCCATCTCGAAGCGCTCCTTGCGCCCTGGCAGGCCGCTTGCATCGATCACCTTCTGGCGTTTCACGATGTCCGGGACATGCGCATAGCCGAACAGCGCCACGCGGTCAGCGCCCAGCATGACCGTGCGCTCGAGCGAGGCGGCAAGATCGCGCTTCGTCTGGAACGGCAAGCCATACATGAGGTCGAAATTGAGCGAGGTCACGCCGTTTTCGCGCAACAATCCGGTGGTCCGCGCGATCAGTTCGTCGCTCTGGACGCGCCCGATCGCGACCTGGCAATGCGCCGCGAAGGTCTGCACCCCCATGCTCGCGCGCGTGATGCCGACCTCGCCAATTGTGCGCGCCCAACCCGCATCGAGCGAGCGCGGATCGAGCTCGATCGAATATTCGGCGCCTGCGAGCGGGAAATGGCGGTGGAGCGCTTCGACGAGTTCGAGAAAGTCCCTCGGCAGGATCGCGTTGGGGCTGCCGCCGCCAAAGGCGATGCGCCGCACGCGCGCGCCTTGCGGGAGGAGCCGTGCGCTCGTCGCGATCTCCTGGTGCAGCGCGACAAGATAGCTCTCGACCCGCTCGCGCCGGCCCGAGGCACCGGTGTTGCAGCCGCAATAAAAGCAGATCTTCTCGCAGAACGGGATGTGCAGATAGAGTGACACGTCGCCGCTCGATCGCTCGATCGCGCCTTCGATCGCGGTGGGTTCAAGCGCGCCGAAATCGGCGGCGGTCGGATAGCTCGTGTAACGCGGGACGGGCGTTTCGAGCAGGTCTGGATGGTAAGGCCACATGACGGCCTATTCAGCAGCCGGGTCACGGCATGTCTTTGAGCCAGATCAAATAGATGATGGCGCGCGCCGCTAGTCTGTCAGTGGCGCAAGGCTGCGCTTGCCCTTTTGCCGACAATTTCCGGCATGGCACCCCTGCTGGTCGCACTCGCCCGGCTCTTCGCCATTGCTCTTGCTCAAGGGAATGGTGATCTCCCCGCCTGCGCATAGCGCGATTGTGAGGGCGCCCTCTTCCTGCGGCAGCGGGCCGCTCATCATCGGGATCAGCGCCACAATTCCCAAGACCCGGATCATCGCTCGTCCTCTTCGTCGATAAGGATCCGGTTGGCGGAGCCTTCCATGTCGTCATACTGGCCATCACGCATCGCCCACAGGAATGCCGCAAGCCCTGTTGCGCCCATCAAGAGGGCAATCGGAATAAGGTATGTGAGCCCGGTCATGGCTGGGCCTTGTCCGCGCTGCGATGGAGCCGCAGCGAATTGGCGACCACCACCAGCGAGCTCACCGACATCGCGATCGCGGCGATCAGCGGCGTCACATAGCCGAGCAGCGCCAGCGGCACCGCAGCAAGGTTGTAAGCGATCGAAAAGGCGAAGTTCTGCCGCACGATCCGCATGGTTGCGCGGGCAACCTCGATCGCGAGCGCGACCGGCATCAGCTTCTCGCCGATGAACACCGCGTCCGCCGCCTGCTGGCTCGCGTCGCTTGCGGTTCCCGGAGCGATCGAGGCGTGTGCGCTCGCGAGCGCGGGGCCATCGTTGAGCCCATCGCCGACCATCAGCGGGCGGTGTCCTTCGCGCTTGAGCGCCTCGATCCTGGCGAGCTTCTCTTGCGGACTTGCCGCAGCCGTTGCCTCAAGACCAAGAGCGTCGCCGAGCGACCGCACCGGGCCTTCTCGGTCACCCGAAAGGATGCTCGCCTCGATCCCGCCCGCATGGAGCCGCGCCAGCGTCTCGCCCACGTCGTTGCGCAAAGGATCGTTGAACGCGATGAGGTGCTCCTGTGCGCCGATCCGCAGCAAGGTCGCGAGTTGATCGGAGTTGTCGCGCGGGCGCACCAGCGACACCGTCGTATCGCCAAGCTTTGCGTGAAGCCCCTCGCCGCTCGCCTCGACGACATCGCGCAGATCCGCAGGCTTGATCGCCTCGCGGCGCAGCGCTTGAGCAAGGCCGCGGCTCAGCGGGTGGCTGCTGTGCTGGGCAAGGCCCAGCGCGGCCGCCTTGGCCGCTTCGCTCAGCCCATCCAGCACCGGGCGCGGCGCACCCAACGTGAGCGTGCCGGTCTTGTCGAACAGCGCGATATCGACCTCGGCCAGCCGCTCGAGCGCGCTCCCGTCCTTGACCAGCAGCCCGCGTCTGATGAGCGCGCCCGATGCGACAACCTGCGCGGCGGGAACGGCAAGCCCCATCGCGCACGGGCAGGTGATGATGAGCACCGCAATCGCGATCACGAGCGACTGGTGCCAGCCCGCACCCGCCAGCATCCAGCCGACGAAGGCGAGCGCGGCGAGCGAATGGACCACTGGCGCATAGAGCCGCGAGGCCCGGTCGGCGATGCGCACATAGTGGCTGCGCGACTGGCCCGCCTCGTCCATCAGCCGCGCGATTTCGGCCAAAGCGGTATCGTCGGCGGTGCGGGTCAGGCGCACGCGCAAAGGCGCGGAAAGGTTGATCGCGCCGGCATGGACAGCGTCCCCGATGCCGACCGGCTGCGGCGCGCTCTCGCCGGTCAGCATGGCATTGTCGATTGCGCTCGAGCCGCTTTCGACTTCGCCATCGGCCGCGAGCGCCTCGCCCGAAGAGACCAGCACGAGCATGCCGGGCGCGAGCTCGGCAGCGTCGAGGCGCCGGGTCGTCCCGTCAGGACCGATCACGCTCGCGCTCTTGCCCATGCGCGACAGCAGCGCGCCAATCCCGGCGCGCGTGCGATCGCGCATGATCGCATCGAGCGCCCGCCCGGCGAGGAGGAAGAACAGGAGCATGACCGCGCTCTCGAAATAGGCGTGATGGCCGCCGGTGACGGTCTCGTAGAGGCTGAGCGCGGTAGCCAGGATCACGCCGATCGAGATCGGCACGTCCATGTTGGTGCGGCGAAACTTGAGCGCCATCCATGCCGATGCAAAGAACGGGCGGCCGGAATAGGCGATCACCGGCAGGGCGATGAGCGCGGACAGCCAGTGAAACAGCTCGCGCGTAGGCCCGCTCGCGCCCGACCAGATGCTGACCGAGAGCAGCATCACGTTCATCATGCCAAAGCCGGCAACGCCGAGCGCGCGCATCAGGCGGCGGCGTTCGCGCTCTTCGAGCCCCATCGGATTTTGCGCGACGGGCTGCGCTTCAAAGCCAAGCCGCAGGAGCGCCTGCGTCAATGCGTCTTCCCCGAGCTCCGGATCATGCTCGATCGCGACCCGTTTGGCCGAGAAATTGACCCGCGCTGCCAGGACGCCCTCGATCTTGGGCAATTCGCGCTCGATCTTGGCGATACAGCCCGCGCATCGCATCCCGGGCACCGTGAAGCGGGTGCCGATGGTGGGAAGGGTCGTGATGGGAACAGGCGCGTTCACCTAAAGCTCGCTTTCCTGGCTGAAGCTCTGGCCTGAATCGGTGATCGTCAGGCGCATGGTCCAGCGACCTTCAGCAACCGGCATTGTCGAGCGAAAGCGCCCGGGTTCATCGCCGGGAGCAAACCGCAGCTCGGCGAATTCCCGGTCGCCCAAGGGGCGCCTGAGATCGGCCGAGAGCAGTGCGCCCGGGGGCAAGCCGCTGGTATCGAGCACCACGTGACCATCGTCATCGCGCACGGTCTCGACCTTCCATCCGAGCGCCTCGCCCTTGCGCGCCTCATCGAGCCAGCCGTTGAACTTCTGGCTCGCGACATAGGAATTCTCGACCACCGTCCCATGGAACCCGCCGACAGCGAAGCTCGCCATCGTGAAGTTGACCGCGATGACGATCCCGAAGCCGATCACGAAGATCGCCAGCATGTGGCGGCCGGTGAACTCTTTGGCGGGGCGTTTGGCTGTCATCATTGGCTCGCTGGGCTGGAGAAAGCGGTCTCGACGCTAGCGCTTTCGCGCTGTTCATCGAGCGAGGTCAGTTCGAAGGCGAAGTCTTTGGCAGGCGCGCCTGCGGGCACCATGACATAGGCGCGCACGATCCGCGTCTCGTTGGCGGGCACGGATACGGTCTGCGCGGGCGAGGCCCGGTCCGGGCCGATCGCATCGGTCCACATCACCGCGCCGCCGGGCAGACCGCGCAACGCGATCTCCATGTCGCGCGGGCGCGCCTCCATGTTGCGCAGGCGCAAGGTGAAGGCATTGCGCACGGAGCCGTCCTTCATGAGCATGTAAGGCGGGTTGCGATCAGGAGAAACGGTGAGATCGGTGTGAGCGCGCTGGCCGAGCGCAAACAGCATCGCCAGCCCGATCGCGCCCCAGATGCCGGTGTATATGATGGTGCGCGGCCGCAGCAGCGCCTTCCAGGCCGGCGTGGTCGGCGCACCCGCAGCCTCGGCGCGGCATTGCTCGAGCGTTGCATAATCGATCAGCCCGCGCGGGCGGCCGATATCCTTCATCACCTTGTCGCACGCATCGATGCACAGCGCGCAGGTGATGCAGCCGATCTGCTGGCCTTCGCGGATGTCGATGCCGGTCGGGCACACCGCGACGCACATGTTGCAATCGACGCAGTCACCGAAGGCGCCGGGGTCCTTGGCCGCCTTCTTGACGCTGCCGCGCGGCTCGCCGCGCCAGTCCTTATAGGTCACGATCAGCGAATTCTCATCGAGCATCGCCGCCTGGATGCGCGGCCACGGGCACATGTATATGCACACCTGCTCGCGCATGAAGCCGCCGAGCCAGAACGTGGTGAAGGTCAGGATGCCGACGGTGGCGTAGGCGACGAACGCCGCCTCGCCCGTGAAGAAGTCCACGAACAAAGTGGGCGCATCCGCGAAGTAGAGGATCCACGCGCCTCCGGTGAGGAGGCTGATGAGCAGATAGACCGACCATTTTGACAGCCGCCGCGCGATCTTCGCCGGGCCCCACGGCGCGTTGTCGAGCCGCAGCCGCGCGTTGCGATCGCCGTCGAAAAAGCGGTCGACATGCTGGAAGAGGTCGGTCCACACCGTCTGCGGACAGGCATAGCCGCACCAAGCCCGGCCCACCGCGCTGGTGACGAGGAACAGACCGATCCCGGCCATGATCAGCATTCCGGCAACGAAATAGAATTCGTGCGGCCAGATCTCGATATCGAACATGTAGAAGCGGCGATGGGCAAGATCGATCAGCACCGCCTGATCGGGCGCATACGGCCCCCGGTCCCAGCGGATCCACGGCGTCGCATAATAGATGATCAACGTGACGACCATCACCAACCACTTGAACCGCCTGAAGGGCCCGTCGATCCGCTTGTTGTGGACCGACTTGCGCTTCTCGTAGAGCCCGGGCGGCGGCTGCGAGGGCGCATGGCGCAGGGTGGCGGCGAGCGGATCGATAGCGGCGCCATCGAGCGCGCCGCCCCAATCGCGCTTTACCGCGCCCGCGGCCTCACGCTGTGCGAGGATTTCAGGATTTTCCATCCGCCTTGCTCCCCGCCCCGGCCGCAACTTCGCTCGCACTGGCGGGTGTCTCCATGTCCGGCGCGACTTCATCGGTTGCCTCGCCCTCGTATTCGCCGCCACCGCGCGAGTGGATATAGGCTGCCAGCATGCGGATCGTGACGGTGTCGAGCTTGTCGCTCCATCCCGGCATCACGCCGTGGCGCGGATTGGCGATCTGCTGGCTGACCTGCGCGCGCTCGCCGCCATAGAGCCATATTGCATCGTTGAGTGCGGGCGCGCCCTGCTCCTTGTCGCCGCCGCCACCCGGACCGTGGCAGGCCGCACAATTCTGGTCGTACAGCTCGGCGCCCTGGGGCGTGGAGCGGCCCTTGCCGCTCAGCGAAAGGACGTGATCAGTGACCGCCTGGAGCTGGTCGGGCGGAAGGATCTCGCCAAAAGCGGGCATGTAATTCACGCGCGTCTCGTCCGATCCCTTCCAGCGAATGCCGTGGGTGAGGGTGTATTCGATGTCCTGGAGCGTGCCGCCCCAGATCCAGTCATCATCGTTGAGATTGGGATAGCCGAATTTCTCATATCCGGCTGCGCCTGCGCCGTGACACTGGACACAGTGCTGCTTAAAGGCTGCAGCCCCGCCCGAGACCGCCTGGCTCATCAGTTCGGGACTGGCCGGGAGCTTGGTTATATCGGTCGCCGCGATCTTTTCGAACACGCTTTGCCGGGCAAGATCAGCGCCTTGCATTTCCTTCGCGAGCTCGCCCCGGCTCGACCAGCCCAGCACGCCCTCGGTCGCCTTGTCGACCAGCGGCCAGGCGGGATAGAGCACCACATAGACCGCAGCCCAGGCGATCGTTGCATAGAAGGTCCACAGCCACCAGCGCGGCAGCGGCGTGTTCAATTCCTCGATGCCGTCCCACTCATGGCCGGCAAATTCGGTCCCGGTCGCTTGATCTTTGCGGTTTTCACTTTGCTGCGACATCATCATCACCTTCGAAAATGGAGTGCTTGGCCTTCTCCACGCCGGCGCGTGTGCGCGGCAGGAAGTGCCAGGCGCACAGCAGGAGGTAGAGGCTGAAGATCAGCACCAGCCCCCAGCTGTCGGCGAAGTGCCGGAAGATCTCGTAGAAGCTCATCGACCCGCCTCCCCTGAGAGCTCAGCCTGCGCTGCTGCGCTCTCCACATCGACCAGCGTGCCGAGCATCTGGAGGTAGGCGATGAGGGCATCCATCTCGGTGACGCGTGAGGGATCGCCGTCAAAATCGCGGATCTGCGCCTTGGGGTAACGTTCCTCGAGGTCGCCGGCATCGGCCTCGGGATCGGCCTGGGCAATGAGATCCTCGTTCGCCTGCTCGATGTCGGTCGGCGAATAGGGGACGCCGAGACGGCTGAGCGCGGTCAGATTGGCGGACATATCAGCCGCCTTGAGCGGGGTTTCGGCGAGGAAGCTGTATTTCGGCATGATCGATTGGGGCACAACGCTGCGCGGATCCTTGAGGTGCTGGACGTGCCATTCGTCCGAATAGCGTCCACCAACGCGGGCGAGGTCTGGCCCGGTGCGCTTGCTGCCCCACTGGAACGGCCGATCATACATCGATTCCGCCGCAAGGCTGTAATGGCCATAGCGCTCCACCTCGTCGCGGAACGGCCGGATCATCTGGCTGTGGCAAAGGTAGCACCCTTCGCGCACATAGATGTCGCGCCCGGCGAGTTCGAGCGGGGTATAGGGGCGCATCCCCTCGACCTGCTCGATCGTGTTGTCGATCCAGAACAGCGGCGCGATTTCGACCATTCCGCCGATCGCCACGGTCACGAAGGTTGCAGCGGCCAGCAGGGTGACATTCTTCTCGAGCTTCTTGTGGCCTTCGAAGATGCCCTGATCGGGCCCGGATTTCTCGGTTTCGTTGCGCATGATCCTGATCCCTTATTCGGCCGGCTCGGGCTGAGCGCCGCGCGGACCGTTGGCAGCTTCGGCGACGATCGGGCGATCGGCCGCTTCGTCACGCCCGGCGTCGTCCATCGGCGCTTCCTTGCGTTGGTAGCCCGCGATCGTCATCCAGATGTTGTAAGCCATGATGACAGCACCCGCGAGGTAGAGGAGACCGCCGAAGACGCGCATCAGATACATCGGATGAAGCGCTGCGACCGTGTCGATGAAGCTGTTCACGAGGTAGCCGTCGGAGCCATATTCACGCCACATCAGCCCTTGCGTGATCCCGGCGACCCACATGCTGGCGGTGTAGAAAACGATCCCCAGCGTCGCGAGCCAGAAGTGCCAGTTGATCATCCGCAGCGAATAGAGCCGCTCCTTCTGCCATAGGCGCGGCACGAGGAAGTACACGCAGGCGAAGGTGATCATCCCGTTCCAGCCGAGCGCGCCCGAATGGACATGGCCGATGGTCCAGTCGGTGTAGTGCGACAGCGAGTTCACCGCCTTGATCGACAGCATCGGGCCCTCGAAAGTGCTCATCCCGTAGAAG
>DAITMG010000059.1:0-16619 GCA_036835265.1 Erythrobacter sp. | reverse complement strand
ATTCGACGCTGCCGATCCCGTCGGAAAAGCTGTTGGGATCGAAGCTCGGCATCGAGGACATGCAGAGCAGATCGCCGGTCTCGCAATCCATCACGACGACCGACCCGCTTTCAAGCCCGATCCGTCGCGCGGCATAATCCTGCAGCGGTCCGTCGATCGTCAGGCGCACCGGATCGCCCTGGATATCCTCGCGCGTCTCGAGATCGCGCACGATCCGCCCTCTCGCGGTCACCTCCACCCGGCGCGCGCCCGGAACGCCGCGCAGGCGTTGCTCGAACTGCTTCTCGAGCGCGTCCTTGCCGATCTTATAGCCCGGCGTGATGAGGATCGGGTTGCGATCGAGCTCGTATTCCTCGGCCGAGGCCGGTCCGACATAGCCGATCAGATGGCCCACGCTCGCACCCGTGGGGTAGAACCGCGAGAAGCCGCGCTGAGGCACCACGCCCTGCATATCGGGCAAACGCACGCTGAGCGCCGCAAATTGCTCGTAATCGAGTCCACTTGCCACTTCGATCGGCGCAAATCCGCGCGAGCGGGCGACTTCGAGCTTGAGATCGGAGATCCGGTTGGGCTCGAGCCCGATCAGTGCGCCGATCCGGTCGATCGTCGCCTCGGGGTTGGTCAGTCGCTCGGGAATGATGTCGACGCGAAAATCGGCCTGGTTGGAGGCGAGCGGCGCGCCGTTGCGATCGAGGATCCATCCGCGGCGCGGGGGGATGAGCGTAAGGTTGACGCGGTTGCTTTCGGATTCGAGCCGGTATTTCTCGTTCTCCGCAATCGCCAGATAGCTCATCCGCACCGCGAGCAGGACGGCCACTCCCCCCTGGAGCGTGCCGATCAACACGCTGCGCCGGTCGAAGGTGTGCTTGAGCGTCGAAGCGTTAATCAGCCGTGGCTGGCGCAGGCCGCCCCGCTGGTTCTTCGAAAACAGTCGCTTCACCCGATCCTCCGGGTGCGGGTCAGCCTGAAGCGGTCGAGAGCGGCAATGATCTGGGCGAGGATCGGATACAGCAGGATCGAAAGCGCGATCTGCGGTGCAGCGGCGATTGCCAGCGGAACCGTGAGGGGAGCACCTGATACAGCCATCGCTGCAAGGATATACACCACAACGGCCAGACCTGCACTGATCCAGTCCTGCCAGAAACCGCGCCAGGGAAAGCGCGCCTCGATCGCATCGAGCGCGATCATCGCGATCGACCACAGAAAGATCGCGCTGCCGAAGGGCTGGCCGCTGAACAGATCGTCAAACGCCCCCAGCGGGACGCCGACCCACAGCGGAAACACCCCCGGGCGCATGATCCGCCAGCCGATCAGCATGAGGAAGCCCAGCGGCGGCACCATCGGCAGGACATCGGCGAGGAGCAGGAATGGAAGGAGCGAAGCGATGAGCACGCTGACATAGGGAACGCCATGCACCCGGAAGGGCGATTGCGCCCGGTTGATCCGGTTGCCGTAGCGATCTGAACGCGAGGAGGGGTTGAGGCGTTCCATTATCTGGCCATCATCGCGCAGGCCTCTCGGCGCCCTCGTCAGCCTCGTCGCTGCCGGGCAGCGGCTGCGTGACGGGGGATTGCGCCGCTTCGACCGCCACGGCCTCGAAGATCGGTTCGACCGAAACGAAATCGGTCGCCGAAGGATCTGCCATGAGGCGCGCCAAGCCGCCATCGGGCGTCAGTTCGCTGATGATGCCGACCGCGACGCCCGGGCGAAAATAGCCGCCCACTCCGCTGGTGAGGAGGACATCGCCGACTTCGAGCGGATTGATCCCCAGATTGATCAGCCGCACGCGCAGGAAGCCATCGCCGCGCCCTTCGGCAAAGGCGGCCACATCATCCCTTGCGCTGCGCACCGGCAGCACGCTCTCGGTATCGGTGAGCAGCAGGACCCGCGAGGAGCCGCGCGCCACCTCGAGCACCCGCCCGACCACGCCGCGCGCCGAGCGCACCGGCATCCCGACCCTGACCCCGTCGACCCGGCCAACGCCAAGATAGGCGAAGCGCCGGCTGCTCGACGCGCTCGATCCGATCAGGCGCGCGGTCGCCACCGGCTCGATCTCGCCCGTCGCGAGCGCGAGCAGCGCCTTCAGGCGCCTGTTCTCGGCGGCGAGGGCTTCGGCTTCGGCGAGGCGAATGCGTGCGATCTCCATCTCCTCGCGCAGGGCAGCGTTCTGGCGCCCGGCGTTCCAGTAGGCAGTGATCGTCTCCCACGCAGAATTCGAACCCGAGCGCACCGATGCGGAGGTCTCGCCCACCGGCGCGACCGCATCCTGCGCCGCTCCGCGCAACGGGCCAAACGTGGTCGGCTGCCACAGCGACAGCGCGAGCAGCGCAAGGCCGAGCACTGCGCCCGCCGCTGCCAGCAGATAGCCGGTGAAGGCCGAATATTGCGCTTTCTTCGAAAAGCCCGCGCGGCGCGATGAGGGCGGCGCCATAGGGTGATTTCCTCTCTCTTAGCGCTTCATCTCCGGGCGGCGGTCAGGCGGTCATCAGCACGCCGCGATAGATCGGGTCTTCCATCGCCCGCCCGGTGCCGATTGCGACACACAGCAGCGGGTCTTCCGCGATCGAGACGGGCAGGCCGGTTTCCTCGCGCAAGTGTTCGTCGAGCCGGCGGATCAGCGCGCCGCCGCCGGTGAGCACTATACCCTGGTCGACGATGTCGGCGGCCAGTTCGGGCGCGGTGTTCTCCAGCGCGATGCGCACGCCTTCGACGATCGCGCCGATCGGTTCGCTGAGGGCCTCGGCGACATGCGCCTGGTTGATCGTGATTTCCTTGGGCACGCCGTTGACAAGGTCGCGGCCCTTGAGGGTGATGGTCTCGCCGATGCCGTCTTCCGGCACCATGGCGATACCGTAATCCTTCTTGATCCGCTCGGCGGTGGCATCGCCGATCAGCAGGTTGTGATGGCGGCGCACATAGGAGACGATCGCCTCGTCCATCTTGTCGCCTCCGGTGCGCACCGAGGTGGTGTAGGCGAGGCCGCGCAGCGAGAGGACGGCGACCTCGGTCGTGCCCCCGCCGATATCGACGACCATGCTGCCGACCGGTTCGGTCACCGGCATGTCGGCCCCGATCGCGGCGGCCATCGGCTCGAGGATCAGGTGAACTTCGGAAGCGCCGGCATTGGAAGCGGCATCGCGGATCGCGCGCTTTTCGACCGAGGTCGAGCCCGAGGGCACGCAGATCACGATCTCGGGATAGCGGAACAGGTTGCGCTTGCCATGGACCTTGCGGATGAAGTGCTTGATCATCTCCTCGGCGATCTCGATGTCGGCGATCACCCCGTCGCGCAAGGGACGGATCGCCTCGATCGTGTCAGGGGTCTTGCCCATCATCATTTTGGCATCATCGCCCACCGCCTTGACCCGCTTGATCCCGTTGATCGTCTCGATCGCGACCACGCTGGGCTCATTGAGGACGATCCCCTGATCCTGCACATAGACCAGCGTATTGGCGGTGCCGAGGTCGATCGCCATGTTTTGCGAGCCGAACTTGAACAGCTTGGAAAAGAAGCTCATTTAAAGGTTATTCCATTTCAGTAGATGATGAGCGGGCAGGCGACTTGGGCGAAGCCATGAGCGCATGCCTGATCCCTCAGCGGCAAACCCGCTGACCGCCTAGCGAAACCTTGGCAAAAACGCCAAAATTTTTGTTGGGTGTGATTGCAATTATGCACCGCTGCCCTCGAATTTAAGGCGGCTTGCCGCTAGGATGCAAAATTATGTCTCCGATACGCCGCTTGCCATCCTCGCTCGTCAACCGGATCGCCGCCGGCGAGGTCGTCGAGCGGCCGGCCTCGGCGCTCAAGGAACTGGTCGAAAACGCGATCGATGCGGGCGCCAGCCGCATCGCGGTATTGCTCGCCGACGGGGGGCTGACCCGGCTCGAGGTGAGCGATGATGGCTGCGGGATGAACCGCGCGGACATTGCGCTCGCGCTCGAGCGGCATGCCACCTCGAAACTGCCCGACACGCTGATCGGGCCGGACGGGGCGATCGAACGGGTGATCACGCTCGGCTTTCGCGGCGAGGCGCTGCCTTCGATCGCGAGCGTCGCGCGGCTTTCGATCGAGAGCCGGGTGGCGGGCGGGAGCGAGCGCGGGGGCGAGGGCTGGTGCATCGTCACCGATCACGGGGCGCGGATCGAGGATCGCCCCGCCGCACTGCCGCCGGGAACGCGGGTGCGGGTCGAGGAGCTGTTCGCCAAGGTGCCCGCGCGGCGCAAGTTCCTGCGCACGCCGCGAAGCGAATACATCGCCTGCCTCGATGCGGTGCGCCGGCTCGCGATGGCGCGGCCCGATATCGCCTTCACGCTCGAACATTCAACCGAGGGCAAGCTGCGGCGTGCGCTTTCGACGCAAGCCGGCGAGGATCTCGTGACCCGGGTGGCGCAGATCGTCGCGCGCGAGCTCAAGGACAATGCGGTCGAGATCGAGCTTGCGCGCGAGGGGCCGCACGGTGCGCTGGCCTTGCGCGGGCTGGCGGGCCTGCCGACCTTCAATCGCGGGGTGGCCGATCACCAATATCTGTTCGTCAACGGGCGGCCGGTGAAGGACAAGCTGCTGACGGGTGCGGTGCGCGGGGCCTATTCGGACATGCTCGCGCGCGATCGCCACGCGGTGCTGGCGCTGTTTCTCGAGATTCCGCCCGAGGATGTCGACGTGAATGTTCACCCCGCCAAGACTGAAGTGCGGTTTCGCGACGCGGCCGGGGTGCGCGGCTTTATCGTCTCGGGTCTGCGTCAAGCGTTGGCGACGGGCGACCGGCGCAGCGCACAGGGGCCCGATCGCGGGGCGATGGCGCGGTGGGTGAGCGAGCCCATGCCCGCCGCCGAGCCTGCGCCAGAGCCTGCGCTCTATTCGGCATGGGGCGCGCCGAACGGAGAAACACCCCCGGGCGAAGGGACCAGGGTGCGCGAGGCGGCAATGGCGTTCGCGCATCTCCAGGG
The DNA here is from genome assembly GCA_036835265.1 of Erythrobacter sp. Lineage (GTDB taxonomy): Bacteria > Pseudomonadota > Alphaproteobacteria > Sphingomonadales > Sphingomonadaceae > Erythrobacter. Next base: position 11,672 of record DAITMG010000059.1, on the reverse strand, counting down.
CCGCGCTGAAGAGTCAGCGCCGCTTGCCGAAGAAGCCACCCACTATCCGCTTGGGATTGCGCGCGGGCAGGTTGCGAACACCTATATCGTCGCGGAAAGCACAGATGGCCTGATCCTCGTCGATCAGCACGCCGCGCACGAGCGCCTCGTGCTCGAGCGGCTGAAGCGCGCAGGTGGCGAGGAGGCGACCCGGCGCAGCCAGGCGCTGCTCGTGCCCGATGTGGTCGAACTGGACGAGGCCGATTGCGACCGGCTCGAGGAGGCAGCCGATGGCCTCGCGCGCTATGGCCTGGTGATCGAGCGCTTTGGCCCTGCCGCGATGCTGGTGCGCAGCGTTCCCGCCGCGATCGCCAAGGCCGATACCGGCCGCCTGCTGCGCGATCTCGCCGACGATATCGCCCGGCATGGCCGCCAGGAAGACAGCGGCGCGCTGCTGCTGGCCGAACGGCTCGACTACGTGCTTGCGACCATGGCGTGCCACGGATCAGTCAGGGCGGGGCGGGTGCTCTCGGTCGCCGAGATGAACGCGCTGCTGCGCGAGATGGAAGCGACCCCGCGTTCGGGCCAGTGCAATCACGGGCGCCCGACCTGGGTCAAGCTCGGCATGGCCGATGTCGAGAAACTGTTCGGGCGACATTGATGCGGGTCGCAGCCATTCTCTTGATCGGGCTTCTCGCCGCTTGCGACAATGAACGCGAGGCTGCGGGGCCGCGCGCACCGGTGGATTATGACGCGGTCAACGATGCCGCGCGCGGGCCGGCGATCGCGGTGCAGCTCGAGGCACTGGGGGGCGAGGCGCTGGCGGCAAGGCGGATCGAGGGCGCCTTCTGCAGTGTCTCGCGGCTCAATGATCCCGGCCCGATCGTCATCGCCACGCCCGAAGTCGCTCATGCCATCGTCGACGGCGAGGCGCTGACATTCGCCGCCTATCCCGGCAAGAGCACGCTCGCGTTCGAGGTGGCGCAGCATTTCGACGGCCGAGCCTACAGCCTCGAGATAGCGCCCACGCCGGGGGCGGCAATAGGCCCCGGGCAAGCTGCTTCTGCCGATGCGATGGTGTTCTTGCGCGACTCGAACGAGCGCCTCGTATTCGAAGGCTTCGGTTTGCTCGAATGCGCACCCCGGGTGCCGCGCTCCTCAAGCTAAGCTGCGCGAAACTTCGGGACACCGCGATTTGTATCCAGCTCGGGAATGATCCGGTAGCGGGCGAGCACCAGGCTGAGCAGACCGAACATGATGAGGCCGATCGCGGTGATCGTGAACAACGCACCCTGGCCGGCAAGCGATGCAACCGCATCGCCGAGCGTCTTGACCTCCTGCGCATTGCCCGAGACGAAGCCTGCCTGCACCAGCGACCAGCCGATCGCTGCGTAGACCACGCCGCGCGCGCTATAGCCCGCGCCGCCCAGCCACCGCGTTGCGTCCGGCGCATTGGGCGAGATCCGCTGCATGAATTCGCCCGTCACACCCTTCTTGATCTGGTATCCGGCGACGAGAAAAAAGACGATCCCGACCACGCCGAGCAGCGTCCCGCCGAATTCCACCCCGAGAATGCCGGCCGCCGCCTCCTGCGCACCGTCGCCGCCGCCGCCATCGCCGCCGGATCCGCCTGAAGCGGTGGCGAACCGAAACGCCGAATATGCCAGCGCCATGTGCCCGACCGCAGAGCCCGCGTGGCCCAGGCGCTTGACCCAGCCCTTGGTATCGCGCCCCTCGTTCTGGATATCGAAAACCGGCGAGGCGAGGCGGAACAGGGCGTAGAAAAACAGGCCAACCGCCATCATCCACAAGATTACCGTTGCGGCAGGGTACTCCTCGATCGCCCTGAAGATGCCGTCGGTGCCTTCGCTGATCGCACCGGCGCTGGTGAGGGCGATGAGCCCGAGGACACCGTAAAGTACGGCGCGCGAAAGATAGCCCAGGCGCACCAGCCAATTGAACTTTTCGGATTTGTTTACCACGTGAACTCTCCCGGATTTGCGCGAAACCAACGGGTGGTCAGCACGCAATGTTCCGGGAAGCTGCCGCGCGGGTGGGCCGGACCGACGCTTAAGCGGGGGTGATGCCGGCGACAGCCAGACCTGACCGCCTCAGCGCCTCACACGTTGAACTTGAACAGCATGATGTCGCCGTCCTTGACGAGATATTCCTTGCCTTCCTGGCGCAGCTTGCCCGCCTCGCGCGCGCCAGCCTCGCCGCCGAGCGCAATGTAATCCTCGTAAGCGATCGTTTCGGCGCGGATGAAGCCGCGCTCGAAATCGGTGTGGATCTCGCCCGCTGCCTGCGGGGCCCTCGCGCCATCGTGGAAGGTCCAGGCGCGCGCTTCCTTGGGGCCGACCGTGAAGAACGTCTTGAGGCCCAGCAGTTTGTAGCCTGCGCGGATGACGCGCGCGAGGCCGCTCTCGGTGAGCCCGAGCGAATCGAGGTATTCCGCGCGCTCCTCGGGCGGCATTGAAACCAGCTCGGCCTCGATCGCGGCCGAGACCACCACCGCCTCGGCGCCTTCGGATGCGGCCTTGGCAAACACCGCCTGCGTGAGCGCGTTGCCTTGGGCTGCGTCTTCCTCGGAGACATTGCAGACATACAGCACCGGCTTGGCCGTGAGCAGCTGCGCCTGCGCGAACACCCGGGCTTCCTCATCGTCCTTCGGTTCGGTCAACCGCGCCGGCCTGCCCTCGCGCAGCAATTCGAGCGACTGGCCCAGCACCGAGGCGAGCACCCTGGCTTCCTTGTCGCCCGCCGCCCCGCGCTTGACGGCATTGGGCACGCGCTTCTCGAGGCTTTCGAGATCCGAGAGCATCAGCTCGGTCTCGACCACTTCGGCATCGGCGATCGGATCGATCTTATTGGCGACATGCTGGATGTCGTCATCCTCGAAGCAGCGCAGCACATGGACGATCGCATCGACCTCGCGGATATTGCCGAGGAACTGGTTGCCCAGACCCTCGCCCGCGCTCGCACCTTTGACCAGCCCGGCGATATCGACGAACCCCAGCTGCGTCGCGATCACCTTGGCGCTCTTGCCGATCGCGGCGATCTTGTCGAGCCGCTCGTCGGGCACCGCCACCTGGCCGATGTTGGGCTCGATCGTGCAGAACGGATAGTTCGCCGCCTGCGCGGCCTGCGTCTCGGTCAGCGCGTTGAACAAGGTGGACTTGCCGACATTGGGCAGGCCCACGATACCGCATTTGAAACCCATGGATGGTGCATCCTGACAGTATAGTTGGCGCGGACCTTATCGCCCGCGCGGAGTGATGGGCGCGCGCCTTAACGCCCGCACGGTCAAATGGCCAGTGGCTGTGTGGCGCTGCGGGTCAGACGCCATGCACCGCCTTGATCCACGGGCCATAGCCCGAGCCGCCGAGCCATTCGACCTGCGTCTTTGCTGTCACCTCGTTGATCGCGAGCTGCGGCTTGGGCCCAGGATGGACCGCGCGGCGCAGCGGGCGGGTGCCGGGCGGCATCGCGATGAACTCGGCCATCACGCGCGGCACGTCCATCGGATCGGCGCTGCGGGAGGAGCCATCCTCCTCGCCCATCCGCGCGACCGCCTGCGGATAGCCCGAGGTGTGCTCCTCGGAGGCCCGCTGCTTGAGCGCGGCGGAATAGGCGTTGCGATTGACCCAGACTTTGGTGGGATAGCCGCCCGGCTCGATGATCGAGACATCGATCCCGTGCGGCACGAGCTCGTAGGCAAGCTGCTCGCCCATCGCCTCCAATGCGAACTTGGTCGCCGAATAATGCCCCGCATGCGGCACGATCACCCGGCCAAGCTGCGAGGAGATCTGGATGATGTAGCCCGAGCGCTGCGCGCGCATCCCCGGCAGGACAGCGCGCGCCATCCGGTGCGGCCCGAAGACGTTGGTGTCGAACATCAGGCTGGTCGCCTCCATGTCCTGCACCTCGAGTGGCGAGGTGATCCCGATCCCTGCATTGTTGATGAGCACATCGAGCGGGCCGCCGTTGATTTCCATCGCCCGGGCAACGCCCGCCGCGATCTGCTCGTCCGAGAGGACATCTATCTCGATCACGTGGAGGTCGAGCTTGTCCGCGCGCGCGAGCGCCTCGAGCTCGGCACCTTCGGGGCGGGGCAGGCCGCGCATGGTGGCGAACACGCGGGCGCCGGCGCGCGCGAAATGTTCAGCGGCAAGCCTGCCAAAGCCGCTCGAACATCCGGTGATGAGGATGCTCTGGCCGGTGAGGTCGGGCGTTTTGGCGAAGGCGCCCTGCGCGCCCAGCGAAGCGCCTGCGGCAAGCGCGCCGGTGGCGGCGGCTCCGGCGAGCAGGGTGCGGCGGTTGATGCTGTTCATAGTTGCAATCCTTGGTGCGAAGGCGGATCACCCAAGGTTATTGCGTGCACGCCAAAGCGCAAGCTCACGTTTGGATCGAAGCCGAACCAGTTTCGCGTTCCACGGCGCAACCGCCGCTTCGGTGCGCTTGCGCGGCCCGGAATTCCAGTTGAGCACGTACCAGAAGAACGCCGGGTCAAACCGTTCCGGACAGCCTTCGGGCATATCCGGCCGCGTCCGGCCGCGATGCGCAAGGACACGTCGGACCAGCCGCCACAGGCAGAAGCTGATCGGGAAATCGAGATAGATGATTGTGTCAGCGCGTTCGAGGCGGGGAAGCAGTGTGCTTCCGTAATTGCCTTCGATGAGCCATTGGTCGCGTGCAACCACCTTGCCGAGACTGGCCCGCAGTTCGGCCTCCCCGGTCTCGCGCCAACCCGGCTGCCAACCCAGCTGGTCCATATGGATCAGCGGCAGGCCAAGCCGTGGTGCCAATTCGTGGCCCAGCGTGCTCTTGCCGGATCCGCACGGCCCGATGATCATCACCCTGCGCATGGTTTTCAGTTGTCCTGCAACCTGAGCGCGACATCGCTCATGAAGCGCGGATCATCGCCTTTGGCGAGCCATTCGGCCTCCGCCGCGATCGCGCCGAGCATCGCTGCGAGCGGGTCGCTTTCCGCCTTGGCGTAATTGCCCAGGACATGCCCGGTCACCCGGTCCTTGTGGCCCGGATGGCCGATCCCGATGCGCACCCGGCGAAAATCCGCGCCGAGATGGCGGTCGATCGAGCGCAGGCCATTGTGCCCCGCCGTCCCGCCGCCCTGCTTCACCTTGACCTTGAACGGGGCCAGATCGAGCTCGTCGTGAAACACCGTGAGCGCAGCGGGATCGAGCTTGAAGAAGCGCATCGCCTCGGCGACGCTGCGCCCGCTTTCGTTCATGAAGGTCATCGGCTTTAGCAGCAGGACCTTGTGCGCGCCGATCCGGCCTTCGCTCACGAGCCCGGAAAACTTCTTGAGCACCGGGCCAAAGCGGTGCACCTCGGCCAGCGTGTCGAGCGCCATGAAGCCGACATTGTGCCGGTGCAGCGCATAACGCTCTCCCGGATTGCCAAGGCCTGCCCAGATCTGCATCAGCGCGCGTTAGGGGCCTTGCCGCAGATTGCCAAGCGATCGGCTGCCCAAAACGCGCAACACCGGACCGGACAAGTCCGGCCCGGTGCGCGGGTGATCTCTTTCAAAAGGTGCGAAGGACGGCTTAGTCGTCGTCGCTCTTCTGCGCGGTTGCTTCGACTTCGTCGGCAGCCTCGTCGGTTCCCTCGCCTTCGCTCTTCTTGAGCGCGGACGGAGCGACCAGCGTCGCGATGGTGAAATCGCGGTCCTTGATCGCGCTGATGCTGCCCTCGGGCAGGGTGACGTCGCTGATGTGGATCGAATCGCCGACATCGCGGCCGGTCACGTCGATCTCGATCTCGCCCGGGATCCTGTCCGCCTCGCAGATCAGCTCGAGCTCGTGGCGCACGACATTGAGCACGCCGCCCTTTTTGAGGCCGGGCGACTTTTCCTCGTTGATGAACACCACCGGCACATTGACCTCGATCTTCGAATCGCGCGAGAGGCGCAGGAAATCGGCGTGGGTCGGGCGATCGCTGACCGGGTGCAACGCCACGTCCTTGGGCAGGGTGCGCACGCTCTTCCCGTCGATCTCGATATTGACGATCGAGTTCATGAAGTGGCCGGTCATCAATTGACGCATCAGCTCCTTCTCCTCGAGGTGGATCGCGGTGGGTTCTTCCTTGCCGCCATAGATGACAGCGGGGATCCGACCTTCGCGGCGAAGTGCTCGGGAGGCTCCCTTGCCAGCCCGTTCGCGGCGTTCGGCCGGCAGATTGAGGACGTCGCTCATGTCTCGTGCCTTTCGAATGCGTGATTGCAGTGATGTGCCTGAAGCACTGTTTCGGGCGCCCCGCCTCCAGGGATGACCAGGGCGCGCAAGCGCGGGCCCTTAAGCCGGGTGCGCGAGGTTGGCAAGGGCAAACGCGCGTGGCTGGCCTCAGCGGACCGGTGGCTGGGCTGACGCGGGGTTTAGCGGGCGCGTGTCGAAGCCTTGCGCCTCGAGCAGCGCCGCAAGCCCTTCCGGCCCCACCAGATGCGCCGCGCCCACGGCAATGAGCGGGCGCTCGGGGTCGCCCAGTACCTTGCCCACTTGCACCGCCCAGGCGCGATTGCGCGCGACCAGGATCGCCTCGCGCAGCTCGGGATCGGCCATCATCCCGGTCCGCGTCGCCTGCTCGATCCGCGCCGCATCGCCGGTCAGCCAGGCGGTGCGAAGCTCTCCGGCCTGATCGATCCCGTCGCCGAAATCTTTGATCACGCTTTCGAGCAGCGCGCGCTGGTCAGCGGGGGCGAGCTCATCGAAGATGCGCAATTGCCGGGCCGCGCCTTCGAGTTCGCGAACCTCGCGATCAGCAAAATCCGCGATCAGCGCGCGATCAACGCCATTGGCCGGATCGCCCGGGCGCGTCGCCTGCGCCAGGATCAGCGCAGCGGCCCAGGTCTCGGTCGTCGCAAAGGCATCGAGGCTGGTGCCCGCAGCTTCTGCAAGTTTGCCGAGCTGGCTGCGCCATTGCGGGCCGATGCGCTCGGTGAGCGGGGGAAGGCCCGTGCTGCTCGAAAGCGCCATGAACGCCTCGCGCGCCGCCGCATCGCCCGGCGCGCTGATTTCGACCACCAGATAATCCGCCTGCGCGATGACGCGTTGGGTCGCGGGCGTGCGCCAGCGGGTTCCTTCGGGCAGCGCGTGGATCGTACCCAGCAGCCAGCCTTCAACCGCGCCCTCAGGCCCGGTCACCTCGTAGAGGAGCGGGCTCGCTTCGGGTCCGGGCGGCGGCGCGGCCTGCTCGTTCGAACAGGCCGCAATCAGGAGCCCGAGCCCGAGACCAAGCCATGCGGCGAGCGCGAACCTGCGCGGTGTGCGAGCGCGCCCCGCCGTGCTCGCCGATCGCTTGCGCATCACTGGATGCGCGTCACCGTGATGCCGCGTTCGGCGAGATAATCCTGCACGCTGCGCTCGCCCGCAAGATGGCCGGCGCCCACCGCGATGAACACCGTACCGGGGGTTTCCTCGAGCCGGTTTTCGATCCATTGCGCCCAATTGGCGTTGCGGTCATAGAGCAGCGCGCTCGCGATCTCGGCATCGGTCAGGCCCTCGTTCATGATCTCAGCGAGCGCATCGGCATCGCCTTCGACCCATTCAGCGACCATTGCATCGAGAATTTGCTTGGCAAGATCGACCCCTTCGGCCGCTTCCATCAGGAAGGCGATCTGCTTGTCCTGCGCGAGCCCATCGAAGATCCCGATCTGGAATTCACCGGTCTCGAGTGCATCGCGCGCGGTGTCTTCGCCGATCTTGGTGAGGAGGACCTTCTCGACCCCGCTCTCGGGCGAATACCCCTGCTGGAGAAGCGGGAGCATGGTGAGCGTGAGGCCCGCCATCCACGGCTCGAACTGGTCGAATGCCTGCGCCGGCAGGCCGATCTTGCCCATCGCCGCCTCATAGGCCTTGGTCTGCTCCTCATCGAGCAGCGAGCGCAGCGTCGTGCCTGCAGGCAGCATGCCCGCCTGCATCGCATATTGCTGCATCGCCTGCTCGTTTGCTGGATCCATGCTGATCTCGGTCACGAGCGTATCGGACGCGGTCAGCGCGGCGGCAATGTCCTCGTCGTACCACTCGACATCCTCGGGCAGCGCATGGACCGTGCCGAACAGATAGATGGTGGTATCCTCGTCGGCGACTTTCCAGAGTGCGGGGCCATCGGCCAGCGCCGGGGAGGCGCCGAGCAGCGCAAGGCTGGCGAGCGAAGAGCGAAGGAAGGTCTTGAGCTTCATGGAAGAGGTCCTTTCGTGGCTTGAGGTTCATAGGTTGCAATTGGTTGCGAGAAAATGACTGAGGGCCGGGCCTAGCGACTGCGGAGCCAGACCGCGGCATAGGTCGCGCACATCCCGCCAAAGCCGAGGAGCCAAACGCCGTAGGCCTCGGGCGCGGCCACGAAGCTGCCGGCGTGAAGCACCGCCCAGATCGGGAAGCCCGCGATCACCGCGATGGACCCTCCGGTGAACGCGATGAAGTTGTGCTCGCGCTTGAAGTCGTCGATCTGAGTGAAACCCCAAACGGGAAGTGCAATAAAGCCGAAGGCGAGGCCGAGGACAAGCAGGATCGCGACCCACGGCGGCAGCGCAAGATCCTCCCAGTCCCCGGCAAACAGGTTGCCATCGCCCCGGTCGAACCAGCCGGTCGCGGCGCCGATCGCCAGGCCGAGCAGGACGGCGACCAGCAAGTAGAGCAATTGCCGGCGCTGGCGCTGGCGGGTGCGCGCTTCGCCCGGGCGATCAGGCGCAGGTGTGGTGTCGGTCACGAATGGTCTCCGTCGTCGAATATGTCCTCGATCGGCATGTCGAACAGGCGCGCGATGCGAAAGGCCAGGGGGAGCGAGGGATCGTGCTTGCCGGTCTCGATCGCGTTGACCGCCTGGCGCGAGACATCGAGCCGCCCGGCGAGCTCCGCCTGGCTCCAGTCGCGTTCCGCGCGCAGGACCTTGAGCCGGTTCTTCACCCGAGCCTCAAAAGCCCAGCGCTGTGACAGTCTTGGCGAGCACGGTGCCGATGGCAAAGCCGCTGAGGGCGAGCAGAGCAAAGGCCTGCCAGCGCTTGATGGTGATGGTTTCGTTGAGCAAGTGCACGCGTAAGGCTCCTTTCATCGCATTGTAGGTGTAAGGTATGCCTGACTATATGTCGCGATTCGCTGACTATGTCAAGCAGATCTTACCAAAAGTCGCTTTAACATGTCATTCAGCCTCAATTCCACCGCCGCCCATGCTGCGCTGCGGCATTGACGCTGCACGGGGCATCAGCCATGTGCGAGCGCCATGAATGACACACCGCGCGAGACGCCGCCCCAGACGCGGCCTGCAACTGCGCCAGCGACACAACCAGCGACACGGGCAGCCACGCCGGGCGGTCCGCGCGATCCGGCGCGCAGCTTTCAGGACATGATCCTTGCGCTGCACGATTTCTGGAGCGCGGCCGGTTGCCTTATCCTGCAACCCTATGACATGCGCATGGGCGCAGGCACCTTCCACACCGCGACCACCCTGCGCGCGCTCGGGCCCGAGCCGTGGAACGCCGCCTTCGTCCAACCCTGCCGCCGCCCGACCGACGGGCGCTATGGCGAGAACCCCAACCGGCTGCAGCACTATTACCAGTATCAGGTGATCCTCAAACCAAGCCCGGGCGACATCCAGGAGCTTTACCTCGCGAGCCTTTCGGCGATCGGGATCGACCCGCTGCGCCATGATATCCGCTTCGTCGAGGACGACTGGGAGAGCCCGACGCTGGGCGCCTGGGGGCTGGGCTGGGAGGTCTGGTGCGACGGGATGGAGGTGACCCAATTCACCTATTTCCAGCAGATGGGCGGGTTCGATTGCAAGCCGGTCGCGGGCGAACTGACCTATGGGCTCGAGCGGCTCGCGATGTATATCCAGGGCGTCGACAACGTCTATGATCTGGCGTTCAATTCTGGTGGTGTTTCGTATGGCGAGGTGTTCCTCGAAAACGAGCGCCAGATGTCGAAGTGGAACTTCGAGGTCGCCGACACCGATGGCCTGCTCGATCTGTTCAACAAGGCCGAGTCCGAGTGCCGCAATGCGCTCGAGGCTGGCGTGCCGATCGCCGCCTATGAACAGGCGATCGAGGCGAGCCACATCTTCAACCTGCTTCAGGCGCGCGGCGTGATCAGCGTGCAGGAGCGAGCCAGTTACATGGGCCGGGTGCGCGATCTCGCGCGCGGATCGTGCGAGCGCTATGCCGAGCAGATGGCCCCGCGCTGGGCCGCGCTCCATCCGGACTGGAGCCTCGTCTGATGGCCGATTTCCTGCTCGAACTGCTCTGCGAGGAAATACCGGCGCGCATGCAGGCGGGCGCGCGCGCTGAGCTTGAAAAGCTGTTCCGGCGCGAGCTTGCCGCCGCCGAGGTGGCGGTTCGCGAGGTCAGCGTATTCTCGACCCCGCGCCGGCTGGCGCTGATCGCGCGCGGGTTGCCGCTCGAGACCAAGGCGGTGTCCGAGGAGGCCAAGGGGCCACCGGTCGGCGCGCCCGATGCGGCGGTGGAAGGGTTCTGCCGCAAGAACGGCGTGACGCGCGAGCAGCTCGAAGAGCGCAACATCAAGGGCCGCGCGACGTGGTTCGCCGTGATCGAGCGGCCGGGGCAGGCCGTTCGCGACCTCCTCGCCGCCGCGATCCCGGCGATCATCCGCGATTTCTCCTGGCCCAAGAGCATGCGTTGGGGCGCCGCTTCGATCACGACCGACAGCATCCGCTGGGTCCGCCCGCTGACCGGCATTGTCGCGCTTCTGGATGGCGACGTCGTCCCCGTGGTGATGGAGGGGCTGGCGAGCGGACGCGAGACGGCGGGGCACCGGTTCCACTCCTCCGGCGCGGTCACGATCGCCAATGCCGACGATTACGCCGCGCGGCTGCGCGAAGCCTGCGTGATCGTCGATCATGAAGAGCGCGCCGCGATCATTCGCGAGGGCGCGGCGCGGGCTGCGGCGGATGCTGGCCTTGTGCTGGTCGAGGATGAGGGGCTGATTGTCGAGAATGCCGGGCTGACCGAATGGCCCGTGCCGCTGCTCGGCCGGTTCGACGAGAACTTTCTTGACGTGCCGCCCGAGGTGATCCAGCTGACCGCACGGGTGAACCAGAAATATTTCGTGTGCGAAGGGCCGGACGGGAAACTTGCCAACGCCTTCATCTGCACCGCCAACATCGCCGCGCACGATCCCGCCGTGGTGATCGACGGCAACCGCAAGGTGCTCGCCGCGCGGCTCGCCGATGCGCGCTTCTTCTGGGAGCAGGACCAGAAGAAGACGCTGGAAAGCCACGCCGAGGGGCTGGCGCGCATCACCTTCCACGAGAAGCTGGGCACGGTGGCGGACAAGGTCGACCGCGTGGCGAAGCTGGCGCGCTGGCTGTGCGAAGAGGGGATCGTCAAGGATACTCCCCTCCCGCTTGCGGGAGGGGCCGGGGGTGGGCACGAGAACGCTGCCTCCGACATGCCCACCCCTAACCCCTCCCGCAAGCGGGAGGGGAACTTGGCCGACCTTGCCGAACAGGCAGCACGTTTGTGCAAGGCCGATCTGGTGACCGAGATGGTCGGCGAATTTCCCGAATTGCAGGGCCTGATGGGCGGGTATTACGCAGCGAAGGAAGGCTTGCCGGGCGAGGTCGCGGAAGCGATCCGCGATCATTACAAGCCGGTCGGGCAGGGCGACGAGGTGCCGACTGCGCCGGTGACGGTGGCGGTGTCGCTGGCGGATAAGCTGGATACG
>DAITMG010000058.1:0-16727 GCA_036835265.1 Erythrobacter sp. | reverse complement strand
TCCATGATCGTGCCCCCCAATTGCTCGACATCCATGATCGTCACTGCGCGGCGATAGTAGCGGGTCACGTCGTGGCCGATGCCGATCGCGACCAGTTGGACGGGAGAGACCTTCTCGATCCATTCGATCACGCTGCGCAGGTGCGCCTCGAGGTAGCCGGCGCTGTTCACGCTGAGCGTCGAATCGTCGACCGGGGCGCCGTCGGAGATGACCATCAGGATGCGGCGCTCCTCGGGGCGGTAGAGCAGGCGCGAATGGGCCCACAGCAGCGCTTCGCCGTCGATGTTTTCCTTGAGCAGCCCCTCGCGCATCATCAACCCGAGATTGCGGCGCGCGCGGCGCCAGGGCTCGTCGGCCTGCTTGTAGATGATGTGGCGCAGATCGTTGAGCCGGCCGGGCGAAGACGGCTTGCCGTCGGCGAGCCAGGCCTCGCGCGATTGGCCGCCTTTCCAGGCGCGGGTGGTGAAGCCGAGGATCTCGGTCTTGACCCCGCAGCGCTCGAGCGTGCGCGCGAGGATATCCGCGCTGATCGCGGCAATGCTGATCGGCCGCCCACGCATCGAGCCCGAATTGTCGATCAGAAGCGTGACCACGGTATCGCGAAACTCGATGTCGCGCTCGACCTTGTAGGAGAGCGCAGTGCCCGGCGAGACGATCACGCGCGCGAGCCTTGCGGCATCGAGCACGCCTTCCTCCTGGTCGAAATCCCACGAGCGGTTCTGCTGCGCCATCAGCCGGCGCTGCAAGCGGTTGGCGAGCCGGGTGACGACGCCCTGCAAGCCCGTCAGCTGGCTGTCGAGATAGGCGCGCAGCCGATCGAGCTCTTCGGCATCGCACAGCTCGGGCGCAACGATCTCCTCGTCAAACTTCTCGGTGAAGGCCTTGTAGTCGAGCCCAAGGGGAATTTCGGGCGGCGGGCGATTGGGGCGCACGGGCGCGTTGGAGGCATCGCCCTCCTCGCCCGGCTCGCCATCGGCCATGTCCTCCTCGGAGGTCAGCTCGCTGTCGGCATCGCCCTCGCCGTCGCCTTCAGCCATTTCGCCGGCCATCTCGGCGCTTTGCGGATCGGCATCGCCATCGCGCTGCTCATCGCCGGACTGGTCGTCGTCCTCGCCTTCGTCCTCTTCGCTGTCGTCCTGGTCGGTCGGGTCGGAGGTTTCGCTCGCGCGGGTGAGATCGAGCTCGCGCAGCATGTCGAGCGCGAGCTTCTGGAACGCTTTCTGATCGTGGAGATGATCCAGCAGCGTTGCAAAATCCGCGCCCACCTTCTCCTCGATCGAGCCGCGCACGAGGCTGATCCCGCGCTCCGCCTTATCGGGCGGCGCCTCGCCGGTGAGCGCCTCGCGCACCATCAGCGCGAGCGCGGTCTGCAGCGGCACTTCAGCGGAATTGTAGGCGCGCACGATCGAATCGGATGCGGTGCGAAGCTGCGTCGCGGCATCGAGATTGCTCTTGATCCCGTCGAACCGGTTGGCCCCGAGCGCTTCGTAGCGGACCTGCTCGATCGCATCGTAGCAGGCGCGCGCAACGGGCTCGGGCGGCGCGGCGCCGGCGTGGAGGCCGGCATCGTGGTGGCGCAGCTTGAGCGCGAAACTATCGGCAAAGCCGCGCGCCTCGGTGACCTGGTCGGGCGGCAGGTCGCGCCCGGGCAGCGGCACGCGCAACCGGTTGCCCGAAGCGCCGGGCACATCGGCGCTCCACGCGACTTCTACCTCGCCATCCTTGGAAATGGCGCGCGCAGCGGCGGTCAGCGCCTGCTTGAACCTGTCGAGGGGGGATTCGTCAGCCATGGAAGGTTTTCGTTAGCAACCCATGCCGTGCAGCGAAAGCCGCAAGCGGGCAAGTGCGAGGGTCGCTCCGCGTCAGACGATGCTCTGCCCGGTCGCCGCCCAGTCCTTGAGGAAACCCTCGATGCCCTGCTCGGTCAAGACATGCTTGAACAGGTCATGGATCACCTTGGGCGGCGCGGTCATCACGTCGGCGCCGATCTTGGCGGCCTCGAGCACGTGGGTCACGTGGCGCACCGAGGCGACGAGGATCTCGGTTTCGAATTCATAATTGTCGTAGATCAGGCGGATGTCCTCGATCAAGTCCATCCCGTCAAAGCCGTTATCGTCATGCCGCCCGACAAACGGCGAAACAAAGGTCGCGCCCGCCTTGGCCGCAAGCAGCGCCTGATTGGCCGAGAAGCACAGCGTGACGTTCACCATCGTGCCGTCATTGGTCAGCGCCTTGCAGGTCTTGAGGCCGTCAACCGTGAGCGGCACCTTGATGCAGACATTGTCGGCGATGCGGCGCAGCACTTCGGCCTCTTTCATCATGGTGGCATGGTCCAATGCGACCACTTCGGCCGAGACCGGGCCATCGACGATGCCGCAGATTTCCTTGGTCACCTCCATGAAATCGCGCCCCGACTTGTGGATCAGCGAGGGATTGGTGGTGACGCCATCGAGCAGCCCGGTCTCGGCGAGCTCGCGGATGGCATCGATTTCGGCGGTGTCGACGAAGAATTTCATGGGTGCGCTCCAGCGTTTTTGCGTAGTCAGCGCAAGGGACGCCGCTTAGGGCGCGCGCATGACCAGAGGGATGGTATCTTTCGTGATGCTGCTTGCCGCCCTGATTGCGGCTTGGCAACCATCCAAAGCGATTGCCGCTGATGAGGACGTGCAATTGTGGCAGTTCGTGGTTGTCACGGGCGAAATTGGTGATGGCACGCGATTGACGCTTGATGCGACCCAGCGGTGGCGCGAACTCGCGCGCGGGGATGATCAGCAGACCCTGCGCATCACGATCGAACAGACTGTCACCGAGGGCATCCGCCTGGGCGGCGGGGCAGCGGTGTTCGAAGCGGGCGGAAACACCGAATTGCGGCCGCACCAGCAGCTTATATTCGTGCAGGGTCCGCTCGAATTTCGCACCCGCCTCGAAGAACGCTTCTTTGACGGCGCGGACCGGATGGAGCTGCGATTACGCCAGCGGGTGCAGTACAATAGGCCGGTCGGCGATGGCTGGCGCGTCAGTGTCGGCGGCGAATGGCTCGGCCTGTTGCAATCGCGCAATGCCGGCGAAGGCGCCTCGACCGAACAATGGCGCGCGCAGGCCGGCATTGCCTACAGGTTCGATGAACGGCTGGAAGTGGGCGCGAATTACTGGCTGCTGGTATTTCCGCGAGGGGACCAGCCCACCGGCATCACTCACGTGCCGCAGACCGTGCTGACCTGGCACTTCTGACGCGCGCGGCATTCGCCCGCCAAAGCCAACATTCCCGGTCATTGGGCGATCGCCATGCTTGCCCGATGCACTCGGCGCTGCCCATATAAGCCGCGATGCACCGCGTCCGCCTCCTCGTCCTCAACGCTGCCCTTGGCCCGCTCGATTACACCGTCGCCGAGGGAATGGCGGTCGAACCCGGCAGCGTGGTGATCGCGCCGCTTGGCCCGCGCCGGGTGACCGGGATCGTGTGGGACGAAGGCCGGTTGCCGGGCGCCGAGGTGCCCGCAGAGAAGCTGCGCGCGCTCCTTGCAGTGGTCGACGTGCCCCCGATCGCTGCTCCCTTGCGCCGGCTGATCGAATGGACCGCGAGCTATTATTGCGCGCCGCTGGCGCAGGTCGCGAGGATGGTGCTGGCGAGCGGCGGCGCGCTTGGCGGGCCGAGCGAGACGACCGAATACCGCCTCGCCGCTGCCGCGCCCGAGGCGCGCCTCACCGCGCAGCGCAAGCAGGCGCTCGAGGCGCTCGGCGGCGAACAGGGCTCGATCCGCGAGCTTGCCGCGCGCGCGAAGGTGTCCGAGGGCGTCTTGCGCGCGATGGTCGGCGCAGGGCTAATCGAGCCGGTGCGCGTCGCGATCGACCGGCCCTATCCCCCCGCCGATCCCGACCATCACCCGCCCCGCCTTTCGTCCGATCAATTGCGCGTCGCGGCTGAACTGGTGAGCGCGGTCGAGGCGCGGCAATTCGCCCCGTTCCTGCTCGATGGCGTCACCGGATCGGGCAAGACCGAGACCTATTTCGAGCCGATCGCGGCAGCCCTGCGACAGGAGCGACAAGTGCTTGTGCTGCTCCCCGAGATCGCGCTGACCGAGAATTTCCTCACCCGGTTCGAGCAGCGCTTTGGCGCAGCGCCGGTGCTGTGGCACTCCTCGCTTCGATCGACCGAGCGCCGCCGGGCCTGGCGCGCGATCGCGGGTGGGGCTGCGCAGGTGATCGTCGGCGCGCGCTCGGCGCTGTTCCTGCCTTATGCCGATCTCGGCCTGATCGTGGTCGACGAGGCGCACGAGATCAGCTTCAAGCAGGATGACGGCGTGCGCTACAATGCCCGCGATGTCTCGGTTATGCGCGCGCGGTTCGAGGCGATCCCGGTGGTGCTCGCGAGCGCCACGCCCGCGCTCGAAAGCCTGCACATGGCCAGTATCGGCACCTACCAGCGGCTCGAACTGCCCAGCCGCTATGGCGGCGCGCAGCTGCCCGCGATCCGCCTGGTCGATCTCACAATCGAGAAGCCGGGCAACGGGCAGTGGCTCTCGGGGCCGCTGATCGCAGGGATCGGCGAGCGACTCGCGCGGGGCGAGCAATCGCTCCTGTTCCTCAACCGGCGCGGCTATGCCCCGCTGACGCTGTGCCGCAATTGCGGGCACCGGTTCAAATGCCCGCAATGCAGCGCCTGGCTGGTCGAACACCGGCTTTCCGCGCGGCTCGCCTGCCACCATTGCGGGTTCGAAACGCGGGTGCCCGAAACTTGCCCCGAATGCGGCGAGACCGATTGCCTCGTCGCCTGCGGGCCGGGCGTCGAGCGGATCGCCGACGAAGCGGCCGCGCTGTTTCCGCAAGCGCGGATCGAGATCGCGACCTCGGACACGCTCGGCACTCCCGAGCGCGCGGCCGAGTTCATCGCCAAGGCGCAAAGCGGCGCGATCGACATCATCGTGGGCACGCAGCTCGTCACCAAGGGCTTCCATTTTCCCGAGCTGACGTTGGTGGGCGTGGTCGATGCCGATCTCGGGCTCGAAGGCGGCGATCTGCGCGCGGCCGAGCGGACCTACAGCCAGATCGCGCAGGTTGCCGGGCGCGCCGGGCGCGGCGCGAAGCCGGGCGAAGTGCTGATCCAGACGCGCCACAAGGATGCGCCCGTGATCGAAGCGCTCGCGCACGGGGATCGCGATGCGTTCTACGCCGCTGAAACCGAAGCGCGGCGCTATGCCGGTGCGCCGCCGTTCGGGCGCTGGGCCGCGATTATCCTGTCGAGCGAGGATGAGCGCGAGGCGCGCGAGGCGGCGATCCGGCTGGGCGACCAGCGCCCGCGGCGCGAGGATGTCCAGATCCTCGGCCCCGCGCCTGCGCCGCTCGCACTGCTGCGCGGGCGCTATCGCTTCCGCTTTCTCGTCAACGCGCGGCGCAAGGCCAACCTCCAGGCGATCCTCACCGAGTGGCTCGAGGCGCAGAGCTTTGCCCCCGGCGTGCGCGTGGGGCTCGATATCGATCCCTATTCGTTCGTTTGATGCGCGAACAAAGGCACCATCGCGGGCGATCCGCGTTAGGCCCCAATGACTAGCACCAAGATCCTCGTCCCTATTCTCGGCGATCAACTCACCTCTACCCTCTCGAGCCTGCGCGGGCGGACCAAGGACGATACGGTCGTCCTGATGATGGAGGTCTGGGACGAGGCTACTTACGTGAAGCACCACAAGCAGAAGATCGTGCTGATCTTCTCGGCGATGCGCCATTTCGCAAAGGAGTTGCGCGAGGCGGGCTGGCATGTCGATTACGTGCGGCTGGACGACCCCGACAATGCCGGCAGCTTCACCGGCGAGGTCGCTCGCGCGGTGGAACGACATGCTCCGCGCTCCGTCCACGTGACCGAGGCGGGCGAATGGCGGGTGCAGCAGGGAATCGAGGAATGGGCGGACAAGTTCGCTTGCCCGGTCGAGATCCTGCCCGACGATCGCTTCATCTGCACCCACGAGGAATTCCGCCGATGGGCCGACGGTCGCAAGCACCTGACGATGGAGCATTTCTATCGCGGGATGCGCCGCAAGACCGGGCTGCTGATGCGCGAGGACGGCCAAGGGAAAGTGGGGCCGGTCGGCGGCGAGTGGAATTTCGACAAGGACAATCGCGAGCCGCCCAAGGCTAGGATGGCCCCGCCGCCCGTCCCCAAGTTCGCACCCGACGCGATCACGCGCGAGGTGATCGCGCTGGTCGAGGAGCGGTTCGCGGACCATTTCGGCAGCCTCGAGCGGTTCGGATGGCCGGTCACGCGCAGCCAGGCCCAGCAGGCCGCCGATGCCTTCTTCGCGCAGCGGATCGAACAGTTCGGCCCCTATCAGGACGCGATGGTCCACGGGCAGGACGATCTCTATCACTCGATGCTCTCGACCAGCCTCAATTGCGGCCTGCTCGATCCGCTCGATCTGTGCCGCCGCGCCGAGGCGGCCTATGACGAGGGGCGAGCGCCGATCAATTCGGTCGAGGGGTTCATCCGCCAGATCATCGGATGGCGCGAATATGTCCGCGGGTTCTACTGGCTGTTGATGCCGGGGCTCGAAAGCGACAATGCGCTGGATGCCACACGGCCCTTGCCCGAATTCTTCTGGACCGGCGAGACCGACATGCGCTGCCTCGCCGATTGCATCCGCTCGACCCGCGACAACGCGCACGCGCATCATATCCAGCGGCTGATGGTGCTCGGCAATTTCTGCCTGCTGGCCGGGATAAGCCCGCGCGAAGTGCAGGACTGGTATCTCGTCGTCTATGCTGATGCCTATCAGTGGGTCGAACTGCCCAATGTCTCAGGCATGATCCTCTATGCCGATGGCGGCAAGCTCGCGACAAAGCCCTATGCGGCTTCGGGCAACTACATCAACAAGATGTCGGATTACTGCCGCGAATGCCGCTACAAGGTCAGCCAGAAGACCGGCGAGGATGCTTGCCCGTTCAATCCGCTCTATTGGCATTTCATGGACCGCCACCGCGACAAGCTCGAGAGCAACCACCGGATCGGGCGGATCTATGCCAACTGGGACCGGATGGGCGCCGACAAGCAGCGCGATTATCTCGACAGCGCCGAGGCGTTCCTCGATGCGCTCACGCCGGCGCAGGACGGCTGGGCGCGCTAGGCCCCTTGCCGCTTGTGCGACCACATCGGCGCCATGACCTCGCCCCGCCGCGCTGCCAGCACCAGCATCACCATCCCCGCACCCGTCGCGACCACGAGCGCGATCACCGAAGCCTCGAGCCCGAACGCGCCCCCGCTCAGCCATTCAGGACCGGACAATTGCGCCTCGACGATCCCGTCGACAGCATAACCCGAGACGCTGACGTCGAAGACCAAGCCCTGCGCCAGGTTCCAGCCCGCATGGATGCCGACCGCGAGCCACAACGAGCGCGTCAGCATATAGGCTGCGCCCAGCAGCACGCCGGCCTCGATCGCGATCGCGATCGAGGAAAACAGCGTCGCATTGTCGTTGGCGATGTGCGCCAGGCCAAACAGCGCCGCGCTCACGCCCAGCGCCGCCCAGCTTCCGGCGAGCTCCTCGACCCAGCGAAAGATGATGCCGCGAAACAGGACCTCCTCGACAAAGCCTGCGACGATCCCGGCGGCCATGAAGAAGCCGACCCAGCCCTCGAGCGTGCCCCAGCCGGTGATGCGATAGACGCCCAGCAACGCCGCAATCCCGACCGTAATCGCGAAGATGCCGAATCCGAGGCCCAGCCCGATTGCGAGATGCGCGGGCGCCTGCGCCAGCGGCAGATCGTCGCGCGGGTAGCGGCCCAGGCGGCTGATCGCGAACTTGGTCACCACAAACACCAGCACGACCGCGAGCACGCCCGGCACGATGTCGAGCACCAGCGGGTTGAGCTCGTCCGGATCAAGCCCGCCCCAGACGAGCAATGTGAACGAGAATTGCACCGCCGCCAGCGCAGCAACCACCAGCGCGATCGCTGCCAGCATGGCCACAAGCGGGAATTCCCACACTTTGCGCCACAGCGGGCGCTCGTGCGCCGGCGCGGCGGCGATCCCGGAGGGCGGTTCGCCCGGATGGCTCAGCGTGGTCATGGCCCTGTTTCCCGTTTCCTGCTTGGCAACATCGAACCCCACGCGAGGAACCTCGTCAATACCTGGCAGGCCATTCCCCCCGCCCGTTCGATCAACCGCCGAGCGGCGAGGATGAACGAGGTTGCCGCGCGCGACTCGGCAGCGTGGGAGCGGTCCGCCCGATGCCGTTCGCCCACGCGCCGTAACGCTTCGTCGCCAAGATGAACAAGCGATACATCGGGCGTTCAGGCGAATGGACGGGTTTTTGCGGATTTTGCGAAAGCGCCTGACGACAACGGCTTCGTGGCGTCTTTTCGCAGCCTGTGGTAAGCTTCTCGGCGGAGCGCTCCTACCATCCCAACCCTGTTTGATTGTAGGAGTAGGACAATTGCGCCTCATACCCACCAACCCGCTCGCCGGGCTCGTTGGCGCGTCGCTGATTGCGGCAGCCACCTTTGCTCATCCACCAGCTCACGCCTCGGGCTTCCCGTGTTTCGACGATGCAGCGATGCAATCGGCGCGGATCCATGATCTCAAGGTCAGCCTGATGGTCAACGCGCTCAAATGCCGCGAGGTCAATCCGATGACACTGCGCGGCTTTGGCCAATTGCTCGATCAGCGCTCGGGCGAATTCGCCGGCCACGAGATCGCGGTGAAACGCTCGCTCGAGGGGCGCTTCGGACCATCTCAGGCGGCCGCGATGTTCGACGATTATGAAACGCGCATCGGCAATTATCATGCGGGCGTGAGCCCCTCGCGCGAAGTGTGCGAGGATACCGCCGCGGTCATCCGCCTTGCGAGCCGCGCCAGCAGCGCCGAGCTCGAGACGCTTGCGCAGCTGGTGACCAATCGCGGGATCCGCGCCTGCCCGGTGGAGCGTCCGGTCGAGCTGGCCGCCACGCCCGCGATCACGGTGCGCGAGGCGCCCCGGCCCGCGCCCCGTCCTGTCCCCCGGCCAGCCATGACGCAGCCTAGCGAGATTGTCGACGGCATCCCGACCTATTCGACCCCCGGCACCGGGCCGACGAGCGCGCCCGTGCCGCTCGAGCGCGTGGCGGTGCCCGAGGCGGCAGCGCCCGTGGTGGAGCAGTCCCCGGTGCGCACAGCGCAGGTCGAGTCGGTCGCCGAGGCGGTGTCCGAACCGGGCGCTGCGGAGCGCGAGACACAGCTTGCCCAAGCGATCACCGCGCTCGATGCCGCCGCCGCAGCGCTGCGGGGGATGCAAAGCGGGCGGCAAGCTCCGGCCAAGTAGACGCTGCCAGGCTGCCACGCGCGAAAAGAGGGGTGGTGGGCCCCTCTTTTTTGTTTGGGCGCAAGGCGCGCGGTGGCTATGCGGAAGCGGTCAATCCAATCCCGGCTTCAGGGAGCCTCGCTCATGCTCACGATCCATCACTTGCGCATCTCGCAATCCGAACGCATTGTCTGGCTCGCCGAGGAACTCGGGCTCGACTATGACCTCAAGCTCTACAATCGCGATCCCGAAACCAGGCTTGCGCCGCCCGAGTTGAAGGCGCTGCACCCGATGGGGATCGCGCCGGTCATCACCGATAACGATCTCGTGCTGGGCGAAAGCGGCGCGATCGTCGAATACATCATCGGCAAATACGCGCCCGATACCGAGCTCGTGCCCGGCCCCGATCATCCGAATTTCGCCGACCACCTCTACTGGTTCCACTTCGCCAATGCGACCTTCATGACCAACGGCATGATGCAGATCGCAGTGAACTTTGCCGGAGCGCAAATGCCCGCCCCGCTGATGAAGCGCGTCACCAACGCATGGGCGCAGGTCGAGGCGCGGCTGGGCGAGGCGGATTATTTCGGCGGCTCAGCGCTGACGACCGCCGATATCATGATGGTGTTCCAGCTGACGACGTCACGCGCCTTCAACGGCATGAGCATCGAGGACAAGCCCAACCTCAAGGCCTATCTCCAACGGATCGGCGCGCGCGAGGCCTACCAGCGCGCAATGGCGAAATGCGAGCCGGGGTTTACGCCGAAGTTGGATTGACCTGCAGCCCCTCGATCAGCGCGCCGGGCGCTAGCCGAAAGCCGCGCGCGCTGCATCCTCGATCCCTTTCATCGCCGCCTGCCAGGGGCCAGGACCATAGCTTATCCGGGCAACGCCGAGGGCCGCGAGCTGCGCATTATCGACCATGCCCGGCAATCGCATCACGTTGATCGGCAGCGGCGAACGCGCGCACAGCTGCGCGATCAGATCGGGATCGCTGAGCCCCGGCACGAAAAAACACTTCGCCCCCGCTTCGAAATACGCAGAAGCGCGCTCGAGCGTCGGTTCGATCAGGTCTGGGCGGTTCGGATCCTCGCGCTTCATCAGCAACGCCAGAAACAGATCGTTGCGCGCGTTGACGAACAGGCCTGCGCGATCGAGCACCGCGATGCGTTCGGCTTGCTGAGCCATGTCGCGCAAGGTGTCTGCGCCGATCAGGCGGTCCTCCAGATTGCAGCCGATCGCACCCGCCTCGAGCAGGCCTTGCGCATTGGCCGCGAGTTCGTCGGCAGCCTCGGCGTAGCCGCTTTCGATGTCGACGCTGAGCGGGCATTCGATGACCGCGCGGATCTGCCTTGCGCAGCGCAGCACATCGGCAAATGCGATTGCCTCGCCATCGGCGTGCCCCTGTGCCCCGGCCAGCGCAAGGCTGCCGGTGGCAATCGCCTTTGCTCCGGCATCTGCGACTGCCCTGGCGCTGCCCGCGTCCCAGACGTTGAACAGCACGAGCGGATTGCTGCTCGTATGCAGCGATGCGAATTGCTCCCTGGTCATGGCTTTTCCTCCACTTCGCGCCGTAGCAATTCCGCCTTGATTTCCGGCCCATAGGCATAGCCGCCCAGCGTCCCATCGGCCTGCACCACGCGGTGGCACGGGATCAGCACCGCAATGTTGTTGGCGCCATTGGCCCCGCCCACGGCGCGCGCGCCCTTGGGGTTGCCCAGCGCTGCGGCAAGCTCGCCGTAGCTGCGCGTCTCTCCGCACGGTATCCGGCGCAGCTCTGCCCAGACGCGCTGCTGAAAGGCGGTGCCCTTCACATCGAGCGGGATGGCCGAATTGTCACTGCCCGGCTCTTCCACCGCCGCCACGACCTGCGCGAACAGCGCGGCGAAGCGGTCGTCCGCCTCGATCAGCTCGGCCTTGGGAAAGCGCGCGCGCAATTCGCGCTCCCCTTCCCCGAAGGCGAGGCAGCACACGCCCTTGTCGCTCGCTGCAACCAGCATCGCGCCCAGCGAGGTCGGGATCACGCGCCAGTGCACCCGCCGCCCCTTGCCGCCATCGCGCCAGTCGCTTGCCGTCATTCCGAGCCTGCCTTTGGTTGCTTCGTAGAACCGCGAGGGCGCCGAATAGCCCGCTTCGTACAGCGCCTGCGTAATGCTGGCGCCGCCCTCGAGCGCCTCCCTGACTCGCTCCTCGCGCAAGGCCCGCGCGAAGGCGGCGGGCGAGAGGCCCACGGTGCGCTTGAACAGGCGCTGGAAGTGGGTCGGCGAATAGCCGGTGAGATCGGCAAGCTCGGCGAGCGTGCGCGCGCCCTCCTCGCGGATTGCGGCGATCGCGGCGAGCACGCAGGCCTCCTCGGCGCTCCTGGTGTGCGGCGAGCAGCGCTTGCACGGCCGAAGCCCCGCACCTTCCGCATCGGCCGGGCTCGCATAGAATGCCACATTCTTGCGCAAGGGCAGGCGCGCCGGGCACGAGGGGCGGCAATAGATCCCGGTCGAGTGCACGCCTGTCACGAACGCGCCATCGAACCGGCGGTCCTTGGCGCGAACGATCTCCCAGCAACGCTCGTCGCCCAAGGCCTGTGTTGCGGGTTGCGGCTCGTCCATCATGCCCTCCTCGCGCGCGCCGAAAAGCAGCCGCGCATCGCGTTGTGCACATCGATCTCGACGATCGCTTCGTTTTCGAACAATCGCAACAGCCCCGCTTCGGCCTCGCCCAGCTCGGTCAGGAGTGCATCCACCATCATGCCGCCTGCATCGAACCCGCGCAACGAGAGCACGCGCGGGCGGAAGACCGGCGGGATTGCGTTTTCGAAGCGTGCCGGATCACTCGCGCCTTCGCACACGAAAATCGCGTGGGACGCGCGGTAAGGCGACTTCCCGTCGCGGCTGAGATGATTGAGCAGGATGACGTCTCGGCCCACCGCAGTCTCCTCTAGCGTGATCCGGCAGGGAAAGCCGGGGGCGTGGGTCACGGTCATGCGAACCGCATTGCGCTCGATCAATTGCGCTTCGGTCAGGCCGAAATAGGGCTCGAACGGGCGGCTATCGAGGCCCTCGATCACGTAGTTCATGGCGGCATCTCCTGATTGCTGCGCATATCTCTAGCGTTCAGCGCGCGCGCCCGCTTCCCGGAGCTTGCGGTCAATGCCGTGGGCCGAGTAAAGACGCGGGCGATGAACCATGTTTCCTGTTTTGCAAGCCCCTTTGCCATGCTGCGCCCGGCGCTCGCGCTGGCGTTCATGCTGGCGACCCTGCTCCTCGCCGTTACCGGAGCCAAGGCCGACCCGGCCGATATCGAGGCGGCGGCAAGAGGCGTCGTCAGGGTCGTGCTGATCAAGGACAATGGCACCGAGATCACCCCGCTCACCCACGGCAGCGGTTTCGCGGTGACGCCGACGCTCATCGTTACCAACGCGCATGTCATCCGCGAAGCGCTGCAGGACGATACCTTGCGGATCGGCATCGTGCCGAGCGAGGCGGCGGGCAACGAACCCCAGGGCGCGTTTGCGAGGCCGATCGCGGTCTCCCCGCGCAACGATCTCGCGCTGCTCGAGATTGCCGCTGGCGGGCCGCGGCTGCCGCCCCTGACGCTGGCCGCCGGGGCGGGCAGGGGTTCGGGCGAGGTCTCCGCGATCGGCTACCCGATGAATGTCGATCTGGCGCAAGGGCTCGAGATCGAGGACATTTTCAGCGCGCAGCCACCGGTGATGAGCCGCGGCTTCCTCTCGGGCGAGCGGCCGAGCCGCCAGTTCGACACGATCCTTCACACCGCTCCGATCGCGCGCGGCAATTCGGGCGGGCCGCTGCTCGATGGCTGCGGGCGGGTTGTCGGGGTCAATTCGTTCGGGGCCGATTCGGACGGGTCTGACGCGGAATTCTACTTCGCTGTCAGCTTGCGCGAGCTGGTGCCGTTCCTGCGCGCCAACAATGTCGAGCCGCGGACCAACGCCTTGCCGTGCCGCTCGATCGACGAGCTCAACGCGGCCGAGCGCGCCCGCTTCGAGGCCGAACGCGACGAGGCGCGCGAGCGCCTCGCGGCGCGCGAGGCGCGGCTGCGCGACGCGCGCGAGGAAGCACGGCTGGAATCGCTGATCGCGATCTCGGAGGAACGCGACGATGCGATGGCGCTCGCGGTGGTGCTGGTGCTGATCGGGATGGGGGGCGGCGCGGCAGCGCTGCATTTCAGGACCAAGGCCGCAGCGCAAGGGTCAGAGCAGGGCCCGGAGCGGGGCTCAGAGCAGGCCCCAGAGCAGAACGGGACCTCGCGCCGGCTCCAGAACCTCACCCTGATCGCCGCCGGCATCTCGGGCGCCGCGCTCATCGCGACCGTGTTCGTGTGGCTCACCCGCCCCGGCTTTGCCGAGATCGAAGACCGGATCGCCGCCATCCTCGACGAGGATGGCGCGGGCCAGGCCTCCGCAGGCTCGGTGTCGGGAACCGCCTCGCTTGCCAGCGACGGGACCTTGCTGTGCACCTTCGAGGCCGATCGCAGCCGCGTCATGGGCGCGCGCACCGACGATGTCGAATTCCAGTGGGCCGCCGATGGCTGCGTCAACGGGCGCACGCAATACGGCTTCGAGGCTGGCGAATGGATGCGGGTGTTCGTGCCCAATGACGAGGCCGCGGTCTCGATCAACGTCTACGATCCCGACAGCCGCCTGTTTCGGACCGATCGCTACCTGCTCTCGCGCTCGGCGATGGAGGAGGCGCGCAAGGTGCGCTCGGCTTTCACCCCGCCCGCCTGCGGGGTCAGCGATGCAGCGCGCATCTTGGGCGAACAGCAATCCGCATTGATCGCCGCCCTGCCCGAGCGCCCGAACGAGCGGCTGGTCTATTCGTGCAGGCCCAAGGACGGCGCACCATCGGCCGCGCCCGTCCCGGAGGGCCGCTGACCCACCTGAAGCAGCGCATCAATAGGCCGAAAGCAACGCCTCAAGCAGCGCAGCGGTAGGCGGATAACTACGCCGCCAGCGCCTCACCGCTCAGCGTGATGCGGTGCATCTCGCGCGCATGGCCGTGATAGTCGTTGAGCGCATTGTGCCAGGTCGTGCGGTTGTCCCAGATCGCCACGGTGCCCGGCTTCCATTGCAACCGGCATTGATTGTCCCGCGTCAGCGCCGCGTCGAACAATTGCTGGAGCAGCGGCAGGCTCTGTTCGCGGGTCTGGCCGACGAAGTGGATCGTGAAGGCGCTGTTGACATAGAGCAGGCGCCGCCCGGTCTGCGGGTGGCGGATCACAACCGGGTGGACCGCGCCGGTCTTGAGCGCCTGGCCCCGCAGCGAGCGGCCCTGGTCGGTCTGGGCATACAGTCCGCCCTCCTGATAGACGTGATCGGCGGTGTGGAACGCCTCCAAGTGCTCGATCTCGGCTTTCAGATCGTCGGGCAAGGCATCATAGGCCGCGCCCATATGCGCCCACATCGTATCGCCCCCGCTCGGCGGCAATTCGCGCGCGACGAGGATCGAGCCCATCGCTGGCACCTGATCGTAGGAATGATCGGTGTGCCAGGCGCCGCCGATATTGGTCTGCTGGTCGGCTTCCTTGCGCACCAGCGCGATCTCGGGATGCTCGGCGTTGAGCGGGAAATAATTGTTGATGTCGATCCCGCCCCAGGCCTTGGCGAAGGCGATGTGTTCCTGCGGCGAGAAGCGCTGGTCGCGAAACACCGCGACGCCATGCTCGTAGATCGCCTGCTTGATTGCGCGCATCTCGGCCGCGTTGCACGAGCCAAGCGCAACGCCGCTGATCTCGACCCCGCATTGCGGGGCCATCGGCCTCATCTCCATCACCCCGCTCCCATTGCCTGTGCAGCGGCGCTTACGCGCCTTGACGGCAAATTGACCGACATTTGACGCCCTGTCCAGTGGGCCGCTTGCATCCTTGAGAACCCGGTGCTAGGCGCGCGCCAGTTTTGCTGCGAACGGCCCATCGCTGGCGCCCCCGGTTCGCCAAAGCGGGCAACAGATTTTTCCGGATCCAAGAAGGACCAAGAAGCGCGTGGATATTTCCGCCGGGATACAGGCAAGCCTTGCAGGGCGCTACGCCTTCGCCCTGTTCGAGCTTGCGAGCGAGAACGCGGTGGTGACTGCGGTTGAAACCGACCTCGAGACGCTGTCGCAGGCGCTCACCGCCTCCGATGCGTTGAAGGCCGTGACCAGCAATCCGCAATTGAGCCGCGCGCAACAGGGCGAGGCGGTGAGCGCGGTTGCCGCGCATCTGGGCCTGTCCGATCTCACCACGCGATTTCTGGGCGTGCTCGCCGGCAATCGCCGGCTCGCAGCGCTGCCCAAGATGATCGCCGCCTTCAAGACCATCGCTGCTGCCCAGCGCGGCGAAGTCACAGCGACCGTCGCCAGCGCGCATCCCTTGAGCGAGGCGCAGCTGGCCGCGCTCAAGGACAAGTTGACGGCGCGCGAGGGGCGCACCGTGATGCTGAGCGCCGAGGTCGACCCCGCGCTGCTCGGCGGTCTTGTCGTCACGATCGGCTCGACCCGGATCGATGGCTCAATCCGCACCCGCCTCAATTCGCTTGCCCAATCAATGAAGGCTTGAAGGACTACACAATATGGAAATCCGCGCCGCAGAAATCTCCAAGGTCATCAAGGACCAGATCGCCAATTTCGGCACTGAGGCCGAAGTCAGCGAAGTCGGCACCGTGCTCAAGGTGGGTGACGGGATCGCCCGCATCCACGGCCTCGACAAGGTCCAGGCCGGCGAGATGGTGGAATTCGCGAACGGCGTCCAGGGCATGGCGCTCAACCTCGAGGCGGACAATGTCGGCGTCGTGATCTTCGGCTCGGACGCCGAGATCAAGGAAGGCGACATCGTCAAGCGCACCGAGACGATCGTCGACGTGCCGGTCGGCAAGGCGCTGCTCGGCCGTGTGGTCGATGCGCTGGGCAATCCGATCGACGGCAAGGGCCCGCTCGCTACGACCGAGCGTCGCCGCGTCGAGGTCAAGGCGCCGGGCATCATCCCGCGCGAATCGGTTTCCGAGCCGGTCCAGACCGGGCTGAAGGCGATCGACGCGCTCGTTCCCGTGGGCCGCGGTCAGCGTGAGCTGATCATCGGCGACCGCCAGACCGGCAAGACCGCGGTCGCGATCGACACCTTCATCAACCAGAAGGGTCCCAACCAGAGCGACGACGAGAGCAAGAAGCTCTACTGCGTCTATGTCGCGATCGGTCAGAAGCGTTCGACCGTGGCGCAAATCGTCAAGAGCCTCGAGGAAAACGGCGCGATGGAATACACCATCGTGGTCGCCGCGACCGCCTCGGAGCCCGCCCCGCTGCAATATCTCGCGCCCTACACCGGCTGCGCGATGGGCGAATTCTTCCGCGACAACGGGATGCACGCCGTGATCGTCTATGACGATCTCTCCAAGCAGGCGGTCGCCTATCGCCAGATGTCGCTGCTGCTGCGCCGCCCGCCGGGCCGCGAAGCCTATCCGGGCGACGTGTTCTA
>DAITMG010000057.1:0-16811 GCA_036835265.1 Erythrobacter sp. | reverse complement strand
GGCAGGCGAAGATCCGCCCGCCTGCCGCTTTCGCGCGGAGCCGCGCGGACTGGGGGTTGCGCTTGGAGAATCGAGCGTTAAACAGCGTGATACGTTATCACATCACTCGATTCAGGAACCTCAGCCTTGACCCCGCTCTCCTCGCGCCTCGCGCTCGCCGCCGCACTCGCCGCCTTTTCCGCCACTCCCGCTGTTGCAGAACCCGTCGAAGAAGGCGCGGAAACCGCCGCTGGGATCGATCAGCCGATGACGCAGATCGAGACCGCCCGGCGCAAGGCAGCCGGAGAAGAGCGGCCCGACCCGGTGATCCTCGTCACCGCGCAAGGCCTGCGCGACCTCGATATCATCCCGGCGCAAAGCGTCGTCACGCGCGAGGAGATCCAGCGCGATCTTTCGGGCCAGATCGGCGACCTGCTGGTCAAGCTGCCCGGCGTCTCGGCGACCAGCTTTGCCCCCGGTGCCTCGCGCCCGATCCTGCGCGGCCTCGATGCCGAGCGGGTGCGCATCCTCACCAACGGCCTTGGCACCGCCGATGTCGGCAACACCTCGGCCGACCACGCGACCACGATCGATCCGCTCGTGACCGAGCGCATCGAGGTGCTGCGCGGGCCCGCAGCGCTGCTTTATGGCAGCCAGGCGCTCGGCGGGGTGGTCAACGCGATCGACCGGCGGATCCCGACCGTGGCTCCGGAAAACGGCTACCGCGTCGACACGCTGATCGCCGCCGACAGCGCAACGGGCCTGCTCAGCGGCGGTCTCTCGTTCGACATCGCGGCGAGCGAGAACATCGTGCTCCACTTCGACGGCTCCTACCGCAACACCGACGATGTCGAGATCCCGGGCTTCCAGCTGAGCCCGGCGCTGCGCGCCGACTTGCTGGGCGATGCCGCCGAAGAGGAGGAAGAGGGCGAGTTCGAGGAAGCCGAAGAGCTGCGCGAAGCGGCGGACCAGCGCGGCTTCATTCCCAACAGCTCGACCGAGACCTACTCGCTGAACGGCGGCATCGGCATCATCCTTGGGGAAAGCAAGTTCGGCGCGTCGGTCGGCTATTACGACACGTTCTATGGCCTCATCGGCAATCCCGAAGGCGGCCATCATCACCACGGCGATGAAGAAGGCGGCGAGGAAGAGGCCGAGGAAGAGGAAGGCGAGGAAACCGTCTCGATCGGGCTCGAACAGCTGCGCGTCGATCTGCGCGGAGATATTGCGCTGGGCGAAGGCTTCTTCGAACGGCTCCTGCTGCGCGGAGGCTTTTCCGACTACACCCACACCGAATTCGAAGGCACCGAAGTCGGCACCGTGTTCGACAGCGAGACCTTCGAGGCGCGCGCCGAGCTGGTCCAGTCGCGCGGCGGGGTGATCGGGGTGCAATATATCTCGCGCGATTTCTCGGCCGTGGGCGAGGAGGCGTTCGTGCCCCCCAACGAAACGCGCCAATTCGCGGTCTTCACCGCGCAGGAGTATGACTTTGGCGGCCTTCAGCTTGAAGGCGCGGGCCGGTTCGAAACGGTCGATGTCGAGAGCGAGCCGCTCGGGCTCGAGCGCGATTTCGACCTGTTCTCGGGCGCGCTCTCGCTGGTCGCGCAGGCCGGCGACGGGCAAGGCGCGCCGCGCTTCGGCATCACCGGTTCGCGCACCGAGCGCGCGCCCGCTGCGGAAGAGCTGTTCGCCAACGGGCCGCACATCGCAACCCAGGCCTTCGAGATCGGCGATCCCGATCTCGCGGTCGAGAGCGCCTGGGGGCTCGAAGCCTTCGCTCGCGGCACGCTTGGCCCCGTGACCTTCAGCGCCTCGATCTACCACCAGTGGTTCGACGACTTCATTTACCTCCAGGGGACGGACATGGAGGAGGACGAGCTGCCGGTGTTCCTGTTCCTCCAGCGCGAT
The DNA here is from genome assembly GCA_036835265.1 of Erythrobacter sp. Taxonomy (GTDB): domain Bacteria; phylum Pseudomonadota; class Alphaproteobacteria; order Sphingomonadales; family Sphingomonadaceae; genus Erythrobacter. Next base: position 14,924 of record DAITMG010000057.1, on the reverse strand, counting down.
GCCGATTTCTTCGGGCTCGAGGGGCAGGTGAGTTTCCCGCTCATCGATACCCAAGACTTCGCGCTCGTCGGCGATCTGCGCGGCTCCTATGTCGAGGCCGAGTTCGACGATGGCACCCCTGTGCCGCGCATCCCCCCGCTCGAGCTCTATGCCGCGCTCGAGGCGCAAACCCGCAGCTTCGATCTGCGCGGCGAGGTCCAGTTCTTCGCCGAGCAGGACCGGGTCGATGAGTTCGAGACCCCGACCGAGGAGTTCGCGCTCGTCAACACCTATCTCACCTGGCGGCCGCTTGCCGCCAATCCCAATGTGGCGCTGCAACTGGGCGCGGAGAACCTCTTCAACGTCACCGGGCGGCGCCACGCGAGCTTCACCAAGGAGTTCCTTCCCCTGCCCGGGCGCAATCTGCGCGTGAGCCTGCGTGCGGGCTTTTAGCGCCGCTTACGCCGCCAGCTCGGCGCCACTGGTCCCCGCACCACCGGTTCGTTTCCTCCCGGCCCGAGCCCCCTAGTTCTCGAGCGCGAAGGTGAGCTCGGCATGGTCCTCCAGGCGCTTCACCAGCGCTTCGCCGAGGAACGCGCCGGGCGTGCCCACGCCGCCATCGGCCTTGCACGAGAGCAGCGCGATCCCCGTCTCGGCCAGCATCCGGCTGGTCGAGCCATAGCCCGGATCGTACTTGCCCTTGACCCCGAAGTGCAGCGGCTGGCTCCCTTCCGGACCTTCCGCGATGAACAGGATGTCGTAAAAGCCCTGTTCGCGCTGCTCTTTGGTGGGGCCCTCGCCGGGCTTGGGCGCTTTGGCGCCGAACGGGTTCTTCATCATCTCGACCGCGGCGGAGGCCGCCGCCTTGCCCGCTTCGCCTGCGCTCGTCAGCATCATCTCGTCATACTTGAAGTCTTCGCCATAAGGGTGGCCGAGCAGGTAGTTGGTGCGGTGCACGTTCTTGGTGTTGATCGGCGCCATCACGAACGGGGCGGCCCATTTGCCAAGGTCGCTCTCGTATTGCGGGATCATGCCTGAGGGCTGGCTTGCCCCCTTGAAGGCCGGGGTGAGCGCGAACGGGTCGGCGAGCACCTTGAACAGCGAGGGGTTTTTGGCCGCCGCCTTCATCGTTGCCGTCAGGCTCGCAGCGGTCCCGCCCGAGAACGTCCCCTGCATTGCGCGCACACGGCCGCGGATGCGCGGCGAGGGCTTGCCGAAGCGCCGGACTGCCTCCTTCTGCGCCATCAGCACGCCGAGATCGAATGGGATCGAATCGAACCCGCTCGAGAAGCAGATGCGCGCCCCGCTCGCCTGCGCGCTCGCATGGTGCTGCGCGATCATCTCAGCCATCCACGCCGGTTCGCCGCACAGGTCGGCATAGTCGGTGCCGGTCTTGGCGCAAGCGGCCACGAGGTTGTCGCCATAGAGCTGGTAGGGGCCGACGGTGGTGAGGACGACCTTGGTGCGCGCGCACATCGCTTCGAGCTGCGCCGGATTGTCGGCATCGGCGACCACCAGCGGCGTATGGGCGGGCGCCGCGATCTCATCGCGGACCGCTTCGAGCTTCTCGCTGCTGCGGCCAGCCATTGCCCAGCGCGGCGCATCGGGCGATCCGCTGTAGTGCTGATCAAGATACTCGGCGACCAGCCTTCCGGTGTAGCCGGTTGCGCCATAGACGATGATGTCGAACTCGCTTTGTGCCACTTTGGTCTCCTCGATCCTCGGGTTTGCCCGTCCCTTTGAGCGCGGGGCGGGCCGCTGTCAAAGGGCGCTCGGTTCGTCGCCGCTCCAGAACGCCTGAACCGCCTGTTACACAGTCCAGAGCAAGAAAACGCAGCTTCCGCAAAACAGCCTTCCAGGCACTCCGGAGCGCGAAAGGCAGGCGGTTCGAAACGGCTGCGGATCATCCGCGTCTGTTGCCATAATCGCGCGCTGTAGGAAAACCGCGAGGAGCGGTCAGCAGAGCAGCGCCTTAACCGCCAATTGGCTTATTCGGGCATAGCTTCAACAACTTGTCATGAACAACTTGACGCCGAAGCCTGTATCGTTGACCATACAGATCTCGGTCTTTCGGAGTCGCGAGGCTCCGGGACAAAAAAGGGAAACCGGAAGAGGATTGGCCGCCTCGCGGCTCTGTGTCCGAAGCTGCCGCCGCGTGTGGTGGCGGGGATGATGTGCGGATCGCCGCATGAGAAAGTGTGAGCTCGCAACAGGGGCTGACACTCGCTTTAGCGCCGCCCTTCGGCCCCGGCTTGCTCGTTGCGGGCCAATTCCTGCCGAGTGGTGTGAATGCGGGGAGGGATTGCCCATGGACCATAGCGAATACGAGACCGGCGGAGAGCAATCTGCCCATCAAGCCCCCGAGCAATACTCGCCCCCTTCCCATCCGGGCACAAGCTTGAGCCAGATGGACGGTCATGCGGATGACTACCATGCCCCCCTGATCGGTTGTCTCACCTATCAAAGCCGCGCCTCAACCCCGCCCACCGAGCACGAGCTCGACGCACTTGTCGCCGAGGCACGCGTGCGCAATCACAGCGTCGGCGTCACCGGGATGCTGCTCTACGAAGACGGGCGGTTCCTGCAGACGCTCGAAGGGCCGCCCGAAAGCCTGGCGATGATCTGGGCCTCGATCCGGCGCGATGAACGGCATGAGGAGATCGAGGTGTTGACCGAACATCTGGTTGCCAGCCGGCTGTTTTCGGACTGGGACTTGCTGCTCTATCGCAAGCGCGACCAGGCGCCGCGGGGCTTTTGGGAACGGCTTCAGCGCAAGCAGCCGCTCGCGCGGCACGTGCCCGATATCGTCAAATGGTCGCTCGATGCGGACGAGCGATCGCTCAACGAATTCCTCGCAAGGCTGATCGAGAAAGGTCTTGGCGGCGACGAGATCGTCGCCGGCCTGATCGAGCCTGCGGCGCGTGCAATGGGCGATGCCTGGCTCACCGACGAGTGCAGCGAGTTCGATCTCACCTTCGGCCTTGGCGTGCTGCAGATGGCGGCGCATGCGCTGCGCTATCAGCGCGATCCGGGTGCCTTGCGCAAGAGCGCCTACACCATCCTGCTCGCCAGCGCGCCGGGCGAACCCCACCTGCTTTCGCCGACGCTGCTCGCCGATCAGTTCACCGATGCCGGCTGGGCGGTCGAGATGATCTTCCCCAAGAACGATGAGGAATTGGCCCGGCAGGTTGTCCAGCAGCAGCCCGATGCGGTCGATATCGCCACGTCCGATGCGCTTTCGCGGCTCGACCGGGTCTCGCAGCTGCGCGAATCGGTCAAGCAGGCGCGCCTGTCGATGCCCGATACCCCGCTGGTCGTCTCGGTCGGCGGGCGGCTGTTCACCGAGGCGATGGCCACCGCCGAACATGTCGGCGCGGATCACGCGCGCCGCTCGATCGCGGGCACCCACCTGCGCATCGCCGAACTGGTCAATCACACAAGGTCGCTCGCCCCGCGCGATTGAGCGCGCGCGCGGGCGCCAGCCGGGCCTTGGCAGCCGAGCCCCTAGAGGCGGGGTAGCGTCACCCCGCGCTGGCCCATATATTTGCCCGCGCGGTCGGCATAGGTCACCTCGGGCCGCTCGTTGCCCTTGAGAAACAGGAACTGGCACGCGCCTTCATTGGCGTAGATTTTCGCGGGCAACGGGGTGGTGTTTGAGAATTCGAGCGTTACGTGCCCTTCCCAGCCCGGCTCGAGCGGGGTCACGTTGACGATGATCCCGCAGCGCGCATAGGTCGATTTGCCAAGGCAGATCACCAGCACATCCTCGGGGATCCGGAAATATTCGACCGTGCGCGCCAGCGCGAAGGAATTGGGCGGGATCACGCACACATCCTGATTGCGGTCGACGAAGCTGTTCGCGGCGAAATCCTTGGGATCGACCACGGCGGAATCGACATTGGTGAAGATCTTGAATTCGGGCGCGACCCGCGCGTCATATCCGAACGAGGAGAGCCCGTAGGAGATGCATCCGTCGCGGCGCTGCGCCTCGACGAACGGCTCGATCATCCCGTGGTCGAGCGCGGCTGCGCGAATCCAGCGGTCGGAGAGAATCGCCATCGCGCGGTGATCGGGCAAGGCGCTGGCCGGGGCAAGCGCGCGCGGGCGGGTTATCCGCCTTGTTGTGCGCGCTCGGCGCGGGATGAATGAATATCGGGGCGGCCAGGAACGCCTTGTTAAACCTCCCGCGCGAGAATGGCGCCATGCGCGCTGTCCCGTTCATCCTTGCCGTCGCCTCGCTCGTCTCGGGCCTCGCCGCGCCCGCCGCCGCGCACCAGATCGAGGGCAGCGCCGCCGCGATCGATGGCGACACGCTCGACATGACCGGCACGCGGGTGCGCCTTGCCCATATCGATGCGCCCGAGGCGCGGCAGGGCTGCGAGACGGACGGCGAACTGTGGGCCTGCGGCAAGGAGGCGGGCACGGCGCTGGCGTCGCTGGTCGCGGGCCAGACGGTTTCCTGCCGCACGCTTGCCCGCGATGTCTATGGCCGCGAAGTCGCGGTGTGCCAGACGCGGCTGTTCGATCTGGGCGAGGAAATGCTCCGGCGCGGAATGGCGATCGCGACGGACGGGGCGCCGCAGCACTACAGCGCGGTGGAAGGTCTCGCCAAGCGCCAGCGTGAGGGCATCTGGGCCTCGGATTTCCAGCTCCCCGCGCAGTGGCGCGCGGCGAACTTGCAGCCGCCGCAGCAGCAGCACTCGCCTCCGCTTCAAACCGCCAGCCAGGGCGAGCGCCGGGGGGCGCAGGCCGGATCACCGGGCGGATCATTGGGCGCATCGCGGGGCGAGACGGTCCATCGCAATACGCGCGGCTGCGCGATCAAAGGCAATCGCAACCGCAAGGGCGAGTGGATCTATCATCTGCCGGGCCGCCCCTATTATAACCAGACGCGGGCCGAAGAGCTCTTCTGCACCGAAAGCGAGGCACGCGCCGCCGGTTATCGCCGATCGCGCGCCTGACTTTGCATCATCTCTCCTGTAAAGGGAGAGGTGCATGATCATCGAAACCGCCCTCAACGACGGGACCCCGATCGCGATTCGCCCGGTCAACCCTGAGGACGAAGCGCGCCTCAAGGAAGGCGTTGCGCAGCTTTCGCCGCGCTCGCGGTATCTGCGGTTCTTTTCGGGCATGCGCGCACTGCCGCAAAACGTGGTCGACAAGCTGGTCGATGTCGATGGGCACGATCACATCGCCTGGGGCGCGTTGCGGCGCGATGATCCCGCTGCGCCCGCGATCGGCATCGTTCACGCCTTCCGCGAGGAAGGGGAACCCGACGTCGCGCAATACTCGGTCGCGGTGCTGGACGAATATCACGGGCGCGGTGCTGCCAGGCTGATGACAGCAGTGCTCCTGCTCGATTGCGCGCGCGAGGGCTATCGCGAATTGCTGGTGCACGTCCTCGCCGAAAACGCGCCCGCGCGCTCATTCGCGCGCTCGCTCGGGGCCGCGCGGCGCGATGGCGGGAGCGGCAATGTGCTTGAGCTCGAGATCACAATCGCGGACGCGATCGAGCTCCTCCGGCGCGAGGCCAAGGTGCCGGGACTGGCCGCGGTGTTTGCCGCGTTTGAGGCCAGCTGACCGGCCCCAGCAGATCGGCCCTAGCTGACCGGTTTCGCGCCGAGCTTGGGATTGAGCGCGGTGATATGGTTGAGCCAGGCCTTGGGCCGGCGCAGCATGTCGCCCGGATAGTCGACCTTCAGCCCGAGCAGCCGCGCGATCTCGCCGACGAAATGGATGCAATTGCGCTTTTCCAGATCGTAGAACCTGCCCGGCGCATTCTGCCAGCTCGCGACCAGCGCGATCACGCGCTCATATTCGCGATCGGTCAGCGTCATCGAGAAATGTCGGTTGGTCTTCTTGATGTTCTTCTCGGTCTCGGCGAGCACCATGTGCTCGACCGGGCCCGAGAGGATCGCGGGCGTCACCTTGCGCGCGGAAAACCCGTAATTCTCGTTCACCGGCTTGCCGGTTTCCTCGAGCGTGCCCTCGAGCACGATGAAGGCGTGCGGATAGCGCCCCCACACCACGCTGCCGTTGAACGAGTGGAAATGGATCTGCACCTCGGCGAGCGCAGGGCCGCTCCAGAGCAAAGCGAGGACGACAATGAGGCGGGAAATCAGGCGTTTCATGGCAGCGGGCCTTACAGCGCCGCGCCGCGCGATGACAATCCCGTTTGCTCGGGAGGCGCGCTGCATCGCCTGCCCCTCCCGCTCAGATTTGCTCCCCCATCGCGGCCAGCAGGCTCGCATTGCCCCCCGCCGCGGTCGTATCGACGCACATCACCCGCTCGGTCGCGAAGCGCAGGAGATAATGCGGCCCGCCCGCCTTGGGCCCGGTGCCCGAAAGCCCCTCGCCGCCGAACGGCTGGCTCTCGACGATCGCGCCGATCTGGTTGCGGTTGACGTAGAAATTGCCGACCTTGGCTCTTGCCCGCACGAAATCCCGCGTCGCGGCGATCCGGCTGTGGAGGCCGAGCGTGAGGCCATAGCCGGCCCTGTTGATATCCTCGACCACCTTGCCCAGATCACCTGCGCGGAAGCGGCACACGTGGAGAACGGGGCCAAAATTCTCGCGATTGAGATCGAGGATCGAATCGAGTTCGATGATCGTGGGTGCAACGAAACAACCCTTGGCGAGACCCGGAGGGAGCGGCAGGCGCCACACGGTGCGATTGTTCTGCAGCCGCCGCGCGACGTGGCGTTCAAGCGCGGCCTGCGCATCGGAATCGATCACCGGGCCGACATCGGTTGCCAGCACCGCCGGATCGCCGACATGCAGCGCCTCGAACCCGCCGCGGATCATTGCGAGCATGGTATCGGCGATATCGTCCTGAAGATAGAGCACCCGCAAGGCCGAGCAGCGCTGGCCTGCGCTCTGGAAGGCGCTCGCGAGCACATCGCGCACGACCTGTTCGGGCAGCGCGCTTGAATCGACGATCATCGCGTTCTGCCCGCCGGTCTCCGCGATCAGCGCCACGATCGGCCCCTCGCGCGCGGCCAGTGTCTGGTTGATGAGGCGCGCGGTCTCGGTCGATCCGGTGAAGGCGACTCCGGCGAGATGCGGATTGGTGGTGATCATCTGGCCAACTTCGCCCGCTCCGGGCAGGATCTGGAACGCCTCGGGCGGGATGCCCGCTTCGTGGCACAGCTTCACCGCGAGCGCGGCGATCAGCGGGGTCTGCTCGGCGGGTTTGGCGATGACGGCATTGCCCGCCGCGAGCGCGGCAGACGCCATGCCGGTGAAGATCGCGAGCGGGAAATTCCACGGGCTGATGGTCGCAAACACCCCGCGCCCGTGGAGCGCGAGCGTGTTTTCCTCGCCTGTCGGCCCAGGCAACACCATCGCATCTTCGAACCGGCTGCGCGCCTGGCTGGCGTAATAGCGCAGGAAATCGACCGCCTCGCGCACTTCTGCAACCCCGTCGAGCAGCGTCTTGCCCGCCTCGCGCTGGCACAGGCTGAGAAACTCGTCGGTGTGCGACTCGAACAGCCGCGCGGCTTCCTCGAGCAGGACCGCGCGCTTCTCGCCGCCCAGCGCATCCCAACCCGGCTGGATCTCGGCCGCTCGGCGGAACGCGTCTTTGACCTCCGCTGCGGTCGCATCGCGGCGCATCCCGACAACCGCGCCCAGATCGTGCGGCATGGTGATCGGCGCGATCTCGCCCGCTTGCGCTGCCGGGAAGGTCGGCTCGGCGCGCCATTGCCGGTCTGCGAGTGCGGCAAGGCGCTGCTCGAGCGGCGCCAGCACCAGCGGATCAGCGAGATCAACGCCGGCGCTGTTGAGGCGCGCTCCCAGTATGTCGCGCGGCAACGGGATCGCTGGATTGCGGCGCGGCTCCAGCGCTGCAAGCTCGGCGATCGGATCGCCGACCAGCGCTTGCGGCGCAAGATCGGCATCGCCCATCCGGTTGACGAAGCTGGTGTTGGCGCCGTTTTCGAGCAGGCGGCGCACGAGATAGGCGAGCAGCTCGGTGTGCCCGCCGACCGGCGCATAGATCCGCACCGGGGTCGGCGCGTTGCCCTCGATCTCGCGCAGGGTCGAATAAATCTCCTCGCCCATGCCGTGCAGCCTTTGATACTCAAACGGACGGCCGGCACTGAGCTGCTTGATCGAGGCGATGGTGAGCGCGTTGTGCGTGGCAAAGGCGGGCAGGATCACGTCATCGTGCTCGAACAAACGCGCAGCACAGGCGAGATAGGAGACATCGGTTGCAACCTTGCGGGTGAACACCGGGTAATCGGTGAACCCGCCGACCTGGCTGTGCTTGATCTCGCTGTCCCAATAGGCGCCCTTGACGAGGCGGACGAACAGCCGCCGGTTGTGGCGGCGCGCGGCCTTGGCGATCCAGTCGCACAGCGGCGCGCCGCGCTTCTGATAGGCCTGGATCGCAAGGCCGAAGCCTTCCCAGCGGCTCCCGTCGGCGCGCTCGAACAGGGTGTCGTCCGCGAGCAGCGCCTCTAAGATGTCGAGGCTGAGTTCGAGCCGCTCGGCCTCCTCGGCGTCGATCGTGAAGTGGATATCGGCATCGCGCGCCCGCACTGCGAGGTCGCGCACGATCGGGGTGATCTCGGCGCGCGCCTGCTCGGCGTGGAGAAAGGTGTATTTGGGATGGAGCGCTGAGAGCTTGACCGAAATGCCCGGTGAGGGGCCGATCCCGCCCGCCGCCTCGCCCGCGAGGCGATCCAGCGCGTGCTGATAGGCCTCGCGATATTTCGCCGCATCGGCAAAGGTCATTGCCGCCTCGCCCAGCATGTCGAACGAATGGGTGATGCCCTTGGCGCGCTCGGGCGCTGCGCGCTTCAGCGCTTCCTCGATCGTGCGCCCGAACACGAACTGGCGGCCCATGATCCGCATCGCCTGCAAGGTCGCTGTGCGTATGACGGGTTCGCCCAGCCGGTTCATCGCGCGCTTGAAGGCGCGGCCCATGCCCTTTTGCTGCTCCTCGGGCCGCTCGAGCACTTCGCCCGTCAGCATCAGCGAGAAGGTTGCAGCGTTGACGAAGGTCGAGGAGCTTTCGCCCAGATGCTCGCCCCAATCGATCGGCCCGATCTTGTCGCGGATGAGCGCATCGGCGGTCGCCGCGTCGGGCACCCGCAGCAGCGCTTCGGCCAGACACATCAGCGCAATGCCTTCCTCGGTATCGAGCCCGAATTGCTGGAGGAAGGCATCGATCCCGCTGGCCTTGTGGACGCGCGCGCCTTCGATCAGCCGGATCGCGAGCGCGGCGGCCGCATCGTGGACCTTGCCGGCGGGCGCCGTCTGCCTGAGCCGTTCGGCAATGCAGGCTGCTTCCTCCTGCCGAAAGGCAAGGCGCAATTCGCCGCGGTCAACCAGGGTCGCGGCAGTGTCGGGCAGGGTCGGGGGTGTCACTGGGAATGCGGCCTCATGTTGGCGGGAAACGACTTCGCCCACATAGCGAATGCATCGCCGCTTTTCGAGTGAAGCGTGCGTGTGGCAGCGGGCGCACACTTCTGCTTGATCTGGCGCGGCTTTGGACCCCATGAGGGGGTGGTCGCCATCTCCAGCCTGTCACTCGCGCCACCGGATGATGCTATGAAACTCTTTGCCTTCTACTGCCGCGACGGCGAACACGCAGCCCAGATCCGCCCGCGGGTGCGCGAGGAGCATTTCGCTTACCTCGCAGCTCATGCGCAGGACTATGCGCTGGGCGGCCCGCTCGAGCGCGATGGCACGCCGCTGGGCTCGCTCATCATCATCAAGGCCGCCGACGAGGCAGCCGCGCGTGCCCGGTTCGAGGGCGATCCCTATTACATTGCGGGCGTGTGGCAATCGATTAACCTGACCGAATTCAGGGCGCTCACCGGCGAATGGGCGGCGTGATCCAGGGGCGTTCGCCCGGGGAGGCGAAGTGGTCCGGGCTTCAGCTCAGGATCCGCCCCGCCACCGCATCGAGCTTGGCGAGCAGCGCGGGGTCGTGCTCGTCGGGCACGGTGATGACCGCATCGTCGAGCGCGGTGTCGATCGGCGAGGCCTCGCGCTTGGCGGGGAGGCTCTCGATGAACTTGAGCACCATCGCGCGCGCAAGCTTGCTGTTGGACTGCATCTGCGCGACCACCTGCGCGACGCTGACCGCTTCGCCCGCGCCGTTTTCATCGACCCGCCAGCAATCATAGTCGGTCACCATGCCGACCAGCGCATAGGGCAGCTCCGCCTCGCGCGCGAGCTTGGCCTCGGGCATCCCGGTCATCCCGATCACATCCGCGCCCCATGAGCGATACATCCGGCTTTCCGCTCGGGTCGAGAATTGCGGGCCTTCCATTGCCAGATATGTCGCGCCGACCGCGACCTTGGCCTTGCACTGGGTGAGCGCCTTGGCGGCCATTTGCGAGAGGCGCGGGCAGACCGGGTCCGCCATCGAGACGTGGGTGACAAAGCCGCTGGTGAAATAGGTCGACGGGCGGTTCATGGTGCGATCGATGAACTGTTCGACCACGGCAAAGCGCCCCGGCTCGATCTTTTCACGCAAGGAGCCGACCGCGCTCACCGCGAGGATATCGGTGCAGCCCGCGCGCTTCAACGCATCGATATTGGCGCGGGCGTTGAGGTCGCTCGGGGATATCGGGTGGCCTCGGCCGTGGCGCGGGAGAAAGCGGACCTTCACATCGCCGATCCGCCCGCACAGGATCTCATCCGAAGGATCGCCCCACGGCGTATCGATCGCGATCCATTGCTGGTCCTCGATCCCCTCGATCGCATAGAGACCCGATCCGCCGATGATCCCGATGCACCATTCGCTCGCCATGTGCGTGTTGCCTTTCTCGCCCGTCCTCTAGGGAAAGATCGCCTTAGGCGAGGTCGCTAGGCCCGGTCAAAGCACAAGGTCAAAGCGCTCCGGCAATGCCTTGCGGATGAAGCCATCGGCCTTGGCGAAGGGCCCGGCGATCGCGGGGTGGCTCTGGCATCTGGCCTGGTGTGCGGCGAGCGCTGGCCAGCCGGCGAGCGGGGTCTCGGCGACGAGCGCGCCTTGCATGAAGCAGCATGTCACCGCGATATCGGCGATCGAGAGCGCATCGCCGGCGAAATAGTCGTGGTCGCCGAGCGCGCGTTCGAGATAATCGAGCGCGGGCGGCACGTCCTTCGCCCACGCTTCGCGCGCTCGCGCCAAGTCGGGGTCCTTGCCCTGCATCTGGTTGAAGAAGATCGGCCGGAAGATGCCGAGCCCGATCGCGGGCGCGAGCACGGTATCGGCATATTCCTCGAGAAACAGCGCGCGGCCATATGCAAAGGCGTCCTCGGGATAGAGCGCGGGGGCGGGGTGCTTCTTCTCGAGATAGGCGCAGATCGCGCTCGAATCCGCGATCGTGCCCGCGGCGCCCCCGGTCCCGATCGAGCGGTCGCGCAGCACCGGGATGCGCTTCATCGGCGAGATCGTGGCAAACCAGTCGGGCGGGTCCATGATGTTGACCGGCTCGATCTCGAACGCGGCGCCCTTGACGATCGCGAGCGCCATCACCTTGCGCACGAACGGCGAGACGGGGCTGCCATAGATCACGAGTTCGGCCTGGTCTTCGGGCATCGCGTTTTTCTCCTCCTGGACACAGCGTTCGGCTCGGCGTTTTCATAGCCCTGATCGCCCCCGGCGCAATGCGGCAATGATTGCGTTTTGCAACTTGTGCGGCCAAGCTGTGCGGACAACGGACTCGGGCATAAAGCGCCCGGTCCTGGCAATCCCCATGCCCGGCTAGGAGAGGACGCGCATCATGGTCACCCAATACAAGAACCTCATCAACGGCGAGATGATCGCGACCGGCGAATGGCTCGACGTGCTCAATCCGGCCAATGAACAGGTCATCGGCCAGGTCCCCGCCTGCGGGAGCGGCGAGCTCGACAAGGCGGTCGCCGCCGCGCGCGCCGCGTTCAAGACGTGGAAGACATCCTCCTTCGAGGAGCGCCAGGCCGCCTGCATGGCGATCTCGGCCACGATCAAGGAGAATGCGGACGAGCTCTATCGCCTGCTGACCAGCGAACAGGGCAAGCCGCATGCGCAGGCCAAGGGCGAGATCTATGGCGCGGCCGGCATTTCCGCTGCGCAATCGACGCTCAAGCTCGAGGAGGAGATCATCCAGGACGATGACACCCGCCTCCATCGCCACCGCCGCGTGCCCGTGGGCGTGGTCGGCGGGATCGTGCCGTGGAATTTCCCGGTGATGATGGCGGTCCAGAAGATCGTGCCCGCGCTGATGAGCGGGTGTACCATCGTCTTGAAGCCCTCGCCGTTCACCCCGCTGACGACGCTGCGCCTTGCTGAACTGATCGCCGAGAAGGTGCCCGCCGGCACGGTCAACATCATCACCGGCGAGGACAGCCTTGGCCCGCTGATCACCTCGCACGCAGATATTGACAAGATCACCTTCACCGGATCGACCGCGACCGGCAAGAAGATCATGGAAGGCGCTTCGGCCGACCTCAAGCGCATCACGCTCGAACTGGGCGGCAACGATGCCTCGATCGTGCTGCCCGATGCCGATCCGCAAAAGGTCGCGCAGCAGATCTTCTGGTCGAGCTTCCAGAATGCAGGGCAAGTCTGCATTGCTGCGAAGCGCGTCTATATCCACGAGGATATCTATGATGAGCTGTCACAGGCGATCGCCGAGTACGCCAAGACCGTGGTCGTTGGCGATGGGGCGCAGCAGGGCACGGGCGTTGGCCCGATCCAGAACAAGAAGCAGTATGAGCGCGTGCTCGATCTGATCCAGGATGCCAAGGACAATGGCTACAAGTTCCTCGCCGGCGGCGATGCCGACCCTTCGGGCACCGGCTATTACGTGCCGATCACGATCCTCGACAACCCGCCCGAAGATGCACGGATCGTCGCTGAGGAGCAGTTTGGCCCGGTCATGCCGCTGATGAAGTTTTCGACCGAGGAAGAAGTGATCGCGCGTGCCAACAATTCCGAATACGGGCTTGCGGGCGCGGTGTGGACCGCCGACACCGACAAGGGCCAGGCGATCGCCGAGCAGCTCGAGACCGGCACGGTGTGGATCAACGAATTCATGCACCTCTCGCCCTTCGCCCCGTTCGGCGGGCACAAGCAATCGGGCTTCGGCGCCGAATACGGTAAGGAAGGTCTGAAGGAATTCACCTATCCGCAGGTGATCACGGTCAAGAAGGACAACCTCGTCGCCTGACCCGTGGGCGACACCACTCCTGAGCAACTGATCGAGGGGCTGGGGCGGGTTTGCGCGCGCGCCGGGCTCTCTCCGCCTTCACAGCCGTCGCGGCTGACGGGCGGGGCGACCATGGAGAGCTGGCGGTTTGCGGCCGGGGGTGACGACTTTGTCCTGCGGCGCGCGCCGAGCCTCGCCTTCATGGAAGGGCGTCCTTACGGGCACGCAGTTGAGGCGGCGCTGATCGAGGCGGCGCGCGCCAAGGGCGTGACCGCTCCGCAAGTGGTGGCGGTGCTGGAGGAGGCCGACGGGCTCGGCTCGGGCTTCCTTATGCGCGCGCTGCCGGGGACGGCTGATCCCAAGGTGATCCTCGGCTGTGACGATCCGGCGGGGCTGCTGCGGCAGGCGGCGCGGGACCTGGCGCGCATCCACTCGCTGCGACAGGCGGATGTGCCGGAGGGTGTGCCGGTGATGGACTATCGCGCCGCAATTGCTGACCTCAAGGCACAGTTCATGGACGCGGGCGGGGATCGCCCGATCATCGCGCTGGGGCTCCGGTGGCTCGAAGACAATGTCGGTCTCATTGCCCACCCCCAATCCCTCCCGCAGGCGGGAGGGGAGTCGATAGTCCTCAACCATGGCGATTATCGCATGGGGAATCTGCTGGTGGAGGGTTCAACGCTCACCGGCGTGCTCGATTGGGAACTCGCGCATTTTGGCGACCGCCACGAGGACCTCGCCTTCGGCTGCATGGCGGTGTGGCGCTTTCACCGCTACGACCGCCCCGCGCTCGGGCTGGGGTCGATCGCAGACTACCTCGCTGCCTACGAGGCCGAGAGCGGCGCGGAGGTCGATCCCGCACGCATCCGCTTTTGGACGATCTACCGCACCGTGTGGTGGGCCTTGGGCTGCCTCAAGATGGCGGCGCAATGGCGCTCGGGCGCGGACCGGATGCTCGAGCGCGTGGTGATCTCGCGCCGGACGAGCGAACAGGAACTCGATCTGATGCTGCTGCTGGAGGAAGAATATGGACTCACCAAGAAACGGCCATATTTCACACGAAGAGATTTTCCTGAAGATCAAGGTGAGGCCAACGATGGGGAACTGGCTTCCGCGGTCTCCGAATGGCTTTCCTCTATCAAAGAGCAGCTACAAGAACATGACCGTTTTCAGCTCGCCGTAGCTCGCAACGCGCTTGGCATAATAGTTCGAAATTGGAAGATCGGCGGCTCAAATTCTAGCAAGGAGATGACCCGAAAGTTTCTTCAGCCAGGCGACTTGGACCTCACAATTCTTGCCGGTCTTCTGCCGGCTCTGCGGCGCATGACTCTTGACAAAGTCGAAGCGGATTCTCCGAAATATCCCGCGCTTGCTTTCGCTCTAGAGAAATGGATTCCTGATGAAGAGGGTGCAAAATAGCCGTAAAGCTTCGTATGTTTCCCGGCGTGCTGCGACCGCAGCGAGCCCGCGCCCGCCCCCAAGGCGGGTGCGTTGCACCCACCACGGGCGGACGCTTTGAACTGTCTCAAGAGGACTCAGTATTGGACTTCGCCATCCCCGCCGACTTGGCTGCCTACCTCGACGAACTCGACGCCTTCATCGCAGCCGAGATCAAGCCGCTCGAACTGGCGGACGACAACATCCGCTTCTTCGACCACCGCCGCGAGCACGCGCGCACCGATTGGGAAGCGGGCGGGCTGCCCCGGCGCGAGTGGGAGGAGCTTCTGAAAGAAGCCACCCGCCGCGCCGACGCGGCCGGGCATTGGCGCTTCTCCGCGCCCAAACGCTATGGCGGCAAGGATGGCAGCAACCTCT
>DAITMG010000056.1:0-17015 GCA_036835265.1 Erythrobacter sp. | reverse complement strand
GCGCCCAGCCTTCGGAAAAGGCGTTGAAGGCGAGGATCGAGCGGATCAGCGGCAGGCGATTGGAATACGAGCCCTCCCAGGCATGGCCGGGGATCGCCTCGTGGAAAACGAGATCGGGCAGATCGTATTTGCGGTGAAGGTCGGTGGTGCGCAGATTGATCCACATGCGTGCAGGGATCGTCCCGTCCTTGCTCCCCGCTCCGCCGAACGCGGCCGGAGCGCCCGGCTCCTCGGAGAGCGGCAGGCGGCGAATCTCGAACGGCGGATCGACCAGCGTGGTGAACGCGCGCGGCATCTGCGCCTTGATGTAATCGACCTGGCTCTGGATGAAGGCGACGATCTCGGCGCGGCCCTCGTCGCCGGGCGGGAACATATAGGCAGGGTCTTGCCCCAGCGCCTGCATCCGCTCGCCGACCGTGCCCTTGGTGTAGCCCAGTTCCTTCAGGATCGGGTCCATTCGGCCATGCAGCTCATCGAGCTCCTCGAGCCCCTGCTGGTGGATCTCGTCCGGGGTGAGTGTGGTGGTGGTCGAGGCCTTGATCGCCCACTCATACCAGCGCTCGCCCTCGGGCTGGGCCCACATCCCGGCATCCGGCTTCGCGAGCGCTCGCTGCTCGCGCAGCTCGGCGAGCTGCGCCTCGAGCGCGGGCACGATCCGGGTGGTGGTGATGGCGCTGGCGTAGTCGCCGTTTTCCTTGAGGCTTGCCTCGCCGAATTGCTCGGCGATCTGGCTGGTGAGCGCGCTGGTATAGGTGCCGCCGCCATCCGCTGCATCCGCGATGCTGCGCTCCATCTGCGCGATCGCCTTGTCGAGCAGGAAATCGGGCGGCACGACGCCGAGCCCGCGCGCTTCGCGGATGCTCTCGGTCTCGCCTTTGAGGAATGCTGGAACCTCGCTCAGCCGATTGAGATAGTGGTAGATATCCTCCTGGCTGCGGACCGGCTGGCTGGCCCCGAATTGGCGCGGAAAATCGATATAGCCGCCGACATTCTGGATCACGACATAAGGCGCGTTGCGCCAGCCGCCCACCGCAACTTCGCCATAGGGCAGCGCCATGCCTTCGAGCGCGCTCGCAAACGCCGCCTCGACGACCTGAAACCCGATCCGCTGGTCGGCGCTGATGCCTTCGCGCGGGTAAGCGCGCGCCTGTGCGACGAGGTCGGTGAGGGTCGCGCGATAGGCTTTGCGACCTTCCTCGCCGGGCGTGCCGAAAGTGCCGCGCCAGTCGGCATAGTCGCCACTGTCGACGCCGAGCGAGGTCGCGCGCGCGGGCTCGTGGGCGAGCATCGCATAGGCGATCGCGTCGAGCTTGGCGTCGGCTGCGCTTTGCGCGGCGGGCGCCGAAGCACTGGCGAGCGCCGGGTCGCCTGTCCGGCCTGCGCAGCCGGCCAGCCCGCCCGAGGCGAGCGCCAGCATCGAAGCGCCGCCAAGTCCTGTGCCCATGCGAGCGAGAGCCTGGCGGCGCGAGATGTCGTTCAGAATATCGATCATGCCCTTGTGCCTAACGCGCAAGGATGGCGGGATCAATCAGTCCTTGAGATCGCTGGGAACCCTGCCGCCAGCATCGGCGAGCTTCTTCATCACCGCCTTGTGCAGCCGGATATTGTCTTCAGCCGAGCCCTCATAGCCCTGGATACCGACTTCGCCGGCGAGCTCCTTGCGGTTGTCGTAGCTCGAATCGAGGTTGAGCAGCTTCATCAGATCGACGATCGAGGTGCGCCAGTTGAGCTTGTCCGCCCCCGGAATAGCGCTCACCCGCGCGACCACATCGACCTCGCTGATCGGCTTGGGCGCAGCCGGCTTGGCTGCCGCTGCAGGCTTTGCCGCAGCCGCCGGGGCGGGCGCGGGCGCAGGCTTCTTCTCGTCTTCATCCGAACCCCAGATCGCATTCTTGATAGAACTGAAAATTCCCATGATTCCCTCCAATGTGGCAGCAGCCTTGTCATAGGCGATTAGCGAGGGGATGTTCCAGTGCCATGACGCATCGGGTAAGAACCCCCTGAAAATCGTGCGACAAAATCGTGCAACAAAGAGGAGCAGCGATGATCGAGCTTGTGCTCAGCCTGGTGATGCTGACGGCGTTTGCGCTGGTGGCGGGCGCATTCGTGCTGTGGCGGCGCACCGGCGAGATAAAGAACCCTGCGCTGATGATCGTGCTGGCGCTGATTGCAATCGCCAATGTGGTGATCTGGTCGCTGCCGGTGGGCGAGGCCGGCTCGCTCGCCGACGATCCGAGCGCTTCGAGCTAGAACGCTGCAACAAGCGCACACCTCAAACGGCTGCGCCGGCAGCCGCAAGGGCGACCGCCCGCCCGCAGCGGGCGCAGCTCTGCTGCGCATCTAGCGAGGACGAAGGCGCGGATGCGCCTTCGCAAATCAAAACCGATCAAATGAGCGAAAGCTCACTTGATCGGACAATCGGGCGACAGCCGGAAATCGAGGTAATTGTCGACGCTTCCCATCATCTCTTCGAGTTCGTTCTCGAAGAAGTGGTTGGCGCGCGGGATTTCCTCGTGATGGATCGTGATGTGCTTTTGCGTGCGCAGCTTGTCGACCAGCTTTTGCACCGCGCTGGGCTGAACCACCGTATCGGCGGCGCCCTGCACGAAAATGCCCGATGCGGGGCAGGGCGCAAGGAAGGTGAAATCGTACATGTTGGCCGGCGGCGCGACCGAGATGAAACCGCGCACTTCGGGGCGGCGCATCAACAGCTGCATCCCGATCAGCGCGCCGAACGAATAGCCCGCGACCCAGGTCGTCTGCGCTTCGGGGTGGATCGACTGCACCCAGTCGAGCGCGCTGGCCGCATCGGAAAGCTCGCCGATGCCGGAATCGAAGCTGCCCTGGCTGCGCCCGACCCCGCGGAAATTGAACCGCAGGGTGGCAAAGCCGCGATCGACGAAGGTCTTGTAGAGCCGCTGGACGATCCGGTCGTTCATCGTGCCGCCGCCCTCGGGGTGCGGATGGAGGATCATGGCGACCGGTGCGCGCGGCCGGGGCGGCGGAGAGAAACGGCCTTCAAGACGGCCCTCGGGGCCGGGGAAGATGACGGATGGCATCGGATGACCTTATGCAATGGGTTGAGCGAGGTGCCGGGTGGCTCCTGCAATGCTGAGGCCTATATACGAGTCGCATAGCAAAGCGCAATTTTTCAAGAATCGTTCGCAATAAGGCGCAACTTTCCCAATACGATGACCCAGCCCCGCATCTATCTCGATCATGCCGCGACCTCACCGCTGCGCCCCGAGGCGCGCGCGGCGATGGAGGAGGGGTTTGCGCTGTGGGCGAACCCGTCGAGCCCGCATGCCGAAGGGCGGCGAGCCAAGGCTGCGCTCGAGGATGCGCGCGCGCGGATCAAGCGTGCGCTCAAGTGGGAGGGCGAGCTGATCTTCACCTCCGGTGCGAGCGAGGCGCTGGGGATCGCGCTCAACCGGGCCAAGGTGAAGCGCCGGATCGTCACCGCGGTGGAGCATGACGCGGTGTTTCGCGCCGCGCCCGATGCCAAGATTTTCTCCGAAGACGAGACGATCGGTGCAGATGATCTGGTCGCGATCCAGCATGTCAATCCCGAGACCGGAACGATCAGTAGGCTCGCCGGGCTGTTCAACATGTTTCGTCCGCTCGGCGCGCTGACGCTCTCCGATTGCGCGCAATCGGCGGGCAAGATCGGATTGCCCAATGCGGACATGGTGGTCGTTTCGGCGCACAAGTTTGGCGGGCCGATCGGGATCGGCGCGCTGCTGGTGCGCGATTTTGCGATGCTCGATCCGGTCGGCGGGCACGAACGCGGCTATCGCCAGGGGACCGAGAACCTGCCCGGCGCGCTCGGCATGGCGGCGGCGCTGGAGGCGGGCGAATGGGCGACGAGCGCGCGCGAGCGCGCCGAGTTCAGCGAAGCGATGGGGTTCAGCCGCCTGACGATGGGCCAGTCGGTCGACTATATCCTTGCGCTCATTCACCCCGCGCTCTCCGCGCACGCGCTGCTGATCCGGCTCGATGCGATGGGCTTTGCCGTCTCGGCCGGAAGCGCGTGCTCTTCGGGCACGCTCAAGAAAAGCCGCGTGCTCGATGCCTTCGAGATCGAGGACGAGATCGCCGCGCGCACGATCAGAGTGAGTCTCGGGTGGTCGACCACGCCCGAAGAACTCGAGCGGTTCGTCGAGACGTGGCGCTCGCTCACCTGAGCGGCTAGGATCGCGCGATGATCTATCTCGATTACCAGGCCACCACCCCGCTGGCGCCCGAGGCGCGCGAGGCGATGCTGCGCTGGCTCGATGGGCCGGGGGGCGCCGGGTTCGGAAATCCGCATTCGCCGCACCCGATGGGCCGGCAGGCCGCCGCGGCAATCGAGGCGGCGCGCGACAAGGTTGCTGCGCTGTTTCCACCGGGCGGGCGCGTCATCTTCACCAGCGGGGCGACCGAGGCGCTCAATCTCGCGATCCGGGGAAGCGGCAGCGGCGGCTCGGTCTCGGTCTCCGCGATCGAGCACGCCGCCGTGCTCGACACCGCGCAGGCGCTGGGCACCGCGCACATTCTCAATGTCTCCAAGGAAGGCCAGTGCAACACCGCGCAGGACTTGCCCGCTGATTGCCGCCTCATCGCGGTGATGCAGGTCAACAACGAGATCGGCACGATCCAGCCCACCGCCGACTGGCACGCCCGCGCCAAGCAGGCGAATGCGCTGTTCGTGATCGATGCGGTGCAGTCCTACGGCAAGCTGCCGGTGACGCTCGCTGACATGATCGCGGTCTCGGCGCACAAGCTGCATGGTCCCAAGGGCGTGGGCGCCTTGTGGGTGCGCGACGGGGTTGCGCTGGAAGAACAGCAGACCGGCGGCGGGCAGGAGGCTGGCCTGCGCTCGGGCACGCTCTCGCCGGCGCTGATCGCCGGGTTCGGCGCGGCGGCTCAGTTGGCGGGCGAGCGGATGGAGGAGGATGCCGCGCATGTCGCGGGGCTGTGGGGGCGCGCGCGCGATCTGTTCGGCGAATGGGACTTGAACGGCAGCGAGACCGCGCGCTGGCAGGGCAACCTCAACCTGCGGCGCGAGGGCCTCGATGTTGCGCGGCTGATGTCGGATTGCCGCGAGGTGATGTTCTCTGCGGGGAGCGCGTGTGCCAGCGGATCGGGCCGACCCAGCCATGTGCTGCGGGCGATCGGGCTGAGCGAGCGCCAAGCGAAATCCTCGATCAGGCTCGGCTTCGGGCGCTATACGACCATGGAAGAGCTTGAAAAGGCCGCGCGGGCGATCCATTCCGCCCTCGAGCAACAGGCCCGTTGGGGTTAAGGGGACACACGAAACGCTCGCAGCTATGCCAATCGAGATCACCTTCATCGATCCAACAGGAAAGCGCATCGTCGCTGCCGGCGAGCCCGGCGATAGCCTGCTGCGCACAGGGCAGGCGGCGGGGCTGCCGCTCGAGGGCACGTGCGAGGGGCAGATGGCGTGTTCGACCTGTCACGTGATTGTTGCCAGCGAATGGTTCGACCGGCTCCCCGGGGCATCCGAAGAGGAAGAGGACATGCTCGATTTCGCCGCCGGGGTGCGGCGCACGAGCCGGCTGTCGTGCCAGATCACGCTCACGCCCGAGCTGGATGGGCTGACGGTGAGCGTGCCGGTCGAACGCACCGACGCGCGCGGGATCTGAGCCCCGCGCGCCCGGTCAGCGCCGCGCGCTATTCCGCAATCCGCAGGGTTTCGCCCGTCATCGCTGCTGCGATTTCCTCGGGGCTGAACGGCAGCCGATTCCATTGCTTGGCGGAATAGAGCCGGGTCTGGTCGGCATAATGATCCGACGCAGGATTGCTCGATTGCGAATAGCTTAGGATCGCATCGGCAACCGGACCCTCATCATCAAACCCGACAATCTGGATATAGCTCGAGCCATGGCGCGGGATCATCCCGCCCGGCGCCATGGTGCCCTCCTGCATGTTGAGCACGCCCGCCCAGCCGGGGCCGCCATGGATCGCGATTGCCTCGCTTCCAGGGACGGGCTGCGTCAACACCTCGCCCCACGGTGCATCGAGCGCGATCCCCGCCTCGGTCAGCTCCGCGGCCGCCTCGCCGAGCGCCTTCATCAGCGCCTCGCCGGTTGCGCCTGCGGTTTGCAGATCGCGCGGTGTGGTGACGGGCGAGGCGGGATCGAACGGCACCTGCCACAGATCGCGGCGGTTCATCACCTTGCTCCAGAAGGTGGTGAAGAGATAAGCGCCGCGGCTCGTGGTCTGGAATTCGCGATCCCACCCGGCCAGCGCCGCGCAGGCTTCGGCCAGACTGTTCGACCCTTCGCACAGCGCCAGGAGCGGGCCGACCACGAGATCGGCGCCAAGGCTCTTGTTGCCGAACACGAGCCCCTTGGCGGCGGCGTGATCCATCTTTGTTTCAGTCAGCAGCGCCTCGGTTTCGGTGTAGTTCGAGCGGGTGCGCAAGGACAGCGGCTGCTCGTGCGCGCCCAGGATCGGCGAGAGCTTGCGATAGGGGTGCGCGGGGTTGCTCAGCCAATAGCTGTCGTTCGAATTGGCGAGCCAGTCGCGCCGGGTGCGCGAGGCCTGTTCGCTGGCGGGGAGCAATTCGCCGCCCCAGTCGCATTCGCTGCGCGTGCCATCAAGCAGCGTCACTAGGCTGGCGAAGAGCGGCGACATCGGCGTGCCGCATTGCTCGATCATTTGCGCCGAGACATTGGGCACCGCGGTGATATCGGCGTGGAGCGCATTGCCCTCGCGGTCCGCCGCGATGGTGTTGACCCAGGGGATGCCCAGCGTCTCGCTCACCGCCGCCTCGATCTCGCCGACATTCTTCGCCTCGCCGATCCGCAGCCAGGTCTCGATCCCGCGCTGGTTGCCGGCATTGGCATCCTTGAGCGCGAAGGCGCTCGTCGCATTCCAGGTGACGCCGTTGCTCGGCATGGTGACGATCGCGCCCATTCGGGTCGACCAGAGTGTGCGGGTGACGGGTTCGGCGCCGCCGGGCATCGGCACGCTGACCGTCTTTGCGGTCATCTTCACCGGCGCGCCATCGACCATGTAGCTCGTCGGGTCGCCCTCTGCGAGGGTGAGCGCATAGAGCGTGAAGTGGCGCGCTGCGGTGACGGTGTGGGTCCAGGCGACATCCTTGTTGAAGCCGAGAGTAGGCAGCGGGTTGCCGGCAAGGCCAACGCCCATCACGTCGTATTCGCCCGGAATGGTCGCGTGCACCTGCCAGAAGCGCGCCGGGCCTTTCCACGGAAAATGCGGATTGCCGATCAGGAGCCCGCGCCCATCGGCGGTCGCCTCGCCGCCGAAAGCCCAGCCATTGCTGCCGAAGCTGAGCTCCTCGGGCTGTTTGAGGCTAACTCTGGGTGCGGCGGGCTGCGGCATTCCCGGCGGAACCGCGCCCGCGATCCCGGCGCCGAGCGCGAGCGAGCTTGCCAGCAGCATCTGCTTCTCGTTCAATCGCAGCATGTCGTCCGCGTCGATCGGCTTCACCCAGTCCTTGCCGCGGCATTCCTCGGGCAGGCCCTCGGCGCCGACATCGCGCAGATAGCGGTTGTAACCCTTGATATAGCCTTCAGCGAGCGCCTGCACGCGCGCGGGCTGCTGCGACCAGGAGGCTTGCAGCGCCGCGACGTCGATCTGGCTGCGGTGGAAAATGTCCGAGGTGAGATTGTCGGCTTCGCTGTAGCCCAGGAGGATCTTCGCCTCGGGTCCGAAATGGAGCGAGCGCAGTCCCGCAATGGTGACGAATTCCTCAGCCAGCAGGCAGACATTGTCCTGCGCATAAGCATAGGCGATGCCATAGCCGAGCCCGCCCCAGTCATCGGCGACAATATGCGGGATGTTGTAGGTCGTGCGGGTGATCTCGGCGCTGTAGTCGGGCTCTGCAGGGCTCTGCGCGTGCGCGGCGGTTGGCAAAGCCAGAGTGGCAAGCGACGTGGCTGCCAGCAGGGCGGCATGAATACGCATTCGGTTCTCTCCCGGTCCGGTTTTGTCGCTGTTATAGAGCGATGGAGATGCTGCTCAAGCGCTCTTCTTCGAGCGAGCGCCCGCCCCTGAAAACTCGCACCATGCCAAACCCGCACACGCAAAACCCCGCCACGCGTTCAGGGGGAGCGCGGGCGGGGCCGGGCAGCGGCTAGGTATGGAGGACAGGCCGCTCCCCTAGTGCAATCGATTGCTTACAGCGTCAGGCGTCCTCGCGGGCCGGCTCGATCGAAAGTGCATCCCTGAGCGCGTCGGTAAAAGCCGGGATGTCAGACGGGTTGCGGCTGGTGATGAGATTGCCATCGACCGCGACCTTCTCGTCGATCACATCGGCGCCGGCATTTCTGAGATCGGTCCGGATCGAGGGCCAGCCGGTGACGGTCTTGCCCTTGATGATGCCGGCCTCGGCGAGCAGCCAGGGCGCGTGGCAGATCGCCGCGATCGGCTTTCCGGCATCGTTGAAGGCGCGCACGAGGTCGATCACCTTTTCGTCCATTCGCAGGACATCGGGGTTGATCTGGCCGCCAGGGAGCAGCAGCGCTGCGAAATCCTTCACCGAGACTTGCTCGAGGCTCATGTTGACGGCAACGCTCTCGCCCCAATCGCCATCATTCCAACCGCGGATCGAGCCCGCTTCGGGCGAGGCGATCGTGATCTCGATCCCGGCCTCCTCGAGGCGGCGCTTGGGCTCGAGCAGTTCGCTTTGCTCGAAACCGTTGGTGGCGATGAAGAGAACCCGTTTCATGATAAATACCCTCGATTTTTGAGATTGTTAGTTACAGCCTTGCAAACGGCCCGCGGCACCGCGCGTTCCGCCCGGACAGGCTGGGCGTGCATCAGCGACGCTCAGCCGTGTTCTGCGAGCGCCTCGCCCCCATCCAGCTGTGGATTGCGCCCTCCCGCGCCGCTCATGCGCTTGCTAGACGGGCCGGATGCCCGATCCGACCGACACCGATTCAAACGCGCCGCCAAAAGACGAGTTCGACCTCATCACCGATGCGCCGTTCGATGCAGCGCTGGAGGAGCGCTATCTCGTCTATGCGCTCTCGACGATCACCGCGCGCTCGCTGCCGGATCTGCGCGACGGGTTGAAGCCGGTTCACCGGCGGCTGCTCTGGACGATGCGCCAGCTCGGCCTTGCGCCCACCTCGAGCTTCAAGAAGTCCGCGCGCGTCGTCGGCGAGGTGATCGGCAAGTATCACCCGCATGGCGATACCGCCGCCTATGATGCGATGGTGCGCCTCGCGCAGGATTTCTCGCTGCGTTATCCGCTGGTCGAGGGGCAGGGCAATTTCGGCAACATCGACGGCGATAACGCCGCCGCCTACCGCTACACCGAAGCGCGCCTCACCAAGACCGCGATGCAGCTCATGGAAGGGCTCGATGCGGGCACGGTCGACTTCATCCCGACCTATAATGGCGAGGAGGAAGAGCCCGAGCTGATGCCGGGCCTGTTCCCCAATCTGCTCGCCAATGGCGCGAGCGGGATCGCGGTGGGAATGGCGACCAACATCCCCAGCCACAACGTCGCCGAGGTGATCGATGCGACCCTGGAGCTGATTGATCACCCGGATATCGACCACAAGAGCCTGATGGAATTCATCAAGGGCCCCGATTTTCCCACCGGCGGGCAAGTGATCGACAGCGCGCAGGTGATCAGCGATGCCTATGCCACCGGCCGGGGTTCGCTCAGGCTGCGCGGGCGGTTCCTCGCGCCCGAGGCGGCCGAGGCGGACGACCAGCAGGCGGGGATCGAGCGGCTGGGCGGCGGGCAATGGCAGCTCGTCATCTCGCAAATCCCCTACCAGGTGCAGAAGGGCCGGCTGATCGAGCAGATCGCAGCAGCCATCAACGACAAGAAGCTGCCGATCCTCGAGGACGTGCGCGACGAGAGCGACGAGGCGATCCGGATCGTGCTCGTGCCGCGCTCGCGCAATGTCGATCCCGATCTGCTCAAGGAGAGCATCTTCAAGCTGACCGACATGGAAACCCGGTTCGGGCTCAACATGAACGTGCTCGATGCCCATGCCGGCGGGGGGCGCACGCCGATGGTGATGGGCCTGAAGGAACTGCTCGAGCGCTGGACGGCGGCGCAGATCGAGATCCTCCAGCGCCGCACGCAGCACCGGCTCGATCAGATCGCAGCTCGCCTCGAACTGGTCGAAGGCTACATCATCGCCTTCCTTAACCTTGACCGGGTGATCGAGATCATCCGCACCCAGGACGAGCCCAAGCCGGTGATGATGGCGGAATTCGGCCTCACCGATCGCCAGACCGAGGCGATCCTCAACATGCGCCTGCGCAGCTTGCGCAAGCTCGAGGAGATGCAGCTGCGCGCCGAGAAGGACGCGCTGCTGGCCGAACAGGACGAGCTGACCAAGCTGCTCGAAAGCCCAGCGCGCCAGCGCACCCGGCTCAAGCGCGATCTCAAGGCGCTGCGCAAGGACTATGCCGAGGAGACCAAACTGGGCGCGAGGCGCACGCTGATCGCGCAGACCGGGCCAAGAATCGAGTTTTCGCTCGATGCGATGATCGAGCGCGAGCCGGTCACGATCGTGCTCTCGCACAAGGGCTGGATCCGCGCGGCCAAGGGCCATGTCCCGCTCGACCAGGAGTTCAAATACAAGGAAGGCGATGGCCTTGCCTGCATCCTCCACGCGCAGACGACCGACAAGCTGCTGATCGCTGGCACTGACGGGCGGTTCTACACGCTGGGCTGCGACAAGCTTCCGGGCGCGCGCGGGTTTGGCGAGCCGGTGAGGACGATGATCGACCTCGAAGCCGATAGCTCGATTGCCAAGATGCTTGTTCATAAAGAAGGTGGACGGCTCCTGCTCGCCTCCAGCACCGGCAAGGGCTTTATCGCGCAGACGGCCGAACTGCTGGCGGAAACGCGCAAAGGGCGCGCGGTGGTGAACCTGAAGGACGATGCGCGCCTGCAGGTGATCCGCGAGATCGCGGCACAGCACGATCACGTCGCGGTGGTGGGCGACAATCGCAAGCTCGTGGTCTTTGCGCTCGATGAATTGCCGGTGATGACGCGCGGGCAGGGTGTGCAGTTGCAGCGTTACCGGGCCAAGGAGCAAGGCGGCGGCGGGCTCAGCGATGCGACCACCTTCGCGCTTGCAGACGGGCTCAGCTGGACGATGGGCGGCTCGGGCGAACGCACGCGGACCGAGACCGAGATCGGCCTGTGGAAGGTGGCGCGCGGCGCTGCGGGACGCCTGCCGCCGACAGGCTTCCCGCGCGACAATCGGTTTGATTGACCGCTTCAGCGCCGGAATGAACGCAAAAGGGGCCGCGCGGGACTGATCCCAGCGCGGCCCCTTTTGGGCGATCTTGAGGCGAAGCCAGGGTTTACTGGTTCGCGCCCGCCGCGCTGGTCGAACCGGCGCTGGCGGTGGTTTCCGCCTCGGTCATTTCCCAGCCATCGGCAGTGCGCATCATCGGGCCTTCGGCGGTCTCGACGATCGCGCCTTCAGGCACCTCGGTGGTGTATTGGGCAAGCTCGGTCCCGGTGAACAGCGCGGTCAGCGCGCCGGTTTCGTTCACCGCGAAATGCTCGCGCTTGAGTGTGATCACGCCGGTGTTGTTGGCGACGATGATCTGCTCACCGGCGTCGTCCATCGCAAGGATCGTGCCCACGGGCGCGTCGTCCGCGCTCGTCACGGCGGCGCCATCGACGAGGGCGGCGTCAAGCTTGGCGGTCGCTTCAGCTTCCATCTGCCCCATCATCTCATCGACCTGGGCCTTGGTGGCGTTGACGGTCCACTTGCCTTCGCGCTCGACCACCGCATCGGCGGGCAGCGGGGCCTTGAACGAGCCGGTATCGACCAGGACAGTCGCGCCGTCATTGCTTTCAACAGTGCCGACGGCGGTGTCGTCCACCTGGCTGTAGATCGTGGTGCCCGCATCCTGTGCGAGGGCCGCGAACGGGGTGAGTGCGAGCGCTGCGGCGCTGACTGCCAGTTTGCCAAGGGTCATGATGATATTCTCCAATCGGTATTCAAATTAAGGCACCAATTCGCGATCGGCACCGGACAGGTATGACATGCGGAGCGCCAGACGCTTCGCCCAATCGGGCGTCCCCAAAGGGGAGACCGCTTTTCGCAGTTCATCCACCGTTTCGGGATAATGGCAATTTTCCCAAAGCCAGTGGATCCACTTGCGATATAAACGATCATTTAGCGCGGAGGGTTCCCACACATGCCAGTGGTAGCGCAGCTTATTGCTGCAATGCAACATTGTTGCAGTCCGATGTCAACCTAGCAAATGCAGCTGAAGCGGGCCTTAATGCTTTATTCTTGATCGAGAATTTCCTTGAGCAGCGCCTCGATGCGCGGCTCCGGCGGAAATCCCTCGGCGATCCACCGCCGCTCGACAGTCTGGAGGATCCGCGCGACCGCCGGCCCCGCGGCGACCCCGCGCGCAACGATCGTGCCGCCCTTGAGCGGAAAGGCGGGCGGCTCCCACCCGGCAAGCGGTGCGACCGGCGCGCCGAGCAGCAGCAGCCGGTCGATCGCATATTCGGGCGAGATCCGATAGGCGAGCGCGCGCGGCTGCGCGCAGTCCTCCTCGCGCCGATCCGCCGCCGAAACGAGCCGCGCGCGCTGGGCCTTGGACAGCTTCAGGCGTGCAGCGATCGTCTCGGCCACAGCGCTCGATTGCGGCAACAGCGCGGCAAGGCGGCGCAGCGCTGAGGGCGCAACGGCGCTGGCGGTCTCGTGCGCGATCAGCCGCTCGAGCGCTGTCACCATCGCGGCGCAGGTCTCGGGCAGGATTTGCCCAAGCACCCCGCGCTCGAACATCCTGCGCACCGTGGCGGCAGGAGCGGGCAGCGCCAGCAGCTTCAGCAGCTCATCGGCAATCCGCTCGCGGCTCAGTCCCTTGAGCGTCGGCGCAAGCCGGGCGCAGGCTTCCTCCGCCGCGGCATCGAGCTCGGCGCCGAACCGCGCCTGGAAACGGTAATAGCGCAGGATCCGCAAGTGGTCCTCCGCGATCCGCTCGTCCGCCTCGCCGATGAACCGCACGCGCCGCGCCGCCAGATCCTCCAGTCCGCCGAAATAATCGGAGATCGCGAGCGTTTCCGGGTGGGCATAAAGCGCGTTGATGGTGAAATCCCGGCGCGCGGCATCCTCGCGCCAGTCGCTGGCAAAGGCGATGGTCGCGCGCCGTCCGTCGGTCGCCACATCGCGGCGCAGCGTCGTCACCTCGACCGTGTGGGTCTCCTCGCCCGCCTTGAGGACCGCGGTCACCGTGCCATGCTCGATCCCGGTGGGCACCGTGCGAATGCCCGCCGCCTCGCAGCGCTCGATCACCTCCTCGGGCAGCAGCGTGGTCGCGCAATCGACATCGTCGGCCGCGATCCCGAGGAGCGTATCGCGCACCGCGCCGCCGACCCAGCGCGCATTTTCAGCCCCCAGCGCCGCGATCAGCGCAGCCAGCGCAGGGCGGCTGGTCCATGGAGCGGGAGGGAGCGTGTGCGACATTATATAAAGTGGCCCGTTTGCCCCGCGATTACGCGCTGAGCGCGGTAACATCAATCCGGCGCGCCAGATTGAGGATGATCGCCGCGGTCACCCCCCAGATGCGAAAGCCTTCATATTGCAGTTCAAAATAGCGCCGCATCGCGCCCTGCCATTCAACCTCGTGCTCGGTCCATTGCGCCGGCGAGAGCACCAGATCAAGCGGCGCCTCGAACCACGCCTCGACCTCGTCCGGGCTGGGGACGAGCGGGAGATCGGGCGGGATCACTCCGAGCACAGGGGTCACGAGAAAGCCGGTGCCGGTGTGATAGCGATCGCTTGTCCCGATTACGCGGACTTCGCTCGGCTCCAGCGCCAGCTCCTCGTGCGCCTCGCGCAAGGCGGCCTCGATCGCATTCTCTCCGAGGTCAATCTTGCCGCCCGGAAAGGCGACCTGGCCCGGATGATCGCGCATCGAGCGCGGGCGCTGCGTGAGGATCACAGTCGGGCGTGCGCGCTCGGTCACCGCGATCAGCACCGCTGCCGGGGTGTCGCGATTGCCCGCAAACTGGGCATCGGTCAAAAGATCGGGGCACTCGCGCGCGTGGCCCTCCTCGAACAGGCGCGCCAGCCGATCGAACAGCTGTGTCAATGTCGGTCCCCGATCCGGCCTAGCCCGAGGCGATCAGCGAGAAGATCGCGCCGCCGCTCGTCACCAGCCAATCGTCCCCGCTCGTGGCCAGCGCGATTTCGGCAAGCTGGTTGTAGGTCGAGCGGTTGAGCCGCGCTTCGCAGCCACGCCTCACGTGGACATAGATCGCCGGGGTCTCGGGATCGCCCGCCGCGCGGATCGGGTGCTCGGGGCCGGCGATAACCAGTTCGTCGGTGTTGAGGCGAAACGCGATGTCAGAGCCCTTGGCCTCGCAATCGGTCGCGATGAAGGCGGCGTCGTCGACTTCGATATGGAGCCGCTCGAACGGCGAGAGCAGCCAGTGCGCGCCGGTCTCGTCGCGCGTGAGCAGCCCGGAGAAGGCGCGCACCATGGCGGGGCGATGGATGATGCCGCCCTCGTGATACCAGGTGCCATCTGCTGCGATGCGCATGTCGCTTTCGCCGATCGTCTGGGGGTGCCAGTGGTCGACCGGCGGCAGTTTGCGCGCAGCGACCGCCGCGGCGATTTCGGCCAGAGTCATTTCGGCAAGATAGGGTGGGGGTTCGTAAGGCATGGCTGTGTAACGCCATGGCGCAATCGAGGTTTCCGGGGAAGGGGCCTTCCGGCCCGATCAATCCTCGCTCGATGTGCCGGGCCAGGGTGCGAGCATCCCTTGCGCCGGCATCGCAGCGAGCGCCTCGCCGCGCGCGAGCAGGCGGTCCGCTTCATAGGGGCCGGGGCAGCGCCACCCGCCGGTCGCTGCGGCGGAAAAGCCCCACCGCGCATAATAATCGGCATCGCCGATCAACACTTGCGCAAACGGCAGCTGCCCATCGGCCGCGAGCCGGCTTTCGGCATCGAGCATCGCCGCCATCAGTCCCTTGCCAAAGCCCTCGCCCTGCCGCTCGGGCAGGACTGCGACCGGGCCGACCATGATCAGCGGCAGCGGCCTGCCATCGGAATCGATCAGCGCGATCGGCCAGCACTGGATCGTGGCGACCAGCATGTCGTCCTCGTCGAGCGCGGCAAAGCTGAGCGCGGTCAGCCAGTCCATCCCGGCGCGGATGCGATAGGCGGTCCGGGCATGGCGATCAGGCCCGAAGGCGCGGTCGAGCACCTCCTCGACCATGGAAGGCGGGACCGCGGTGAGCGGGATGATCGAGGCGGTGTTGTCGTTATCGGGTGCGGCTGCCATGATGGCTCGCGCGGTTAGGCGGTTTTGCGCAGGCGCTCAAGCGCCTGCGCAACCGATTGTTCTGGAGGGACGAGCGGCGTCTCGTCAGCTCACATGGTTAGCTTGAGGATGCGCCCGCCAGCGCCATCTTCCGCGATCCAGATCGCTCCGTCGGGGCCCTGTTCGATCGAGCGCAGGCGGTTCTCGAAATCGTAGCGAGCGACTTCGCGCGCGCTCTCGCCCTCGATCTCGACCCGCACCAGCCCCTTGATCTTGAGCCCGGGGATCAGCGCATTGCCGCGCCAGGGAGCAAACATGTCGCCTGAATAGATGATCATGTCGCCCGGCGCGATCACTGGCGTCCAAGAGGTGGCGGGCTTGGCGAACCCGTCATCCGCGCTGTGATCGGGGATCGGGTCGCCGTTGTAATGTTCGCCATTCGAGCGCTCGGGCCAGCCGTAATTGGCGGCCTGCTTGACGAGATTGAGCTCATCCCCGCCCGCAGGGCCATGCTCGGTTTCCCACAGGCGGCCCTGCTCGTCGAAATCCATCCCCAGAATGTTGCGGTGGCCATACGACCAGATCGCTGCGGTATCGCCGCCTTCGCCCGCCATCGGGTTGCCGCTTGCGGGCGAACCATCCAGGTTGAGGCGCACGATGGTGCCAAGCGTGTTCGAATTGTCCTGCGCCGGGGCCATCTTCTGGCGGTCGCCACTGGCGATGAACAGGTGCTCGCCATCGGGCGCAATCGCCAGCCGGTGCGAATAGTGCCCGCGCCCTGTCACCTTGGGCGCCTGGCGCCAGATCACCTCTAGCCCTTCGACCGCGCAATCGCCGCCCGCTTCGCACGAGAGCATGCCCCGGCCAACCGCCGCGCCCGCCGCGTCGCCATCGCCGGCCTCGGCCCAGCTCAGATAGATCGTGCGGCCTTCGATGCCTTCATCCGCTTCCGCCTCGAGGAACGCGATGTCGCCCAAGCCACCCTGGCCCGCTGCCAGCACCTGCGGCATGCCCGAGACCGAGCCCGTGCGGCCCGAGGCGGTGTCGATGAACTTCATCGTGCCGCCCTTTTCGGTGATGAACAGCATGCCCGTCCCAGGCGCGAACTCGATCGCCCAGGGGCTGGCGAATTCGCCCATCTCTGTGATCGTGTAGGGCGCGGCTTCGGCTTGCGCCTCGCTCTCGGCCGTGGCGGCAGCGGAACTGTCCCCACTTTCGGCATAGGCGCAGCTTGCCAGCAGGCTTACAGGCAGGACAAATCGGAGCGAACGGTACGAATGTGAGATCATGCCTCGGATAACTCCTGTGTTTGCAAAAGGGTCCGCGCCCCTCATCATCGGGGTGGATGAGGCCGGGCGCGGTCCGCTGGCGGGGCCGGTGGTGGCCGCAGCGGTGTTGCTGGGGCATGAACTACCCGCGGGCGTGGCCGATTCCAAGGCGCTTTCGGCCAAGCGCCGCGGCGAACTCGATGCAGCCTTGCGCGCCTCGGCCATGTGGGCGGTGTGCGCGATCGAGCCTGCGGAGATCGACCGGGTCAACATCTTCCAGGCCACGATGATCGCGATGACTCGCTGCGTCGCGCAGCTCGCGGCGCGCTGCGGAGGCGAGGTCGAGGTGTTGATCGACGGCAACCTCACGCCTGCGGGCCGCTGCGGGGAATGGCGCTGGCGCGCGCGCGCGATCGTCGGCGGGGATGCCAGCGAACCAGCGATTTCGGCCGCCTCGATCATCGCCAAGGAATGGCGCGACCGGCTGATGATCGAAGCCG
>DAITMG010000055.1:0-18067 GCA_036835265.1 Erythrobacter sp. | reverse complement strand
CTGCTCCTTCGCTTGGGGCAGACTCTACATCAAATCGAGGGAGCCAGCGGGGGGCGGGTCAATACAGCAAACCTAGGCTTACCGTCACTCACCCAATCTTGATAGAGCTCAAAGAGCTCGACGGATTGAGCCACAGAAGGCCCGGTATTGGTTCGGATGCGAAGGATGCAGATACTGGCGTTGTCCGGATCTGCGCTTTATCTTCCATTCTTTATTTGGGGGCAGCCTCGGCTCGGAATATGTACCATCCCTCGTCAATTAGCGAAAGCTCATAGATTACGTGCGCGCAAGAACTATGTTGGTGTAGGTCTGATCGAGCAGCCACGCCTGATCTCGGCGATGCCCTTGCCATGATCCATCGCCCGCTATTTCGAAGATGGCAAATCCGGGCAACAGAGAGGTGATTTCGCTGGGATCGACCCCTGCCCTGTTCATCTGATCTCGCGACCACTCCATCACGATCGCAAGCTTGCAGCTGCGGGCGATGACCTCCTGTGCGCCGCGCAGAACCGAGAATTCGTGCCCTTCGACGTCGATCTTGAGGATATCCAGCTTGATGTCGTGCGGGATGCTCAGGTCCAGGGTCCTGGCCTCGACCTCGATGCTCTGGCCCGTATCGCCGTCCACAAACCCCGAGAGAGTAGCGTTGGCACCGTGCTCGTCGGGTATGTTCAAGGTCATGGTGGAAGTCTGCGCAGCGAGCGCGCATTGTTCGAAGGTGATCGGCGCAAGCGACCAGTTGACCTCGATGTTGCGGCGCAGGAGCGCTCCGAGCTTGGGATTGGGCTCGTAGGAAAAGACCGAACCTGCTCCCGATTGCCCGATCAGCGAGGCTCCCAGGATTGTGAAATATCCGAAATTCGCACCGACATCGGCGATCACTGTGTCGGGTCCGCACATCGACCGAAACAGGTTCGAAAGGTCCGCCTCCCATTGCCGGTATACGATCATCTGCGGAGCCATTATGAGATCGCTCGGATCGATGAAGTATTTGGTACCGTGGATGGTCTGGGTGAGCATCGTCCCGTCCGGGAATGGAATGCCGAACGGGCCAACCAGTTGATGCATGGAGTGCACCACCGCGTGCAGCTCGTTCACCTCGCGCTGGAGCGCGTCCAGGCGCGCAAGGACTTGGTTCTGATCAGCTTCGGGCATTCGCCATCCTCACAATTTGGGCAGAGGATGGACGGCTAGTCCCGCCCTGCCAGCCGCTTCGTTGCCTCGATGAAATCCTGCGCCATCTTGGCCTGGGTGAACCTGGTTTCGAACTTGCGCCGGCCAGCCTCTCCCATTGCCCGGCGCCGCGCTTTATCAAGGATCAGGGTTTCGAGCGCCTTGGCGAGCGCTGCCGGATTTGCCGGCGGCACGAGAATGCCCGTCTCGCCATCGCTCACCACCTCGGACGCACCGCCGGCCTTGCAGGCGATGACCGGCTTGGAAAAGACCATCGCCTCCAGGAACACCAGACCGAAGGACTCGTAGCGAGAAGGAGCAACGAAGACATCGCAGCGGGCATAGAAGCGCTGGAGTTCCTCCTCGTCGACCCGGCCGTGGAACCGGATGCGTTCACGCAGGTCTTGAGGCAGCGATTGAGCCAGGAACTCGGCCTTGTAAGTTGTTCCGTCCGGCCGCGGCACGGTGTCGTCCCCGACAATGTCGAGCACGGCGGCAGGATGCTTCTCAAGGATCGCGGGAGCGGCGGCCAAAAGAGTGTCGATCCCTTTGCGTGATTCGAGCCGACCCACGAAAAGCAGGCGCACCGCCTCGCCGTCCGAGCAAGTGGGCTCGATGACCCTCGCCCAATCCTCCATTCCGTGCGGCGAATGGTACAGACGCCCCTCCGGAAGCTCTGCCGAATAGCTCGACCTGATATCCTCGATGATTGCGCGGCTGTTGGCGTGCAGCAATGCGGCGCGGCGCAAGATGAGTTCCTCCATCGCGAGGATCGGCTCTCCATACTGGCGCATCCACCCGGTGTCGGCCTGCTTTTGCGGCTGGCTCTCAAGCCAGAAGCGCATCGTCGTCTGCAGCGCGACGATCACCGGAAAGCGTTGCTCCAGCACGAAGCCGAGCGGCTCGCAATCCCACAGCGGGCAATAAACCAGGTCGACCCGGCGCTTGGCGTCAATCGCGGCGGTCTCCTCGAGCATGGTCCAGCTGTAGTTCCAGATGTGCAAGGGCACTTCCAGCGGAGTGATCGGCGACTGCGCGGGCGGCGGGTAGTGGCGGATCGCCACCCGATGGACCCAAACGCCGTCCTCGAAATCGACCGTCGAGGCCCCGCGGTTCTTGGTCAGCACATGGACGTTGTGGCCTTCTGCTGCAAGCGCGCGCCCGAGATGGAACATGTTGCGCGCGATCCCGCCATTCTGGCCCGGCGGATAATCCTGCGTGACGAGGCAGATCGTCAATCGCTCTTCCCGCAGCGGGATCCTGGGGTAGGCTTTGAACGGACGGTGGTGGGTGCGCTGCGTCTCGCGGCTCAGCAGCTTCTGCGGCTGCCTCGCACGTCTCCGCGCATCGCTCAACGCCTGCTTCACTTCCGCGTCGAACCGCGCCACGTCCTCGTCGGTGTAAACCCCGCGCCCATGCGCCTCGGCGATGCTCACTGACCAGCCTCTCACGTCACGCATGACCGCTTCCTCGATCTCATGCTCGGAATGGTGCAGCGTGCCATTGCGCAGGCCGAAATAGAGTCGGTTCTTGATCAGCGGATACCAATTACGCACGGTCCGTTCGGCATCGCGCAGGTGGCTGGGCGCGTACTTGTGGTGAACATAGGCGCCCTTGATCTGCTCAATGCGATAGCCCGCATCGTTGATCCTTGCGCACACGTCCGTCTCGTCGAGGAAGTACTCGTATTCCTCATCAAACCCGCCGATCTCGATGAGTGCTGAGCGGCGAAAGGCGCAATTTGTGCCGAGCAAATGCGGATAAGCGTGCGAGAAGGCGAAATTGAGGTGCGGCGCAGGGGCATCGCAGTCGGTCGCGTAGCCGAGCCGGTCGGCGATGACGTAGCGCGCCTGGAACGCGACGCCGGTGTTGTCGTAGACGAAGCCGCCGGCAGCTCCCACGTCCGGTTGCGCAAAGCAGGGCGCGAGTTGTTCGAGCCATTCGGGCTCGGGCACGGCGTCGTCATCGATGAAGCACACAACGTCGCCATCGGCCTTGGCGATGCCGATGTTGCGTGACATCGAGAGAATACGCTCGGGGCAATATGCGATCTTGATCTGCCCCCTGAGGGTCTCCAGCCATTCGCGGGTGCCATCAGGCGTCGGCCCGGCGATGACGCAGACTTCGAAATTGGCGTGGGTCGAATAGCGCAGACCCGCAAGGGTGCGCTTGAGGTATTCGAGCCGGTTGTCGGTGTTAATGACGACCGAGAACGAGCAACCGGCGCGCGTGCTACCGGGTGCGGGTTCGGGCATGGGGGTGGGGGCGAGCATCGCGTCGGTTTTCACGGCTCGCGCCCGCCTGTCGCATCCTCGCGCTCAGCGATGTCCCTCGCCAGCGCTGCGATGATGCGCTCGATGTCATGAACCGTTGCGAGAACCTCTTCGAGCCCCTTGGAGAGACGCTCGACCGTGCCGCTCAGCTCTTCGATCGCTGCCTGATTGCCGGTGCGCGCAGTGCCTTCGGCCGCTGTCTCGCGCAAGGCGCACGAGAGGCGCGCGAGTCGCTTCGGCAGCGCCTCGCCGAGCTCCTTCGGACCGTTGGGCGGGCCGACCTCGCCTGATCTGCGCGAAGCCTGGAGCGCGACCGTCGCCACGCCGCGCAGCGAACGCGCAAGGCTGGTCGCCGCCTCGTCCGCATAGGCCTTCGCCTCCTGCGCCGCGAGCAGGCTGCTGCGTTCGAGGTCCTCGCGCGAGACCCCTTCTCTGCGCTCCATCGCGGCGAGGCGATGATCGACATAGGCGCGCGCTTCCAGCGAGGTGAAGTGAACGTGCTCCTCGAGACGCCGCGCGAGCTCCCGATCGTTGTGCGATCGACCGTGCCGTTGCGAAAATCTGCTCATCGCCCACCCCAACCCTTGGTCTGCCGCGCGAACACGACCAGCTCGTCGATCTCCACCAGGACGTTCTCTTGAACGAACAGGCGCACTTCGAGCCCTTCGGCGCGATTGGGCACGTGGAACTCCATCGGCACCAGCGACAAGGTCTCCTCGAACAATACCTCAGCCGAAAGCGTCTTGTGCGCGAGCGAGGGATAGCCTGTGGCGAACACATCCATGTCGATATGCCCGGGCTTGCTGTCAGGCTGGCGGCGCACCCTGAACCCTGCGCAATAGTCGCCGCGCTCAAGGCTGAGATAAGGTCCGTAGGAGATGTGCCCCGCGCGCCCGTCCGACAGGCGTGAGCCGTGCTCGCTGTTGGTCCCGATGTTCGAGGGAAGGGTTGCGCCGGCAAATCGGATGTAGGTCGGCAAGGTCGGCTCCGTAGGTTGGATTCTAGGCGGTTGTGGGTTGCCTCACGCTATTGGGTCGCATTCTGGATCGCGACCGCGGATAGGGCGATGTTCGAGACCGCGCCGAGAAACCGCTGCAGGTCGGCGAGCGGCGCGGTGGACACGTAAAGGATATCCTCATCCCGGATGTTGAAATCCTGCGCGGCGAAGAAGCTCGCCGGATCGCTCAGATCGACCCGGTAGATCACGGGGACGCGGCCCTCGGCGGTGCGCCGCCCGGCCGCGACGACGGTCGGATCAAGCACCGCGGGGTCCTCGAAGCGGAAAATGAACACGCCGCGGATGTCGGCTCGATCATCGCGCAATCCGCCGACCCGCCCAATTGCCTGCGCCAGCGTCAGCCCCGAACCTTCGAAGGGCACCTGCGCGCCTTGCGTCACCGCCCCCATGGCGGTGAAGCTGAAGGGCTGGTGAAAAACGGTGATCACGTCGTTGGGCTGGAGGCGCACATTCTGCACGGGATCGGCGATCACGGCGGTGATCGGCATCACTGTCACCTCCTGCGCTCGCGCGAGTTGCACCGTCGAGCGCTCGACCGGATTGCGCGTGCCCCCTGCCGCCGCAATCGCATCGAGCAGGCGCTCGCCGGTGGCGCTCAGCGGAACGCGGCGGTTGTCGCGCACGTCGCCGAGCACAGTCACGTTGCGCGTCGCATTGTTGGCGAGCCGTACCACCGCCTGCGGCTGGTGCGCGCGACCTTGCAGTCGCTCGACGATTTCGCGTTCGACCTCGACCGCAGTGCGATCGGCAACCTGCACGCTCCCGACGAACGGCACGCTGACCGTGCCGTTATCGCTCACCATCTGCTCGGGCAGGTTGGTGCCTTGCGGCGCGGCGGCCCCCACGATCGCGCTCTGCACGGCTGCTGAACCGAACAGCACAGCGGGCGGGGCCTCCCAGATCGAGATCGCGATCGTGTCGCCGCGCCCGAAGACTGTGCCCGAGGGCGCGCTGTCGCCGAAGGTTTGCGCAAAGCTGCTCGCTCGTCGCACCTCGCCCGCGCGTCGGATCGTCGGCTGGTCGAGATCGACCACGCGAATGTCGGCCTCGGCGTAAGATTGCTCGCCCGCATCGAGAATGGCGCTACGCGTCGGCCCCGAAGCGCCCAGTGTGCCGCAGCCGGCGAGTAGGATCGCGGCGGTGAGCAGCGCCAGCGCCGCCAGCGGACGCGCAGGTGAAGGACGGATTAGGGTGTTCTGGATCATCTGATCTGCTCGTAGAGGTCATGCAGGCGTTGGCGATAGGCATCTGGCGAGAAGAGGGCGGCACGCTCGGGACCGCGGCGGGCGAGTTCGGCGCGCAGATCAGCATCCGCTTCGAGGCGGAGGATCGCGGCAGCGAGCGCGGGCACATCATACGGATCGACGCTTAGCGCTGCATCGCCCACCACTTCGGGCAGCGAGGCGGTGTTGGAACACAGCACGGGCGTTCCCAGCAGCATCGCCTCGAGCGCGGGAAGGCCGAAGCCCTCGTAGAGCGAGGGAAAGAGCGCGGCCTTAGCGCCGCGGATCAGGCTGACGAGCAGGCCGAAGGGCACGTAGGAGAGCTGTATGATGCGATCGCGCGCGCGCCCGGCGCCA
Source organism: Erythrobacter sp. (assembly GCA_036835265.1). Taxonomy (GTDB): domain Bacteria; phylum Pseudomonadota; class Alphaproteobacteria; order Sphingomonadales; family Sphingomonadaceae; genus Erythrobacter. The sequence continues at coordinate 12,023 of DAITMG010000055.1, read as the reverse complement.
CCGAGCGACTGCATGACGCCGCTCGAACCGCTGTCGAGCAACGCCAGCTCCTCCTTGGATTTCCAGGCCCTCGCCCCGACGATCACCAGCGGCGTGCGCGTGTTGCTCGCAAGGTAGGCCTCGATCATTCGGCCAATATTCTTCTTGGGCTCGATCGATCCCCAGAACAGGAAATAGTCGCGAAAGCCGACTCCGGCGAGCCCTTCCACCTCGCGCGCAACGCCCGCCTCGTCGAGCCGGGTGAAGCGCTCGGGCAGGTGGATCGATTGGTAGGTGTTGGTCACCCGCTCCTCGGGCACGCCAAGCAGGGTGACGATATCGCGCCGCGAGCACTCGGAGACGGTCACGATGTGCTCCGCTGTACGCGCGATGCGGCGCATCAGCCTGAGGTAGCGCCGCTTGTGGTCGAGTGTGGTGTGAGGCAGGCGCAGCGGGACGAGATCGTGCATCGTGTAGATGTTGGCGCAGCCTGCCGCACGCACTGGTAGCGGGTAGGTCCAGTGGGCCAGATCGTGCGGCTCGGGCATGCGGACATGGGGAAGATCGCCCCACAGCGCGAAGCTCGCATGGCTCGCACGATAAAGATCGGAGCCGTTGTAGAACGCCGCGCATTCGGGCAGGCGGGCGTCGAAACTGCGCGCGATGACCGAACCGCTGAGGTCCAGCCGGCGCGGCCGGTGTCCCAGCGGACCCGAAACTGCCTGCCCAGCCGCGCGTAGCGCCCGTCCGGCGGCGCTCGATTTGGTCTCGCCCGCATCGAAGAAGGCGATCTCGCGCAGCAGCGGCTCGGCCCGGTCGGAGAAGCGCTCGCCATAAAGCACCGAGACCTCGTGCCCGAGCCGGGTCGCCTCGCGGCTGAGGTTGCGCGCATAGGTCGCAACCCCGGTGCCCTTGGCCATTGCCAGGTTGTAGCCGTCGATCAACATCCGCATGTTAGGACCTACAAACCAGCCAGTCGTGGCCGACCCGCTGCTCCCGTGCCATCGCCGGCGTCAGCGGCTTGACCGCGCCGTCAAAATCGAGGTGCCTGAGTTCGCCCTCGGTTCCCAGCAGGTCGGCGATCTCCTCGAAGGCATAGTGGCGCGCAAAATTCACCTCGCACACAATCTTGGGGGCAAAGCGCTCGATGATCGGCTCGAGGCGGTGTAGCACCTGCACTTCGGCACCCTCGACGTCGATCTTGATGAAATCGACCCGGTCAAACTCGTCCGCATCAAGGCATCCAACGGCGACATCGGTGATTGCGCCGTGCGCGCGCAGATAATCAATGTCCTCGCCCGGTTCGAGCAGCCGGCCGTTCTTTGGCTCTCCGGTGGGGACGAAGAAGGGCCGCGCTGTCGGGCCGTCATCGAGGGCGATGGCGAAGTTGAGGGCTGTCGCACGGTCAGCGTAGCCGTTGACCGCAATGTTATTGCACAAAAGCTTGTGGACGGCCGGATTCGGCTCGATTGCGACGACCCTGCCATCGGGGCCGACGAGGTCTGCGGCGACAAGGGTGTAGTAGCCGAGATTGGCGCCGATATCGAGCACGACATGGCCAGCCCGGACGGTTTCGGCAAAATAGCGGGTCAGCCAGAACTCCCAATAGCCGTCGAACAGCATGTGCGGGGTGAAGCCCACATCGTCGGCAATCGCGAAGAACTTCTTGCTGCCCAGCACCCGGCACAGCACGGTGTTCTTGCCGAGATAGATGCCCTTGGTCGCCGCTTCGAACCGGGCTTCCGCTTCGCCGCGGCTCAGCGAGGTCAGCACTTTCCAAAGATCGAGCGCCTCCGCCATCACGCCGCCACCCGCGCTTCGATCGCGACTTGCGTTTTGGGCCAGCCTGCGAACCCTTCGCATGCGATCACCACCAGCCAGGCATCCTGCACCGCGTGGATCGCGTCCGCCACCGCCGCCGGGTTGTATCCCGCGCTCGCCGGGCAGGCGATCGTTGCAAGGTTGCGCACCCAGCGCGGAGGCTCGCCCTGTGCGTCCTCCTCGCGCACGTCGGGAACGCCCGGACGGCGGCCGAGGCGGGCCTCGGCGAGCCAAGCGTGCTGCGCTCGCTCGAAGCGCTCGTCCGCGATCATGGCGGCGAGGAGGTCATCGCAGGTGGGCGCGGCGCGCAGCAGCGCGAGGATGTCATCGTCGGAGAGGCTCTCGCGGTTCCAGGCCATTTGCGCGAACAGGGCGACATCGGGCGAGCCGGGCGGTTCCTCCTGCGCAGGCCCGGCGCGATAGGGGCGGATCGGGTGGTCGGCGAGCGCCAGCCCCTGCGCTTCGAGCGTAAAGGTGATGAACGGCTCGATCTCGGCGATCGGCTCGCCCAGCGAGCAGGCGGTGCGATAGGCGGTTTCCGCTCGCGCCAACAAGCCCGCCTCCCGCGCGCAATGCGCAAGCTGGCCCCAATAGGAGCGCTGATAGGGGAACAGCGCGAGCGCCTTGGCATAGGCCTCCTGCGCCTCGTCCCATTTCTCCTCGTCGCGCCGCCAGTCCGCCTCCTGGACCAGCAGCCGGAAATTATCGTCGCGCGCGGCCGACATCTGCGCGGTCTCGATCAGGTCCTTGCGGTTGGTCGGGAGGGTCTGCGTTGCCGGGCGTGAGGCGGCCTCAAGCCCGATCTTCTCGCGAAAATAAGCATAGGCAAGTTCGAAATCGTCGTACATCGCGAGCTTGCCGTTGTGAAGCACCGCGAAGCGCCGGCAGTGATCGCGGATATAGCCCGCATCGTGCGAGATGATCACCATCGCCCGGTCGCCACGCTTCTGGAACAGCTCACGGTTGCACCGCTCGTGAAAACGGGCATCGCCGACCGCGCCGATCTCGTCGATCAGGAAGCAGTCAAATTCGATGATCATCGAGATCGCAAAGGCGAGGCGCGCGCGCATCCCAGAGGAATAGGTCCGCACCGGCTCGTTAAGATAGCGACCGAGCTCGGCGAAATCCTCGACGAAGGCGAGATTGCGCGCGGCGTCCTGCGCGTAGATGCGGCTGATGAACTTGATGTTGTCCACCCCTGTCAGGAAGGGCTGGAACGCGCCCCCGAAGGCGAGCGGCCATGACACCGACATGCTGCGCGCGATCGTCCCCGAGGTCGGCCGCTCGGCCCCGCTAATGAGCCGCACCATAGTCGATTTGCCCGCACCGTTGCGGCCGAGCACGCCGAGTTTTTCGCCCGGCGCGAGATCGAAGCTGATCCCGTCAAGCACGAGATTCTCGCCGAAGCGGGTGGGGTAGACCTTCCGGATATCGCGCAGCGAGATCATTCGGGCACCACCCGCCGTGACACATATCGCACCATCAGCATCGCCGCGAGCGATTGAACGATGCAGTAGGGGATAACATAGGCGAGGTCGTAATGCGCGCGCGCCTGCGAGCCGAAATAGCCCTCACGCACGATTTCGACCCCATGCACCATCGGCAGATACAGCACCGCGTCCTGCGCGACCGGGGGCAGCGCATCGACCATGAAGGCAGCGCCCGAGAGCGGGAACAGCAGGTAGGAAAACGGGTGCCACAGCTTGTCGACGAGCTCGCTCTGATGCGACAGTGCGCCGAGGCCGATCGCGAGCGAGGCCCCGAACCAGGTGACCAGCAACCAGCCACCCAGGACCTGCAGAATGTCCTCAGGCGGATCAAGCCAGCCGACAGTGATGAAGACAATGCTCAGCGTGACGAACGAAATGGTCGCTCCGCCGAATTCGAGGAGCACCCGCGAGAGATAGATGTCGAGCGCTTTGATGTTGCGATGGTAGAGCAGCGCCAGGTTGGCCATCAGCGCGCCGATGCAGCGCCCGGGCATGTTGCGCCAGAGGAGCACGGTGGAATAGCCCGTCAGCGCGAAGGCGACGATCGGCAGATCGCTGCCGTGGATCGACTTGGTCGCGCTCCACAACACCGCCACGCCGAGCGTGAACAGCATCGGCTCGACGAAGAGCCACAGGAACCCGATATTGTGCCGACCGTAGCGGGTCAGCATCTCGCGGATGAGCAGGGCGCTCAGGACGCGCTGCTGAACGCTCCAGCTCTTTGCGAACGATGTTTCGGAGGCAGCGAGGTCCACGGTCAATCCTTGTGCTCGCGGATACCGACGATCAGGGTCGAGAGGACACCCCAGGCGATGAGCCCGAGGACGAACGTTGCCAGGATGCCGCGAATGCGGCTGGGCGCTTCCGCGTCGTCGGGCAAGCTCGGGCTGGAGATGCGCTCGATGTAGGCGACCTTGCGGCGCGCCTCCGCCTGCGCCTCGCGCAGCGAACCGAGCGCGGCCTCGAGCTGGCCGACCGCGATCTCGTTTTCCAGCTGCAGCTCCTGAAAGCGCTCGGCGGCGGCCGAGAGCGAGCGAGTGCCGCCGGCAACGCCTTGGGTCTGTTCGGCGATTTCACGCTCGAGTGCTCCGATGCGGGTGCGCAGGAAGGCGATCTGCGACGCCTCCGGGGCATTGACCTGCAATTGCAACAGCTGCGTGCGCGCGGCGATCAGCTCGTCCTGCAGCTTGGAAATCATCTGGAGGCGCACGCCCGCCTCGGCCTCGGGATCGATGATGCGCGATTGTTTGCGATAGCTTGCGAGCGCAGCGGACGCGGCGCGCACCATCTGCTGGGCTTCCTCGACCTCGCCGCGAGCGATGCGGATCGAATCCTCGCGCGCGCGCTCCGATAGCCGATTGACCAGTGCCTCGGACTGCTCGAGCAAACGCGTGTTGATCGCATGCGCATCGGCAGGGGTGAAGGCGTGGACCGTGAGGCGGGTGACGTTGGTGGTCGTCTCGCCGTCGATGATCACCTTGTCCTGGAAATAGTCGTAAAGATCCTCGGTGCTCGCGCCGCGCCAGCTGCCGAACCGATCAATCCACGAGGCGTGCGCCGGACCATAGGCCTCGAGCACCAGCTGGTCGCGGTTGGTTTCCTGCAAGGCCCTGCGCGAATTGATGTATTCGACAACAGCGTTCGTCTCCTCGCTCGGCCCCGAAAGCGAGCCGCCGCCAAGCACCGCGCCGAGCGGCGAGACCCCGCCCTTATCCGCGCTGCGCACGACGAAGCGCGCCTCCGAGATGTAGACGTCGCTGGCGAGGAATCCGAAATAGGCGGTCGCGAGGATCGTCGGAATGACTACCGTTGCAGCGAACAGCGGGCTGATCGAGCGCAGCCGCTTGACCACGCGCTCGCGGCGCCGCTCGGGCAGCGCGACGCTGCCCTGGAAGGCGCGGGGGCTCTTGTGCTCCATCATGTCGCCACCCTGTTTGTGCGGGCCGCGACAGCGATCGGCGCACTGACATGGTTGTGCGCGAAGCGCTTCGCCGACGCGGGCGGTGCGAACAGCCAATCGTCCACCGCCGCGAAATGATCCTCCCAGGACGGCGCGCGGAAGTGGTCCATCAACCCAAGCTGGCGGCGATGCTCGGGATGATCGGGGCCGAATTGGTCGATAAGCGCGTGCCACGCCCTCAGATCATCCGGATCAAGCAGGGTGGGGATGCCTTGCCCGATTTCGGCGAAGCAGGGCAGGTCGCTCGCGATCACCGGTGTATGCAGCGCAAGCCCCTCGACCAGCGGGAGACCGAAACCCTCGGCGCGGGTCGGGAGCAGCATGGCGCGAGCACCGGCCAGCCAGCCCTGCAACTCGGCATCCGAACACCGGCTGAGCACATTGACGTGGCGGCGCAGCGCGGGTGACATTGCGATCCGCTTGCGCACCGCCTCGCTCCCGCGGCCCCATTGGCCGATCAGCAGTAATCGTGGCATTTCGACATCGCGTTCGCTCGCCAATCGCTCCCACACATCGAGCAGCAGAGCGTGGTTCTTGCGCGGCTCGATCGTGCCGAGGCACACGAAATAGTCCGGCTGCCTCTCAGCCCGCTCAGCAGGCGCAGGCGCGCGAGGCCGCGCGAGCGGGGCGCCGGCCAGCCACGAGGCAATCATGGGCGGGACCGGCAACCCTTCGTGCTCCGCGAAGTGCTTGAGCTCGCGGGCGGTCGCCTGCGAATTGACGATGATTCCCGCGCCGTGGCGCAAGGCATTGACGACGCGCCCGCGATGGCGCCGCACCGCATGAGGGCGGCAGTATTCAGGGTGATTGATCGGGATGAGATCATGGACGAGATAAATCGGGCGCAGGCGCGAGCGCTCGACCCAGGCGACGTGCCGGGGCAGATCGAAATCGGTGTGGCTGACGTTGAGATAGGTCGCGCGCTCGGCCTGAAGTGAGGGTGCCGCGCGCAGCAGGGCGCCCGGAGCGAAGGCGGCGATCCGCGCGCGCATCGTCCCTGCCGGACCGTCCAGGATCGCGAACAAGCGCTGCGAATCCCGCATGGTGAAGATCTTGACGGCGCCGCGATGCTGAACCACCGCGCGAGCGCAGGGCGCATAGTGGCGCAGATAGGCCTGCGTCACCCGGTCGATCCCAGTCGGCTGGCGCTCGGTCCAGCCGCGCGCGACAAGGCGCGTCACCTCGAGCAGGAGCGGCTCGGCTGTCGTGTTGGCGTTTCTCATGCCACCTCGCTCAACAGCTCGTGAAGCGTCCCGTAGATCTCCGGCAGATGCAGCGGAGCGCAGCGCTTTGCGAGGGCAAGGAAATGTGGATCGTCGACATCGAGCCACCAAGCGCCTTCGATGTCCATCGTCGCGGCGCGGCCTTCCTGGGCAAGCACCTGCATCCCATCCGAAAGGCTGCCCGGCCTGCCTGCAGCGACGGTCCGCTCGATCGCGGGGGCCAGTTCCGAGGTCGCGAAAAAGGCTCCGCAATCGACGGCGTCATAGCGCTTGATGTGCTTGCCGATCGCGCGGATCAAACCCATCGCGTCGGTCTCCACCCAGGTCGCATCCAACGGGTCGATGCATTCGCCTCCCGTCCGGCGATCGATAGCAAGCGTCACCCCGAATTCGTTCGCGCCGTTGCCGACGAGGCGCTCGAGGATCGACCTCGAAAACACGTGGTCCGCCATCTGCAACAGGTAATCGCCCTCGATTGCCTGCGCTCCGGCAAGCACCGAATGCCCATTTGGCAGCGCGTGATCTTTCACCCGCCGGGCGATGACCTCGATACCGGCGCGTTCGGATATTTCGGGCAAGGTTGCCTCGACCTGTTCGGCGCAGTGCCCAGTGACGACCACGGCGCGCCGGATTCCGGCATTGGCGGCCTGCACCACGGCAAGCTCGAGCAGGGATATGCCGGCGACCGAGGTGAGCGGCTTGACCGCCGAAACGGCGCTGAGCCGGCGGCCGTAGCCGGCTGCAAGAATAAGCGTGTCCATCGGTTTCGCTCGTCTAAGGCAATGGCGCCGTTAGACCGCGATGCGCGACTTCGCCGCGATAAAGGTGTCGACCATGCGTGCGGCAACTTCCTCATTGAACTGCTGGGGCGGATGCTTGCAATAATAGGCTGAAGGGCCGGTCAGAACCCCGCTCTCGCCGCGTTCGAGCGCGAGCTTGCAGCAGCGGATCGCATCGACGACGCAGGCTGCCGCATTGGGGCTGTCCTCGACCGAGAGCCGCATCTCGATGTTCATCGGCACGCCGCCCCACTGGCTGCCCTCGATCCTGAGGAAGCACAGCTTGTTGTCCTTCTGCCAGGGCACATAGTCGGACGGGCCGATGAAGATGTTGCGATCGTCCAACCGCTCGGCCATTGCGGCCTGAACGGCCTGCGTTTTGGACAGCTTCTTGCTTGTCAGCCGGCGCCGATCGAGCATGTTCATGAAATCGGTGTTGCCGCCGGTGTTGATCTGGTAGGTCCGATCGACCGTGACGCCGCGCGCGGCGAACAGGCTCGAAAGCGCGCGGTGGACGATCGTCGCACCGACCTGCGCCTTGATGTCGTCGCCCACGATCGGCAGACGGCGCTCGCGAAAGCGAGCTTCCCAATCTCGATCGCTAGCGATGAAGACCGGAATGCAGTTGACCACGGCAACGCCCGCCTCAAGCGCGCATCCGATATAGAATTCAGTCGCCTGCTGCGATCCGACCGGCAGAAAGTTGACGAGGACCTCGGTGCCGCTCTGCTTGAGCGCTTCGACGATCTGTTCGCGCGTCGCGTCGGGTCCGTCCGCCACGATGAAACCGTGCTCGCCTGCGGTGGTCATGTGCTCGGCAACACCGTCAAGAACGCAGCCCCGGATGACCTTGCACCCGGTCGGCGCAAGGTCTGGTTCGAACAACACCGTGTTGTTGGGCTCGGCCAACACCGCTTCAGCGATGTCCCGCCCGACCTTGCGCGTGTCGACATCGATGCCGAGGACGAAGTCTATGTCGCCCGCGCCATACCCTCCGACATCATCGGAGATGAGCCCGCGACTGGCGCCCGTGCGCCGGTAATAGGAGACACCCTGGACCAGGGAACTTGCGCAGTTCCCCAGTCCGATCAAAGCAACACGAATTTTCTTCATTGGCGAGGCCGAACTTCCTGCTTGAGCGGCGAGTCGCTACACCAGATAACGACACGCAACTCGGCGATTGCCTGCTTGCGCAGACGACCAGAAAGCCCCCGAAACGTATTGCTCAACGTAGCCGGAAAAAGCAGGACCGTGCACTTGGCGCGTCTGGTCCTGAAATTGCGCCGCAAAGGGCGCCGAATACGTACGCGGGAATTCACCTACACCGGGATGAACCTAGCTGCAACAGCGTGTTGCTCGGCTCGCCGCACGCCGAAGGTGTTCGGACCAACTTTCCTGGGAGCGTTCCTCCTGTCTGTTGTCTTTTCATTTTTGCGGCTTCAAGCGTGTGAGGCTCGCGCGGCATCAGCCCGCAGGCGCGCCCCGGCTCCAGCCTCTCAGCGTCGAAAGAGAAGCCAGTTGCACCAAGACCGATGCCGACCATTTGCATAGACTGTCGCTATGTCGGCGACCGCCCAAGCGGCATTGCGGAGCTTGTCCTAGCATTGGTCGAGCACATTCCTGGCATGGCGGGCGACATCGATTTCCTCCTCCTGCGCAATCCTGCCCTCACCCGTTCGCTGAGCTCTGCTGCCAACGTGAAAGAGGTGGTCGTGCCGCAACCCGCCAACGGGCCGGGCACAATGTGGTGGCTCCCGCGACTGGTTGACCTTTGCGGGGTCGACCTGTTCCACGCGACCTTCAACATCTTGCCCGCCGGATTGCAGATGGCGACCTTGACGACCATTCACGACGTGATGTGGCTGAGCGCGCCAGAATTGTGCCGGAAAGGTCTCTACGGTCACATCGAGCGGGCCTTCTACGCGCACGGCATCCGGCGGGCGCTCAAGCGATCCGATCTGATCGCGACGGTCAGCGATGCGAGCCGCGAGGCAATCCGGGCGATTGATCCGCTCGCCGCAGAGCGCACCCATGTCACGCGTTCGGGGGTCTCGCCTCGCTTTCGCCCCTTGGCCGTCGATCGCGTGAGACTGCGAAAGCTCGGCTTGCCCGATGGGCGGCGCTTCGTTCTCACGGTGGGGCAGAGCACGCCCTACAAGAACCACGCCGGTGCGCTCGATGCGTACGCGCTCACGGTGGACGAGCAGAGCGATGTCGATCTCGTGCTGGTCCAGCGGCAGGGCCGGGGCGCGCAGCGCCTTCTTGACCGGGCGAAACGGCTCGGCATTGCGGAGCGCGTCCATGTGCTCGGAGCGCAGAACGAGGCAGACCTGCACCACCTTTACAGCGACGCGGCCGTGCTGCTGCACCCCTCCTTCTGCGAAGGGTTCGGCAATCCGGTGGCGGAGGCGATGGCATCGGGCTGCCCGGTCATCACCAGCAATTTAAGCGCCATGCCGGAGGTGGCGGGCGGCGCAGCCCTGCTCGTCGATCCGCACAACCCGTCAGCGATCGCCGGTGCGCTGCGCATGGTATTGGACGATAAGCTCTTGGCCGAGGACCTCAGCGAGGCGGGCCTCACCCGAGCGGCGCAGCTTAGCTGGCAGGATTTCGCCGCGCAGAACCTTAAGCTCTATCGAAAGCTGCTTGGCTAGATTCGTGCGAGGATGCTCGCAGTTGCACGCCGCACACGCAGGATTGAGGCGACGAGGACAATGGAAAGGACGAGGATCTCGAACATGAAATAATACAGCGCGGATTGCGCCACGATCATCGAAGCGCCCAGCGCAATCGTGCGGTAATTCGCGCTGAGCAGCGTCAGGCGCGCGAGGACGGGCACGTATTCGGCGCGGATGATCGAGCGGAACCGCTCGCGTGCCGACCCCTTCAGCGTGCGCGCCGCTTCGTCGAGCCGGTCCGCGTCGGGCGCCAGCAGCGCAGCAAGCGCGAGATAGCCTGTCCCAAGGTCCTCGACCACGCCCCTGCTCCCCTCGCCGCTCGCCTGCGAGGTGCGCAGCCATGACGTGCCATAGACCCAGCTCTGATAGGACCTTCTCTGCACCTCGTAATGGTTCGCCTGCACGATCCGCGCCGCGCCTGCCGCCACCGCCAGCAGCCAGGCGAGCGGTCCGATCTGCTTCTCTAGCAGCCATCCGAGCACGAGGTAGAGCACGATGTGGCCCGCATAATCGCAGAGCCCGTCGATGATCTCGCCGTGGGCGCTGGATGTGCCGCGCAGCCGGGCGAGATCGCCGTCCGCTCCATCCAGCACATGCCACGCCATGTGGCACAACAGCGCCAGGACGGCGCCCTCAGCTGCGAGCGGGCTCGCATAAATGACCGCCGCGATCACAACCAGCGCCCCGCCCACGATCGAGACCACGTTCGGCGTCACCGCGGTCGGCAGCAGCCAAAGCGCGAGCCTGCCTGCGAGCGGGTGGTAAAGCACGCCGTTCAGCCAGTCCTCGAGCTCGGGCGGACGGGCCGCAATGGTCGGCTTGTCCGAGGAATGCACCGGCTCACGCTGCTCACCCTTGTGCGACACTGCTATCCCTTGTCATGCGCGAGCGCTTTCCTATAAGCCGTCGGGACCGAAGAAACAGCCCCGAGCGGCATTTGCTGGAGCCGTCAATCCGTGGCCGCAACGGTTATCCTGTTTGCAAGCGCCGCTTCGGCCAATCGCTTGGTCGCGGGTATTCCCGCCGCCGCGCGCGCGGTTGATCGGTTTGCGGAAACGAGGAGAGGCGATGCAATCGGGTGTATCGTCGCGGTGCCGGGAGGCTGGCAGCCCACGCGCTGGTGCCTTGAGGAACTGGCCCGGCTGGCTCCCGCAATGGCGGTCGAGTTTCGCGACGTAGCCGAACTCGGCAGTCTTGAACGCGCGACGGTTTTCAACGCCGCCGCGTTGATCGCGCGAGGCCATGCCATTCCTGCAGACGCCGACGAACTTGCAGAACACGCCGAGGCGAACCTGCTCGAGGCCGCCTCGCACGCGATCATCGCCGCCACGGGCAAGGCCGGCGACGGCATCGTATCGCGTTTCATCAATCGCCCGGTTTCGCGCTTCATCACACGCCAGGTGCTGCGCTTGCCGCGGGTCGTCCCGCTGCACGGCACCGTGGCAACGGGCGTCACCGGGTTGGCGATGGCGGTCTGCCTGCTGTCAGGCAGCGTAGCCGGCCTCGTCGCCGGGGCGATCCTGTTCCAGGCGGCATCGATCATCGACGGGGTCGACGGGGAAATCGCGCGCGCCACGCAGCGCAGCTCGCGCCTCGGAGCCACCTTAGACTCGGTCACCGATGGCCTGACCAATCTTGGGTTCATCTTCGGCATAACCGCCAATCTATGGATGCGCGGCGAGACAATCGGCGCTGCTGCCGGGCTCGTCGGCGTGTCGGTATTGGCGCTCGGTCTGTCGCTCCTCGCCTTGCGCTCGGTGGCGATTGGACAGCCAGTCAACTTCGAAGCCGTCAAAACGCATTTTCGCGCCTCGTCAGCGGGATCGCCTTCGGGATCGGCGATGACCCTCACAAGGCTGACCTCACGCGATTTTTACGCTGCCGCCTTCGCGCTCGTCATCCCGCTTGGATTCGCCGAGCAGGCCTTGCTGGCGTTTGGCGCTGCGGCCGTGGTGTGGTTTCTTGTGGTTGCCTGGGTCCTTTTCACGACCGCGGCGAGGCAGACCGAACACTACTGACAGAAGAGGGTTGCATGCCTCATGACGTGCTCCCCTGATTGTTACCAGTCAGATGTAGAGTCTGGCTCCTTGTGC
>DAITMG010000054.1:10358-18892 GCA_036835265.1 Erythrobacter sp. | reverse complement strand
CAATCCATCACCGACTATCCGTTGCGCAATCAAACCAATCTGGCGTTAGCCGGGCTGTGCGTGCTGATGCTGGCGCGGATCGCGGGTCGCCCTGAGGATCAGGAGGGATGATCGCGCGCGCGCTGTGGTACGCCCTGCTGGCGGTGATCGGTCTGGTCACGGCCGGGTTGCAGCTTGATCGCGAAGCGGAGGCTTGGGGGGAATTGGCGCCGTTCGTGCCCGAACCGTTCCGCTCCTTTGCCCAGGCGCGGATCGTCGCTGAATCGCTCGACACAGGCAACGCCAGCGAGACGCTGAGGGAGGCACAGCGGCTCGTCGCGCGGCGCCCGGCTCCGGCGGAAAACCTGACCTTGCTCGCGCTGGCGCAGAACAATGCCGGCGACATTGGGGCAGCATCGCGTTCGATCCAGATCGCAGCCGCGCGCGGCTGGCGCGATCCGCTGGTGCAGGACACCGTCGCTCGCATGGCGCTTGATGCCGGCGATACGGGCGAGGCTGCGCGGCGCTACACCGCGCTCATGTTGCAACCCGATACGCCCGATGCCCTGCTCAGGGAGCTCGGGCCCGAAGTGTTCGGCGAGCCGGGCGGACCGGGACGCGAGGCAATGGCCGAGGTCGTCAGCGGGACCTATCGCTGGGGCAGCCTGTTCCTGCGGCGCGGTGCCGCGGTCATGCCGCCCGATGCCTTCCGCGAGGTCACCACCCGAAGCATCGAGGAGGGCGCGCGCTTTGAGTGCGCCACATTTGACCAGGCCGTCGCCACGCTTTCGCGGCGCGATGAAGGTGCCGGCGCTGCGCTTGCAGCCAGCCTGCCGCCGGAATGCTCGATCGATCGCGGAACGGCGCGAGGCGCCCCGACTGACGCGCGATGAAGGCTTGCCGATAGCGGGTCCAGAAAGCGGGCGGGTTGCGTAAGCCGCGGCGCAGATCAGCCGTCCTTGCTTCCCGCATTATCGAGCCACTGTGCCGCTCGCACGCCGAAAGTGATGAGAAACGGCACCAGGACGAAGCTCAGCGTCACCTTGGCGACGATCTGCCCGATCATCAGGTTGGCGATCGGAAACAGACCATAGAATGCCAGCGTGATGAAGATCACCGAATCCACCGCCTGACTGAGCGCCGAGGCAACCGCGCCGCGCGCCATCAGGCCCAGCGTCGATGTTCGGCTGCTGTCGGGACCGGCCAGCCGGTTGAAGATCCAGACGTTCAGGAGAAGCGAGACGATATAGGCCGCCGGGCCTGCTGCCCAGACGCGCCAGACGGTCGAATGCACCCGCTCGAACGCTGCGAGATCTTCGGCGCGGCCTTGGGCCATTTCTAGCGATGCGGGAAGGCCGAGCACCAGCTGCATCAACAGCGAGGAAATGAGCAGCGGCAAAAAACCCCACCACACGATGCGATTGGCCAGTGTCTTGCCGTAAAGCTGCGAGAGTGTGCTCGAGATGACCACCAGCAGGAGAAACGCGAAGATCCCGGACTCCACCGCCAGATCGCTCGGCCACAGCCGCACCTGCTTGAACGCGAGTACGCCGGCAAGCACGGTCATCCCCCCATACAGCAGCGTGAAGACGAACAGCCCCAACGGCATGTTGATCGCGGCAGGCTGCGGCGGGGAGGCGGCTGTGCGCTCGGGGAACAGATCGGGCTCGCTCATTGCCGACGGGCGTAATGCGCGCAATTCCAAAAGGCCATTGCAAAAGGCGATTGCAACTGGCCATTGCAACTGGCCATTGCAGCTGGCCAATGGGACAGGAATGCGCGCGCATTCATCCGCTTGCCTGCGCATTCGCGGCTTGCACCCGCCAACAGAGGCTGCCACACGGCTTTGCGACATTTGCGCGTCAGGGGCGAAGCGCAGCGGGGCTGGCATGATAAACCTATCGACCTTGCGCGAGAGATCACACCCTGACCGCAATCACGGTTCTGACCCCGAGGGCATCGCCGCAATCGGCATTTCATGAGTGGCCTTGTTGCATGAACGAAAACGCCGCGAGCTATGCCTCGAGCCTGGTTGGAATTGTCGCGATCCTGGCGGTCGCCTATGCGCTGTCCTCGGCCAAGAAGCAGGTCAATCTGCGGATCGTCGCCTCTGCTTTCGGGTTGCAGGCGGTGATGGCGCTGCTGGTCTTGCGGACCGATTTCGGCGTCGCGCTGATCGGCTTTTTGGCCAGCGGCGTGATCGCGCTGCTCGACTACTCGAAAGTCGGCATCGAAACGCTCTTTGGGCCGATGGGGGAAAATCCCTTTGCCAACGCCTTCGTGATCGCCGCGCTGCCGGTGATCGTATTCTTCGCGGCGATCGTCTCGATCCTCTACCATCTCGGGATCATGCAGCGCCTGGTGCGCTGGGTGGGAGGGGCGATCGGCTGGGCAACCGGGATCAGCCGGGTCGAGGCGCTGGGTGCTGCGGCCAACATCTTCGTGGGTCAGTCTGAAAGCCCGCTGGTGGTGCGGCCCTATCTCGCCTCGCTCTCGCCTTCGCGCCTGTTCACGCTGATGACCGTCGGGATGGCGGGGGTGGCGGGAACGATCCTCGCCGCTTATGCAAGCTTCATCGGCACCGAGGCCGTGCCCTATCTTCTCGCGGCCGCCTTCATGTCGGCGCCCGGCGGCATTCTGATGGCCAAGATTATCATGCCCGATGACCCGGCAGAGCCGCTGCAGGTGCTCGCGATGCGCAAGCCCGCCGGCAGCGCGGTGACCGATCATCGCACCCGCGTGACGATGGTGAACCCGCGCGGAGAAGAGGTCGAACTCCCGCAGGCGCGGATCAGCGCGGCCGGGCCGGCGGCGATGGTCGAAGCGGGCAAGCCGCATGAGGTCGAAATCGCGGAAACCTTCGAGGAAGGCCAGCGCCCGGCAAACCTGATCGAGGCGGCGGCGCAGGGCACGCAAACCGGGGTCAAGCTCGCGGTTGCCGTGGGGGCGATGGTGATGGTGTTCGTCGCGCTCGTGGCGCTCGCCAATGGCCTGCTTGCGGGGCTCGGCGGGATGCTGGTCGCGGCCGCGCAACAGCTTGGCATCCCGCTCGGCGCCGATGCGGCGAGCTGGCTTGGCACGCTGAGTTTCCAGCGGCTGATCGGCATCGTGTTTGCCCCGGTGATGTTCCTCATCGGCATTGCCGATTGGGAACAGGCGCAGGTCGCAGGCGGGCTGTTTGGCACCAAGATCGTGCTCAACGAATTCGTCGCCTTTATCGATCTGGGCGCCATGTCGGCTGCCGAGCTGCCCGAACGCAGCCGCGCTATCATCACCTTTGCACTGTGCGGCTTTGCCAATTTCTCGTCGATCGCGATCCAGATGGCGGTGACCGGGGGCCTTGCGCCCAATCAACGCCCGGTGATCGCGCAGCTGGGATTGAAGGCGCTGGCCGCAGGCAGCCTTGCCAATCTGATGAGCGCGGCGCTCGCCAGCCTGTTCCTGCCGCTCTAGCGCTCTTGCCGCCGCGCTTTGTGCAGGTGTAAGACCGCGTGCATGAGCATTGCAACCACCAGCCCCCAGAGCACCACCCGCGCCGACATTGCGAGCGTCTCGCTCGCCAAGCCGCTTGAAGGCATCGCCGATGAACTGGGGCGCAGCTTTGCCGAATACGGGTTTGCCGTGGTGCGCGACCACGGGATCGACCAGGATCTGATCCATGAGGCCGAGAAGCTCTCAAAGGCGTTCTTCGCGCTCCCCGACGAGGCCAAGCGGGCCTATGCGATCGGCGCGGGCGGCGCGCGCGGCTACACCCCGTTCGGCACTGAGAAGGCGAAAGACGCAGCGATCTTCGATCTGAAGGAATTCTGGCACGTCGGGCGCGATCTGGCGCCCGGGCACCCCTTGAGCCAATACATGGCGCCCAATATCTGGCCGAGCGAGATCGCGCAATTTCGTGAAACCTTCACGGATCTGTTCGCGGCCTTCGAGGCGGTGGGCTTGCGCGTGCTGGAGGCGATCGCGCTTCATCTGGGCCTTGCGCGCGGCTTCTTTGCGCCCACGGTCGAGGATGGCAATTCGGTGATGCGCTTGCTCCATTATCCCCCGCTTGGCCCTGATGCTCCCGAAGGCGCGATCCGGGCCGCCGCGCATGGCGATATCAACACGATCACGCTCCTGCTCGGTGCCGAGGAAGCCGGGCTCGAACTGCTCACGAAAGCGGGCGAATGGCGCGCGGTGGAAGTGCCCGAAGGCGCGCTCGTCATCAATGTCGGCGATATGCTCGAGCGCCTGACAGCCGCTCGCCTGCGCTCGACCACGCACCGGGTGGTCAATCCGCGCGGGGCGGCGGCGGCGCGCTCGCGCTATTCGATGCCGTTCTTCCTGCATTTCCGCCCGGACTACCTGATCGAACCGCTCGAGCGACCGCTTCACGCGGAGACGGACCTCGCGCTCGAGCCGATCACCGCGCACGATTTCCTTGCCCAGCGCCTGCGCGAGATCAACCTCGCCTGATAGGCCCGCCGAGGTGGGCCAGCAGGCAGAATATCGGCGCTCGTTGCAACCGGGCAACAGTGGATGCAACCCTCGCGATTGCGCCAGTTTCCAGGGCGAGGCGCGGTTCTCGCGCGAGCGCAGAAACGCAACCGAAATGAATTTCACACAGGTGTCACAAAACAGTCGCGTTTGAGTCTTGGAACATTCCTATCGGGAGCCCCGCTCACATTTTTCCACCGTGACCAGGGGCCCCTAGCCATGAAACTCAAATATCTTCTCGCAGCGAGCGTCGCCAGTCTTGCCGCGACGACCACGATCGCTACGCCAGCGTTCGCCCAAGAAACCACCTCGTCGGTGCGCGGCAATGTTACCGATCAGAACGGAGCCGCTATCCCGGGCGCTACCGTGACCGTCACGCACGTGCCGTCGGGCACCACGTCTACTCAGACCACCGACTCTGCAGGCGGCTTCAACGCCAGCGGCCTGCGTCTGGGCGGTCCCTTCACGGTGGTCGTGACTGCTGATGGTTACGAATCGGCCGAACAGGAAGTTGGCTTCCTCACGGCAGGTCAGGCACAGCGTATCGGCGTGGTGCTTGCCGACATGGGGCAGACCATCGTGGTTTCGGGCGCGCGTCAGAGGTCGTCGATCACGCTCGCCACCGGCGCTGCGACCGTGCTGAACGCCCGCGACATCGCTGGCGTCGCCAACATCAACCGCGACATCCGCAACCTTGCTGCGCGTGATCCGCTGGTGACGCTCGACGCCACCAACAGAGGTGCGATCAGCATTCTGGGTCAGAACAACCGTTTCAACCGCTTCACCGTTGATGGTGTGGCCTTCGGGGATCCGTTTGGTCTCGAATCGGGCGGCCTCGTTTCCGCACGCGGCCCGGTGCCGCTTGATGCGATCAGCGAATTTGCGGTCGAAATTGCCCCGGTTGATATTCAACAGGGCTTTTTCCAGGGCGGCGCGATCAATGCGCAGCTGCGTTCCGGCGGCAACCGCTTCACTTTCCTGGGCGGCGCCTATTATCAGGATGATAACCTGCGCGGCGACCGTGCCCGCAACCTGACCCGCGTCGGCGAGTTCGAATCGCAGATCTACACCGCCCAGGTCACCGGCCCGATCATCAAGGACAAGCTGTTCTTCGCGGTCACCTACGAACGCACCCGCGACACCGTCCCTGCAAACGTCGACCCTTCGCAGCTTGGTATTACACCTGCGGAGATTTCGCAGATCGGTGACATCGCCCAGAGCGTCTACGGCTTCGACACGCTTGGCGTGGCCGACAGCATCGTCGAAAAGGACGACAAGCTGGTCACCAAGCTCGACTGGAACGTTGCCGATGGTCACCGTCTGACCGCAACCTACATCTGGAACGAAAGCAGCTTGCTCGCCGGGCAAACCGGGGCTGGCGAGATCAACGCCACCAACCCGACCTTCAGCCTGCTGTCGAACAATTACACACAGGGCGCGGTCAACCACTTCGGCACGGTTCAGTCCAACAACCAGTGGTCGGACAGCTTCTCGACCCAGTTGCGTGTTTCCTATGCCGACTATGTGCGTCTGCAGGTGCCGGTTGGTGGCAATCGTGATTTTGGCCAGTTTCAGGTCTGTCTTGATCCGCTCGCATCGGGCAACCCGCTGCAGTGCCCGTCGGGCGTCGAACGCCTCCGGTTTGGCCCTGACATCAGCCGTCAGGCCAACGAGCTGGACAGCCAGTCGCTGGCCGTCGAATTCGCGGCTACGCTGAACCTGAACAACCACACGGTCAAGTTAATCGCCGAGCGCCGCAGGCAGGATATCCGCAACCTGTTCGCTCAGCGCGTCTCGGGAGCCTGGCTGTTTGACGGGATCGATCAGTTGCAGGCCCGCCGGGCTGCCGAAGTCGACATCGCTGTCCCGCTGCGCGGTGGCATCGATACCGTGACCGCCGATTTCCAGAACAACAGCTGGACTTTCGGCATCATGGATACGATCGACGTGACCGATACCCTGACGGTGGTTGCGGGCATGCGCTACGACCTGTTCGACTCACCCGATCGTCCGTTCGCCAACGATAGCTTTCTCGCTCGTTTCGGCTTCCCGAACACAACCACTCTGAATGGTCGTGATCTGTTCCAGCCTCGCTTTGGCATCAACTGGCAGCCGACCGACCGCCTGCAGCTCCGCGGCTCGGCCGGCATCTTCGGCGGCGGCAACCCGAACGTCTGGATCTCGAACAGCTATTCGAACCCCGGGCCGACCCTCGGCCGCGCGCAGGTGCGGCGCGCCGAAGACGGGACTTTCAGCATTTCGGGTATTTCGGGTCTGACCCCGGACCAGGTCCAGGCGATTGGCGCTGCGACCCTGAACAATGTGACGGGCGGAACCGGCATCCCGCAGGAACTTCTCGCTGCCATTCGTGGGGCTGGTGCGGGCGCTGCGCCGACCAACGCGATCGATCCGAACTTCAATCCGCCTTCGCAGTGGCGTTTCTCGGGTTCGGCTGACTACGAAGCCAACCTCGGGTTCCTCGGCGATGGCTGGAACCTTGGCGTTGATGTCATCTATTCGACGGTCAGGGATGCGCTCGAGTGGACCGATCTGCGGTCGGTCCGGACCGGCCAGACACTGCCTGATGGCCGTCCGCGTTATGGCATCCTGCCGGGCTTCACCGGGACCAATACCGACATTCTGCTCACCAACACCGATTTCGGCGATAGCTTGAACGTGGTGGCGCGTTTCAACAAGCGCTGGAACTCGGGCTTCTTCCTGAATGGGGCCTACACCTACCAGGACGCCGAGGATCAGAACCCGGGCACCTCGTCGGTGGCGTTCTCGAACTACACCAACACCGCCGTCGGCCTTGATCCGAACTTCGCAGCGCAGGGCATCTCGAACTATCAGCGCGATCACCAGTTCCGACTGGTCGGGGGCTATGATGCCGAGTTGTTCGGGGACAACATCACCCGCATCGAGCTGTTCTACAATGTCCGTTCGGGCCAGCCCTACAGCTTCACCTTTGCTGATCAGGCTTCGGGCAACAACCGTTCGAATGTGTTCGGCATCGTCGGGCGCAATCAGCGCAACCTGCTCTACGTGCCGAACGTCAGCAGCCCGACTGCAGACCCGAACGTCGTCTATGCTCCGGATTTCGACTTTGCCGCGTTCCAGAACTTCATCCAGAACTCTGAGCTGGACGGGTCTCAGGGCCAGATCGCTGCGAAGAACATCGGCAAGACCCCGTGGGTCCACAAGCTGGACCTGTCGGTGCGTCAGCAAGTGCCGTTCGTGTTCGGCGGCAAGATCGAACTGCTGGCGGATGTCGAGAACGTGCTCAACCTGATCAACAGCGATTGGGGCAGCATTCGTCAGGTTGGCTTCCCCTATACGGCGCCCGTGGTTAACGTGACCTGCGCCAACGAGGCGTGCAGTCAGTACTCGTACTCGAACTTCCGCGCACCCAACGAAGCGACCAACATCAACGGTTCGCTGTGGGGCGTGCGCTTCGGTGTTCGCGTGGCCTTCTGATCGAGCGCCACTCTGCGCCACAGGCATGAACCAGACGCGCGGCGGGGCCTTCGGGCTCCGCCGTTTGCGTTTGTGTTTTCGCAAAGATCGGGATTGGGCAGGCGGATGTCGCGCTTGCGATCAGGCGATGCGCTTGTTCGAGGGCTGTGTGGGGAAATCAGGCTCAGCCTGGCCTGCTCCTGATGGTCCGGGACGCGGCGCGATGCAGCGCGCGCTCGAACAGTCGCACGCTTGGCCTCCAGCCTCACCGCAGCCCCCGGGCGCAGCATGAGGGGGGATCGACGGGGGATTGAGGGGGGGGGGATCGCCGCGAAGGCTCTTAGAGCCCACCGCGCTTGGCATAGGTTGGCTCCGCTACCGGGCTTTTCGCGTGCGCGATGAGATTGCCGGCCAGCTTTTCGACGACGGCGTTGTCCAAGGCGAGCTTGAGCGCGCGCTCGAGCTCGGCGGCAAGCTGGCCGAGCTCGGCCTCGCCAAAAATCGCAGCCGTGCCTGCTACCTTGTGCAGCAGGCGGATCAGACGATCGCGGTCGCCATTCCCGGACGGCATCGGCCCCGCGGTGCCATCATCACCCGCTCCATCATCAGTCTGGCCATCATCA